>JAZUSP010000021.1:0-97000 GCA_045606805.1 Elusimicrobiaceae bacterium | reverse complement strand
CCTCTTTTCGGATTGAAAATCCGACGTCCTAACCGATAGACGAAGAGGGCACTAGAAAGTGCGCCCGGTGAGACTTGAACTCACGGCCCCCCGCTTAAAAGGCGGATGCTCTACCACTGAGCTACGAGCGCAAAAAACTTTGGGGTCTAATCTATGTCAGGTTAAACCCAACGCAACTAGTATATCAAATTTGTTTAGTACGTGCAAGCAAATCTTTTTGAAGGACTGGCAGGACTACTAACTTCCTCTCTATTATACCATTTGTGCGTAAGGTGTGCAAGTAGGTTTTAACAATTCTTGCAGACAAAACCGGATAAGTTGGAGCAAATAGCTTTGCCTAATTCAAAGCGTTTAAAGAAATGGCAATATTGTTCACCGGCATGTCCGTCTGTCCCTTCATAGTGTTGTAAGCGGTATACTAGTTGAAATCCCCTAGTGGCGTAACAATCGTCAAAAGAGGTGTTATTATTAGGACAATAGTGGGCATAGATAGATTTATCTGAATCGCTGGGGAGTCCTAACAGAAAGTTATTGGTGCAAGCGTATTCCCTGCGGCCGTCTGTATTTGGAGTACATTCTGATGGCAGATTGATATCCAACTCTGTAGGGTCTGAGGTGTATTTCCCGTTAGCTACATAATATATTTCTTCCGCATTTGCGATGGATTTGGTAAAGGCTACAATCGCGGCTACCTGGCTTTTGATGATGGCCACCTTATATTGCGGCACGGCCACGGCGGCTAAAATGCCGATAATTAAGACGACAACCAAGAGCTCAATGAGGGTAAAGCCGCGGGTTGTTATCAATAAAGGCGTCATCCCCGAGGGCTGTAATCGAGGATCTTCCACGCATTTATTTAATAAGGTTTTTTCCTTTTTATAATAACGGCAAGCGTTGTAGATTCCCGATATATCCCGCACAGAAACACTGCGGGATGACGATCGGGAATGACAGCTTTGTTTTACAACTACATTATTTTCTTTTTTCATTGTTTATCTCCTTACAATTTATCTGTCCGGGAGATAAACAAAACGGCTAATATGTTTGAGACGTATGAAAACCCTCATACACAACAGCCGTGGCTTGCCGCATGTGCGACAAACACTCGGCACAAAACAAACGGTTTGCAGGTCCGTTTATTTTGTGCCTAAAAATCGGCTGTTTTTGGTTTTCATACGTCTTTTGGTCTCCCAAAAGAGTCTGTACTTTTCAATACAGTTCCAAAAACAGAGTTAAATTGTATTTACATTGTAGCATAATTATATAGTTTGGGGATTATTTGACACATACCTATTCTCTTTATTACCATATAAATATAGATTTGGCGGGCCTGTTTTTGCCCGCGCCACCGAGGGTTTATATGACAAAAAAAATTATTAACTCCGCCCAGGCACCTAAAGCCATTGGGCCTTACTCCCAAGCCGTGGAAGACGGCGGCTTTATTTTTACCTCCAGCGTTTTGCCGATTGACCCCGTCACTGGCGAAGTGTTTACCGGCGACGTACAAATGCAAACCGAAATCATTTTGCACAACCTGGAGAACATTTTAAAAGAGGCCGGGTGCACGCTTAAAAACGTCGTCAAAACAACCGTGTTTATGACGGACCTCACCAAATTTGCGGAAATGAATGCCACGTACGAAACGTTTTTCAAAGAAAATCCGCCTGCCCGCACCACCGTGCAGGTAGTGGCGCTGCCCAAGGGCGGCGTGGTACAAATTGAAGCGATTGCCCGGAAGTAACTTATGACTATTCACGACGAACTGTTATCCGCCCGCACCAGCGGCGTGCTGATGCCGTTAGCCGCTATGAAAGCCCCGCACGATTGGGGCGTGGGCGATTTTGGCTCGCTTAAAAAATGGACCGAATTTTTAGCCGGGCTAGGCGTAAAGTTCATTCAAATTTTGCCGCTCCAAGAAACCGCCCCCGGCGTAAACTGCCCCTACAGCGCGCTCACGTCCTTTGCGGTGGACCCGGTATATGCGCAAATTGATGAAATAGAGGATATTGAGCACAGCTCGCGCGCGCAAGAATATATTGGCTCTTTAACCGTGGATATTATGCATTGGCACGATGCTAAAAACGCGCCGTTTTTTGAAGTCAAGCATGCCAAATGGCACGCGTTGTGGCTGGGGTATCAAACGTTTTTAATTCACGAGGTAGCCGCCAACACTGCCCGCGCGCAAGCGTTTGAAGCGTATTGTGCCGCGCAAGCACCGTGGCTTAGAGGCTATGCACTGTTCCGCGCGCTGAAAGATTTTTACAAGTGGCAAAGCTGGACCCAATGGCCCGCCGAATACCAGGATATTCACTCGTCGGCCGTCCAGCAATTTGAAGCGCAGTATAAAGAGTTTGTGGATTTTTTCAAATATGTTCAGTGGATTTTGGACCAGCAACTGCGCCGCGCCAAAGCTTACGCGCAAGAAAAGGGTGTCTATATTTTTGGCGATATTCCGTTTGCCACCAATTTGGACAGCGCCGAAGTGTGGGCCGAAAAAGAAAACTACCGCATTGGGTGGGAAATCGGCGCGCCGGCGGACCAATTTTCCAAGGACGGCCAACGCTGGGGCCTGCCGGCGTATAACTGGCCGTATTTGTTGGAACACAATTTGGATTTGTGGCGGCGCAAAATCCGCCGCGTGACCGAGCTTTACGACATTTTCCGCCTGGACCATTTGGTGGGGTTTTTCCGCACGTACGTATTTGCGCCGGGCGCCCAGCAAGGCGCGTTTGACGTAGAGGGGGAACAAAACCAAATTGACCGCGGCTACACGTTTTTACGCATGGTGCTGGACGAAGCCCGGGGCAAACTGCCTGTGGGCGAAGATTTGGGTGTTATCCCCAATTATGTGCGCCGGATGCTTGTTGATTTGCGTATCCCCGGTTATAAAGTACTCCGGTGGGAGCGCGAAGATAACGGCTGGTATCGCGAGCCGAAAAATTACCCGGTGGTGTCTTTGGCTACCACGTCCACGCACGACACCGAAACCTTGCGCGGCTGGTGGGAGAATATGGACGTGAGTGAACGCCGCAATATATGGGAAATGATTTCCGCCCAAAAGACCGACGGCAACGTGCCTTTTAATTTAGATACCCAACGCCTGATGCTAATGCGCGTGCTGGATAGTGCCTCGGCACTTACGCTGTTTGCGTGGCAGGATATTGTCGGTACTTTGGAGCGTGTGAACACACCCGGCACCGTCGGCCCCGAAAACTGGACCTACCGCAGCGACGTAACCCCCAAACAAGCGCGCGAGAAATACGCCGCCCAGCTGGAGATGTTTGAACAGCTGTTACGCGAAACCGGGCGGCATGCCTAACGTCCAATTACGGATTTACAAACGATACAGACAGTAAGAGCCTTCCGGAGGTTCACAATTTGTATTTTCTTTACTTAAAGACTTACATACTTTGTTTTGAAAACTGGAATAAGCACGACAATAGGCATTTTTACTACCCCAGCTGGAAGCATAGACGGGAACGGGCCCACTACCACTAAATCCACCTTCATAAAAACAATAAAAGTCAGTCGAATTGGCATAGCAGGCTGCTTTTCCCTCTCGTGCTATTTGTCCGTCATTAGTAATAAGGTTGGGGGATATCTCTAAATTCCTAAAGTCTTGTGCATATTTTCCATTGGCCATAAAATAAACAATTTCGGCCTTGTTTAATGCATTAGCCATTACTTGTAATTGTATAAACCGGCTTTTTGCAACGGCCACATTATACTGCGGCACCGCCACTGCGGCCAAAATGCCGATAATTAAAACCACCACCAAGAGCTCAATAAGGGTAAAGCCTCTAAGGTGCCTCCTCATCCGGCCTTCGGCCACCTTCCCCCTCAAGGGGGAAGTGCTGTTCCCCTCGCCCTTGAGGGAGAGGATGCCCACAGGGCAGGTGAGGGGGTATTTATTAGTTACAACTACATTTTCATTCTTCATGTTTTTCTCCTTAGTATCTGTTTAAGAAACCAAAGAGAACGGCTCTTGCCTGTGAGCTCATACATTTACCCAACAAACAACAGCCGTAGATTATCGTCACAAAACGATAAACGTTCAACACAACACAACCGGCTTGCAATTCCATTTGTATTGTGTTTTAACGACTGTTTTTGGCATGTATGAACCCGCCTTATGGCAGGAACCCGTATACTTTTTACACGGTTCCAAAAACAGATTAAATTGTCTTTTCCTACTCCTCTATTCTAACATAATTTCTTCCTAATTTTGCACATTTCGTCGTTGCGAGCCTCCTTACGTACTTGCGGCGCTTTGCGCCGCTAATTACGTACGCTACGTCGGCATGGGCCTAGAACTGTGCAAAATTAGTTTGAAATTATTCCACTTTGTTCGTTTGGGTGGCTCACATGTGTTTTTTGAAATTATCGCATTGCTTAATTGTACGGCTTACTTACATTTTCGTTCTCGCTAACTGCTATAATAAAAATATCCCACTTTTAAAGGAGTGTTTATGAACTTTACCGAACTTGCCAAAGCACGCTATTCCGTGCGTAAATTTGCACCTACCCCCGTGCCGCCCGAAAAATTAAACGCCGTGTTAGAAGCGGCCCGCCTGGCCCCTACGGCTAAAAACTTGCAGGCCTATCATATTTATGTGGTACAAACCCCGGCGGAAATGGAAAAAATGCGCACCCTTACGCCGTGCCATTACGGTGCACCCGCTGTGCTGATTTTTACCAAAAACACACAGGAAGAATGGCACCACCCACAGTTACCCGAGCAAATGTCCGGCGTGCAAGACGCGTCTATTGTGGCCACGCATGCTATGTTAGCCGCCACCGAACAAGGATTGGGCACATGTTGGCTCAATTTCTTTTCGCCGCAGGCGGTGTCGCGCGCGTATAACTTGCCGGATCATGAAATCCCTGTTTTGTTAATGCCCATTGGATACGCGGCTGGGGATTGCGCCCCGGCTGACCGCCACACGGACCGCAAAGATTTAAAAGAACTTGTCACGTATTTATAGGAGTATTTATGAGAAAATTTACGTTTGAAACCGCGGGAGTTTGCTCGCAGGAATTATCTTTTTATTTGGATGACAAAAATTGCGTACATAACGTGCTCTTTTTGGGCGGTTGCCCCGGCAATTTAACAGCTATTAGTAAACTGGTGGAAGGAGCTGACGCTGCGCATGTAGCCCGGCTTTTAAAAGGCAACGATTGCGGTGGCAAAGGTACCTCGTGCGCGGACCAATTAGCGCGCGCCCTTTCGCAAGCGTTGGCAGAAAAATAAGATAAACAAACTCGTGGCGTGTTTTACGAAGCAAACGGAAGGGGAGGGATTCGAACCCTCGGTAGAGTTGCCCCTACATCAGTTTTCAAGACTGACGCCTTAAACCACTCGGCCACCCTTCCATACGACGACAATTGTTAACTCTATTATACTAAACTATAAGTAAAGTGCCAAAATCGTGCCACTTTTCTCATAAATTTGTGTCAAAGTAGTTTATTTTCCAAGTAAAAATCTCCTAGGTGGATAATTTTGACTCCATTCACATTTCCAACAGCCAGGTTATCTAAAGTAATCACGTATTTAGGGTAATTGTTTCGAATGCCAAAAATTGCCGATTGCCGACAAGAAAATAGAAGAGTTTTCAGCAAACAATCCCTTGCACTTAACGGCTTCCACAGAGGAAAAAAGTGCTTATGAACAGGCGGAGTTTGTCATCATTGCCAACCGCTATGCCAGCGTACCAGATGATGTAAAAGACAAAGTTTCCACCCGTGATTTATTCAAACGGAAATAATGAAAAAATCTACCTAAAAATACTATTAATTTATTATTTCGGCCCACATTTCTTTGAGCCCTTCTTCTAACGTTACGGACGGTTTATAGCCCAGGGCCGTAATTTTGGAAATATCGGCAGAAGATTCGTGCACATCTCCGGGGCGTTTGGGGCGGCTTATACGCGCTAACTTGCGCCCAGATACCTTTTCAATCGTATCAGCCAGTTCCAATAAAGTATAGGTGCGGCCACTAGCTACATTATAAATCTCTCCGGGCACTCCTTTTGTAGCCGCTAACAGGTTGGCCTGTACCACGTCTTTTACACTCACAAAATCCCGGCTTTGCAATCCATCCCAATCAATTCCCAACGGTTTATTTTCTGCCGCTAACTGCATAAATTTGGCAATCACAGCGGCATAGGCAGAATTGGGGTTTTGCCCTGTACCAAATACATTAAAATAACGCAACGCTACTGCTTCTAGGCCATAGGCCTTGGTATAAAGTTGGCAAAGTTCTGCCCCCGCTTGTTTGCTCCATGCATAGGGCGATTGGCAATCAATGGGAGTATCTTCTTTATAAGGCAGTTCCGGACGGGTCCCATATACTGCCGCTGACGAGGAGAAAACTACCCGTTTTACCCCGCATTGACGGGCCGCTTCTAATACATTTACCGTACCTTGTACATTGATTTTTGCGGTTTCCTGCGGTTGGGCCATGGACTCGGCCACCGATATCAGTGCCGCTAAATGGAGCACATAATTAACACCTTGGCAAGCTTTTTGGACGGTATCAAAATCACAAATATCTCCTTGAATGAATGTGATTTTATCTTGCACAGAGGATAAATTATCTAATTTCCCGCCGGATAAATTGTCTAATACAGTTACCTGTTGCCCTTGACGAATCAATTCTTTTACAAGGTGTGAGCCGATAAATCCAGCCCCGCCGGTAACCAGCCAATGATATGAACGTGTTAACATAAAATCCTCATAAAGTTAATGCTCTTCTTCTATTATACTTTTTATCCGAGGAGCAATACTACCTATAAACTTTTGTAGAGGTTATGAATTTAACAACTTAAGGATTAGTCATCCAATTCCGGCAATCGCACGGGTACTTTAATGCGTACATCAAATCCGGCAATGGCGGGTAAATCGGGCGATTGCCATTTTATTACCGGGCGTTGAAAATCCAGTTGATTTACTAATCTTTCCAAGGGACCGGGCATCGGTTTGGCAACAAAAGTACCGATAAAACGGTTGGAGGCATCAAAGCCGGAATATCGTTGAGGATATAATACCGATACAAAGGTTTGTTCTCCGGGGGTTGCCAACGTAAACGGACGGTTATACATAGAATGGTCGGCTCCGGTATAGATAATAAACAGCGCATTGGGGTATTGGGCACGGTAGGTAGCCATGGTTTTTTGCCAGCGTTCATTGCGTAAACGTACTGCTTCTAAAGAGGCCCATACTGATTTTTGATCTAACCAACCGTCAGATCGTAAATAACGTATTTCGCAGTTATTTTTGACAGCGGCCGGTATTTCCAACCCAATAACAGGGATTTGGGCTTGTATAATTTGGTCCCATATAGGGAAAAACTTGCGGGCATTTTGGGGCCGTTTGAGCGTATAGTTGTATCGTTCTTCCCATTTTAAATTTTCTGGCAAAAATTCGGTAAAAAATAGAATTTCCCGGTCCGGCTGCCGGGTGCGTAATTCTTGTACCAATTGTGCGACAAATTGGTAAATTTCGGGGTATCCGTATTTTTCTCCCACAAATAGCCGGGTGGTTTGCGCGGGAACTAAGTCAGCTAACCAAGTAACTTGGTTTTCGGGCTGTTCCGTTTCAGTCGCTTCTTTACGAAGGCGGGGCAAATTTTCATCAATTTGGGCCCATACTTGTTCCATGCGGCGTATTTCTTGTATCACTAAACGGTTATTACGGGCTGCTAAATATTTACCAATTTGGTTAGAATTTTTTAAGAAAGGCAGATTATATAGTGCAGGGTCGTTTAATTCATTTGTATGAAATATCTGTTGGATGGGTTCGCCCATAATCATACGGTGGTTGACGGGGAGATTTTCCAGAGCCTGTTCGGCTTGGCGGAACGTTTGAGCCATACGTTGATTTAATTGACGTGAGATATTAATATTTGTCAACTTGGCTTTGCCTTGGGATTTTTTAGCTCCGCCTTTTAGCCAATTCCATCCGCGTTGAGCGTATACAGGCCCGGTAGCTAGTAGGAGTAGTAAACATAAAGAAAGTAATTTGCGCATAAAAGCTCCTACTTTCATTTTAGCTAATTGGCTATATTTTACCAGGGTCTTAAGGCCTAATTGGAGGGTGGGCCCGGTCCCAGGGCGCTCAAATTGCTATAATAATTGTAAGAGGTTTTTTATGACTACTGCTTTACCCAAAATTGCGTACCGTTTCGGTAATAATGTCTATTTGAACATTACCAATCGTTGCCCCAATTTATGCGTATTTTGCATCAAAACTAAATGGAAAATGGATTTTCACGGCAATAATTTAAACTTAGCCGGTAACGAACCTACCGCTTTAGAAGTGCTGCACGAATTGGAAACCGAACTTAAAAAAGCCCCGTTTAACGAAGTGGTTTTTTGCGGCTATGGAGAGCCGACCATGCGCTTGGACGTTCTCTTATACATGGCCCAAACCTTAAAAGGTTGGCAAGCACAGGCTAAATTCCCGCCGTTTAAAATCCGCTTAAATACCAATGGTTTGGGGGCGCGTATTAACCATAAGCCCATTGTAGAGGATTTGCGCCGTGTGGTGGATATTGTCAATGTCAGTGTCAATGCCGAAAGTGCCGAAAAATGGCGCCAACTCGTCCGTCCGGAGCCCGAGTACCAAAACGCCTATCCGGACGTGCTGGCTTTTTTGCAGGATTGCGTAGAAGCCGGGTTTGAAAAAGTGATTTTAAGCTGTGTAGAAAATACCGGGGCCGATACTAAAGCGTTGGCCAAACTGGCACAACAGCTAGGGGCTACTTTCTATGAACGGAGCTTTTTGGATGAAGACAACTAAACGCGCGGGTGGGCTGTTTGCCGTTTTTTTACTTCTTTTGATCGGGGCGCTGATTTGGTTTTTTAACGTGGCTGACGAATATTACACCTTTATGTCCGGCACATTAAAAGGTGCTGAACCTGTGGTCCCTTTAAACAAAGAAGATATGCTAGCCCGTCATACGCCGGCTCCGGTTTCCTACGATACCGAGGTCAAATATCGTAAATTTTTTATCACCGCACCAAATGCCGGTAAGGTGGAGCTGGTGGGCGATTTTAACCGTTGGGGGCAAGATGCTATTGTGTTGACCCCGTATAAAAAAGGGTATTTTGAAACGTCGGTGTCGTTGGCCAGCGGCGAATATAAGTATGCCTTTGTGGTGGACGGTAAAGAAACGCCGGACCCGTCCAACCAGGACCGTCAAATCCTGCCCGATGGTCGGGAAGTGTGTATCAAAACCGTGCGTTAAACCCCTATAAATTTTATGAAACAAGCTCACATTAAAACTATTTCGCGCGAAAATACCCTAGCTTTGGCCGCGGCATTTGCCAAAACCTTGCAAGGGGGGGAAATTATTTTTTTGCGCGGGCCGATTGGGGCGGGGAAAACCGTGTTTGTCAAAGGGATTGCTGGGGCGCTGGGGCTTAAAAGTTCGCCCACCAGTGCCAGTTTTAGTTTGCTAAAAGAATACAAAAATAAACACACGCGCTTGTTTCACATTGATTTATTTCGTTTGGAGCCGGGCGAAGTGTTCAACTTAGGGTTTGAAGAAATGCTGGAAGACGAGCATGCTATTATTTTAGCCGAATGGCCGGACCCGATTGCCCAACTGTTGCCCGCCGACCGGCTGGAGATGAATTTTAGGTTGCAGGCCCAGGATACCCGCACGATTGAACTGCGTTCATTCGGGCGCGTATCGGACCGATTATTGGAGCGTTTATGCCAGGTTGCACGTTAGTGATGGATACGTCTTGCTCGCCGTTGCTGTTGGCGCTGGAAAAAGACGGAAAACTCTACACCGCGCGGCGCAAAGGAATTAAGCAGGAAAAACTGCTATTCCCAGTTTTGCGCGGACTCCTTGCCAAAGCCAACGCCGCGTTGCCGGACGTTTCCCGCATTTTTATCATTCGCGGGCCGGGGCGTTTTACGGGGATCCGTATTGCGCTTACGTTTGCGTCCATGATGCAAATGCTCAACAAAACCGCTGTGCGCGGGGCCACCCTTTTTGAGGTACTGCGCGCGCAAGTAGCGGTGTCCCGCACGTTTCAAACGTGGCAAAAACAAAACCCCGCGGGTGCATTAGCGGTGGTGTTGCATGCATTCCGTGAGGAGTATTTCTTGCAAATTTTTGATGCACAAAACGTCGGCCCCCAATGGCTCAGCCGCGAGGAACTGCTCACCAAACTGTCCGCCTATCCCGCCCCGATTTTTGTAGCGGGGACCGACAAAGAATTTGCCCCTTTAACTGAGTTACTGGGCAGTGCTTACCCGTTGGCCGCGTATAAAGATTGCCGCGTACAGGCCCGTACCCTGGCTACATTAGCGCAAGACGATACCTGGGCTGCTAACGCGCTAGATCCGCTTTATTTAAAGCCGGCGCGTTTTGAACTGGTGGTGCCCAAATGAACATCACGCCCGCCGCGGCTCCGCAAGCCTCCGTTTTAGCCGCGCTGGACAACTCCGTTGCCTTTAGTGCACATTGGAGCGTAGCCGATTGGCAAGCCGAACTGGCCCAACCCGCCGCACGCATTTGGTGCGCGCAAGACGGGGAAAAACTGGTAGGATTTATTGCCTTGCGCGGCACGGCCGGGCAATGGGAACTATTAAATGTAGCCGTTGCGGCAGACCACCAACGCCAAGGGATTGCCACGGCACTTATGCAACACGCACTGGCGGCTATTCACAACGAGCCTGTTACGTTGGAAGTCAGCACCGCCAACCAAGCCGCGCAAGCCTTGTATCAAAAGGCGGGCTTTGTCGTATTGGGCGTGCGCAAACGGTTTTACAAAGACGGAACGGACGCTTTAATTATGGGGAACGTACCATGAAAAAATGGGTTTTACTGGGAATTTTGTACGTAGCTTTGCAAGCCGAGGCGTTGCCGCTTAGCCAAGAGGCGCGCCAAGAAGCCGCTTTGTTTAACACATTTTTAGAGGCCGCCTATGCCCAGCGCAACGCGGACCCGGCCCGGTTTTCCCTGTTGCAAAAGGCCCTGGCCAAAGAGCCGGATTCATGGTATCTTAAACAGCAACTGGTGGCGGAGGCGCTGGCAGCTAATGTGGTGTCGCTGGCGGACCCGTATGTTGATTTTATTGAAACTGCCGGTGAGGATGCCGACGCGTGGAGCGTGTACGGGGCCTACCAATGGACGAAAGAAAACGTACCCGAAGCCTTGCGCGCGTATGAAAAAGCGTTAGAACTGGAGCCCGAAGATGAGCGCATTTTATTTCAGTACGTGACGATTTTAGCGGCCACGGACCCGCAAAAAGCCGAAACCGAACTCAAAGAATTGGCCCGCACGCGCCCCAACTACGCGCCCGAAATTTACACTGAAATCGGCCGTATGTATCTCTATCACCGCAATTATCCGGCGGCTTTGAAAGCGTTTGATAAAGCCGTTTCGTTAGACCCCGAAAACCCGCAGCCGCGCGTCGGCCGCGCCACCGTATACGAAAAAACAAGCCAGTATTTTTTGATGTTGCACGAACTGGAAGAACTGGAAAAAATGGGCTATGCCACCGCGCAAATGTACGCGCAAATGGGCTCGGTATATGTGCTCGTCAAAGATTTTCCGCGCGCCGAGAATTACTTTTTAAAAGCCAAAGAGCTCGATAACGGCAACATTGCGGCCGGGTATTTCCTGTCGGTACTGGCCGAACAAAAAGGCGATTATCCGCGCGTGATTAGCTACCTCAAAGACACGGCCGATTATGACGACTCGTCCACCAAGCAAATCCAGGTCAGCTATTTTCAGCGCAAACTAAATCAAAACGACGAAAGTTTTAAAACCATTTCGCAAGCATACAAAAAATTTAAGGATAACAACGAAGTAGCTTATTTGTACTCGGTTGTGCTGTACGAGCGCGGTAAGTACCGCCAATCGGCCCGGGTGCTACTGCCGCTTGTGGAAAAATTGCCTGATAACCAAGACGTGCGCTTGCAATACGCGTACGCGTTGGAAGGCCAAAAAAAATACAAAGAAATGGAAAAACAAATCGCCCTTATTTTAGAGCAAAATCCGCAAAACGCCGCCGCACTTAATTTGCAGGCTTACTCGTGGGCGCTGCGTAAAATGCGCCTGGACGAAGCGGCCGAGTATAGCGCGCGCGCGTTGGCCGTTATGCCGCAAGATGTTTCTTTTATGGATACGCAAGCCTGGATTTTTTACTTGCAAGGCAAGCACGAACAAGCACTTGATTTAATCAAATCTATCCCGCACGAAGTGTATGAAGCCAACCCCGAAATGGCTTACCACGCCGGCGTGATTTATAAAGCCAACGCCCAAATGGACGTAGCCCGTGACTACTTGCAACTAGCCGCCGACGGCGGCTGGAAAGCCGCCCAAAAAGAACTCAAAAAGCGGGATTGGGATTAATAAAAATAATTAGGTGCTGTTTTCCCGGTTTCAGCTTTGCAAATTTGTGCTTGGATTGAGGTATTGTCAGTCCTTATCCCGCATATACGTCGCCCACCCCAAGAACCAGAGATATGTTGATACATAATTTCATAAAACATTTGAATAGATGTATTTTCACAATACGTATAACTGGATTCAATGGCACACTTGCCCCAATCATAGTAGTAATATTTTTTTCTTTTTATGTCGGCTCTATCATCATCTGCAGCGTATTCTTTGTCAATGTTACCTCCTGGCAAACTAATATCTAGGGTTTCAAAATCAGTTGCATAGGCGCCATTGGTTAAGTAATAAACTTCTTGGGCTTGGGCAATACTATCCGTTAAATTTCTTAAGGTGGCATAACGGCTTTTTATAACCGCTTTTTTGTATTGCGGCACGGCCACCGCCGCCAAAATGCCGATAATCAGCACCACTACTAACAACTCAATGAGCGTAAAACCACCGTTCACTTCCCCCCTGGCGGGGGAAGTGCCCCGAAGGGGCGATGAGGGGGTATCAAATAAAGCCGTCATCCCGCTTACGTCATCCCGCAAGGTTTTTGTGCGGGATATAGCGGGATATAGTGTGTGGGCCGCCCCTATACCCCGCACAGCTACACTGCGGGGTGACGAGGGGCGGGAATCGTTTGTGGTAATGAATTGTTTGGTATTTTCTTTTTGCATACATTTTTCTCCTGTATTTTTAATTTTCTGCTTTTGGAAAATATGTATACAAAAACGGCTGAGATGCCTGAGCCTGTTGAACGAACCCAAACGAAAACAGCCGTGGCCTGTCATAAAATGACAAACGCTCGGCACAAGACAAAAGGTTTGCAATTCCTTTCATCTTGTGCCTAATTCGGCTGTTTTTGGAGTTCAACAGTACTTGCCAAGGCAAGCTCTACGTTTCTTAAACGCTTCCAAAAACAGGATAAAATTGTTGTTTTCCTACACCTCTATTCTAACATAATTTCTTCCTAATGTGGTGCATTTCGTTGTTGCGAGCCTCCTTACGTACTTGCGGCCCTTTGGGCCGCTTCGTGCCGTACGCTACGTCGGCATGCGCCTAGAACTGCACCACATTATTTTGAAATTATTCCGCTTTCTTCGTCTATGCGGCTTACGAACGCGTTTGAAATTATCGCGAACTTTCGTTATACGTTGGGGCAATAAATAAAAATAGCTGGTTATTGCCAGCCTTTTTTATTATTTCCTTTTAGCGTTGTTAGATTTCGTAATACACCAGGAGCGTGCCGCGCGTGAAAGAAACTCCAAAGCGTGTGCTTGCCGTTTGGTTGCTAAGCGTACGCGTGGTGCCCGGCGTGAGCCGCGCATTTTTTAAGGGGTATTTAAGCCCGGTTAGCGTTACCCCGGTGCAGGTTTTTAGCACAATTAAGCTCACGCGTTTATTTTTTTTGCACGTAAATTCAGCTCCGTGCACAAGGGGGAAAATCCGCCATTTGTTGCCCGCTACGCAAATGGATAGCTTACGTGCAAACCGTGTAAGGGCCAGTAAATGACCGACGGAAAAATCCCACCGATCGCCCACAAAACCCACTAATGTAACGTGCGTAAAATGCTGCTTGATGAGCCACAAAAGCGCTTTTTCCAAATCGGTATTATCCTGCGTGGGCACGTGCAAAATGCGGTCTGAAAGCTGTTTTTTAGTGCGTGCGGAAACCGAATCCAAATCTCCAATCACGCCGTCCGGCGTTATGCCGTACGCCAGAGCGTTGTCAGCCCCACCGTCGGCCGCTAATACGTAATCGGCCTGCGCCGCTAACTTTTTGAGTAACCGCGGGGAAACAGTTTCCCCGTTACCAATCAGTAATGCCCGATAAGTCCGCATGTTTGGGTTTCCTAAACAACAGTAAAATAATAAGGCTTGTTAACACGCCAATATAAAAGGGGTCTAAAATTTGCGCAAAAGGTAATAGGTACCATACCGTCATAGCACCCGCGCTGGCGGCGGCAGACACCACAAATAAATTGTCGCTGATGCGGTTGGGGGATAAGTATCCCAGCAAAATGGGTGCCAGTAAACACGCCGAAAAATACGAGCCGAGCACCAGCCAAATTTCCTTAAAACTGCCGTGGAAAAATTGCGCCAAAAGAATAGAAAATGCCCCCACGGCAAAAATAGAAATACGGTTGGATACGACGATATTTTTAAATCGGTTGCGTAGTAAGTCAAAGCTCAGCGTGTTGGATGCAATAAATAAAAACGAGTTTAAAGTGGATAAAATAATCGACAAAATGCCCGCTACAAAAAATCCTCTAAACCCAACGGGCAGTAATTGAATGGCATAGAAAAAATACGCTTGCCCGGGCTCGGCCTGCGGCAGTAACGCGCGCGCATACAAAGAGCCGGCCGTCGTGCAGAAATCAAACAAAAACCAAATGACGGTGGAAATTAAAATCCCTTTCTTAACAATCCGCGGCGACTTGGCCGCAAAACACCGCTGATAAAAGCTCGGGTCAATTAAGGTGGACAGTGCAATAAAGCCCCAAATCAGCGTGGCCAGCCACGAGTTCCCGCCCGTTAACGTGAAATGGCTTGCGGGCAAGTTGGCCTTTAAAAAGCTCAGTCCGCCAAAACTGTGGACCGAAAACACCACCACCATCCCCACCGCACTGCACATAACAAAAAATTGCACTAGGTCCGAAAATACGACGGATCGCAGCCCACCCCACGCGCTGTATAAGCACACAAACAGCGTGCCCCATATCATGCCGCAAAGCACGCTCATGCCAAACACCATGTGCAAAAACAGGCCCAAAGACAGCACGTACGCGACCGGGGCAATGTAGCACAGTACCAAAATAGCTGCCACTTTGGCCGACTTAGGACCAAACATTTGGTTAGTTAAATCGGGCAGAGTAAATGACGAATACTTGGCCAGCTTTTCCGCTACAAAAAACGCAAAAATGAGATACGCAATATACCAAAACACGCCCTGCGTAACAAAATTAAAAATGCCGTAGTTAAACGTAATTTCATTGATGCCAAAAATGCCGCCGTACCACGTAGCCACCAGCGTTGCCACAAACAAAGGCAGTGTGAGTTGCCGGCCCATAAGCAGGTAGTCCAGCGCAGAGGGTTTATCCCTGTGTTTTTTAAGCCGCCACGAGCCGTAAAACGCTGCCGCCGCCGTGGCCAAGAGGACGCCGGCAAACACGGCCCAATCAAGGGGTGCAAAATAGGAAACGGTTTTTAGCTCGGGCAACATATACGTCTATTGTAGCATAAGTTAAGACGATATTTTTTAGGTGTTTTTGTTTGCTCCATTAAAAAATAGTTGCATTGTTTTTTTTTTTTGGTAAATTTGAAGTATAAAGAAAGATAAACTTATATAAATGGGGGAGTACATAATATGAAAAAGAATTGTTTTAAGAGTTGTTTTTGCTCAAAAGCGGGGTTTACGCTGATGGAGTTATTGGTAGTAGTGTTAATCATAGGCGTATTGGCAGCGGTAGCCATACCAAAATATCAAGTAGCTGTAACCAAAAGCCGGTACGCTACACTGAAAAATTTGACTGAAAGTATTTTACAAGCGGAAGAAGTATATTACTTGGCTAACGGACAATATACAAACAGGTTTGAAAAGTTGGATATAGATATGCCGGGTGGAAAATTAAATACAAGTTCTGTAGATAGATATATGTACGAGTGGGGGAATTGTTTCCTGTATGTTTCAAATACCAGCGTTTATTTTAATTGTCATAATTCAAATATTGGAATGACTTATCAAGTGAGACCACAGTTTTCACCATCCTCTCCCAAGAAGAAAGAATGTGTTGTTAATACTGCAGACAATAATTCTCCACAGGCTAAAGTATGTAGATCTGAAACAGGAAAAAATACAGCAATTTCGTACTGGAAATCTTGGAGTTATTAAAAAATTGAGCCGGGCTAAACAGCCAGACTCAAAAACACCGGGTAAAATTTTCAGTACCCTGATTTGTCAAAATCAAACCAGTTTGCACCGTAAGTTGAACGCCGCGTACGTCTGCCGGACCGCGCGTAGCGCGGCAAGTACGCAAGTGAAAGTCGGCGCAAACTGGAAAGATTTTGGCAAATTGTTGGTCAACGTACTACGCAACATTACGCCCGCCGTTTCATTTACCACAAATAATAAGCCGGTATCAGTAGTAGCAGCGATAACCCGACGAGTATTACCTCTAGTTTAATAAACCACTTGAGCCACTGTGGGTACGAAATTCCTGCTAGTGCTAACGCACCCATGGTAACCGGGGCTGTGGGTAAAATGGGGTTGCCCCAGCCGTCGCCAAATTGGAAGGCCAAAATGACCGTTTGGCGCGAAACGTGCACCAGGTCGCCCAGCGGAATCATAATCGGCATGGTCAGCACGGCCTGGCCGGAGCCCGACGGTACAAAAAAGTTCAAGAACGTCTGCGTTAAGAACATAGCCCACGAAGCCACAATCGGGTGCAAATGCCCGACCACTTGGCTCATGGCGTTCAAAAATGTGTCCAAAATGTTACCCTGCGTGGCAATAATTACAATGGACCGCGCCAGTGCCATTAAAATGCAGACGCTAACCATGGACTTAGCGCCGTCAATAAATGCGTCACTCGTTTCGTCCACTGTAAGTCCGCCGAAATACGCGCTGGCAATGGATACACCTACAAACACAGCGGCAATTTCAATCATATACCATTGATAGCGGATTACGCCGTAAAACAGCGCAATCATCCCTACGGTAAAGGATAAAATGACTAGCTTATGCTGGCGGGTTAGCTTAAAGGATTGTTCGGGCGTCACGTCGTTAATAATTTGCAGTTCGGCGCGTTTTTCCAGGTCCATTTTATAGGTTAAGCTTTTGGTCGGGTTTTTGCGTACGCGTTCGCCATACCAGCTGAAAAAGCCGGCTACGACCGACGTAAATACAAACCACACGACTAGGCGGTATTCCCAGCCGGAATACATGGGAAGTTGTGCAATACTTTGGGCAATGCCCACCGTAAACGGGTTCACAAACGCGGACGAAAAGCCCGTAAATGCCCCGATAAATGGCAAGCTCATACCGACTACGGTGTCGTATCCCAACGACAGCGCGAGCGGGATAAAAATAGGAATAAAAATCAGCGTTTCCTCTTCCATGCCAAACATAGCCCCGCATATGGAGAACAAGAAAATACAGACGGGGATAAATAGTTTGGTCCACTTGGGATGGGTGGAGAAGAAGGCGCTTATTTTTTTGATTACCGTATGCACGGCCCCGGTGCGCTCAATGATGGTAAACAAAGCACCGACTACCAAAATAAACGCGATAATTTCCGCGCATTGTGTAAACCCTTTGACGGGGGCGGCGAGAATATCGCCAATACCTTGCGGCGCCTTTGCTACGGGGTGGAAGGAGCCCGCCACCGCCATAGTGCGCCCGGCTTCTTCGATACGGTCATACTGCCCGGTGGGGAGTACCCACGTTAACATGGCCACGGTGGCCATAATAGCAAACACCAAGAAATAGGTGTTGCATAACATCCTTTTGGCTCTTGCAAAAGAATGAGTTACGACTTGTTTCATTTCCTTTTGTTTTCCTCTTTTTTGTTTTATTTAAAACCCTTGCCTTGGCTCAAACAAAATAAATGCAAGGTAGGGTAAAATTTTTATGTTAGAGCGCGGAGAATATAATGTAATTCATCCTGTTTTCAGATTTGAGCCTAGGCAAAGCCGCAAGTTGAGCGTGGCGTACGTCTGCAAGACAACGCGTAGCGTTGCAGGTACGCGAGCGAAAGTCGGCTTTGGATAGGCCAAATGTGAAAACCATTAGAGCGCGCCTCCAAGCATTTTACCACCCCGTAAAGTAGGGAGGAATCAAAAACCCAAAACTTAACAAATACATCATTACCAGTAGCGGCAATACCCATTTGAGCCATTTGCCAAAACTAATGCGCGCAAACCCAATGGCGGCAATCGTTACCGGGTCGGTGGGCATGCAGATATTAAGCCAGCTTCCGCCTAATTGGAACGCCAATACCATGGTCTGGCGCGTAATGCCGATTAAATCTGCCAGCGGGGCCAAAACCGGCATCGTCAGCACCGCTTTGCCGGAACCCGACGGGATAAAAAAGTCAATCACGGTTTGCAACATCATAGCTGCCCAAGACGCACAAATGGGGTGCAGGTGTTTAATAGCGCCGCTCATCCACTCCAGGAGCGTGTCTAAAATATGCCCGTTGTTGGCAATAATCACAATGGCTTGCGCAAAACAAAGTAGCATGGCAATTTCGGACATGCCGCGCACGCCGTCAAAGAATGCGTCGCTAAATTGTTGCATTTTCATTTTGGCTACAATGCCGCACACAAATCCAACGCCTAAAAACAAGGCGGCAATTTCGGCAATGTACCAGCCGGTCGCTTCCAGGTGCAACATTTCCATTAAATCAATACCCCAGTGATTATTGATAAAAGCGCAAATTTGCGGTTTAAGTACGCCAATAATTAAGCACATCATTCCCAGCCCAAACGTAATGAGTACGCGTTTTTGGCGGGGCGTCATTTTGGGCGTTTCTTGCGAGAGTTTTAGTTCTTTGCGTTTTTCAATATCCAATTCGTAGGTTAAACTGGCCTGCGGATTTTTATGGATTTTACGGGCATATAGGCTCAGCCACGTAATTACTACCGCGGTGCAGACGGCCCAAATAATAAGACGATACCCAATGCCCGAATACAGCGGCACTTGCGCAATGCCTTGCGCAATCCCGACGGTAAACGGGTTGGTAAACGCGGCGGCAAACCCAACCCCGGCCCCGATAAACGGAATAGCAATTCCCAACGTGGAATCATAGCCTAACGATAGAGCCAATGGGATACAAATGGGGATGAAGATAAGGGCTTCTTCGCACATACCAAACGTAGCGCCGCAGAGGGAAAACGTAATAATACCCAGCGGAATAAACAAAAACCGTAGCTTCGGGTTGCGCTTGAAAAACTGGCTGGCCGCCCCAATGCCTGATGCAATTGCCCCCGTTTTTTCTACAACGGAAAGTACCCCGCCGATTACCAGTAAAAACACAATGACAAGCGCAGCTTTTTCAAACCCTTCAATGGGGGCTTTTAACACATCAAAAATTCCTTGTGGGGCACTGGCTACGGCGTGGTACGTGCCGGACTCCACCATTAAGCGGCCGTCTTGTTCTATGCGGTTATAACTGCCGCTGGGCACAATCCACGTCATAACGGTAACGGCGCCCATAATGCCCAAAATCATCGCAAACGTATTGAGTTTGATTTTTTGTAAGATGCGTGACATTTTTGTTTAAAATCCCCTTGTGTTTTTATAAGTAGCAACAAACACTTATTATACTAAATATGGGGGGATTAGCCTTCTATTTTTTCGGGGTGGTTTTGCAGAATATGGCGCATATCGTCCAGCGCGTAGTAAATGGCTTGAAAACCGTGTGTGGCTTTAGATGGCACACTAAAATAAACCGGCACGCGCGCCCGGCCGATTTTTTTTAAGCGGGCTTGGCAGTTGCGTAACTCTTTTTCCACTTGGTCTAACTGGCGCAAGGTTTGCTGGGTAATTTTATCCATAAAAACGGCTCTTATATCAAGTCTCAGGCAAGACACCCAACATAACAGCCGTAGTCCGTTACGTGCGTAACGAACATTCGGTTGTAGTTGGGGCAGCTGACCCCGGCTAAACCTAAGTGGTCATTTTTGATTTGCCTGAGATGTTGTCATCTCCCGTAGGTATACGGCTCAAAAATAAATAAATTGTAACTTTATTATAGCATATTGTATTTTTTGATATACTTATATATATGTTATATGTAGTGCCTACGCCAATCGGCAATTTGCGGGATATTACGTTGCGCGCGCTGGACGTATTGCAAACGTGCGATGCGGTGCTGTGCGAAGATACCCGCCGCACGCAAACCCTTTTAACGTATTTTCAAATCCATAAACCGCTCTACCGTTATAACGAAAATGACGAACGTTCCGTGGCGCGCTGTTTGGAAGCACTGCGAGCGGGCAAAAGTTGTGCACTCGTTAGCGATTGCGGCACGCCGTGCATTTCCGATCCCGGTTGGAAATTGGTCAAAGCCGCTGTAGCGGCGGGCGTGGCGGTAACGGCACTACCCGGGCCGACGGCGATGGCGTGCGCGTTATCGGGCGCCGGGCTGACGGGCGGGGCATTTACGTTTTTAGGTTTTTTGCCGCGCAAACCGGGTAAGGCCGCTAAATTGCTTAGCGCGGCCGCGGCGTTAAAACACCCGGTTATCGTCTATGAGTCGCCGTACCGCGTGGTAAAAATGTTGGAGTTGATTGCCAAAACGCTGGGGGAAAATACCCCGGTGGTAGCGGCGCGGGAAATATCCAAAGTGTATGAAGAATATGCGCGCGGCACGGCGCGCGAGTTGGCGGTGCAATTTAGCCAAAAAAAGAAAGTACAGGGGGAGTTTGTACTCGTCATTGATTGCTTTGACGGTGCGGCCCCACAGGCGGAAGATGACGAAGATTTTGAAAGCTGACACGCTTACACCCGCCCAAGCGGCTGATTTGGCCCGCGCCCTGGATAACGGCGCGGTAGCTGTATTTGCCACGGACACGGTGTACGGTATTGGGGCGGGCGCATTTTGTGAAACAGCCGTGCAAAAAATTTATACAATAAAAAAGCGCCCCACTCATCAGCCGCTCCAGATTTTAACGGCAGACGCGGCGCAGGCTGAGCAGATTGCCCAGTTTTCGCCGTCCGCTATGCGGGTGGTGCAGGTGTATTGGCCCGGCGGACTGACGCTCATTTTACCGCCCACGCAAATGGGTAAAGCGTTGTTGCGCGGGGCGGCCGGGTTAGGCATCCGCATTCCGGCTTACGAGCCGTTGCGCTGCGTACTGGCGCAGATGCGCGGGCCGCTGTGCTCCACAAGTGCCAACTTGCACGGGCAACCTGTACTCACGGATGAGCCAAGTGTGCTTAGCACGTTTGACGGTCTGGTGGATTTTATATTGCTGGGCGGTACGCTTAGCCCAACGGCATCTAGTGTACTGGATGTAACGGCCTCCCCGGCGCGGCTACTGCGTGAGGGGAGCATTTTGAAACAAGACTTAGCGCGCGTGTACGGCGCGCCGATACTATAGAGGGACTATGACTACTTCGCAAATTTTACTTTCTTATTCCTTACTGATTGTGGCCGTTATTGCGTTGGCTACCTATTGGATCACGCGTAAATTTGTACTGCGTAAAATGAACCGTACCATTATGAAGGCCGAGCACAACTACCAACAGCAAATTGCTAACTTGCAAATGCAACTTTCGGGCAAAGTAAATATGCTCGAAAGCATGGTGGAAAAGTTGCGCCTCTCCAACCAGGAATTAAACCGCTTAAATGATATCCGTTCTAAATTTATGTCCATTGCCGCGCACGATTTGCGCCAGCCGCTCTCGGCCATTGCGGGGTTTACGTCAGTACTTATGATGGACCGCAATACGACGGGTAATGCCGTTGGCGGTAATAGTGACCAAGCCGTTCTTAATAACATTTTAAAAGCAACCGACAATATGAATATGCTCATGGCGGACCTCATTGATATTTCACGTATTGAGTCCGGGCAGTTTAGCATGGACAAACAGCCTTTTAATTTTAACGCGCTTTTAAATGACGTAGTGGCACTACAAAATGTGGGCGCGCAAAAGAAAGGGATTTTTTTACAGAAATATGAATATCCGCAAGAAGTAACTGTGGTGGCGGACCGTTTCCGTATTTCGCAAGTAGTTAATAACTTAATGGGCAACGCGATTAAATTTTCACCCCAGGGCGGGCGCATTGAGGCGCGTTTCTACGTGCATGACGGGTGGTTAGTTTTTAAACTCAAAGACACCGGCCCCGGCGTGATGCACAGTGAAAAAGACAAAATCTTCCAAAAATTTCACCAATCGGACCTGGACCGCAACGCTAAAAAACAAGGTTGGGGGCTAGGGCTTTCCATTGCGCAAGAGATTATTCAGGCGCATGGGGGGGAGATTGGAGTGGAGAGTGCGGGGCTGGGGCAAGGCAGTACATTTTGGTTCACGATACCTTTGAATTAGAAACGACCCCGGTGATGTAACGTTTTTTGGTAGGGTTTCAAAATTAAGAGTGCCTAGTGGACTAACTGCTAAGCGTAGGGATAAACTAGTTGAATTTATGTTAAATATCAACTTTTTTGGCAATTAGGCCAAAACATCAAACTGTTTCATCGGATCTGGCCGGAAACTATGGGTGCAGAGTCATCAACAATTCTAAATTGGGAAAAGCCATTTGTGCCAGTTTTGCTGGGTTTGAGTTGTTGGAGAGTAAGCAGGAATAGTATTACACTAACCCCTGGTCAATCATACTGTCGGCCACTTTCAAAAACCCCGCTATATTCGCCCCCGCCACATAGTCGCCTTTGGTGGCAAACTGTGCGGCGTGCGTTAGGCAGTTTTCGTGGATGTTGTTCATAATGCGTTTTAAGTGTTCGTCCACTTCGGCGGCGGTCCAATACAAGCGCATGCTGTTTTGGGTCATTTCAAGCCCGCTTACCGCCACGCCGCCCGCGTTGGCGGCTTTGCCGGGGGCGTATAAAATGTTGGCTTGATGAAATTGTGCTATTGCCTCGGGCGTACAAGGCATATTGGCCCCCTCGCACACCAGTTTGCAACCGTTTTCTAGCAAGGTTTTGGCATCTTTCCCGTTCAGCTCATTCTCACACGCGGTGGGGAAAGCGCAATCGCACGGGATATCCCACGTTTTTTGACCGGGGCGGAACTGGGCCGTTTTAAAGGCAGTGGCATATTCTTGGATGTTGCCGCGGCGCTTGAAAACTAAGTCTTTTAAATAAGCCAATTTTTCTGCGTTCACGCCGTCCGGGTCATAAATACTGCCGCCGTAATCCATAAAACCCACCACGCGCGCGCCTAACTCGGTCAATTTTTCCATGGTATAAATGCCCACGTTCCCGGCGCCGGAAATCACACACGTTTTGCCCTTAAAATCTTCGCCGCGCGTGGCTAGCATATTTTGCGCAAAATAGACGACGCCGTACCCCGTAGCTTGCGGGCGCAGTAAACTGCCGCCCCAGTTGGGTTTTTTGCCGGTAAAAGCGCCGGTAAAATCGTTGCTGAGTTTTTTGTATTGGCCAAACATATAGCCGATTTCGCGTGCGCCGCAACCTAAATCTCCGGCGGGAATATCGGTATGATAGCCGATATGGTGGAAAAGTTCGTCAATAAACGCATGGCAAAAGCGCATGACTTCGTGATCGCTCTTGCCGCGGGTGTCAAAGTCGCTCCCACCTTTGCCGCCGCCTAAAGGCAAGGTGGTTAAACTGTTTTTGAAGGTTTGTTCAAATGCTAAAAATTTGAGGGAGTCTGCCGTTACCGAACGGTGAAAACGGATCCCGCCCTTATACGGTCCCAGGGCACTGTTAAACTGCACGCGAAAACCGCGGTTGACGTGGATTTCGCCTTTGTCGTCGCGCCACGGCACGCGAAAAGCAATAATGCGTTCCGGCTCGCTCATACGTTCTAAAATGCGTTCTTGGATGTAGCGGGGGTTTGGCGCCAGCACCGGCCCGAGCGTGCGGACCACTTCTTCCACCGCTTGTAAAAAAACTTGTTGGGCGGCGTTGCGTGCTTGTAAATTTTCTAAAAATTGGTTGACGTAAGTTTGGGTGTTCATACGGCCTCCTATACGTTTACTCTAACACTCTTCTTTTAAAAATTCAAGCCCTTTTTTTGAAAATATGTTACACTACAACTATGAAACTAACCGCGAATATGGAAGATTATTTGGAAGCCGTCTCTTTTTGCTCAGGCGAAAACGGTATGGCCCGCGTGAGTGATATCCGCGATATGCTGGGCGTCAAAACCCCCAGCGTAACCGGGGCCATGAAAGCGCTGGCCGAAGAGGGGTATGTTACCCGCTCGCCGTATAGCGGCATTACGCTTACGGCCAAGGGGCGCCGCGCGGCTGAGGACGTTAAAAAACGCCACGCCATTTTCAAGCGGTTTTTAGAGCAAGTGTTAGGCGTCAACCCCAAGACGGCCGAAGAGGACGCGTGCAAAATGGAGCATACCGTGAGTAAGGAAACCCTCAATAAACTACACGCATATTTGCACAAAATAGCCGGGGAATAGAAAAGAAAGACACCCCGGTGATTTTTATCCTTCCGGGGGCAGTGTGTCTGCCCCTAACATCCAGCGCATGTGGTTAATGGTGTGGTATAGACCGTTAAAATGAGTTTGTGCTTGGGCGGGCATCCCAAAATAGACCGGGGTACGCGCGCGGCCAATGCGTTTTAGGCGGTGTTCGCATTTTTGTAAATCTTTTTCTAACTGGTCTAATTGTTGCAAGGTTTGCTTGACACTTTTGTCCATAAAAACGGCCCTTATATTGAGTGTCAAGTGAGATCCCCAACATAACAGCCGTAACTCCCCACAGGGTGGGAAGTGTTCGGTTGAGTTGGGGCAGCTGACCCCCGCTAAACCTATAGCAGGTGTTTTTGATTCACTTGACAACTTGTTGTTATCCTATACTAAGCTCAAAAACTTTAAATTGTACCCATATTGTAGCATAATTTATCTCTTCGCGTGCGTTGTTATTTTGTATAATATAAGTAACTAAATTTTATTCGTATTGTATTGGAGTTTTATCATGGCAAAAAATAAATATTCCCACACCGTTTTGTTACCCAAAACGGATTTCCCCATGCGCGCGGGGCTGGCGCAGAAAGAGCCCGGCATCTTAGAGTTTTGGAAGTCCATTAACCTCTACGAGGCCATGCTCAAACGCAACGAACAAGGCAAACACTTCGTTTTGCACGACGGGCCGCCCTACGCCAACGGTAAAATCCATATCGGCCATGCGCTGGATAAAACCATTAAGGATATCATCTTAAAATCGCGTGCCATGACGGGCCATTATACGCCCTATGTGCCGGGGTGGGATTGCCATGGTCTGCCCATTGAACAGGCGCTCCTCAAAGAACTTAAACAAGAGAAAAAACACATCACCGACGTGCCTGCCTTTCGCCAAAAGGCCCGCGCGTTTGCCGCCAAATTTATTGATTTGCAACGCCAAGGCTTTAAACGCCTAGGCGTACAGGGCGATTGGGACCACCCCTATTTAACCATGGATAAACGCTACGAGGGCATTACCATTGGCGTGTTTTTGGACCTCATTGAAAAAGGCTACGTCTATAAAGGCCAAAAGACGATTACCTGGTGCCCGCACTGCGAAACCGCCCTGGCCGACGCCGAAACCGAGTATAAAGATGTTTCGTCGCCGTCTATCTATTTGCGTTTTAAATTGGTAAACCCGTCTAAGGAAATTTTGGGCGAGTTGGATTACACCAAGCCCGTCAGCTTAGCGGTGTGGACCACTACCCCGTGGACTATCCCGGCCAACCAAGCGGCCGCTGTTTCCAATACCGAAGATTACTCCGTGTTGCAGGACGAAGCTACGCACGAATATTATATTGTGGCCGAAAAACTGGCGCAAGAATTTATCAAAAATACGGGCCGCAGCTGCACGCAAGCCGGCACCGTAGCGGGCAAAGATTTGGTGGGGATGAAATACTACCACCCGCTTACACAAAAAGAAAACCCCGTCATTTGGACCGATTTTGTGACTATGGACGCCGGAGTCGGCGTGGTACACATTGCCCCCGGTCACGGCGAAGAAGACGCCCAAGCCGGTAAACAGTGGAACCTGGAAACGTTCTGCCCAGTGGATGAAAAAGGGTGCTACACAAAAGACGCGGGCGTGTTCCCGGGGATGCATGTGTTTGAGGCCAACCCGTTAATGGTCAAAAAGTTGGACGAATTAGGGGCTCTTATTAAAGAGCAAGCCATTTCGCACAGTTATCCGCATTGTTGGCGCTGCCATAACCCGATTATTTTCCGCGCCACGGAACAGTGGTTTATGTCCATTGACAAAAACGGGCTTCGCGATAAACTGATGAAAAATTTGGATAACGTCCAATTCTATCCCGCCGCCGGGCAAGAGCGCATGCGCTCGATGATTGGCTTGCGGCCCGATTGGTGTTTATCCCGCCAGCGCTTTTGGGGTAGCCCGGTCACCATTTTGTATTGTAAAGAATGCGGCAAAGCGCAAATCAACACCAAGTTGTTTGACTTTATCAAACAGCGCGCCTTAAACGAAGGCTCCGATTTTTGGTTTACAGACCCGGTGGAAAAACTTGTACCGCAAGGCTACGTATGCGAATGCGGTTGCCACCAGTTTAGAAAGGAAACCGATATTTTAGACGTGTGGCTTGACTCGGGCGTGTCCTGGGCGGCCGTTTTAAAAGACCGCGGGCTGGACTTCCCGGCAGACGTTTATTCCGAAGGGTCCGACCAACACCGCGGTTGGTTCCAAAGCTCGTACATTCCGTCTTACACGCTTGAAAATACCGCCCCTTTTAAAACGATTTTAACGCACGGCATGGTATTAGACGGCGAGGGCAAACCCATGCACAAATCGGCCGGCAATGCCGTGGATCCCGAAGATGTGATCAACAAATACGGCGCAGACATTTTGCGCTTGTGGGTGTCGCTATCCGATTATCAGGGTGACGTGCGTATCTCGGACACGATTTTGCAAGGCCCCATTGATACCTACCGCAAAATCCGCAATACGGTGCGCTACGCGCTAGGCACGCTCTACGATTACGACCCGTCCGTGCACAAAGTGCCCGCCAAAGATTTGCCCGAAATGGATAAATATATGCTGGGCCGTTTGGACGCGCTCATCCAAGAAGTACACGCCGGATACACGGAGTTTAATTTCCGCCGGGCGGTGCGTGCTTTAACCGATTTTTGTATTTTGGACTTGTCGTCCTTTATGCTGGACGCTTCCAAAGATCGTTTATATACGCTGGGTGCCAACGCCGCCGGGCGCAGAAGTGCGCAAACCGTGCTGGCCGAAATTGTCACGGCGCTTTTAAAACTGATGGCGCCGGTACTTTCGTTCACGGCCGAAGAAGCCTGGCAAACCTTGCGCAAAACAGCGCTGGGGCGCGATTTCGCCCAAAGCATTTTCCTGACGGACATGCCGCGCAATTCGTCCTTTATCCCGGACGTGCGTTTAGAGGAAAAATGGAACGAAATCCGCCGCATCCGCGAAGGTGTACAGAAATTTTTGGAAGAGGCGCGCGAAAAGAAAATTATCGGCTCCTCGTTAGAAGCTAAGGTGATTTTCAGCACGTCGGACCTGTCCACCAAAGTATTTTTGGAAGAAACCAAAGACTTGTGGCCCGAAATTGCCATTGTTTCCCAGGTGGAAATTAAAGACGGCAAAGACCCGCTGTTGGTAGAAGTTATGCACGCCGATGGGCACAAATGTGCTCGTTGCTGGCAATGGAAACCGGAAGTAGGTACCTTGCAACCGCATGCCGATATTTGCGCGCGCTGTGCGGAGGTACTTGAAAAAGAAAACTTGCCCGTAGAGGAAGTAGTTAATGCCTAAGTGGCCCCAAGTGCGCGCGTGGCTTATAAAGCACCATGCGTGGCTTATTGTGGCGGCACTGCTACTGCTGGTGGACCGCGCTACCAAGGTGTGGGCTCTGACAGATTTGGCTATTAACGGCCCGGTGGTACTGGGTAAGTATTTGTGGCTAAACTATGTGGAAAACACAGGTATGGCGTTTGGGCTTTTTCAAAACGGCAATGCGTTATTAGTAATCGTGATGCTGGCCGTCATCGGCTATATTATATATAGTTGGAAAGAGATTGAAAGTTACGGCGCGTGGGCCACGTGGGGCGCCGTGCTCATTTTAACCGGGGCATTGGGCAATTTGTACGACCGCCTAACCTTAGGGTTTGTGGTGGATTTTATTGATTTGCGGGTATGGCCGGTATTTAACGGGGCCGACTCTTTTATTACGGTAGGGGCGGTGCTGCTGGGCGTTAGTTTGTTGCAAAAAAAGCCAACCGCCAAGGAGAAATAAATGAAAAAAACATTACTTATGGTGTTTGTGTGTGCCATACTCATGGGGTGCGGGTCGGATACGCGCTTGTTCCAACAAGCCAAGCTCGCTACGTCTAAAGGAAATTACCAAAAAGCACTCTCTTTATATAATCAGCTGATTAAACAAAACCCGGACCACGCCCCCGCTCTAACTAACCGCGGCCTGTTGTGGGAAATGATGCCCGCAAAAAACGAGGCTGAAAAAGCCAAAAACCGTCGTTTTGCCGAGCAGGATTATTTGCGTTCGTTAGAAGTAAATCCCAACCAGCCCGAAACGTATAACAACTTAGGCGCGCTGTACATGGACCAAAACCAAAACGGAAATGCTATCCAGTATTTTTCCGAAGCGATTGCCCGCCAACCTACCTATTTCCGCGCGTTGTTAAACCGCGCTACGGCCTATTCAAAAACGGGGGATTTAACCCATGCCTTGCAAGATTTCAGCGCGGCAGCTACCCAGCGCCCGCACGACCCGGCGCTGCTCTTTAACCGCGGCCTGGCTTATTTTGATGCCGGTAAATACGAAGCCGCCATTGATGATTTTTCACATGCGCTGGCCGTGCAACCCCAAAATACCCGCTTGTATGTAGAGCGTGCCCGCGCATTCACGAAAGCAGGGTATCCGGCCGAAGCGTACGAAGATTTAGTACAAGCCATTACCTTAAACCCGCAAGACGGGCTTGCGTATTATTATGTGGCTGATCTAATGTACCGCAATGGGGATAAAGATTTTGCGTTAGGGGCGCTTGTCAAAACGAAAGAAGTAGCTCCCAAGTATGTGCCTGCGTATGATTTAATGGGCGATATGCTGGCGGTGGAAGACCCGGTGTCTGCCACGGCCAATTATATGGTAGCTCTAAAATTGGACCCGAAAAACGCTGCTAAATATCAGCGCAAAATCCAGCTTATGAAAAGCGGAGAAGGCCGCTACCGTGTGCAAACCGAGCGTTTTTATCCGCAAGGCCGCGCGTATAATTCACTCGGCCAGCGTTTTGTAGTCCGGCCGATACCTACCGGGGCACAAACTGGCCAAAGAAGGCCTTCTGCTGCGCGGCGCTAAGGAAGAATAACATGCGTGCTATGGTTTCTGTTCCCTATTTGCCAGCGGCTTTATCGGTGCCGTCGCAGGCGTTTACATACCGGTTCTTTTTATCGGCATGTTTTTTGCTCTTAGTGCTTTGCTCGCTTGCCTTAGGGCATACGCTAACGGGCGTATTTATTTTGGCGCTCTTGGATTTACTTTTTTGCGGTGATATTTTACTGCGCTGTGGGCTCAAAGATGTTTGGAGCGGGCGGTTTAGTTTGTCGGCCTTAGTGTCTATTTGTGCGCTGTGCGGGTTTTTGTATTCCGTTTTAAACAGTTTTCATTTTGTCAGCTGGCACGGCCCGGTAACGGACTTGTACGTTTACACCATGTTACTGATTACGCTCGTGTTATGGGTAGAGCGGCGCCTAAGCCGGGAAAAAGAACGCACCCGCGTATTTATTAAAAAATTAGACGATTTTTTACCCAAAGCCGCCCGGTTGTGCGTGGGGCGTATCCAGCGCAAAGTGTTTGCTACCGAACTTAAAAAAGGCGACATTGTGCTTGTAAAAGTGGGAGAGCGTTTACCGGCTGACGGTATTATCCGCAAAGGCAAAACCTCTATTGACGAACAACTTATTACCGGCAACATGATGCCTACCGCCAAACGGCTTGATAACCGCGTCTATGCGGGTACGCTCAATAAATCAGACAATATTTATGTGGAAGTCACCGAAACGTTGCCCACTTCGGCTATTATGGGCATCATTAACGCCATTAAAAATAGTGAACGCCAACGTGCCGGCCAACGCAGCTTGTTGGACGGATACGCATCGTGGGTGTTGCCGTTTATCGGCGTATGTGCTGTGCTGATGTACGGCGGCTTATTGTACCGCCATGGGCTCAGTGCGTGGGCCTCTTACTTGGGCGTATTTTTGTTTGTAACGGCGCTGTTTTGTCCGGCGGCGTTGGCGTTTGCGGTCATTTTCCCGTGGTTTTTTGCACGCGGGGGGGCTAAGCGGTTATCGCTTAAAATCCAAAATTTGCACGCGCTTGATAAAATTGTCAGCGCCAACACGTACTTTTTTGACAAAACCGGCACGCTCACGTATGGCGAACTGCGCGTTTCGGGTGTCTATCCCGTAAGAGAAGAAACGGCTAAACTGCTCGTTAAAGCCGTGATTACAGCCGAACAACTGGTGGACGGTCCGTTTGCCGATGCCGTTAATACCTATGCCAAAGAACATAAATTAAACCCCAATAAGATTTTAGCGTTTGACGTACTACCTGGGTTAGGCGTGCAGGCTAAAAGCCGCGGCAATGAAATTATGGCCGGGTCTATCCCATGGCTTACGGAACAGGGCATCCAAATCAGCCAACAGATTACCCAACAGTGCGAAGCGGTCATTTGTGTAGCCGTTAACGGAGAGTATTTAGGGTATTTGACGTTGTCAGACGAGCTGCGCCCCGGGGCGGGGGAGATGGTGAGTTTCTTAAAAGAGCGTAACAAGGACCTTATTTTAGTGTCCGGCGATAACGAGAGCTCCGTTTCTGCCATTGCCAAAGAGGCCGGTATTGAAAAATACAACTTTTTTGTATTGCCTAAAACGAAGGCCGAAATTGTGGGCAATTTGCAAGGCTTAGGCCAACAGATTGTCATGGTGGGCGATGGGTTTAACGATATTATTGCCCTGTTAAAAGCCGACGCGGGGGTTGTGTATTCCTCGGGCAAAAACGTCTATAATAATTGGGTGGACGTCATTGTCAAACGGCGCGATTTAAAAGCCGTCCCGTACCTTTTTGCAATACATAAAAAACTATACAGCACCATTCGCCAAAATGTAGTGTTATCTGTGCTGTTAAACGGCGCATTGGCCGCGTGGCTGGTGTGGAAAAGTGCGGACGGCGCCTTGCCCTGGCAATGGCCGGTAATGGGTGCGCTGGGTGCGGTGGTGGTGGTATGGTTAAATTCAACAAGGATGTTACATATCAAATGACAAAAGATATAGACTTTGGTTACACAACTACGCATGCGCGTAAAAATGCCGATACGGTACTCCCCGCTATCCAATGCTGGGAAAACCAATACAAGCGCGATTATGTGGTGCGCATTGAACTGCCGGAATTTACGTCGGTCTGCCCCAAAACGGGCCTGCCCGATTTTGGCACCATTATTATTGAATATATCCCCGATGAACTGTGCTTGGAATTAAAATCGCTTAAGTATTATTTATTGGAATACCGCGACATGGGGATTTTTATGGAAAACATTGCCAATAAAATTTTGGATGATGTGGTAAAGGCTTGCAAGCCCAAAAAAGCAACCGTGACGGGTAACTTTACGCCGCGCGGGGGCTTAAAATCGGTCATCGTGGCTACCTATGAAAAAAAGTAAACTCATGTTGCTGTGGGTGCTGACGTTTGCCGCCGGGTTGGTGTGCGGCGGTGGTGCCATGGCCTTGTGGAACAATGCACACACGCCGGTGGCCGCGCGTTGCGTGGCGCGCGACCCGGGTACGCAGTTACTCCTCGCCCAGTTGGAAAAAGCCGGGCTTCCCGAAAATGTGCAAGAAATTTTAGCGGATAACACGCCCAAAAGTTCGGCCGAACTGCCTAGCCAGCTGGTGCGCAGTGATCTGCCCGAAGATGTGGTGTTAGGGGGGGAAGCGGCTCCCGCCGAAGAAAAGACAAGCGGCGTGGTGCTTAGCGACGGGCAAAATACCGTGGTGCTAAATTCGCAACGTCCGGCTCAACGCGCCGCAGACGGTACGAGCATTACCATGATTGAAGCCCCGGTGGCCGTTAAACGCATCAAAACGCTGGACGATTACAAAGCCTTTAAACGCACGGCCTTGGGCAGTTACCCGGCGGCTGATTTTGCCACAGAAGAAGTGGTGGTGTTGGAATCCCAAAGCAATTTGCCCGACAAAGTGTTTGAAATTGTCAGCGTGGAGCCGGAAGGCGACCATTTAAAACTGCGCTACCGCGTCAACGTGTTTGGCTTAGACAAAAAGACAAACACACACAGCGCGCAGAAAATCAATAAAACCCCCAAAAATATCGTCTTAGAACAAGTGTTGTAAGATTTTGAGAGTACAGTTTATAAACAGCCGCCCGGAAATGGGCGGCTGTTTGGCTATCTCAGTTATTTTCAAAATCTCCAAAACTGGCGCAAATGGCTTTACCGAGTTTGGAGTTGTTATAAGCTGTGCATGTATGTTTCCCGGCGCGGGCTGAGGTAGTATTTTGTAAATAAAATCTAATTCTTAAATCTTCTTTAGCCAGACATGTGGCCCAGTTTTCAACAGCGTTTGGACAGTAAGAGATTGCAATCTGATCATTTAAGAATCCAACACTATTATCAAAAAAGAAATGATTCCCGCATGCAAAAGTTTGGGAAGCGGTAGTACCTGGATATGATTTTAATTGACATTCTTGTGGAATATCTATATCCAAATTTTTTACATCTTTTGCATAAGTTCCGTTGGTCAAATAATAGGCTTCTTGTGCGTTAGCTATTGCTTTACCCAGGGCTAACATGGTGCTTACCCGGCTTTTGGCCACGGCTACTTTGTACTGCGGCCCGGCCACGGCGGCTAAAATGCCGATAATGAGGACTACAACCAACAGCTCAATGAGCGTAAACCCGCGGGCCACACACTTCGTCATCCCGCAGGCCTGGAGTGCGGGATATAGTGTGTGGGCCGCCCCTATACCCCGCACAGAAACTTTGCGGGGTGACGAGGGGCGGGAATTTCTTATAAGAGATTTTTTATTTTCTTTTTTCATACATTTCTCCTTAATGTTATTTCAATTCTTCTGCCCCGGAGCATGTATGTAAAAACGGCTCTCATCGCCGGGGTATTCAACTCCTCCAAACAACAACAGCCGTAGCTTGCCGTCAAGCGGCAAACATTGAGCACAAAACAAACGGTTTGCAGGTCCGTTCATTTTGTGCCTATAATCGGCTGTTTTTGGAGTTGAATAACCTGTTGGAATTTTCCAACAGAGAACCGTGTTCTGCACACGGATCCAAAAACAGAGTTAAATTGTACCTACATTATAACATAAATAAAGATAATTCCCGAACTTGTTTCGGGATCTTCAACGCTTGTTGTTACGTAAGTATTAACGTATATTAACAGCAAGCGTGGAAGACCCTGAAATAAATTCAGGGATAATTTTTTAGTAACGCAGAGAATAAGGGAATTGTATCGCCGGAAATCAACGAAACCCAAAACGTTTTGTTTTGGGTTTCGTGCGTTAAAACGCAACATCGCGTCCTTCATAAAAAAGGTATGGCAGCCAATACCCCGGATTCTGTCCCGGCCGATTAGTAAAACCGGGCGGTAACCATTACTCTAAGCGGCCTACTTGGTCACGAAGGCGGGCACCTGTGGACCGGCTTGGCCTTGCTCCGTGTGGGGTTTACCGTGCCGCGCTTGTTGCCTTGCGCGCGGTGCGCTCTTACCGCACCTTTTCACCCTTACCCTTGCGGGCGGTTTATTTTCTGTGGCACTTTCCGTCCGGCGTTTATACCGGCCCGTCTTTTCAAACGGCACACTGCCCTATGGAGTCCGGAAGTTCCTCCCCCTGCGCTGAAATTAGCCGGGAGCGGTTACCTAGGCTGCCAAATTTATTATACTAAATTCGCAGGAGCGGGCGGATTTTTGCGGCTGTAAATTTTATCCACAATGACGGCAATCGCGCCGTCGCCGGTTACGTTGCACGCGGTGCCGAAGGAGTCCATGGCAATATACAAGGCAATCATAAGGGCGAGTTCTTGCTGCCCAAAGCCCAGCATACTTTCCAGCACCCCGAGTGCCGCCATAATAGCCCCGCCCGGCACGCCCGGCGCGGCCACCATGGTTACACCTAACATGCAGATAAACCCGGCAAATTGTTCCAGGTGCACCGGTTGCCCGCTCAAAAGGACAATAGCCAGCGCGCACGCCACAATTTTCATCGTGCTACCCGATAAGTGAATGGTGGCGCACAGCGGCACCACAAAGCCGGCAATTTCTTCGCGCACGCCGATTTTAATGGTTTGCTTGAGCGTGACCGGGATCGTAGCGGCCGACGATTGTGTACCCAGGGCGGTGGCATAGGCCACCAACATATGCTTAAGCATACCAAACGGGTTTTTCTGCCCGATAAGCCCGGCTACCATAAATTGCATCAGCAGCATAGCGGCCGTAATGGCAAAAATAATCACAATAATTTGCGCAAACACGCCCAGCACTTTGACGGCTTGCCCGCTGACGGTCATATTCATAAAAATCCCAAAAATGTAAACGGGCAAGAGGGGGATAATAATTTTGACAATCACGCGGTCAATGATGTCGCGCAAATCCAGCATAATGCCTTTTAAGCGGCTACCTTGAATGACGGCCATTCCCAGCCCCAGCGTAAACGCCAACACAAGGGCCGTCATTACGCCAAATACGGGCGGCATGGCAATTACAAAATACGGTTTAAGTTCGGCTACCTTGCCAAATGAGGTAATCCCGGCTTGCGGGTCCAAAAAGTGCGGGAACATGGTGGCGGAAACGGCGTAGCTGAAAAATCCGCTGGCCAGCGTAAACCCATACGCCAGTGCGGCGGTAATAAAGAGCAGTTTGCCCGCATTTCGGCCGAGTTCGGCAATGCCGGGGGCTACTAAGCCTACAATTAAAAGGGGGATAATAAACCCGAGGAAATTACCAAACAGGTCGTTAAACGTCAGCACAATACGCACAAACCAATCGGGCACAAACAGGCCGCACGCAATCCCGGCGGCGATCGCAAAAAGCACACGGGGCAACAGGCCCCATTTTAGTTTTAAGTGTAGTTTACGGCGTCTAAATTTGAGCATAACTTTATTATACGAAAAAACACGCATAGTGGCATAAAAACCTGTAGGGTGTGTCAGTTCTTCCCAAAGTACAAGGTACAGTAGTGGATAAGATGATTTTTTAAAATGAGCGCGGAGCAAAAGTCGGTGCAAACTTGCCCAAATGTGAAAACTGTAAAAGCGCGTAGTTTAGTATAATGTGAATATGCAAGTTAAAATCAATATTGACGGCGGTAGCAGAGGCAACCCCGGCCCCGGTGCTTCAGCGTACGTGATTTGCGATATGCACGGCAAAGTGCTCTCTCAGGAGGGCTACTTTATGGCGTACTGCACCAATAACCAAGCCGAATATACCGCACTGAAACTGGCCCTTATCAAATGCGGAGAGCTGGGCGCCACCGAGCTGTTTATTGAGGGGGATTCGCTACTACTCGTCAAACAGTTTACCGGCGAATATAAGATTAAAAACCCGGACTTACAAGCGCGAATGGCGGTTATCCGCCGTTTAGCGGAGCCGTTTACCGTTCATATCAAACACGTGCTGCGCGAATTTAACAAAGCCCCTGATGCCCTTGCCAACAAAGCCATGGACCTTAAACAATCGGTCGGCTTTAACCCCATTAAGTGCTTGCCGACAGACGACGAAATTTTGGCCGCTCCCGCCTCTAAAAACAATGTAGTCAACGGCGTGGAAGTAGCCCCCGTTAAACGTATTGTTCCGGCTAAAAAATCGTCTAAAAAACCCACCCAAAAAGTTCCGCACCAACCCAGTTTATTTGATTGGTAGTTTACTTTTTGTTGTCGTTAGAAAACTTTTGCTTGACTTGTTTTTTTTTTTTGGTACGATTTTATCAGGCCGGATATGGGGGGACGTATGGACCCCATATAAAACGCAATATAAAAGGTTTTAGAACGTTTGAACGGTACTTATATAGGAGAATGTAACATGAAAAAAATCAGTTGTAAGCGGGGGGTTACCCAAATCATAAAAGTCATCCTGAGCTTGACTCAGGATCTTCGACGCCTGTCGTTGCCGTTGGTAAACAGCATGCGTGGAAGATCCCGTATCAAGTACGGGATGACGTCTTTATTTAATCACGGCGGGTTTACGCTTATTGAGTTATTAGTTGTAGTCTTAATCATCGGCATCTTGGCGGCGGTGGCTGTGCCGCAATATCAAGTGGCTGTGACTAAAAGCCGGTATGCTACGTTGAAAAATTTAACAGAAAGTATTTTGCAAGCCGAAGAGGTATATTATTTAGCCAATGGGAAATATACCGATAAATTTGCAGACTTGGATATAGATATGCCCGGTAATAAATTGGATAGCAGTAGTACCTACCAATATAATTATCCATGGGGACACTGTATATTGTATGTGGTGGGAACTGCTGCCAATTTTGCGTGTTCTAATTCTCAAATAAACATGACTTACCAGGTGCGGCCTAATTTTGATTCAATGGCTCCAAGGGGGAGACAGTGTGTGATTACAAGCGATGATAATAATTCCGTACAAGCTAAAGTATGTAGACAAGATACGGGAAAGAATCACGATATAGGACCGTACAAGAACTGGCCGTATTGATAGGCGGATATATGCCGTTTATTTAGGTCCGGTATTTTTGCAAGGGTGTTTTATTTTTTGAGTATATTCTCAGACGGCTTAAAGCGTACTTTCTGTTTGGCCGGCACTTGCACCTTTTCCCCGGTTTTGGGGTTGCGGCGCTGTACGGGGCGGGCCGTTTTTAAGTGGAAAGAGCCAAAGTTGCTAATAACAACCTTGCCGTCGCGCTTTAAACCGTGCTTGATGATTTCAAACACTTTATCTACGGCGGATTTGGCTTGTTTTTTGTCTAGCATGGTGCGCGTAAGGTGGCGGATCACATCATCTTTATTCATAAAATTATTTATTACCTCGGTTTGTAAATCCCATGGCGTGCAGTAGCACGTGGGGCTGTTTGCCCTGGCAGACGAGTTGCCAAATGGCGTCTAAAATGGGGGTTTTTAAATTATTTTTGCGGGCGATATCATAGACGCTTTGCACAGAATTTACGCCCTCGGCAATGGTGCCGACTTCTTTTTTGGCTTCTTCTAAGCTAAGCCCGGCGCCCAGTTTTTCGCCCAAGCGGCGGTTACGGCTAATGGCGGACATGCCTGTCAAAATCGCGTCGCCAAACCCGGCTAAACTATACACCGTGCCCGGCTGGCCGCCCTGGCTGACGATAATATCGTTCATCTCTTGCAGGGCTTGTGTGATAAGCGCGGCCTTGGCGTTGGCACCGTCGCCAATGCCGTCAATCACGCCGCACCCAATGGCAATGACGTTCTTCACCCCGCCGCCGTATTCCACGCCGCGGCGGTCCGTAGCGGGCACGACGATAATCGGGTCTCCGTTTAACACTTCGGCCAGTTCCTGGGTAAGTTGTTTATCGGCCCCGGCGAGCATAATTTTAGTGGGCACATTTTGGGCTACTTCTAAGGCAAAACTCGGGCCCGAAAAAGCCAGCACTTTATTTTTGAGTTGCGGCAGTTCTTCTTCCACAATCTCGCAAATTGTTTTAAAAGTTTTGTCCTCAATACCTTTGGAGGCGCTAATCACAGGCACCGTGCGGCCGTTTAAAAGCGGCTTAAGTTGTTCGCGGCAAAAGGCGCGGATAGCTTTAGACGAAATCACAAAAATAATTAAATCGGTATCTTGCACGGCCTCGGCCACGTTGCCGGTTAGGCGCAAGTTGTCGTGCAGTTTAAAATTGGGGATATTCGGGTGGCGGCCCATGGTTTTAAGCACGTTTAGCAGTTGCTCGTTATATTCCCACAGGCGGACCTGGTAGCCTTTGCGCGCCAAATGCTGAGCAATCACGCTGCCCCAAATCCCGGCGCCGAATACGGTAATGTTATTTATTTTCATGGGCTTGGCGTTTTTTGGCGCCGTCCTCAAATTTAAGTTCTTTTTGGGCGAGCAGGCGCTTGATGTTGGGGATGTGTTTGTAAATAACCAGTGCGCCTACGGCGGTAGCCATAATTTTTTCGGCAAGCGGGTAGTCCATGCACCAGCTGGCAATCGGGAGCACCACGCACGCAAAAATAGAGCCGATAGAAATGCGCCCCCAAATAGCTACCAGCACCACAAACGTGGCAAACGCCAAGGCGGTGGGAATAGGGGCCAAGGCAAAAAATACGCCGGCCGATGTAGCCACGCCCTTGCCGCCGCGGAATTTTAAGTAAATCGTCCACATGTGGCCCAAAATGGCTACCACACCGCAGACAATGGCAATGGCGTAAATTTCGGGGCAGAAATAGCGCGCTAATAAGACGGGCACATAGCCTTTCACGGCATCAATTAAAAACGTAGAGATTCCGGCCCATTTACCCACAACGCGGTACACGTTGGCGGCGCCCGGGTTGCCGGAGCCGTGCTCGCGGATGTCAATGTGCATGACGTGCTTGGCGATTAGATAGCCCGTGGGGATGGAGCCGATTAGATAGCTAAATAAGATAAGCAAAACGATAGTTGTGTTCATATACTTCATTATACTAAATTTAAGATAACTGCTACTGCGAACTTACATTTGGCGCACAAAATTTAAAAACGGAAGATTTTTAAATTTTGTTGCTTTCCAGCGATACAATTTTCCACATTTGGGCACCTTTGCACCGATTTGCCAACTCGACGTAGTGCTGCTACGCCTTCGGGCAACTTACGGTGCAAATCTGCCTCAAATCTGAAAAATCATCTTATCTTCTATAAAACCTTGTACTTGGGGAAGAACAGGCCGCTCTACAGGTTTGGGAAAGGGTGCCGTTGTAGGTCAGGCATTGCCTGACAAAGCCTCGGTAGAGGCTTACGTTATTACAGGGCCTATTGGCATCTGGGTCCAAGTGCCCTGTTTTTTTACGCCTTTATTATATATACTAACAGTATGAAAAAATTACTTTTATTCCTTTTAACTTGTATCTGTGCCGGGGTGGTCGTGCACGCGGCTCCCGTGTTTGCCGATGATTATGCCTACCAAAAACAGCTTATTATCAATCAAAACAGTACGTGCCAGGCGTTTCGCATCCACGAAAACTGGTTTGCTACGGCAGCGCATTGTGTAGATATGTGCGTGTTTAACGATCGGTGCGATATCCAAATTTTACTGGCCGCCGGCCCGGTAAATGCCTCTGTACGGGTAGATAAACGCGATATTTACGTGCCGAAAGAGTACCGCACCGTGGATGCCCAAAAGCGCGTGAGCACGCATAAATTTTGGGATGTGGCGCTTATTCATTACCGCCCGCAAGAATATCACTATACGTTTGCCGAAGGAAATGCGGCTACGGCAGAAGAATTTAGCCAGGCGGTGCGCCAATCGCGCAGTTTGCGCGTGCAATGGCAAGGGGCGGTAAACCCCAAAATTCCTGCACTCTATAGCTATGGCGGGTCCACGCTGATGGTGCTCCCGCAAAACCTCCTAGTGCCGCGGTGGAATTTTGGGCAAATGCAACATTTTTCCAACCCGCAAACGGTGCTGTATTTTGGGGAAAATAAATCGTTATGGGGGGCCGACGGCTTTGGCGTGGATCACGGAAACTCCGGCGGAGCCGTGGTATTAGAGGATGGCGGCATTGTGGGCATTGCCACGGCCAAAATGGATAACACTTTGCCTAGTGACGTGCGGGCCGCGTTTCCGAAATTCGGCCAAGCGTATGAGTTTTTTGTATTTAACGGTTTTGCCCCGCAAACAACGCTTAAATTTATTCAAAAAACAATGGCGCGCTTTGGCGACAGACCCACCGTCAAAAAATTAAAACGCGTGGCAACCCCGGCGGCGCTGTAACGAATTTTTTACTCACTCACGCAAGACAAAATTTCTTGCGTGAGTTTTTTTGCGTCAAAATCTTGCGGGCGGGCTAGGTGCAGACGTTGCGCGCCTGTGTAGCGGTTAAACCAGGTGCGTTGGCGCTTGGCGTATTGACGGGTTTTGGTGGCCACTTCTTGCACGGCTTGCGCGCGCGACAGTGCATGCTGCAAGTAGGCAATTGCCTGCGGATAGCCCAGCGTTTTAAGGGCGGGAATATCGGCACAAAACCCTTGTGATAACAGTGCTTGCGCTTCGCCGCACATGCCGTCAAAAATTTGTTCCGTGCGCGCGGCAATGCGTGCGTTTAATAGTTCTTTATCCCAATCTAAATATACCCAGTGTGCTTTTGCCGGGTCCGGCAGTTTAAAAAACGTGCCGCTTTTTAGTTGGCTGGCGGGTTTGCCGGACAGTAAGCACAGCTCTAAGGCGCGCATGGTGCGCTGGATATTTCCGGGGGGGATTTGTGCCGCGGAAACAGGGTCTTTTTGCGCCAGTAAGGCGTGTAAGCCGTCTTTGCCGTATTTGGCTTGCAAGGTAACAAGTTGCGCGCGCGAGTGCGGCGTGCTTGCCGGTAAATCGTCCATCCCTACAAAATAAGCGTGCAAATACATCCCCGTGCCGCCCGCAAAAATAAGCGGCCGGGTGGGGTATTGGGTTTGAATTTGGCGCACGCGCGCACAGAAAGCCCCGGCGTTAAAGGTGTCTGTAACGTCTAAAAAATCCACCAGTAAATAGGGTATGCCGCCTACGGTGTAAAGGCCGTTTTGGTAGGAACCCTGCGGCTTGGCAGTGCCGATAGTAAGGTGCTTATACACTTGGCGCGAATCGGCCGAAATAATCACGCCGCCCGTTTGGCGTGCCAGTTCCAGGGCCAGTTCGGTTTTTCCGCTGGCCGTCGGCCCGCAGATGACAATGGGTTTGATAAAAGAGGTCATAATAAAAAAGGCTGGGCAAAGCCGCCTTTTTTTATTATACTATAATTACAATTTAACCTGTTTTTGGAACTGTATGCGGAATACAGGGTACCAAAGCGTATCAGGAACGCCAAAAGCAGCCGTGATTTTAGGTGCAACCGGGAATCTAGACCTGGTTGCACCGAACGTTTGCCACGCACGTGGCAAGCTACGGCTGTATTTTTGGGTCCCGTTCCTGAGCTCAACTAGACAGCCGTTTTTACGTCGGTTGGGGTTAAACAAAGGAGAAAACAATGAATAATCAGGAACGGAAAAAAGAAATTAGTTGTAATCAACATAAAGTCATCCTGAGCCGCGGCCATTACCTTTGGGCCGCGTCCCGTAAGGTTGTAATACGGGATCTCATCAAATGGACACAGGATGTTCAACGCTTGCTGTTGCAGTTAGTAAACAGCATGCGTGGAAGATCCGGTATGAAGTACGGGATGACGGCTCTATGTCACAACGGCGGGTTTACGCTTATTGAGTTATTAGTTGTAGTCTTAATCATCGGTATCTTAGCGGCGGTGGCCGTGCCGCAATATCAAAAAGCAGTGGAAAAAAGCCGTGCGACACAAGGAATTACACTTGCAAAAAGTTTGGCACAAGCGGCGCAAACTTATTATTTAGCAAATGGCAGTTATGCTTCTTCTTTGGAACAATTGGATGTTTCATTATCCTCGGAACAAAAGGATGAATTTTTTTGTCAGGATATTTGTTATGCTTGTGATAATAAAGAATGGGGAATAAGTATTTACAGCGTGTCAAATTTATTTCAAGCGATTATTGCCATACGTACATCGGGAAAATACAAAGGGGGCGGGTTTGTTATATACCAACAGGCCCCATCGGCGTTAGTTCCCAATACGCTATATTGTTACGAACGCACGGAAGGTCCTAATGCTATTGAGGAAGTAGGAATGTATTGTAAAAAAATATTTGGTGGAACACGGGTAGGCTTGGCAGGTAATGCATTTCAATATACTATGCCGTAATCGGTTTATAAAAGCACACAGCCCCTCATGGTGAGGGGTTGTTTTGCGAAGAATTTGTTAGTTAACGCGTTATTTGGCGTTGTCAAATAAGCTTTCGTCTTTTTGGATTTTGTTGCAGATGCGGTGGCACTTGCATTTGGGATTGCACACGTCGGGCAGTTTTAACAAAATGCGCGTGTCGCAATCGTTAAAGTCGTCGGCCATTTCGCTAATAAGTTTAGCATCTTTTTCGGCCACTTTTACAAATTCAATCCCAATGGTGTAAACGTTTTCGCGCTGTTTGACCCAGGCAAGCTTAGCACTTACTTCCATTTTATCCGTGCCGGGTAGCTGCAGGCTAATGGAAAACTTGTCGGCCAGCGGCGCCCCCAAAAAGCTAATCATACGCATGCCGGAGGCAGACAAGTCCGCCAAGATAGCTACTAAAGAAGTTTCTTTGCCGTCCTCGGTTTTGTAGTGCAGATTGACGGGCTCAATTAAGTTGCTGATCACCGGCATACGCGGGTGACGGCGTTTTTCAGAATATTTTTTAGTCATGTTCATTCCTCGCAAATAAAAGTGTTCCTTCGGCCTTCTCTATCTTACAGCTTACCACACTCCCGGCCGGAAAATCAAGCCCTGTTTGTACCCAAAAATTGGTGGAGCTTTTTCCCTTGCGCGGCTCTTCCATAAGTACTTGCTGGGTGGTGCCTACTTGGCGCTGGTAGGCGGCTTCGGAAAGGCCCTTTACTTTATTTAACAAAATATCCAGGCGTTTTTCCAGCGTTTGTTCGTCGTGCAGGGGCATTTGGGCGGCCGGGGTGCCTTGGCGGGGGGAGTATTTAAAACAATACGCAGCAATAAACTGGGCCTCATCCACTAAGCTTAGCGTTTGTGCAAAATCTTCCTCGGTTTCCGTCGGAAAGCCAACAATAATATCCGTGGAAATTTCAAACCCGCAGGCTTGCAAAGCGCGCACTTTTTCTAAAAAAATCTCGCGCGTGTAGCCGCGTTTCATTTCTTGCAAAACTTTGGTGGAACCGCTTTGCATCGGCAGATGCACGTGGCGGGCAATTTTGGGGTTGTCCTTTACCGCGGCTAAAAACTGCGGCGTAAAGTAAATGGGATGCGGGCTCGTAAAGCGCACGCGCTCTACGCCGGGGATTTCGCTCACGCGGTTTAACAAATCGGCAAACGTGGTGTTGCCGTCCGCATACGCATTGACGGTTTGCCCAAGTAGCATAATTTCTTTGGCACCGGCCTTTGCTTTGCGCGCGGCATCGGCCAAAATGTCCGCCGCGGGCAGGCATTTAATGGGCCCGCGCACGCTGGGCACAATGCAGTATGTGCAGTTAAAATTACATCCGCGCATAATGGTCACATACGCGCTAAGGCCCGTTTGAGGCGCAGCGGGTTGACTGGCGGGGGCAAACAGGCCGCTTTTGTTTAAGGTTTCATCAAAATCTTCAATGCTTTTGGCGCCGGAAATAATGTTTAAGTAGGGGTAGCGCTTTTTGAGTTGTCTCCCTAACCGTTCGGCCGCGCACCCGGCAAAAATGATGATGCGCTGGGGGTTTTGGCGTTTCCATTTGCACAGCCGGCCCAAGAAAGACAGCGCGCGGTGTTCGGCATGGTCGCGCACGGTGCAGGTATTGATAAGAACAGCGTCGGCCTCGTCCAGGTTATCCGTGCGCACGGCGCCGCGGGCCGAGAGGTGTAAGAACATTTCCTCGGAGTCGGCCTCGTTCATTTGGCAGCCGTAGGTTTGGATGAAAACTTTAATCATAATAAAACGGCGGGCGTGATGTTGTGTTATACGTGAACCAACAATTTGCCACATTTGGTCCCCTCAAGGCCGACTTTCGCTTGCGTACTTGCCGTGCTGCGCACGGTCCGCAAAACGTACGCCACGCTCAACTTACGGCCTTGATTGGCCTCAAATCTGACAAATCAGGGTACTGGCTAGTTACCCCGGTGCTTGGGGAAGTGCGGTGTGTTGCTACCATATTTCCCCGGCACCGTTCTACCTTAAAACAGGGCTGTAATCTTTTTAATCTGCTCGGCTACCGGCTGCGTGAGGTGAATTTTAATTACGCGGCGGCCTTTTTCCTGCAAGGCCTGATAGTCGCCCAGCGCTTGCGCATTGCACAGTTGCCCGAACGTGTAGGTTTGGCCCGGGATTTTGATGTCGTTTTTCGGCTCGGCCGATAAAATCAAAAATACGCCGTTGTTGCCGTCGCCTTTGTGCAGTTGGCCTGTGGAGTGCAAGTAGCGCGGCCCATAGCCAAACAGCACGGCACGTTTGGTTTTACTCATCACTTTATCGCGCAAGGCGAGCAGGGCTTTTTCGATATCGGCGTCCGGATATACATAGGGCAAAATAGCCAAGTAATCGTTACTTTCCAAGAGCGAGTAAATATCCTGGCCCAAGGTGTCTAATTTTACTTTTAAATCTTCCGCGGCCAGTAGCGGGGCGGAAACTTCGGCCGGAACGTCGCCTTTGGAAAGTTTGGCCAAAATTTCTTTGGTCATGGTTTTGGCGGCTTGTACGTTAGGCTGGTCAAAGGGGTCAATGGCCAAAATCGCCCCCGCAGCGGCGGTGGCAATTTCCCACAACAGGAACATGGCGCCCAGTTGGTATTTGTCTTGCATGTAAATCGTGAGTACGGGCATTTCGTTGGCGGCCAGTTGGCTGGCGTAGGCGGTCACTTTCTTGTCGTCCTCGCTGCCGGTGGAGAGGTGGACAAAGAAACGGTCGTCGCGGTAGGTGAAGTTGGGCACCAGGCTTTCACCGGCTACAGGTACAATCCCTTTGCCCTCTTTGCCGGTGGATTCGGCCACTAACTGTTCGGCCCAAAGACCGAAAGTGGCAAAATCAGCCGGGGTTAACAGCGTGAGCTTATCGCGCGTTTGGTTGCACGCACAAGCGCCCATAAAGGCACCCAGTTCTAAGGCAGCGTTGTCTTTGACTGGGGCTTCGGGGCCGAACGTGGCGGCTTCTTTTTGGGCAATTTCTAAGAGCTTTTTAATATCTACACCCATAATGGCAGCCGGTACCATACCAAACATGGATAGCGCCGAAAAGCGCCCACCAATGTCAGCCGGGTTTAAAAACGTTTGGCGGAAATTCTTTTCTTTAGCTAATTTTTCCAGACCGGTACTGGGGTCAGTGATGGCAATGAAATTGTCGCCCGGGTTTTTGATACCCGCTTTTTTGACTTCCTCATAAAAATACGCAAATTGCGATGAGGGTTCTACCGTTCCGCCCGATTTGCTAGCAAAAATAAACAGCGTTTCGGCCGGGTTGATGCGGGCACGGGCCGCGCCAACCCAATCGGGGTTGGTGGTATCTAATACAATGAGTTCCGGCCAGCCTTCCTGTTTGCCGAACACGGTGCGCAGCACTTCGGGTGCTAAGGATGAGCCTCCCATGCCCATCACGACACAATGCTTAAAATTGGCTTTGGCTTCTTGGGCAAAACTCAAAATGCTGTCAATGCGTTCCAGTGTCCAATCATAGACTTTTTGCCAACCTAAAAACTTGACAATAAAGTCTTTGTGGTAATCGTCCTGTTTCCAAAGAGTAGGGTCCTTGGCCCAAAACTTGGTGTTAAATTCCAAGGCTTCCAATTTAATTTCACCCTCGCGAATGATACCTTGGGCTAAGGGGTTTGCTTGTGTCTTCATAGTTCCTTCTTCCTTCCTGTTGTCAGTTTATTTAGTATGCGCATTTTCATACGCAAGTATTTTCTTTACGCGCTTTTCGTAGGCTGAGCCTGTCACAAAAGTGGCGTTTAAAAATTGTTTGATGAGTTCTTCGGCCAGTTCGGGGCCGATGACCAATGCGCCTAAACACAACACGTTTAAGTCGTCGTGTTCGACGGCTTGGTGGGCGGAATATGCGTCATGGCACACGCACGCACGGATGCCTTTTACCTTATTGGCGGCAATGCACATCCCCACGCCCGATCCGCAGATTAAAATCGCGCGGTCGGCCGAACCGCTGACTACTTTTTGGGCAGCCGCGAGGGCAAAATCGGGGAAGTCCACCCGCTCGCACGAGTTGGTGCCGCAATCTAGCACGGTATGTTTTTGGTCGCTGAGTACCTTTAAAACCGTTTCTTTCAGGGCAAAGCCCGCGTGGTCACAACCGACAGCTATTTTCATTTAGTAAGCCTCGTCCACCAGCTCGCACATACAATGGCCCATAAAAATATGACACGCCTGAATGTGCGGGGTGTTATTGGATTTTACAACTAACGGTAAGTCACAAATCTCTTTAATGGTGCCGCCGTCTTTGCCTAAAAAAGCCGCCGTAAAGCACCCTTTGCGTTTGGCAAGGCCCAGGGCTAAATAGACATTTTTGCTGTTACCGGAAGTAGAAATACCGATGACCACGTCGCCCGGTTTGGCAAATCCGTCCACTTGGCGGGAAAAAACAACATCATAGGAATAATCGTTGCCAATGGCGGTTAAGGTAGATGTATTTGTATTTAAGGCTAGCGCGGGCAGGGAAGGGCGTTCTTTTTTAAAGCGGCCCACAAATTCGGCCGCAATATGTTGGGCGTCCCCGGCACTGCCGCCGTTTCCCATTAAAATGACTTTATGCCCGTTTTTAAAGCATTTAATAACTTCTTGCGCCAGTTTTTCTACCGAACCGGCTAAATTTTCTTTAACGTAAGTTACCGCTTCAATCAGTTCATCGGCTTGCTGTTGTACGAACATAAAATTCTCCTAAATGCGCTCTAATGCACTATTTTCTACCCAGCCTTTAAGGCCTTGGGATTTGACAATGACTTGTTGCCAGTTGTCCTTACGGTCGGCCAGTTCTACCAGGTGTCCCTGTTGCACAGACGCACTGGCCGGGAAATTTTGGCCCGGGCCGCTGCGCACTTCCACTACAGGCGCGGCCACGACGGCTAAGGGCTGGGTTTCCCAACTGTGGCGCAGGTAAAACCATCCGGCGCATACCAAAAATATAACCCCGAGGGCCGCAGTCAGTTTACCACCTTTGCGGGTTAAGAGCCAAAGCCCGGCTACCAAACACAGGGTCCACCCCAACACACATACCAAGCCCTTTAACTCCGCTAGCGAAAACCAGTACAGTGCCTTGTGTAGTACTTCCGGCATGCCGGGGGGGACTAAATGTTCCCCGCCGCTTGACAAGGTAAGCGCCAGGTTGTGGCGGATATCCGGGTCACGCGGGAGCAATTTAAACGCCCGGTAGTAATTAGCGGCGGCTAAGCCTGTACTACCCATTTTAAAATAGCAGTTACCTATATTGTAGTAAAGATAAGGGTTGTTTGGGGAATTTTTTAGGGCAGACTCGTAATTAAGCAAGGCTTGCGCATACTGGCCCGAACGGTAGAGCGGCTCAGCTTGGGCGGCAAAATCTTGCGCGTTAGCGGCGGTAAAACACAAACATAAAGTTAAGAGTAAGAGGATTTTTTTCATTTGGTTTCCTCCAGGGCCTTGAGTAAGTGGCCCGCACGCTGTGCAAGCGCGGCAATGTCGGCGGCGGCTTGCGGGGCAAAGCGGGCGGCTTCTAAATCTTGCCACAATTTTGAAAATTGTTCTACTACGGGAGCGGTGACGTGTTTTTTTGTAAGCGCGGACGTGATTGCTTTAAGCGGCAAACTGGCCGTGGAGAGTTTAAACTTGGCTAACAGATAAGCGGCTAACACGTCAGCAATATCTTCATAAGTTCTGGCTTTTTTAAGTTGGGCCTTAGCATGCAGATAGGCGTGTTTTTTGGCGGCTGTTTTTTTACCAACAGAGGCGATAAAAATACACGCGGCCAACCACACTAAAACGAGCGCGTGCACCCATTGCCACGTGCCGATGCGCGCGAGCCACGAAAGGGGTACTTCTTGTACGGCCCGTATGTAGCGGATATCACTGCCTAAGGTTTGGACTCCGTTTCCGCCGGCGGGCGTAGCGCTAAAATCCATTTGTTTGTCAGCTCGGGTAGAAGGAGAAACCGATAATGGTAGCGGCTGAGTGTGAAGTGTTTTATAGGTATTGGTTTGCGGGTCAAAGTAGGACCACGCGAGCGCAGGCAACGTGTACGTACCCGAGGAAGAAGGCACGAGCTCAGCCTTAAATACTTTGTAACTGCGGTTTTGGTTGTTTGGCAAATACCCCGCCTGCGGGGCCGCGGGATACAGGGCAATTCCGTTTACGGTGGGGAAGACTAAATCGGTGGTGGATTTTAAGTTGCCGGGGCCTTGTACGGTGGCGGACCAGGTAACGGCGTCGCCGGCTTCGGTTTGGTTGCGGTCCAATTTGGCGGCAAACGTATATCCAGTGCCTACCGCTCCGTAAAAACTGGCCGGTTTGCCAGCTGTAGGAACGGCTTTTACGGTTAGTTTAATGGGTTTAGAAGAAACGGTTTGTTCGGCTTCCACGGCAGAGCCGCCGAAAAATCGGTCAAATACCGATAGCGGTGACGAGCCCGGCCGGAAACTGACCGTGGCCCCGCTGATGCTGGCCGCCCCCGCACTGGCGCCCCACAGCCGGTAGCGTTTTTCTTCATAGCGGTAAATAGTGTTTTGAATGGTTTGTTGGCCTTGGGTAGAGCCGGATTCTTCCATAAACAAATTGGAAACGGACGGGTTTTGGTACGGGGCATCATAAAATGCTTGCGAATAATAAAACCGTACGGCCAGTGTAAAAGGCTCGTTGACGTAAGGCGTTTTGTTGCTAACCGCGGATACAATAAAATAAGGCTCGTGGGCGTGGGCATAGGCGCGGGTAGCCAGTTCGCGCTCCAAGGGGGGCAAGTTTTCCACTTGGCGGGCGGCCTTGGCATTGGAACCCGGTTGGGTTTGCGACACTGGTTGGGCCTGCGTTGTAGGCGGAGGCGCGGTGCGGTAAATGCGGATAGCAATGGGTTTGGTTTGGTAGATCTGTCCTTGATATTTGAACGTAACGGGGCCGATGGTGGTATTGCCTACAAAGCGCGGCATCATAATATAGCGAAATTGCAGCGTACTTTTGCCGTTTACGGTGGATTGAGCGGCTTCGCGCGAATAGACGTTAAACGCGGGCAAGCTGGGCAGTTGCGGCATGACCATGGTGCCGCTGGCACCCGTTACCTGGACGGTTAAGGTTAGTTCGTCATCTAAGGCCAGGTCGGTCTTATCGGTAAAAGCAGTTAAATGGACTTGTGCCCACACCAGCGTGGGTAAACACAGTACTATCACAAATCCTAAAATACGTTTCATTACCAATCTTTCTCCACACGGGGGTCTTCCCCACTTTGGCCGGGGTGCGAGGGGCGTTTAAATTCGTTATCGCGCGCCAACTGCATGACGCGGTTGGCGTCCTGTTTATTCATACCTTGTTCTTGTGGTTGCGGGTCTAGCGGTTGCTTGTTTGGTTGGGGCTCTTGCTCCTGCGGCGCTTGCCCTTTGTTATCTTGCTGTTCTTTTTGGTCCTGATTTTGCGAATTTTTATCTTTATTGTCTTTATTTTGATTGTTTTTGTTTTGCTGTTGTTGTTCTTTTAACAAGAGCTGCAAATTATGGACAGCCTCTTTATCCTGCGGGTTATGCAAAATAGCTTGTTTGTAAGCGGCGATGGCTTCTTCTTTGTGCCCGGCGCGGTAGTGCGTATTGCCGAGGTTGAAAAGAGAATCTTGGCGCAGCTGGCCGGAATTTTCCGCCGTGCTTTCAAACGACTGGGCGGCTTGGTCGTACTCTTTTAAGTAATAAGCCGCGGCCCCGGCACCAAATTGGGCCTGGGCATTTTGCGGGTCGGCCTGTAAGGCTTTTTCGTAGTGGGAAAGGGCCTCGCCATATTTTTCCTGGGCGTAGAGTTTGCCGCCTTGGCGTACGTCGCCTTTGACCCCGGCTTGCAGTGGGGCCGACAACGTTAGTAATAGAAAAAATACCCAAATTCGCATCATCTTATTTTACCTTTTTTGCACTTCTTTTTTATATCCGGCCGGCCACAGTATATACAAGGCCAAGCACAGAATGGCTAACGCCACCGCTGCGGCGTAGCGGTTTTTATAGACCACATGGCGCCCTGTGGACGCAATGGATTTATCCAGCCCTTCTAAGGCCTGGCGGATTTGCTGGGCTACTTGCGCCGGGGTGGTGTAGGCAATATACACCCCGCCGGTGGCTTTGGCCAACTGCGCTAGCGAATTTTCGTCTAATTTAGAAACAACCGTCTTGCCCGCTTTGTCTTTTTTGTATTCTACCACGGTGCCGTTGTCGTCGGTGCGGGCCGGAATTAGGGCCCCTTGCGCACTGCCAATCCCCACCGTAATAATGCGGATGCCGTTTTGTTGGGCGAGTGTTTGGGCTTGCTGCAGTTCTTGCGGGGTGTGGTCCTCGCCGTCGGTCAGCAAAATAAGCGCCTTTTGCCCGGGGTAGGCCGACAGCATACGCGCCGCCAACTCTACCGGGGCCGCCAGCGACGTGCCCGCGACGGGCAGCATATCGGGCTGTAACGAAGAAATAAAGTAATTAAGCGCCTCGGTATCGGTAGTAATGGGGCATTGGATAAACGCTTTAGACGTAAACGCAATAATGCCGATACGGTCCTCTTTTAAATGCGTGACCAACATTTGCAGCATACGCTTGGCGTTGGCCAGACGGTCGGGCTTGACGTCTTGCGCACGCATACTGGCCGATACGTCCACTGCTAAAACCGTTTGGGCAAAATTGCCCTGCGCTTCGGCAATTTCCACACCCCATTGCGGCCCGGCTAAGGCTAAGAAGATAAATAACACACACAGCGCCAAAAATGTGTTTTTCCAGTGTGACACGGGCTTTAGATGCGCGATCAGTTGAGCATACGTTTGCGGGCCAAACAACGTGCGCGTGTAGCGGCGGACTAATTTGCGGCCCAGCCACAGCACCAGCCATAACGCCCCCAAAGCGATAAGCGCGTATATAAGGAAAATCGGTTTGGCAAATAATCCCATAGTTACGGTATCCTCACAAGTAACAATTTTTCCAATACAATAGCCACCGCCAATACGGCTAGGGCCGCCCACAGCCACGGGGCAAAGCGGTCCTGCGCGTAGATGACCGAGGGCGGAGTAAAAGTCGTTTTTTCAAGTTCGTTAATTTTGTCGTAAATTTGGGCCAGTTGTTGGGCGTTTTGGGCGCGGTAGAATTGGCCGCCGGTGGTTTGGGCAATTTCCATTAAAAGCCCTTCGTTAATTTCGTCTTTGGGGCTGGAATAAGCCGTTTGCCCCGGCGCGCTGGCCGCGCCAATGGTGTAGACGCGGATGTTATAGGCCGCTGCAGCTTTGGCGGCCATAACGGGGTCAATGGTGCCGTAGTTGGAATCGCCATCTGTCAGCAAAATGATAATTTTGCTTTTGGCCTTGCTGTCTTTTAAGTGATTGGCGGCTACGCCTAGCGCGTCGCCAATGGCAGTATAGTTGGCCTCAATCATACCTAAATACATAGACGCAATATACGCTTGTAAGGCTTCGTGGTCTAAGGTCAGCGGCGCCTGGAGCATGGCTTGCTTGGCAAATACCACAAGGCCAATGCGGTCCGAGGGGCGTTTGTCCACAAATTGCTTGGCGGTCAGTTGCGAAGCCACAAAGCGGTTTGGCTCAAAGTCCTGCTGTTGCATAGAGGCCGACGCGTCCATTAAAAGGATAATGTCCACCCCTTCGGTAGGGGGGAGTGGGGTGCGGTCCAGCTTTACCGGGCGCGCGAGCGCAACAATTAGCAGCATCATGGCTAGCGTATACAATAAAGTAGGCACGTAGCGCGTGAGCCACAAGCGGGCCGACGTTTGGGCCAGTTTAATATGCACCAGTGGATAGGCCACGCGGCGGCTCGTGTGCCCTTGTCCCATAAGTTTAAGGAGTAAAATGATTAGTGGCACCCCCAGTAGCACTAGCACCCACGGATGTTTTAAAGTAAGGCCGTTTCCTAAAAAAGATGGTAACAAAGCGCTCATAGTTTTACCTCTACATGAGCCGGCATTTCAGGCGCTGGTTTAGGGGCGGTTTTTTCAATAAACGTGCGCAACGTGGTAATATCCTGGTTGCGGGTTTGTTCGCTGGGAACGGCTTTAGCGAATTTGACTAAATCGCCCGAGGCCAAAAACGCGCGCAATTGTTGAATAAACGCGTTTAAATTAGGTCGCGTTTTTAAGTGGCGCAGCAGTTCGGCCGATGTGTCGGCCGAAACATCTAGCCCAAATCCGCGTTGTAAATAATCGCGCAAAATGTCCGTAAGCGTAATGTAGAACACTTTATATTGTTTGTGTTCCCACAGCCCGCTGTCTACCAGCGCGTCAATTTGGCTCAGCGCAATCACGTGCGCCGGGCGGTTATCCGCCGGAGTTTTAAGTAGAGCCGCGTCTTTTTGCATGCGGCGTACCCACCATATAATAAAGCATACCAGCGCAAGCAGTGCTAGCAAAATGCATAGCCACAGGGCCCAATCAAACGGGTGGTGCGGCGGGCGGATTTCTTTAAACTCGTTATCCTTAAACAGTTGGACCGGGGTAACCGTGAGCGGAATTTCTACCGGGGCCGTAACGGCCGGGTTAGCGGCTAGTGTGAACGTAGCCGTAAATGTGGATTTGTTAATGGCAAAGGGCATTACTGTTAGTTGGGCCTGGGTGCTTTGGGGGGTAGCGGGCAACAGTTGAAGTGCGGTTACGGCAAAATCTTTGCCGACGGACTCTGGGTCCAATACTACCGTTTGCCCTTGCGGGTGCTCTAACAAAACGGTAGCCATAAACGGCTGGGCAAACGGCACACTTTCGGGCGCATTTGTTTTGAGGATGTTTAGTCCCTCGGCCCCGGCGCAAAGTGCACTACATAATAAAAGAAAAGTCCACGCTTTTTTCATATTACTTCCTTATCTTTTTAGCCCGGCGTTTAAAAAATGCGATAACCGGGTCCGCCAGCGGACGCGTGGTATCGGCCACAATGGGCTCAATTTTAAACGGTGTAAAAAGTTGTTTTAGCGTATGATCTTGCCAGTTCCAATAATCTTTAAGGCGGGTGTTTAACTCGCCGGAAGACAAGCAAAGTTCGTCGGTTTGTCCGGTTTCGGGGTCCGTGACGCCCACGCACACGGGTACACGCGGCAAGGTATGTTCGGCGGGGTCCTGCACCAGGACCGGGATTAAATCAAACTTTTTGGCCGCCAATTTGAAGGGCCGCTCAAAATTTTCCACGGGGGCAATAAAGTCCGAAATTAAAACGACAATGCCCTGATGTTTTAATACTTTAAGTAACGTCTCCAAGCATAGCCCGATATCGGTTTTTTTATGTTGGGGCTCAAAGGCTACGAGCTCGCGGATTAAACGCAAAATGTGGCGTTTACCCTTTTTGGGGGGGACAAATAGCTCCACTTGGTCCGAGAATAACAACAGGCCCACTTTATCATTATTTTGCAAGGCGGAAAAGGCGAACAGTGCAGCTAGTTCGGCGGCGGCTTGTTGTTTGAGTTTACCTATTGAGCCAAACTTGCCCGAGGCTGACACGTCGCACGCAATAAATACGGTCAGTTCGCGCGTTTCGTTGAATTTTTTAATGTAGGGGATCCCCGTGCGAGCCGTCACGTTCCAATCAATGCTGCGCACGTCGTCGCCCGGGATATATTCGCGCACTTCGGCAAATTCAATACCTTGTCCTTTAAAGGTGCTTAAATATTCTCCGGCAAACGTTTCGCTTACCAGCCGGTCCGTTTGAATTTCAATCTGGCGGACTTTTTTGAGGATTTCCGCAGTATCCATCCGTTACCCCCTATTCACTACGGCACATCTACAGCGTCAAAAATTTGTTTGACGATATCGTCGGCGCTGACGTTTTCGGCCTCGGCTTCGTACGACAAGAGCACGCGGTGGCGCAGCACATCTAAGCCGATAGCTTTAATATCTTCGGGCGTTACGTAGCCGCGGCCGTTTAAAAAGGCATAGGCCTTGGCCGCTTGCGTGAGGAAAATCGTCGCGCGCGGGCTGGCGCCATAAGCAATAAACGAGGCCAATTTTTCAAGGCCGAATGTTTTGGGCTCGCGTGTGGCAAAGACTAAGTTTACAATGTAGTTTTTGATTTTTTCATCTACATAAATGTTATCTACCATGGTGCGAGCTTTTAAAATCATTTCCGGCGTGACATTCGTGTTTACCTCAATTTTTTGGTGGCTGGCCATGCGCTCCAAAATTTGTTTTTCTTCTTCTTTGGTGGGATAGGTGATGACTACTTTAAGCATAAAGCGGTCCACTTGCGCTTCGGGCAGCGGATACGTTCCTTCTTGCTCCACCGGGTTTTGGGTGGCCAGCACCATAAACGGTGCGGGGAGCGGATAAGTTGTATCTCCAATGGTTACCTGGCGCTCTTGCATGGCTTCTAAAAGTGCGCTTTGCACTTTGGCGGGCGAGCGGTTAATTTCGTCGGCCAGCACAAAGTTGGCAAACACGGGCCCGCGTTTGGGGAAAAACGATCCTTCTTTGGGGCTGAAAATCAGCGTGCCGGTAATATCGGCGGGGAGCAAATCGGGCGTGAACTGGATGCGGCTAAACTGCCCGTGAATGGCTTGCGCCAACGTTTTTACGGCTAGGGTTTTGGCTAGGCCGGGTACGCCTTCAATGAGCACGTGCCCGTCGGCCAGTAAGGCGACCAGCATTTTTTCCAGTAACGCCTCTTGACCTACAATTACTTTGCTGATTTCACGTTTTAAATCTTGCAGAAAAATACTTTCTTGTTGGACTTGTTGGTTAATCGCGGATATTTCCATAACTCCCCCTTTTGATTGTGCGGCCGTGGCCGCTTACTTATTATTATAGATAAATTAGCAGGATATGAAAAGTTGCGCAAGCGCAAAAATTGATTAGTTTATTTGCTATCATATAGCTATGACGAAAGCTCAGCAAGCCAAAGAACTTTTTTTGAAGGGACATAACTGCGCGCAAGCCGTGTTCTGCACGTTTGCGCCCGAATTAGGAATAGATGACAAAACCGCGCTTGCACTTTCTGCCTGTTTTGGCGGCGGGTTAGGCCGCCAGCGCGAAGTATGCGGCGCGGTAAGCGGGATGTGCATGGCACTTTCCCTAAAATACGCGCCTAAGGACCCGACGGACCAAACCGCCAAGGCCGCGTTTTACGCGCGCATTCAAGACGTGTGCAACCGTTTTAAACAAGAAAACGGCTCTATCATCTGCCGCGAACTGTTGGGCCTAGCTCCGGGGCCGCAAAGCCCGGTACCCGAGCCGCGCACCGCCGCTTACTATCAGCATCGCGCGTGTGCCGATAAAGTGAAATGTGCCGCGGCTATTTTGGAAAAACAGTTGGAAGAATATAAGTAAATGGTTACCATTTAAATAAAAAAACTGCCTTTCGACAGATTCTCTATTTAAATGGTCGGGCGGCGGGATTCCCCTACAGTAAATTTCCTGACGGAAATTTCTTCCGGGCCGGGCCTGCATGACCCAACAAAGGGGAAATTTTTTCAAAGAAAAACGCGCTCGTTCTAGACGCGAACTTGCGAAGTATACTGGCGGAACGCGCGCGTCAGCGCGGAAGTATTCGAGCAAGTAAGCAACAACGAACGAGCGTGTTTTAAGAAGAAAAAAATCGGTCAGTGCGAAGTGACTGTGAGCGCATCTTAGAACGCGTACTGAGGATTCCCTGTTTATCAGGCAATTTGCAGGCAAAACCAGGCAATTATACGCTTATCCTTTGGATTTTGGAGCAAATTAGATATTTCAGCCCTCTTCAGAGAAATATCTATCTGCGTGTTCAAAATTCCCTACTTATGATATCAGGGAAAAATTATTTAACTAACGATATATTGCAGGTAATGGGCTAATCATTACTTTTCTTTGCTTTTTGATGTGCTTTTAATGTTAATTTTACAGCGCGGTCAAAATCAGATTCTATCTTTTGCTTTTTGTTAAACTTGTCGTATTCTGATTCAGCATGCGCCTTAGCTTTTTCATGGCTGATAGAACCCTTATCCGGCAAGATTTGGTATTTGCGGAAGGCCAAAAACTCGTTTACGCTGGCGGCAAATTGTTCCATGGTAAACGTATTCTCGCGTTCAATCAAATCTTCAATATAGTCAAAATATCCCGTTACCGTGCGCTCCAAACGGCGGATTTGATCCATTGGCAAGTAATTTTTGGCAATAGACACGTCTGATTTTAGAATACGTCCATCCGGGGCATTTGCCCATGTTTCAAGTCCCATGTGCTCTTGCGTACTATCGGCCTTATGATAGACAATTTCTGCGGCGGTTTGGCCCGTAATCGCGTAATGAAACTTATTTTGGACTGTAGCAAAAAAATCTTGGGTAATTTTGGAGTTTTTGTCATAGTCAATGCTGCATTCTTGAAAAATATCGGTAATCTGTTGCCAAATACGCCGCTCACTCGAGCGAATGGAACGGACGCGTTCCAATAATTCTCTAAAATAATCCTTGCCAAACGCGGTGGTGCCCTGTTTTAAGCGATCATCATCTAATACAAACCCTTTTTGGATGTATTCTTTGAGTACCTTGGTAGCCCAGATGCGGAATTGGGTCGCGCGCGCGGAGTTAACACGGTAACCTACGGAAATGATGGCATCAAGGTTGTAGAATACAGTTTGACGTTTAATTTGTCGTGACCCCTCAGTTTGAACTATTTCCATTTTGGAAACAGTTGCGCTTTCTTCTAATTCTTTTTCTTCGTAAATATTGGCAAGATGTTTAGAAACTGCCGGAACATTTACCCCAAATAACTCAGCCATGGCCTTTTGGGTCAACCACAAGGTTTCGTCTTTAATAACGGCATTGATTTTGATATCTTCGCTCGGGGTTGTGTAGAGTAAAAATTGTAAATCTTTCTGCATAAAATCTCCTTAATTCATTCGTACAAGTTTGGCTAAAATTTGGACGGACGCGTCTGCCGGGAACGGCTCGTATTTGGCCTTCTAGTTATTAGTTTATTCTAAAATCCGGTTTACAATTTCTAAACTGTGAGCTTTGGTGGTGTCTATTACAGGAATGCAAGCCGTTTTAATAATATTTGGTAGTTCGGTACACCCTAACACTACGGCTTGTGCCCCGCGTGCTTGACATTCATGTATAATCGTCTCTAATTTTTCCTTGGAAGCGTCTTTAATGATGCCGCGGCATAGTTCGTTATAAATAATATCGTTGATAATAGTTTGGTCCGTTTCTTGCGGTAGGATTACCCGGATGCCGTAATCGTTTTGTAATACGTCTTTGTAAAAGGGTTTTGTCATAGTGTAGCGCGTACCAAATAGGGCCACGGTGCTAATACCTTGTGCTTTGGCGGTATTGGCGGTTGCCTGGGCAATATGGATGAGCGGAACGGAAATATGGGCTTGTACTTGTGGAGCCAACAGATGCATGGTATTGGTGGCAATTGCAATATAATCTGCCCCGGCCTGTTCTAATTTTTTAGCTGACGTGATCATGATGCGGCCCAGTTCGTCCCAATTTTCTTGAGATTGCAGTTTTTCAATAAGGTCAAAGTCGTAGCTTTCTAGCCATATTTTGGCGCTATGAAGACCCCCGACACGACGGCTGACCTCTTCGTTAATATAACGATAATATTCGATTGTGCTCTCCCAACTCATTCCACCTATAATGCCTATTGTTTTCATAAAATAGCACCTCCTTTAGTATTGTAGCATATGGAGGAGAGTTTAAGCGCGGCGATATGCTAACCCAAGCCCTAAAAAAGACGCATTTTCAGCGGGAAATGGAAGAATTAAATGACAGCAGCGAACATTTCAGAGGCGTATATCAATCGGCGCAAACCCTACCGAGTGCCAGCCAATGTGCCAAATATATTGATGAGCTAAACATCAGCGAAGATGAGGCAAAGAAAACGATAAGGGAACTATTGATTTCTTTGCTAGTCAAACAATAAAAATAACTTAGTAGAAGTAAGCCCTCGGCTGAGCCGGGGGCTTACTATCGTGGCGTTTTGGTTTCATAATATAATTAATTTTTTCATTGAAGTAATATTACAGAAAATATAACTAATTTTATTTATATTTTGAAAATTTTTATAATATTTTTATATAATACATATACATTGTTTTGAATTTAGTGATCCAAATTTTGCTTCTTCGCTCTTTCTCATCCACAAATAGCCGATTCTTCTTAGTAATTGCTCCTTGTTAGGCTTCAAAACATGAAGTTGCAGGTTGCCTGTGTGCCCTGTAATCAAACATACAAATAGAAACAAGGAGCTAATTTAAACTAAGCCTTATCCGCTTCTTTAGAATTTAATCTGTTTTTGGAATCCTATGAAGAATAGGATGGCTATTGGGGCAACCCAATTTCCACGCAGGTCCAAAAGCGGTCATTTGGGCGGAAAATAGAGTCGGTTTGATTCCGATGATATTTTCTGCCAAATGCTCGCATATCTTGTTTAGAATAATCTTCTATTCTGAGAGTTTTGCGACTGCGACTGCTGTTGGTTATGCCTCTGCGTGGAATAATTGACGAGCAGTCGTTTTTTATTATTCTCATCACCATTCTTCATTTATTACTACCATAGGATTCCGATAAATTGGAGTCCTATTTTTTTGAATTTTTCATAGGTCTCCAAGTGTATAAGCAAATATTGATTGTCATCGGTTATACCGTTAGCTGGAGTAACCGAAGCAATCATAAACTCTCTCTTTTTGGAGAGTTTTATAACACGGCTGCTATTAGTTATACCTTCGCGTGGAGTAATTGATAACAGTCGCGTTACCGAGGTAATCCTCGATGTGTGTTGGCTACACCGGTGACTTGGGTAGCCAACATACATTCAGGTATGACTGTTGCCGTTATGTATCTGATTGGAATAACTGCTTGCAGTCCAAGGGGTAAAGGCTTCTTAGATGTACTTGGTTAACTGGGCTTTGGATAACCTCAATGTAATTGACTAAAGAAACCTTATTCCCCCGATTTTGGCGATAGGGATTGATTTTGGAGATTTTTATAGGCACCTAAAGCCGAAAGTCTAAATGGAAGGGAAGTCATGAGCCCGGAAATTTAGATTTGAGCTTGTTGCCCTTGTGGCAGGTAGCTCAGGTCGTTAGTTCGTGCAGTATTAGGTGCGCACGAACTAACGACTATCAAGGTTAGATCTATGCTAGGTAATTAACACCCTGAATTATAAAGCCTGATAAAACAGGAAAAAATATATGAATAAGAATAAGAAAAAGAAACGCAAGCCGAGCCAACCCCCGCATTATGACAAAAATGAAGAGTGGGTTAAGGACTATGAAAAGCAATTTGGAGAGGAACCCTCCTTCTTTTGAAATATATGCTAGCACTCACGTGTGGGTATCAAGAGGGAAGATAATGGAAAAGAAGTCAATTGTATTTAGTCCTCCAGATATTTCCGAATTGGAAATAGCCGAGGTGTCAGCTGCCTTGCGCTCGGGCTGGATTACTACTGGCCCGCGCACCAAAGAACTGGAAAAACAACTCTCGGCCTATTGTCATACGGCTAAAACGGTGTGTTTAAACTCGGCAACGGCCGCTGAAGAACTAAATTTGCGTATTTTAGGAATTGGGGAAGGCGACGAAGTGCTTGTTCCCGCCTATACTTATACGGCTACCGCTTCTGCGGCTATCCATACTGGGGCCACTGTTAAACTGATTGACTCTCAAAAAGACAGTTTAGAGATGGACTATGACCAGTTAGAAGCCGCCATTACCCCTAAAACTAAGGCAATTGTGGCGGTGGATTTAGCAGGGATTATTTGCAATTATGAGCGCATTTTTGACATTGTAGAGCGCAAAAAACACTTGTTTACCCCTAGCGGCCATACGGATTTAGGCCGCCGCATTCAACAAGCCTTAGGCCGTGTAGCTGTACTGGCCGATTGTGCCCATGCACTGGGGGCTACGCGCCAAGGTAAAATGGCCGGGGAAATAGCCGATTTTTCTTCCTTTAGTTTCCATGCCGTTAAAAACTTTACAGTAGGCGAAGGGGGATCTGCTACCTGGCGTACGATTTCCGGTATTTCGGATGAAGAAATCTACAAACAATTTCAGCTCTATAGTCTGCACGGTCAGTCTAAAGATGCCCTAGCCAAAACCCAATTAGGTGCTTGGGAGTATGATATTGTGGCCCCTTGGTATAAGTGTAATATGACCGATATTATGGCCGCCATTGGGCTTAAACAATTGGAACGTTACCCTGGCTTACTGGCCCGCCGCAAGGAGCTTATTACCCGTTATGATAAGGCTTGTGATGAACTGGGCGTGGCCCATCTAACCCACTATGGGCCTGATTTTGCCAGTTCCGGGCATTTGTATATTACCCGAGTGCCGGGTGCCGACCATGCCAAACGTTGTGAAATCATTACCAAAATGGCGGAAAGAGGTATCGCTTGTAACGTGCACTATAAACCCTTACCTATGATGACAGCCTATAAGAATTTAGGTTGGGATATTAAGAACTTCCCGAATGCTTATCACTTGTTTGAGAATGCCGTTACGTTACCCCTTCATACCAAATTAACAGATGAAGACGTGGACTATGTAATTTCCAATTGGAAAGAGGTTATTAAGGGAACGAAATAGTTATGTGGCTGACTTGGAATCAATTACCTAAAGACATGCAGACGGAAGCAGTACGTCCGTATTATGATGTGCTTAATGCGCGGCGTGGCAGTTTGCTGATTAAAAGGGTATTTGATTTTTCGTTAGCTCTTGTATTATTGGTGCTGTTAAGCCCTATATTTTTAGTGTGTGCCCTGTGGATTAAATTAGATAGCCGTGGCCCTGTATTTTTCCGCCAGGAACGGGTTACCGCCTATGGAAAGCTCTTTAAAATCCATAAATTTCGCACCATGGTAACCGGGGCCGACAAACAGGGCTCCCAAATTACGGTAAATAATGACAGCCGGGTTACGCGGTCCGGTGCGTTCTTACGTAAATACAAACTAGATGAAATCCCGCAATTGTTAGACATATTGACAGGGAATATGTCCTTTGTGGGGACTCGCCCGGAAGTTCTCAAATATGTCCAAAAATACACACCCGTTATGCGTGCTACGCTTTTACTTCCGGCGGGGATTACTTCAAAGGCCAGTATTGAGTACAAAGACGAATCTTCTCTTATTGAGAAGGCAGCGGAGGTGGACCAAGTATATTTAACTCAGGTTTTACCACAAAAAATGAAGTTCAATTTGGTTTCTATTAAACATTTTAGTTTATGGGAAGAATTAAACACAATGATTCAAACGGTGGTGGCAGTTTTATGACACAAAAATTAAGTGTTTTAATGTCCGTCTATCACAAAGAGAATCCGCAATATTTATCTGCGTGTTTTGATAGCCTTTTAGCTCAAACACATCCTGCAGATGAGTGGGTTGTGGTAGAGGATGGCCCTTTAACAGAGCCATTGTATCATATATTAGATACCTATCAACAACGGCATCCTAATTTAATCAAGCGTGTGCCCTTGGCCAAAAATCAAGGGTTGGGTTTGGCTTTGCGGGAAGGAATTTTGCATTGTTCCCATGAGTTGATTGCCCGCATGGATACTGATGATATTTCTGTACCGAAACGTTTTGAAAAACAACTGACCTTATTTGCCAAAAATCCCACATTAGATATTTGTGGAAGTCATATTAATGAGTTTGACAAATCTCCGGAAAATATTCTTTCAGTTCGTAAGGTGCCTCTGACGCATACTGAGATTGCGCAATATCAAAAAACACGTTCCGCCTTTAATCATATGACGGTAATGTATAAGAAATCGGCTGTGCTCAAAGCCGGGAATTATGAACATTGTCCGTTGATGGAAGATGATATGTTGTGGGTACGCATGCTTTTAGCAGGAGTATACTGTGAAAATATAGATGAAAGCTTGGTATATGCCCGTACAGGTAATGCGATGATTGCTCGCCGTGGCGGATGGGAGTACTTTAAAAAATATAGAAGCGGCAAACAAAAAATACTAGCTACAGGATATATTTCACGCTTGGATTATTTTAAAGCTATTTTTCCACAATTGATTGTAGCCCTCATGCCATCAAAAATTAGATATCTGCTTTTTATAAAAATTTTAAGATGAAATAACAAAATTTACTTATATGTTTATACATCAAAACATTTCCGCTATTCACGCAAGCACAAAGGTTAAATATAGTTCCTATCTTTTAGCACTATATCTCATCTTTTTACCTATAAGCACAGCATTGTCTGGGTTAATGGGCTCCCCGTCGTTGCAAAACTATGTAGCAATACTTTATATCTTATTAGCCACAGCAGAATCTCTTGTTTCTAAAAAAATAATCATAAGAAAAAATCTCTGCCCCGTGTATGCTTATTTTCTATACACGCTTGTAACGGCCCTGTGGAATAGTAAATTGGTATTTGATTGGTATTTTTTTCAGTTTGTAATTACTACCTTTCTGATTTTATGTATTACGACTAAAACCTATACAGAAAAAGAATATGTTATTTTTAAAAAATCAATATACCTCAGTGCTTTCGTAGTAATTATTGTTTCTTTGTTAAATATTTCAACCGCCTTTTCCTATCGTTTAACTATTACAGTAACTAGTGCCATGGATCCAAATGATTTTGCCTGCGGGTTAGGCATAATAATCGCCTTATGTTTATCGGAATTGTTAAATGAGAAAAAAAAGATCCTTAACTATCTTATAGTTTTAACAATGATTGGTATTATTTTCCTTTGCGGATCTCGCGGGGCCATGCTTATGGCTATTTCTATGATTATGATTTGGATTCTTTATACCAGTGGAACGAAGAAGATGAAAGTAATATTAGCGGCTGCATTTGGGGCATGTTTTATATATATTTTTGCAACTGATAATACTACAGACTTCTTGTTAAACCGATTTACTATATCAAATATTTTAGAAGGGGAAGGTTCTGGCCGATATAGGATATGGATGGCCGCTTGGGATAGATTTTTAGATTCTAATATATTACAGATGCTTTTTGGATGTGGGCATGGTTCTTTTAAACAAGCAGTAAATTATATCGCAATGGGACATGCTAATGCGTATGCATCTCACAATATGTTTATAAATGCATTAATTGAAGGTGGAGGAGTGGGATTTTTGTTACTCATAAATTGTTTACTCACTATGCTTAATATTGTAAAAAAAAATATTTTTGGTGTGCTACTTATTATAGGTTTTATTATTGAAGGCTTGACGCTGGATGCACAAGTATATAGAACCTTTGCGATGACTATATCTTTGGCATATATTTGGAAATATAAGCCTAATAATAAAAGTAGCAATTTGGATATCAAACGACCGAATACTCGTCACATTCAATAGATACGAGGGGATATGTGGAATTTAGATAATTATAAGATTTCATTGAAAAATGTGCTTGTATCCGTAATTATTCCAGTATATAAGGTGGAAAAATTTTTAGATGAATGTATGGCTAGCGCGCTGAACCAAAGTTATAAAAATCTAGAGATGATGGATGACGGCTCCCAAGACAATAGCAGAAAGATGTGTGACGCGTATGCGGCCAAAGATAAGCGTATTATTGTCATTCATAAACCGAACGCCGGCCTATCTTCCGCGCGCAACGTAGAAATTATAAATGCAACAGGAAAATATTGGCTCTTTGTAAGAAAACAACGATATTCCAGCTCCTTTTTCAAGGACATATCCTGCTTTCATTATGAGGATGTGGAAGTGAAGAACTATCTTACTCATATCATACGTAAAGGAATTTTCCGGTATTTATTTCCTAAATATTCGTTAAAAGCAAATTATGTGGGATATTCATTGCTATTTGGCCATAGATGGCAATTAGGGGTTTCGCTAACATAAAAGAGGTGTATATATGGATATAATAGATACAATGAAATCAATCCGACTTATTAATTCGTTATACTACGAATCCAGGGCTTATTTATCGCTATTAAAAACATATTTTCTTCCAGTTAACAGGGCTCTTTTGGCATATAAGAACAAATATCGTGGCAAACGCTGTTTTATTGTGGCAACGGGGCCTAGCTTAACAATTGAGGATTTAAATAAATTAAAAGGGGAAATATGTTTTAGCATGAATTCCATTATAAAATCATTTGATAAAACCGATTGGAGACCCAATTTCTATGGAATTACGGATGATATCCCATTTAATATGCTGAAAAATAAAATAGACGTCAATGAATTTGAAGCCGTGTTTTTGGCAAGTAATGCGGGCACTTTCAATCAAAAGCATATATCTTTGAATTTTACGGATTATTACAGATCAAAAAGTCTTTCAAAAGGATCCTTTGAAAAAAGGGTATATCCCTCAGATAAATTTGAAAAATACTATATCAATGCCACTAGTGTTACATTTATGTTGATTCAATTAGCATATTTTATGGGGTTTAAAAAAATATATCTATTGGGACAGGATTGTAATTTTGTGGGAGAGAATCTACATACTAAAATTGCAAATATAAACTACAAAAAAAAACCTGCGGAGGTAGAGGGACAGTACCTAATACAAATTTTTGAAAATTATAAGCAATGGTTCCAAGCGCGTGGAGTTCAGTTGTTTAATGCCACAAGAGGTGGCAAGTTGGAAGTTTTGCCAAGGGTAAATTTGGACGACATAGTGTGAGGTTTTTTAGATGATTATTTTACATATAGCAGCTATAGACGGCAATCCGTTTTCGGGAGTAAATATTGTCGTCCCGGAACATGTAAAACATCAAAGCAAATATGCTGATGTGGCTTTGCTTAATGTGAAAAAGATTAAAATTAGTGATGTAAAGAAGCAATTTTTTTATAACACTGCATTTTTAAATAGCGTCCCCTCTCCGTATATTAAACCAGATTTAGTGGTATTTCATGAGTGTTATAACAAATATTATTTACTAATTTATAGGTACTTACACAAAAATCATATTCCCTATATCATTGTGCCACATGGTGAATTAAGAAAAGAAGCACAGCGTAAAAAAAGATTTAAAAAGATTATTGCAAATATATTTTTATTTAACAAATTTATAAGTAACGCTATTGCTCTTCAATTACTTTCAAAGTCAGAAGCAGAGAATACGAAATTTAATGTACCTCGTTTCATTTCCACTAATGGCATTGAGCTCCCATTAGAGCATAAAACTAATTTCCCTTTACAAAAGAATACATGGAATATTCTTTATATTGGTCGTATGGACTGGCAGGTCAAAGGGATTGATTTATTGATTCATGCTGTGGAAATCATTCAAGAGGTATTAAGGCTGCATCACGTTAAGATCAATATGTATGGGCCTGATGTATTCGGCCGTCATGCGGTAATTAAAAAGATGATACGGCAACATCATGTTGAAGATTTAATTACGCTTGCCCCCGAAGTTTGTGGAAATAAAAAAGAAGCTCTATTGATGAGTGCGGATATTTTTATTCAAACCTCTCGTCATGAAGGAATGCCTATGGGAATTTTAGAAGCTATGAGCTATGGAATCCCGTGCATTATTACAGAAGGTACGACCCTGGGCCCCTTGTTTAGGAAGAGTAACTGCGGCTGGGTGGCAGAAACAAATGCAAAAAGTATTGCGGATACTATTATGAGGGCATTGAATGAGAAAGAAAGGTATGCACAATACGGATCCAATGCTCGGCAAATAATTGCGGAACAATTTCAATGGGAGAAAATTGCAAAGGAAGCAATTGCCAGTTATAAAAATTTATTAGGCATTAAGGAATAATAGTATGAAAAAAATATTAATTATTGCAAATACGTATTATCAATTGATAATGGCATTGCAGTTAAGATATACGCTTTTTAAAGAGGATAAAGTTGTCTTATTCTTATCAGACCATTCCAGTAATGCCGAAGCCATTGCAGAACGTTTGAAAGCAGGGAATTATTTTAATATTGTAAAATTCATCAAGACAAATAAATTGGCCATAGCAGAAAAAAATTTATTTACAAAGGCTAGTATTTTCTATGAAAATCTATTCCCGCAACATAATAGATTCCGCTGTTATTTTGTTGGGCTAGATGATCTTTTCTTTGATGAGATGATTGCTTTTAATGTGGGAATTCTGACCTATAATTTTTATGCCATTTTGCACGAATATAATGCGCATATAAAGTTTTCGGGATATGAAGAAGGGGTTCTATCGTACAATACCCAAATTCTTTATTTTTGGTGGGTAAAACTATTACGTATGGCAAGGAATGTAATAGGAAAGGAAGGAATGGATCAAGCTTTTGGGAATTTTTATTGTTTTTTCCCTCAATTATACAAGGGGATACTTCAAGCAGTGAAGGTGCCTCTTATTGACAAAGATAGTCCGGTCATAGACATTTTGCACAACATATTTGACGTGCAAGGGAAAGATTTGATTTATACTCAAAAATATATCTATTTTTCAAGCGTTTATGATTTTGAAGGCGGCAAACCAATTGGCGAATTTGAACTGGTACGTAACATAGCCAAACAAGTAGGGAAGGAAAACTTGATTGTAAAAGTACATCCGAGAGATACAAGGCCCACATATGCCGAAGAAGGATTCCTTGTGGATAAAAACTCGTCAAAACCCTGGGAAGTGATACAACTTCTGGGTGATTTTTCGAATAAGGTGTTCTTAACTGCAACGTCAGGGAGTGTGCTTGCCGGAAACTTTTTAACTACATTGCCGGTACCCACTTTTTATATGTATAAGTTTTGTGATATTTCTGGAAATAATACTGCTTTAAAAACCGTAAGCAATATTAAAGCTTTGTTGCAAGAGAAAACGATGAAAAAAGTTTTTTTTCATATAAAAACTGCTGAAAGCATAGAGGATATAAATTAATGGATCGGTCGAAATATTTAATCAAAAATGTAGGTATCTTAACACTTAGTAATTTTTCTTCTAGGATACTGGTTTTTCTATTGGTGCCGCTATATACAAGCGTTTTGTCTACAAACGACGTGGGCCTATATGACTTAATAGTATCTACCGTTTCTTTATTGCTGCCTATATTTACATTAAATATTACAGATGCCGTGATGCGTTTTTTGATGGATAATACCCAATCAAAAGCAGATGTAGCCTGGATTGGAATGAGATGTGTTTTGGGGAGTATTTTATGTGCAGGCATTTGTATGGTGATTGCTGTTCACATACCAGCCCTGCATGATACGATACGTGGTTTTGAAATATATATCTTGTTATATTATATTTTCAGTTCTTTAAATCAATATTTCATTCAATTTGCTAAAGGGTTGGAATTAGTTGCCGCCATGGGGATAGCTGGAGTAATTGGAGCGGTATCTCTTCTTGTTTCAAATATTATTTTATTATTAGTGTTAAAGTTAGGTCTTCCTGGTTTTTTTATAGCCACTATATTAGGGCAAGCGCTTTCTGTTTTCTATCTTGTTATAAAGACGAAGATATGGGTGTATCTCAAGGCTGCCCATTTTGATAAAAAATTACAACGGGAAATGCTTATTTATTGTACGCCGTTAATCGCAACGATTTTAGGTTGGTGGGTCAATAGTGTTTCCGATAGATATATTGTTGCTATTATTTGTGGGATTGCCGCTAATGGGATTTTGTCTGTTTCGTATAAGATACCGGCTATCATTAACACGTTGCAAATTATTTTTATTCAAGCCTGGCAGATTTCCGCTATCAAGGAATATGGAGAAAAAGATACCGCAGTATTTTACGGAAGAGCATTCGTTGTATTAAATACAATGATGGCACTGGCTTGTGCCGGGCTTATTTTCTTAGCCAAACCCATTGGTCATATCTTATATCAAAAAGGTTTTTATATTGCGTGGCAATATGTTCCTTTTTTACTGGTTGCCAGTGTGCTTAATAGTGCATCTGGCTTTTTAGGGCCGATTCTTTCGGCACAAAAGAATTCTAAATCCATGGCATTAGCTTCGATATATGGGGGAATTGCTAATATTATTTTTAATATTGCACTCATATATCTTATAGGGATACAAGGGGCTACTATAGCCACTGTAATTGCGAGTTATATTATTTATCATGTGCGGAAAAACGCAGTCGGTGCTGAAATAACAATTTATAATTACAGATTTGTTGTTATAACTTGGGGATTATTAATTTTGCAGGGAATTATAGAGATATATACGTCTGCATGGTGGTTAGAAGTTCTAATAATATCGGTTATTCTGTGGTTTAATAAAAATGGAATAAAAGAGATGTTGTATACCGCCCAGAAACTAATCCCTCAAATGGAGAAATAAATTATGAAAGTAGTTGCTTTTGTTCCTATCAAATTAAATAGCCAACGTGTACCGGGGAAAAATCTGCTCCCGTTAGCCGGGCATCCTTTGTGCTGGCATATTACCAACACATTACTCCATGCCAAGGGTATTGATGAGGTGTATGTATATTGTAGTGAAGACCGCGTCACGCAATATCTACCCTCGGGAGTTATCTATAAAAAACGAGATGCAAGGCTGGACGGCAATTTGGTCAAGGGTTTTGATATTTACAGTTCTTTTATTCAAGAAGTAGATGCGGATGTTTATGTGCTTGCACATACGACTTCCCCTTTTATTAAGAAATCTTCTATTGAAAACGCATTAAATCAGGTATTAAGTGGCGAGTATGATTCTGCTTTTTCGGCCCAACGCATTCAAACATTTGCGTGGTATCAAGGTAAACCGCTAAATTACAATATTCATGATGTTCCCCGCACCCAGGATATTGAACCTGTTTGGATCGAAACAAGTGCCTTCTTTATTTTTAAGAAAGAAGTTTTTACTCAGCATAAACGACGCATAGGATTTACACCCTACTTGCAAGAAGTTAATGGACTTGAAGCAATTGATATTGATGAAAAAGAAGATTATAAACAAGCATGCATGTTGATAAAAATGGAGGGTTTAGAAAATGAATAAATTTTTATTGATAGCGGGCCCTTGTGTTATAGAGAACGAATATAGCGTAATGTTCATTGCAAACAAGATAAAAGAGATTACCGAAAGACTTGGTCTTGATTATTGTTTTAAAGCATCATTTGATAAAGCTAACAGAACTAGTATCCATTCGTATAGAGGACCTGGCATCCAAAAAGGATTAAAAATTTTACAAAATATCAAGGATAAATACGGTATCAAAATTTGTACAGATATTCATGAGCCGTGGCAGGCGGAAAAAGTTGCTGAAGTTGCAGATATTATTCAAATTCCTGCTTTTCTTTGCAGGCAAACTGATCTTTTGATTGCAGCAGCAAAAACCGGTAAACTCATTAATGTTAAAAAAGCGCAATTCCTTGCTCCATGGGACATGGAAAATGTTATAAGAAAAATCGAAGAATCCGGGAATCATAACATTATGCTTTGTGAAAGAGGCACAACATTTGGTTACAACACTCTAATTGTAGATATAACTGGTATTATTGAAATGAAAAAATTTGGATATCCAGTTGTGATGGATGCAACACATAGTGTACAGAAACCAGGTGGTAAGGGAACATCTACTGGAGGGAATCGGGAATATGTAGAACCATTGGCAAAGGCCGCTATAGCTGCGGGAGTCAATGCTTTGTTTTTTGAAGTACATCCTGATCCGGACAATGCTTTGTCTGATGGGGCCAATATGGTTAAACTTGCTGAGTTTGAAATGATGCTGAAAAGAATAATACGTGTCTATGAGGCAGTGCAACCGGAGGCAAACGTATGAAAGATAAATTAGCAGAGGGTAAGAAGGTCTTTGATATAGAAATAGCGGCACTTGAAAAGACTAGAGATTCCCTAGATAATACCTATTTGCAAATACTGGACTTAATAACAAATTGCGAAGGCAAAGTTATCATTACAGGAATGGGCAAACCAGGACACATTGCAGCAAAACTTGCGGCAACATTCGCTAGCCTTGGAACACCTTCATTCCATCTTCATCCGGCTGAAGCTATGCACGGGGATCTTGGAATGATATCTGCAAATGATGTTGTTATTGCAATAAGTTTTTCAGGGGAGAGTGATGAAATTGTACGAATCCTACCGAATATCAAATTACTTGGAGCTAAACTTGTTGGTTTGACTGGAAATCCACATTCTACCTTGGCACAAGCAGCTGATGTGGTACAAATACTACCAAAATTTGAGGAGGCATGTCATCTCGGTTTAGCTCCAACCTCTAGTACAACTGCAGCCTTGTGCTATGGCGATTCTTTAGCTGTGGTCGCAAGTGGTGTATATGGATTTCGGAACGAGAATTACGCAATGTTTCACCCCGCGGGGAGTCTTGGCAAAAAGCTAATACTAAAAGTAAAAGACTTAATGGCTCAAGGAGAAGATAATGCAAAGGTTCGCATTAGTGTGCCATTAAAAGATGCAATTATAGAGATGAGCAAGAAAGGATTGGGGGCTGTTTCGGTTGTAGATGAGGAAGAACGGTTGCTTGGGATTATTACTGATGGAGATTTGAGACGGCAACTTGAAAAAGGTGTAGATGTATATTCTCTTAAAGTAGAAGACATTATGTATCCAAGTCCATCGGCAATTGGCAAAGATCGTTTGGCTGTAGAAGCTCTGAACATAATGAAAGAAAAAAATATATCTTGTCTTTTAGTAACAGAGAAAAATAAAGCCATTGGTACGATTCGCTTGCAAGATATAATACGTGTGGGAATTGTAAACTAAACAATAATTAGATTTATCTAGATCTTTTTTCAAAATATAGTGAGGAAAAAATAAATCTAGGCTTAAATCCTAGATAATAGAGATGGGGAGATAATAATATGACCACAAAAAGAGTGGGTTATATTGACATTATGAAAGGCTTGGCCATTCTTGCTGTAATGGGGGGGCATTACTGTGGTATTGGTCCTCTAGGGACATTAATATACTCATTTCACATGCCTTTATTTGTTGTTATTAGTGGATATTTTTATAAACAAATTCCATTAATAGATCTTATAAGAAAAAATATTAAGCATCTGCTTGTACCCTATATATTGGTTGTGTTGGGGGTATTGGTAATTGAGCTATTGACTGCATATTTGACGAACTTAACCGATGGATCTTATATACCGTATTTAGATGTCATAAAACGCAGGGTATTATCTGCGGTTTATGCTCTTGCTTCCAATTCAACCTTGCATAAACCGGAATATATTGCAAAAGTAGGGGCCGTATGGTTTTTAAATGCCTTATTTATGGGATCTATCTTGTTGCATTGGATTCTTAAATTAAAACATAAATTCATACAAATAATAGGCATATTTTTCTTGCTAGTTATGGCGTGTATTCAAACCGCAATTTGTTGTATCCCGGGTGGACTTAATTATGCTTGTGCTTTTTTGTTTTGGTTATATATTGGGTACAATCTTCGTCAATCTAATAAGTTAGATCGGTTGTCAAATCTTCCTTCTAGCGGTCGAATATTATTGCTAGTGATTTGGCTCAGTATTGTAGTTGTTGAATACGAGACTCATCATTCGTTTAATATCATCAAGCTACAATTCCCTCTTTACGGATTAGAAATAGTAGGCGCTTTTTGCGGTATTTTATATATTGGCAATGTGAGTTACGAAATAGAAAAAAACTTAATTTCCCTAAGTAAAATATTAAGAAAATGTGGCAGAAATACCATGTGGATTTTGTGCGCTCATGCATTGGACATTGAATTATGGGTTATTGCCTTAACAATATTTCAGATTTTTAATCTACCTAGAGTTCCGGGAGCTTGTGTTGTCTTCAGAATCTTGTTAGATCTTTTCCTAGCTTTTATCATGAAGCGTATTTGGAAGTTAATAATTTCAAACTACTACTTAAAGCAAAACTAGACGGAGTAAGTTGAATTGTAACCAAAAAGAAATGTTACCGGCATTAGAAGATAACATCATCACAGCTGTACGTAAAGTGTTGGCATAAGAATATATTAAATTGTATGGTAAAAGAATTGCTACGACATTTCCTTAGAAAGGGCTTGTACTTTCGTTGATAGTGCGGTTGTAATGAACTGAATGCCTTTAAAACGCGCTGTAAGGCCATTATTGCCAACCGCTACGTACTTGCTTGGATGATGTCCAAAACAAGGTTTACACGCGGGATTTGTTTAAAAGAGACTAAAAACTATGTCTTAAGTTATCAGATTAATTAAAGAGGTTATTTACATGTACGACTATAAAGAAGGCAAAAGAAGGTTACAAGAAATTATTAATAATAATTTGAAAATCGAAGATAGCAAGGACATTCCTACTGACGAAAATTTTACTTATGAAAATGCTTATTATGGTTGGGTAAGTGCTATTTTTGTGGATATACGCAATTCCACACAATTATTTACAAACACAAATCAAGAAGCGGTATCTAAAGTTATATGTTGCTTTTCTTCTGAAATAATTGAGATCTTGCGTACATCTAATGAAATAAGGGAAATCGGAATCCGAGGAGATTGTGTCTACGCTATATATAATACTCCACTCAAAGAAAATATACAGGACGTATTAGATCAGGCTATCACTGTCAATACGTTTTTGACGATGTTAAATCAAATGTTAAGAAATAAGAGCTTGCCAACAATTAAAGCGGGGATAGGAGCGGCTTCGGCTCAAGAATTAGTGGTAAAAGCCGGAAGAAAAGGGGTGGGAATAAACAATGCGGTATGGATTGGGAAGGCCGTTACATATGCATCAGCTTTGTCATCTCAAGCAAATAAAGGAAATATTCGACCCATCGCTGTATCTGATCTTATGTTTAAAAATCTCATTGATGGAACAATAAGGAATTATTTTCTTTCTGCCACCTGTATACCTGTTGGCAATTTTTATCACGCTGAAATTTTTGATAATAAATTTCAGGAATGGATACAAGGAGGTATGAGATGAAAAAAGGTAATTCTATGGAGAAATATATTCCTTTGATTAAAAATTTGAATCTTTTTAAAGATATGAAATTACGCAAATGGGACTCATTTTCACATTTAATCGAAATTGCACGTTATCAGAAAGGGAAGACAATCATCAAACAAGGATATGCAAATGATAAAAGCGTTTATTTTATCTTGCAGGGAAGTGTTGACATTGTTATAAATGGGAAAAAAACGGCGACTCGGGGAACTGGGGAACATGTCGGAGAGATTGTTGCTTTGTTCCCGCAAATGCCAAGAACTGCAACCGTTGTTATTAAAGAACAAAGTATTATTGGAAAAATGGATGGGGACAAATTTAGGAGATTCATATCTTCTCATCCGAAACTTTATAAGATAATTTGCGAGACCCTCTCATCTCGATTAGCTCAACGTAATAATTTAATAGCACCTACCAATCAAATTCCCAAGGTTTTTATAGGATCTTCTACCGAGGGAAAAAATAAAATGAACCCTATTGTAGAACTCCTACAAAAAGAGTGCGACGTTCAAAAATGGGCCGAAGATGTATTTGTCCCTTCTAGCACCACAATAGAATCCCTAGAAAACACACTACAGCAATGTGACTTTGCAGTTTTAATAATCAGTCCGGATGATGTTGTAACTATACGAAGACAGAAAAAAAATCTTCCGAGAGCTAATATCATTTTTGAAGCGGGGCTTGCCATGGGCTATTTGGGTAGAAATAGAACTATTTTGGTCCGCTGTCCTAAAAAAGGGCGTAAAATAAATTTCCCTACCGATATAGAAGGTGTGACATATGTAGAGTTAGCTAAAAAAGAAAATATTTTAAAGCATATAAATAAATTAGGTTGTAGATAGGAGAAAAAAGAATGGAATTAAACCAATGCTTGGAAGAGATAAAGAACATTATTGATGATGTGGTAAATAATACGGTAACCACACAGAGGATAAATGTTATTCCCGATAGTAAAGATATCCCTTTGGAAAAAAATCATTGCTTGGAATTGGATCAAGTAACCTGTGTGTTTATAGATATGGTAGGATCAACAAGAATGAGCTTGCCATCCGAACGCTCTGTCAAAGTATACGATATGTTTATTAAATCTCTAGTTAAAATCCTAGATATTTATGGAGCACAGTATATTGATATTAAGGGGGACGGGGCATTCGGGCTGTTTTCGGATGCAGTATTCCCGCACTCTGCGCTGCTATAACATTTCATACAATTTGCGAAAGAACAATGCAAAATAAATTTTCGGCCTTCCCAATAAAGATGCATGCAGGCATAGATACAGATAAAGTGTTTGTAAAGAGGATTGGCTTGCGCGGAGATAAAAACAATGAAGTGTGGATTGGAAAACCAGTAAATATTGCTGCCAAACTGGCTTCTTTGGCAAATCAAAATGAAATTCTTGTTTCAGATCGAACATATGAGATTTTAAGTCAACCCCAATACGAACGTTATTTACTTTACTCATGCGGTTGTCACGAAGAAAAATCCTCTTTCTTATGGGAAAGACATCCTAATAATCACACTTTCTTGAATTTAGAGAACTATTACGGTTTAACAGCATATTGGTGTCCTGACCATGGAAATCAATATTGCAATAGCGTCATGGATATTTACAGAAAAAAGACAAATTAGACGGATACCATCCAACTAAAAGGAGTTCGTAGATTACTTTTGCGTTTTTTCCGCCCACATCTCTTGTAGGCCTTCTTCCAGTGTAACAGACGGTTTATAGCCTAGAGCCGTAATCTTGGCAATATCGGCAGAAGACTCGTGTACATCCCCTGGGCGCTTGGGGCGGCTAATACGTGTTAGTTTGCGTCCGGACACTTTCTCAATCGTATCAGCTAACTCCAATAGAGTATAGGTGCGACCACTGGCTACATTGTAAATCTCACCAGGAACGCCTTTCATCGCCGCTAGCAAGTTGGCCTGTACTACATCTTTTACGCTCACAAAATCCCGGCTTTGTAGTCCGTCCCAATCAATACCTAGGGGTTTATTTTCTGCGGCTAATTGCATAAATTTAGCAATTACGGCGGCATAGGCGGAATTAGGGTTTTGCCCAGGCCCGAACACATTAAAATAACGTAATGCTACCGCTTCTAATCCGTAAGCCTTGGTATATAGTTGGCACAGTTCAGCCCCGGCTTGTTTACTCCAAGCATACGGAGATTGGCAATCAATGGGAGTAGTTTCTTTGTAGGGCAATTCCGGTCGGGTACCATATACAGCGGCTGACGAGGAAAATACTACTCGTTTCACACCGCACTGTTTAGCGGCTTCCAATACATTGACGGTACCTTGCACGTTAATTTGAGCTGTTTCTTGTGGTTTAGCCATAGACTCTGCCACGGAAATAAGTGCGGCTAAATGGAGTACGAAATGAGTCCCTTGACAGGCTTTTAGCACCGTAGAGAAATCACAGATATCACCTTTCATAAAAGTGATTTTGTCTTGAACTGATACTAAATTCTCCAATTTTCCACCAGAAAGATCATCCAGTACAGTAACTTTCTGTCCCTGCCGGACTAATTCTTTTACAAGGTGTGAGCCGATAAATCCGGCCCCACCAGTAACTAGCCAATGGTACGAATGTGTCAACATAAAATCCTCATAAAATTAGTGCTTTTCTTCTATTATACTTTTTATCCGAGAGACAATACTACCATAAACGTCTATGGTGATTAGGAATTTAACAAATTATCGTAAATTTTTTTATCTTCCATGGAAAAGCACACAAAGGTTATTTCCTTTACGGCTTTTAATGAGGGAGATATTTGTTTTATAGCGGTTATGGCTATCTGTGCGGCTTGTTCTTTGGGGAAACGATACATGCCTGTAGAGATGCAAGGGAAGGCTACGCTCTCGCATTCGTATAACTCGGCTAATTTTACGGAGTTTACATAACAGTTAAACAAATCTTTTATTTCGTTGTGCGCCCCACCGTACCACACAGGCCCAACGGTATGAATGACGTATTTACAAGGCAAATTATAGGCTGAGGTTATCTTGGCCTCTCCAGTCCGGCAACCACCCAACGTGCGGCATTCTTTGAGCAAATCCGGCCCTGCAACGCGGTGTATAGCTCCGTCTACCCCACCACCCCCTAGGAGCGTATGGTTGGCGGCATTTACGATGGCATCCACCTCGAGCTTTGTAATATCCCCTTGTATAACCTTAAGCATAATTATATTTTAGAAAATTTGGATAATTTCCCTCAAAATTAAAATATTAATTAAAATATACATTGTATGAACGCGAGCGAACTAAAGAAATATAAATATGAAGAGTCGGTTTTGAGATTCTTTCTGAAAGAAAATCCCATAGTTTCTTGGAAGGATCTAATCACAAATCAGCCCCGCACTATTGATTTTAGATTCAGAACAGAACAAGGAATTGTAGGCATAGAATTGACAAGATTTAGTAGAGACGAGGGAGCCTCAGCCAAAAGGCAAAGCTTATACGATTCGATCGTGAAAGAAGCACAGAAAATCTTTTGTAGTAAAAATACTACTCATTTGCATGTAAATGTGCATTTGTGGCATAAAGAAGATATTTCTTCCAAGAACGCACAACAATTTAGTTTGGCCATTGCCAACACCGTTTTACAAAAGTTAGAGGATATCAAAGCTTCTACAATTTCTAAGCCCGTTAGTCTGAAATTAATCATAAATAACAATATTGAGGGTAAATTGTATGTGCGTAATGTAGGGGAAGAGTTCGCAATTTTGTGGGATAGAAATGACCCATGTTGGGTAAGAGAATCTCCCTATACAGAATTACAATCAATTATCGCCAAAAAGAATAAAAAAGCAAATCGCTATCGTTCTTGCTGTGATAAAATATATCTGCTTGTTTCTGCGAATAGAATGCGCCAAGAAGAAGCTGTTGCTTTTGATGACAATATACTAAAACAACGATTTTATTCTCAATTTGACAAGGTCTTTTTCTTTGATATCTGTACCAAAGAACTGTATCCGTTAAAGATTACCAAGTTGAAATGTTTATCTGGGCCCTATGTTAATCTTCAAAGAGAAATCAAGCAAAAATCATTGCATCCCTCTATCTAAATAGCATTATTTTTTTGCCAAAAAGTATGACAAATGGCAGAAAGGAAATAGGCTTATCCGCAAAACCTGCCAAAACTATGGCAGAAAGTTTTTCTGCCATTTTTCTGCCGAGCGCCTGTATAGTTCTTCATCTATAACTTTGCTAATCTTGCTACCGATTTTACGTCGTAAAAAGGGCAAAAAGAGGCCCACTCTCTTCTGAGAACGGGCTCTCGTCAAAGTATGCGCCCAACAGGAAGCGCAGTTGTGTTAATATCTTTATTCCCTATTATTCTACTTGACTTATCTCCCAATAGTAAGCGTGAATGTAGTACGAAGGAAAAAACGCTTATTTAAGGAGATAAGTTATGAAGAAAACAATCAAAAAATCAGCACCTAAAACTAAACCCCCGCAACCTGCTGTTTTGCGGGTAGTTAGTCCCATCGCTCCGGAAGAAACTACGCTTGAAGACTTGCCTGTCCGGCCACGCGATAACCGCTTGCCTGCGCCAGGCAGCATTATTACCAAAACCTATCGTGGTAAAACCATAGAAGTAAAAGTATTGGAAAATGGTTTTGAGTACGAAGGTAAAGTATTTAAAAGCATCTCGCGCGTGGCGATGACGATTGTCAAACGCCAAATCAGCGGCTATGTATTTTTTGGACTTACCAAATGACACCGCGCCAACTGCCACCAGTATCGGGGCGATTTATAAAGGGCCGCTCGGGTAATCCCTTGGGGCGGCCCAAAGTGCTGCATGATAAAGTATTACTTTTACTTGCTATAAAATTTTTTGACGTATTGGCCCGAGCATATTATCAGAAAGGGGATGCACCACAGAGAATTAGGAAAATTGAGAAGATAATTTATGCGAAGAAAGTGTTACCTCCCAAAGAGCTTTGATGAGTTAAAAAACTTATCAGATAAAAAATTACAGTTCTACTGGGACACGTTTTACACGTATCCTATGATAGGCCATAAAGCCAAATTGCGGCCGTTATGGTACGCTATCCAATGTGAGTTGGGCGCTGTAAACTACCGGAGAAATATGTCACACGGCTGGATCGCTATGCAAGTAACCCTGATAAATATATAGAGCATGCTCATAAAAACCGATACTCTCTGTCTGTGGGAACACTGCTAACTAAAAAGTACAAGGGAAAAATCTACCAAGTAACGGTCAAAGGCGAGCAAGAATACGAGTGGGAGGGGAAAACCTATCCCAATTTAACAGTTATTGCATCTGCAATATCGAATTGTCATGTGAGTGGTCCAGCCTTTTTTGGACTTATGGAGAGAAAAAATGGCAAAAGTTAACTGTGCTATATATACACGTAAATCAAACGAACGGGGCTTGGATTCGGAGTTTAGCTCGCTCCAAAACCAGGAAGATGCTTGCAAAGCGTATATTCTCTCACAAGCATTCAACGGGTGGGAGTATTATAAGACGTTTGAGGACGGGGGGATTAGCGGCGGCACGATGGAACGCCCCGGTTTGCAAGCACTTTTGGAGGAAATACGTGCCCATAGGATACAAGTAGTGGTTGTTTATAAAGTGGACCGTCTATCTCGTTCCATCTTTGATTTCCATAAAATGATGCAGGAATTTGCTAAATATGACTGCAACTTTGTATCTATCACGCAGTCATTTGATACAAGTAACTCTATGGGCAAATTGACGCTTAATATGCTCCTGTCTTTTGCCCAATTTGAACGTGAAGTATCTGCCGAACGCATACGCGATAAAGTAGCCGCTACTAAAGCCAAGGGTTTGTGGGGCAGCGGTGTTCTTCCGCTTGGTTACGATATCAAAGATAGGCAATTAGTTCCCAATGAACAGGAAGCCCTTGTTGTGCGTCTTATCTTTCAAAAATACTTAGAAATTGGCAACGTTATGGGGGTGGTAACTTGGATGAATGAACAAGGATACCATTGTAAACTATGGAAAACGAAAAAAGGGGAATATCGTGGCGGAAGGCCATTTGTTTATAGCAGTGTCTTACATATTTTGTCTAATCCTTTGTATGAGGGCAAAATGCCCCATTTCGCGGCTAATAAGGTCTATCCAGGCAAACAGACTGCTCTTGTATCCAAAGAAGTGTTTGAATCAGTACAAGATAAATTAGGCCATTTTAAGAACGGCCTTAAAGAATACCGTACGTATATCAGGAAAATAACGTTAATGGCGGATAAGTTATTTGATGATAAGGGAAATCCCTATAAGTTAACCAGTACCAGAAAGCAAGGACAAAAATACCAATATTATTGTATCCGCAAAGGGGTTCATATCCCGGTAATTCAACTGGATGATTTTGTGTTGGATACCATACGCAGAGCCGATTTATCCTCTGTAGACTTACAGGCGGATAGCAGCCAAATTACATCTGATGAAGTCAAAAAGTGCCTTAAACAGGTAATTTGTGTGAAAAATGGTACGAACTGCCGTTTGCAGATTACGCTTGATAGAATGGTATTTTTGGATAATTGCCGCCAATGCCAAAAACAAGCCGATAAGCCAAGTAATCCTGTATTGCCGGAAGTAGGGGCTGAAACCATTACGCTTAGGGATACTTTCTATATAGACAATGTAACATCTACCCGCTTGCAACATGGTACGTCACAAAATATACTGACAGTACGTCAACTAAATGAAAGTTTGGTCCGTGGACTTTCCCGGGCATGGAAACTCAAAAAGCTATTGGAAAAAGGGCTAACAACACGCGAGTGGGAAAAGGCCAGCGGTATGAATAAGCGTACCTTTGCGCGGTATGTCAATCTGTGCTATTTATCTCCACGTATAGTGGGGGATATCTTGGAATACAAAAACCCGTGCAATTTGACTTTGAGGGAACTTATGAATATTGCTGAAGGTAATGTGGATTTTGAGATACAAGAGCAGTACTGGCAAAGCAACTAATTATAGTGTTTTGAAAAATATATAAGGATCGCTGGATTAGAACTTGCGACCTCATTTTAACATTATAGTGCATAGTTTATTTATAACAAACTATACACTATGCACAAAAAGTTGTTGCGCTCCTAAACCAATGATTAGATATTCGATTAGCCTATAAAATAATGAGGTCGCGGGTTCGAATTATAAAATAGTAGGGGGAGACCCAAAATTTCGGATCCTGTAAATTTGGCAGTTAGAGAAAAAGGCCCGAAAAGGGCCTTTTTTAGGGCCCTTATAACCCTCTCTAAGACCTAGCTAGATAAAAATATGTACAGAATCCCGACGAGGAAGGGGGAAAACATCCTATAAAAAAAGCACTTCGTTAGAAGTGCCCTGTTAAATGGTCGGTCTGAAAGTAGTGACTTCTCTTGCATCTCAGAACGCCAGTTCGTAAGTAAGTATAGCAGAGAGGCAAATAAATTTTAAGGAATAAAATTATTTTATTTCTTCAAACGGAATATTAGTGGAATTATAACCGCGGTTTTTTGGGGGACGCAAATCGTTTGGATATTGTACGTCAGAATAGATATCCTGTTGGAGTTGTTTGACTAATTTGTACACTTGTTGATAATCTTTGATATCGTAAATAGAAGATAAATTTATTTGATTGTACGCGACTTCTGCAGCATTATTATTTTGATTTACCCCGATAACAACATCACCCACTCCGAGCATCTGGTCAATAATTCCCCGGTGTAAGCTTACGCGTGCAATTTCCATGAAAGGTTTATGAATAAAAGTAAGTGAAAAAATGCCGCGGGAGATATAAACTCCTTTATCAGTAACAAGGAATGCAGCATTCTTATATTTAAGAAAAGAAAATATGATTCCACCCAAGTAAAGCCAAACCGGCATTAAATGAAATACAAAAAAAACAACACAGAAAGGGGAAAAAGAGGACTCTAATTGGCCAGATTTTGCACCATGCATAATTGCGAAAATAAATAAGCCATCAAATAGGGCCCAAATAATGGAAAGAGGTAATAGAGGATTGAATATCGTTTCTAAAATAAAACATTTGAGCTGTGGTTTGTCGGGCCAAAGAACATTTTCATTTTTGCCCACCATACTGTGGAGTTGTTGTAATGCAGTCATAAATATCTCCCTCCTTACACAAATTATATCATAAATTAATTGACGAAAAAATTTTAAGTGAAAAAAACGGATTCTACAAATTTGGCCTACAGAGAAAAAGATGAAAAAACGGCCTTTTACGACGGGAAAAATACTACTCTAAGACCAAGATGGATAAGGAAATTGGTTGTTCTCCGACGAGAAAAGATAAAACTGCCGACGAAAAAGGCACCTTTAAAAGGTGCCCAAAGTAAAGTTTCGGGGCGGCGGGATTCGAACCCACGACCTCACGGTCCCGAACCGTGCGCGCTACCATCTGCGCTACGCCCCGTATATCTTTTGCGCCGCTAACCCAAGCGCTCTATACATCTTAACAATTTCAAAACCTCGGGAAGGCGGGAATCGAACCCGCGATCTCTCGCACCCCAAGCGAGCGCTCTACCTCTGAGCCACTCCCCGTACAGGTTGCGCAACTGGCGCAACACGTATATTATATCATTCTTTGATTAAATCCGCTAGTGCTTCTTTAATTTCCGTCAATAATTTGAGATCTGTGCGGGGAAATGTTTTGGGGTTAGCGCCTCCTGGCAACTGATATTTGCCTAGTTGTTTTTTGGCTCCTTCCAACGTAAGTTTATGTTTATAAATCAGGTCCTTAATTTTTAAAATGGTGTAAACGTCGGCCTTGCTGTAGCGGCGGTGTCCGCTGGGCAAACGTACAGGCCGGATTAAGTGAAACTCGCGCTCCCAATAACGCACAGAATACTCCGGCACGCCGGTAATGCGTTTGACGTCGCCGATAGAAAAATAGTCTTGCGTTTGCAGTTCCTCTAGTCCCATAGATGTATTGTAGCAAATTAAAGGGCCCAGGCCATCATAGGTCTTCTGTCTGTTTGAATTTAGGTCTAAAGACTCTGTCCTTTTTAATTCAAGAAAGTTACAATAAATTAAAACACTATCTTAAAAGGGGGAGATCCCAATGAAGAAAACAGGATGTTTATGGTGCGCCGTATGTATGTTAAGTATGCCATTGCTAGCGGCAGCGTTGCAAGAGGCGCTGGAACGCCACGTGCTTACAGCGGAGCAAGCGCAATATGCGGCCAAGCAAGAATTTGTAATGGCCGTGGAACGGTTGCAATTTCATGCCAAATATAATGACCGTGATCAGGACGGTTTTGTGAAAGGGGTATTTGAAGTGGCCCGTGCGTATGAAAAAGCCGCAAAAGGCCATTCGGAGTTATATGCGGCGGAGTTATATTCGTACCTGGATCGCCGTATGGAAAGGCCGTGGAGTTGGGGAGACCGCACGATTGCGTCGTACGTATTAAAAGCCTTGAAGAAAAAAGCCAAACGGGCCGAATATTCCACGCAACGCATCTATAATAAAGAGATAGAATTGTTAGAACCTATCCATCAAAAACGCCGTTTTTATTCCCAGCTGGTGTGGCGGATTTCGCTGGTGCGCACCAATCTGCAAAAAATAAACGTGGATGAATCCGTTGCGCGCGGGGAAGTGAAATGGGAAAATTTAACGCCGGTGCAAGAGCAGCAGATTAAAGCGGCGTTAGCACAACTTGTTTCTTTGGGGCCGTCGCTTGAAGAGGCCAAACCGGAGTTATTGCAAGTGGTAACGGAAGGCTTGGAGCGCGACCCGTTACACACGCAAGACGGGGTTTTGGAGTTGGCGCCTTTCCTCGTGCGCTATGGGATGTATAGTTCTCATCAAGCGGACGGAACGCAACTGGTCCGCGTGGGACATCAACTGTTAGCGGTGCAAAAATAAACCTTGTATAGTAAAGACAGAGAGCGGGTTGCTTTAAGGGCTGCCCGCTTTTTTGCACCCTAGCGGGCCGGCTCAGAGCCTGGGCTTCCAATGCCCGCGCGTTTAGTGTGCTGATTTTCCGCTCATTTATCTCCGCGAGGGGGGCCTGTTTTTGCTGTGCCTCTCGCGGACATTGGTTAAAAGATTTTTGGCAAACGGTAGACGCGGAAATTGGCCGCCCAAACAAAAAGCTTGCATTGCTTTTTTTTTTTGGTACACTGAAAGCCGAGGTGGGGCACTGAGTTCTACCTCATATATAAATAAACCTAAAGGGCTTGAAAAGGCAGGCCTAATTAGAAAGGAGACAAAAATGATGGTAAAACAAAAGTGGTTCATAATAACGATTGTAAGTTTATTACTTGCAATCCCGGCTATGGCTCAAAACGGGAATGAATATTACCAAAAAGTATATGACAGACAAAGTAATAGTTCTTATTTTGTGCCTGTTTCTCAGCAATCTATGCGCAATCAATATGGTATCAATGAGTATGGTATCGCAGGTGGCGATTTTATGCTTTCGGTACAAGGCGGATATGCGCGCAGTGTTAATAAAGTAGAGGATGGGTTAGAGTGGGGAAAGAAAGGCGGCGGTATGGTGGGCGCGTCTGTGCTCTTTTTCCCGGCCTCGGTAATTGGAGTTGGGGTAGAATATAATAGCAATCATTTTGCGAAAGAAGATACAGGGAAGTATTGTACAGGGCCGGGATTTCTTACCTGTATTTCCGGCAAGAGCCAAGTGCGGATGGATAACCTGATGTTTGCCTTGCGTTTCAATGTTAACCCTAATCACCGGGCGCGGTTTTATATCCCCTTGGGAGCCGGTATCGATTTTTTGAGAGTCAAAGAAACGATTAGCGGCGCTATCAATGAAACCGAAACACGCAAATATAAAGATTTTGCCTGGTATGCCGGGGTTGGTTTCGAAACTTCTATTACAAAGAATTTTTTCATCGGTTTAGAAGCCCGGATGAATGGGTCTCATGATACCCATAAGGACGGAGCAAAGCCGCTTATCTATGCTAGCGGGTTAGGAAGAATTGGTTTTAAGTTTTAAGCGTTACGTAACACACAAACCCCCGGCCGCTAAAGCCGGGGGTTTGATATTTCATGCTGTCAGGTTTACACCTGACCTACATTATTTGTTTTTATGTTTGACGGGCTCGCCGTAATACGCTTTCAAGTATAGCTCTTTAATCTCGCTGATTAACGGATAGCGTGCGTTGCCGCCGGTGCACTGGTCGTCAAACGCCAGTTCGGACAGTTTATCCAGGTTGGCTAAGAATTCGCTTTCCGGGATGCCGTACTCTTTGATAGAGCGGGGAATATTGAGTTTGTGTTTCAATTCTTCCACCATATCAATGAGTTTTTGCACTTTGGCGTCTTTATCGTCGCCGAGTTTGTGACCGGGCACCAAGTAGTCAATAATTTTGGCGTAGCGTCCTTTCACAAACGGATATTTGTACTGCGGGAATAAGCCCTGTTTGGTGGGCTTGTCCGTTGCGTTAAACTCAATGACGTAAGAGAGCAACAGCGCGTTAGCTAAGCCGTGCGGTACGTGATACATCGCCCCCAGTTTGTGCGCCATGGAGTGCGACAGGCCCAAAAACGCGTTGGCAAACGCCATACCGGCAATCGTGGCGGCGTAGTGCATTTTTTCACGCGCGTTGATGTTTTTGGCACCTTCGTTGTACGATTTTTCCAAATACTTAAACACCAGGCGCATGGCTTCCAACGCTTGGCCTTCGGTAAAGTTGGTGGAAAATACCGAGGTGTATGCCTCAATGGCGTGCGTGAGTACGTCTAGGCCCGAAAATGCCGTCAAGGACTTAGGCATATTGAGCACAAATTCCGGGTCGATAATGGCCATATCGGGGGTTAAGGCATAGTCGGTAATGGCGTATTTGGTGCCGGTTTTTTCGTCGGTGATAATGGTAAAGGGCGTCACTTCCGAGCCGGTGCCCGATGTGGTGGGAATGGCCACCATCACGGCTTTTTTGCCCAGGGGCGGCGCGGAGTAAATGCGTTTGCGGATATCCATAAAGCGCATGGCAATATCTTCAAAGCTCGTTTCCGGGTTTTCGTACATCAGCCACACCATTTTCCCTTCGTCAATGGCACTGCCGCCGCCTAAAGCAATAATCATATCCGGCTGCCACGAGTTCGCAATCGCAAGCGCCTCATTTACGTTAGAGATATTCGGGTCCGGCAACACGTCGGAAAATACGCGCACTTTAATGTTGAGCGTTTCGAGCACGTCAATCACTTTGCGTACATGGCCGAGTTGTTCCATGGTTTTATCGGTAATGATGTAGGCGCGTTTTTTGTCTTGCAGTTCAGCCAAGGCTTGTTCCAGGGCGCCGCGTTTAAAGTAGATTTTTTGCGGTACTTTGTACCAGTACATATTTTCGCGGCGTTCCGCGACGGATTTTACGTTCATAAGGTGTTTGACTCCAATATTTTCGCTGACCGAGTTGCCGCCCCACGAGCCGCAACCCAAGGTCAACGAGGGGGCAAGTTTAAAGTTATATACGTCGCCGATGGCACCTTGCGAAGAAGGCATATTGATTAAGGTGCGTGCGGTGGGCATATCTTTGAAATAGTCAATGTGGTCCTCGTTGGCTTCGTCGGTATAGAGCACCGAGGTATGGCCCGCACCGCCGTACAAGATTAAATCGCGCGCCAAATCACACGCAGCTTTAAAATCTTTGGCTTTGTAAAAGCCAAGCACCGGGGAGAGTTTCTCGCGCGCAAAGGGCTCTTGGTCGCTAACTTCTTTGGCCTCGGCGATTAAAATTTTGGTATGGGCGGGCACTTTAATGCCGGCCATTTGCGCAATTTTTTCAGCCGATTGTCCGACAATGCCCGAGTTTAATTTCCCGTCCACCACAATGGTGTCGGCCAGTTTTTTGCGGTCCTTGCCCGTTACAAAACAGCACCCGCGGGCGATGAATTCTTCTTTTACTTTTTCGTAAACGCTTTCTTCTACAATAATAGATTGTTCGCTCGCGCAAATCATCCCGTTATCAAAGGTTTTACTCATAATGACAGAGCTTACCGCCATTTTGATATTAGCTGTGGCGTCAATAACCACCGGGGTGTTGCCCGCGCCTACGCCCAGGGCCGGTTTGCCCGAGGAATAAGCCGCTTTGACCATGCCGGGGCCGCCGGTGGCCAAAATGAGGTTAATGTCTTTGTGATGCATAAGCGCATTGGAAAGCGGCATAGTGGGGTTTTCAATCCAGCCGATAATCCCTTCCGGGGCGCCCGCTTCCACGGCAGCGTTTAGTACAATTTTGGCCGCTTCAATAGTGCATTTTTTGGCGCGCGGATGGGGGGAAAACACAATCCCGTTGCGCGTCTTTAACGCTAAAAGACTTTTGAAAATAGCGGTGGAAGTGGGGTTGGTGGTGGGAATGACGCCCGCAATCAGGCCGATCGGCTCGGCCACTTGGCGGTACCCGAACGAGTCGTCATCAGTTAGTACGCCGCAGGTTTTAGTGTCTTTATATTGGTTGTAAATATATTCCGAGGCGAATTGGTTTTTAATTACTTTGTCTTCCATAACGCCCATGCCGGTTTCTTCTACAGCCAGTTTGGAAAGCGGAATACGGTTTTGCGCGGCAGCAATGGCGGCGGCGCGGAAAATTTTATCTACTTGTTCTTGCGTATAGGTTGCAAACACCTTTTGCGCTTCTTTGACGCGGCTGACGATTTTGTCTAGCATCGCCAGTTCAGCGGCGGAAGCTACAGCCGGTGCGGTTTGTTTTTTAGTTGCCATAAAAGTCTCCTTAATGATGTTCAAAATAGCCAAGTTGGATATTTTGTTATCTATATTTTATAATTTGCGGGTTTCAAAGTCAATGTTTATTCGTATCAATTTTTAATTAGAATTTGACAAACGGCTGTAAAATACGTATCATAGATATTATAATATCCAGTAAGTTAAGACGAGAGGTTTTATCCCATGAGCTTGTTTCTCCTTCAAAAAGATATTAGTACGCAAACCATTCGCCGTTTGCCGCAATACCTGCGCGTATTTTACCGCTTGCACGGCTACGGGCGCGAATTGGTATCATCTACCGTCTTAGCGCAAGAAACACACCTCTTGCCCATTGTGATTAAAAAGGATTTGCAAGCCGTTGGTGCGCCCAGCAAACTGCGCGCTGGGTTTAAAGTGGCGGGCACCATAGCCGTGATTGAAAAATTTTTGGGGTGGAATAACCTTAACAAAGCGTTTTTAGTAGGCGTGGGGCACCTGGGCGCGGCGCTACTGGGGTTTGCCGGGTTTAAAAACCACGGGCTTGAAATTGTGGCCGCCTTTGACACGGACCCCGCCAAAGTAGGTCAAACATTCCACGGCGTGCCTATTTATCACACGGCGCAACTAGCTAGCGTGATTGCGCGCGAAAATTTGAAAATAGCGGTGTTAACCGTGCCCGCCGCGGCGGCGCAAGGGATTACGGACACGCTGCTTACGGCCGGGATTAAGGCCATTTGGAATTTTGCCCCGGTGCGGTTGGAAGTGCCGGCAGGAGTGATTGTACAGCAAGAGGATATATCCTCAGGGCTTGCAGAGTTGTGTGCAAAGTTAAAGAGTAAATAGGCCTTGTATTTTACACAGTTTTTCTATACAATTATAATAGGAGTTGTTATCAAAGCAAAGGAGTTCTTATGCGTTATTTTTTACTGTGTGCAGCTGTGTTAGGTGCGGGGGCGTTGTATGCGCAGAATTATAATGAAACAGTAGCGGCTATTTCGTATAATCCATCGCGTTTTGGGGCGTACAGCCATTTGAAGATTGCCAAAGAAGCAACACTAACAGGGGTGGATGCGCAAACAAACAGTGCCGATGTCAACATTATGACCAAAGGTACGGTTCTTATTTCGGGCGGGCCGGATTGTACCGGAACGAATGAGTGCCACCAAATAGACAGTGTGGTTCCCATGGCTGGGGAAGTGGGGTGTAGCGATTTTTCGGATAATTGTGGTGAAAATGATTTTACGGCTACCTTGCAAATAAACAGCGGAACGCTGGTGCAGGGGGGAGATACTCCATATACCGAAGACGTAGGAAACATTGAAGCAGACGGCGATGACGAATATAAGGTGTCTTTTCCTAGCATAGATGGGACGAAGTTGTATTTGGCGCCCCAGTCCGTAGATTCCGAAGAATCGGAGCTAACCGGTTCTAACATTTATGTGAAGGAGTTTAAAAATTTGGATGACGCCAACAAAAAATTAGAAGTAGATACGCTGATTATGCAGGAAGGCACTAAAATTATATTGCCCTGTTCGGAATCGGGGCTTAGTATCGGAGAAACAAATATTGATTGTGGGTCTTGGAATAAGAATGAGGAGATTGGCTGGCGCGATCGTATAGATGATAACGGAACAAAAGCAAAGATATTATCAAAGGAGAAAAAAATACCTTATCCCTATCCTTAGTACGCACTAAGCGGGATCCTAGGGATTTTTATATGAGTTGTGAAACCCCTCCGCTAGCCAGGAAATGTTTGACGAGCTCAAATTTAGAGAAATTGTTTTCCGTTCAAAAATACGCATTGCGGAGTAAAATCCGGCGATAATAGTACAAAATTAGCCGTGGCCCCGGGTTCTAAAGACGGGGGCGTGAGTCCTAAAAGTTTTGCTGCATTGGTTCCGGTACAAGCCACACACTCAGGGAGCGTGTACCCCGCTTGATATAAATGGGCAAACGCGCCCGCCAGGGTAAGGGCAGAGCCGGCTGTTACGCCGTCAGTTTTGCGTTTCCATACGCCGCCCTGTAAAATCATTTCTTCGCCGTTGGCATAAAAGGGCCCTGTAGCTTGCCCAGTGGGCAGTAAAGCATCCGTTACCGCCGTAATTTGAGAAATGGGTTTTACGCGCTTTAACAGCATAAGTAAAGCGGGGTGGACGTGTTTGCCGTCGGCAATTACTTCACATGAAATTTGCGGGTTGTTAAGCACGGCCCCCACCACGCCGGGCTGGCGCTGGTGCAGGCCGCTCATGGCGTTGCCAAAATGCGTCACGCGCCGCACGCCTAATTCAAACGCACGGTGCATTTGCTCATAGGTTGCGTTGGTATGCCCGGCTTGCACAATAATATGATGTGCCAAACAAAATTCAATGACGGGATTTATATCCGGCACTTCAGGTGCCAGCGTAACGATGGAAATGTGACCCTGTGCTGCCTCATAAATTTGCTTGAAATCTTCCACGCTTGCCGGGGCAATATCCTGCGGTTTCATAACCCCGGGTTTTTGGGGGGAAATAAAAGGCCCTTCTAAGTGAAATCCCAAAATTTTGGCGCCGGTTTCTTTCCCTAAAGCGGGTACTAATTGGCACAGTAGAGCCGCCAGTTGGGTCGGGCGTGCACAATATAAGGTGGGGCAGAACGCGGCCACGCCTTGTCGGGCTAGTACGGCGGACATTTCCAGTAAACTTTGCGCGGTGCCCTGCTCGGGCCCAAAGCCGCCCGCGCCGTGAATGTGTAAATCAATAAAGGACGGAACGGCTAACGGGAGCGGACTTTTAGCCGGTTGTGTGCACGGCAACATGGAAACGATTTTCCCGTTTTCCACTCTCAGCGTGACATTTTCCAACACGCCTCGTGGGGTAACGGCCCGTATGGGCCCGGTGGTAAAGGTCATTCGGAATCCTCCAGGTGTAACACCCATTCTTCGGCGTGTGGATTTTGTTGCATGGCGTCATCTAACTGGTTTTTAACGTCGCCGGAGAGTAACACGCAAGCATCTAAATCAGCCAATAAGGTGGCGCGCGGGTGCAGTTTTAAGGCGGTGAGTGGCCAGTCTAAATTGGGCGCTTGCGTAATGAGGTGTGACACGGCGGCCGCTTTTTTCACGCCGGAAGCAATAAATAATAATTCGCGTGCGTCCAGAATTGTTCCAATTCCCATGGTCAGTGCTTGGCGTGGTACGCGCGAAACGTCATTTTGAAAAAACCGTGCGTTGGCTTCTAAGGTACTGGGGGTTAGTTGCGCTACATGCGTGCGGGAGTTAAACGGGGTTCCCGGCTCGTTAAAGGCAATGTGTCCGTTGCGGCCCACTCCGCCGACAAGTAAACGGAGGCCGCCCACACGGGCGATGGCTTGTTCGTAGCGGGTGCACTCGGTTTGCAAGTCGGGCGCGTTGCCGTTGGGGATAAAAATTTGTTCGGGCGGCAGATGTACAGAACTCCATAAATTGCGGCGCATATAGCTGTGGTAGCTTTGCGGGTGATCCTCAGGCAGGCCGACGTATTCGTCCATATTAAACGTAAGGACGTGTTGAAAACTGAGCAGCCGCTCTTGTGCAAAGGTACGCAAAATGGCATAAGTGTCCAGCACGGTGCTGCCGGTAGGAAGGCCGAGCACAAAAGGCCGTTGCGGGGTGGGGGCAAAAGATAAAATAGTACGGCGGATGTAGGCGGCGCTATAAAGACCCACACTAAGTCTAGTAACGATTAAACGCATAGCTTATTATAGTATATTTATAGAGCGCAAAGTGTAAAACAACTCCCCGTGATGTTCCTTTTACGTGGACCAACCATTTGCCAAAATTGGGATATCCAAAGCCGATTTTCGCTCGCGTACTTGCGGCGCAAACTGGTTTGATTTTGACAAATCAGGGTACTGCAAATTGTACCCGGTGCTTGGGAACCCTAGTGCGTCGCCTTGCCTGCGCCGCAAATTGGGTGTTTGTTACCTCTCCACCTTCATTTTTTCGGCCGCACTGTGTGCCCCATATTCTGGGTTATACAAACTTTGCACTTGGGCGGGTTTGGCGTGAAATTGCCCCGACAACGTCGGGCGCAACACGTAACTGACCCGCACCGTGCCCGCGGGCAGGCGGTTGATAAAGTAGTTCGTGTCGGCGTCGCGCACTTCGCGGTACATAGAAACGGGGTTCCACGTCCAGCCGCTCGTAAGGTCGGCACTTTCAAACCCGGCGGGTTTGGGGTCCGTGAGCAGCACGTATTCAAACGCGCTGTCGGTAGTCAGCGTGAGTTGTACTTCCACTTCGTCGCCTACTTTTACTTCTTCCATATTTTTTACAGGGCGCAGTTTTTGCACGCCGTCTTGCGTAAAGCGCACAAAGTATTCGCGCGATACGTTAATCACCCCTTTGGGCGAAGCTTTGGCTTGCGCCGTGGTGTAAATTACACTCAGCGAGGCAAAGTCCGTCATTTTGCCTTGTTTGGTGACGGCGGCTGTGTAGGCGGTGGGGGTAAGTTGCGCCTCTTGTTTGACCCAGCGTAACTCTTCGGTCCAATCAAACGGCTCAAAGGTCTTTTGGGCTTGCGTATCCGCCCAGTTTACTCGGTAGGTACTGGCAGAGCTAAGCGCGCCTTTGGCTTGCATCACATCTAACAGCACGAACACGGCTTGCGCCGCGGCCGACGGGTTTTGCCAGCTGTTTACTTGGCGGTTAAACAAGAGCCATTGAACGAGCGCATCAATTTTGTCTGATTGTGGGTCCACTTCTAAGAGCATTTTAACCGTAGCGGTTTGAGTGGTTAGTGTGTCCTGGTACCACACCCAGCTTTGGGTTTCGGGCGCAAAGTAGGCCCCCGTTAAGGGGTTGGTTTTTAGGCGCGCAAGCACTTTGTCTTTGTACGCGCGAGCTTTAACGTCGTCACCTAAGCGGTGATATACGGCGGCGGCGTAGGTTTGCCCCAACGGCGTCATAAAGCGGGCCTGCCCGTCGGCATAATCCACCCATTTTTGGATATAGGGTTTGGCAGCGGCTACTTGCGGCCAGTTGGCCGGGAAGGCCGAGAGCGTGTATGCCGCATACAACGCAAATGCTACCGTGGCGGCCGAACCGGTTTTATCTTCTTTAAGCGTTTGTTCCATGCGTGGCACAATGTAGGCCAGTGCTTTTTCCACGTTGGCTTGCGGTACGGGAGCACCAAAGCGGACGGCTTGGCTAAAAGCCTCTAAAGCGCGTAGCGTTAAATAAGTGTCTTCCGGCCCTCCGGCAAACCAGCTGAACGAGCCGTTTGCGTTTTGGAATTTAAGCACGGTGCTACGCTCTTGTTCCAAACGGGTGGAAACAAGTTTATCATCAAACAAACTAATCACGTTGGCGGCGCTTTGCCCTTGCGAAATTTGCAACCACGGCGTTTGTTCTAGCATTGTTAAGCGTAGCGGGTCCGTTTCGTTCCACGGCGGGGTAAGCGTGGTGCGCTTGGGCAATTTTTTGACCGCGGTTTTAAGTGCCGGGTACGTGTTATAGAACGTATGCACAATAGCCAGCGGTACATAGCGGTTTAACGACGAAACCAGGTCCTTATACGGCGAGCTTAACAAAGTGGGCATGGCGTTTAAAACCGATAATGCCAGCGTAGGGTGTACGCTCAGCGCGGCTACTTCGGCGCGGGCATCGGGTACGTTGTCCAGCTCGGTAATTTTGAGTGTGTTGGATCCGTTTTTAAGGGCCGTGTGGGCCGAGGCTAACAAGCGCGAGCGTGCCGCAAATACCGGCAGGGTGCGTTGTTCGCCGTCGGTATCGGAGCCGTAGCGGCCGGCGGTGGTTACTTCATACAGGCCGGGCGCGGCCGGAACGTTGATGTCAAAAGTGGCATACGCGGTAGCATTGGGGCCCACGGTTACGTTTTTGGTCAGCGTGCGCAACCCAAATGCGGCGGCTTTGTTTGCGTTATCTTGTTTGACGGACAGCGTAACGGGGACCGTCATTTTGCGGCGGGTAGCGTTGGCAACGGAGACTTGGATAACGCCTTTGTCACCCTCGCGGTAGAAGCGCGGCAAGTGTAAACGCACCATAAAATCTTTGCGTGTAAGGGTGGTTAAATTAAAGGTACCCAGATCCACATTTTTGGTAAGCGCGTAGCCCAAAATGTTCCACGTGGTTAAACTTTGCGGCAACGTAAAACGCGCTACACCTTGCCCGTTAGGCAGGGCCAGCTGGGAATTAAAATACGCGGTTTCGGCAAAGTCCGTGCGGACGGCGGGTGCCTCTTGCGGGGCGCTTTCATCTTCCAAAGAGGAACTTTCCGCGGCAGCCAAATCGGTGCCGTTGGAAGTGGCCGCGCCCATAGCGGCACCATCCAACCTCATCACGCCATATGTGGCCGCTTGTGAGGCTGCGGATTTGGCCATCAGCATTCCGCGCGCCGTGCCGCGGTAAAACCGCTGGGGCATAATTAAATTTAATGTGGGCAGTTGCGGCGGCTCTTGCCACGTGTGTTGTGTCTTTTCTTCAAAAACAGTGAGGCCGTAGGCGTGTAAGGCGCTGTTTTGCACGCCGGGAAAAGAGGCTGTTTGCGGCCATAAACTAGCTAAGCTAAACGGATTTTTCTTTTTGGCATAGTAGTCTAATGATTTATCATACACAGTAATACTAGCTTGCGCGTTTACGGGGGCGCCGGACGCATTTTTGGCAGACACTTTCCACGCCGCGGGTTGCCCGGGTTTAACGGTTTCGGGCACGTTCAACGTAACGGTTAATTCCCGGTCATCAAACGGAACAGTAAGGGGGGTGTTCCCTTGGTAGAATTGGTAGCCGCTGGCCCCAAACCAACCGACCGAAATTCCGCCGCGGTGTTGCGGCGTAAGAGGGACCTCATAAATACTTATGCCGCCGGGGAGTACTTCGCTGGATACTAAAAAGTTTCCTTTTTGATATATTTCCACGCGCTTAGTGCCTGTGAGGTTGCCGGCGCCGAGTAAAATGCGTGCCGTTTCGCCGGGATAATAGGTGCTGTGTTGGGGGAGCGTAAGGGCGGGCAAGTGCAGTTTGCTTTGCGGGGCAACTACTATAAAGATGAGCGCTTGCTCCTGCGCATCTTGCGCTTGTAAGTGCAAGCGGTAAATGCCTTCGGGCGCGGACAGCAGTTCCAGCGCTTGCGGGCCGGACGTTTTAAAAGAGAGCGTTTTGGTAAGTAACGTGGCTTGATCTTTGGCGTTTTGATACCAGGTATCTAAATTGTTTCCTTTTGCGTTGGGCGTATCTTGCACGCGGGTAATGCGCACGGTAACGGTGCCGGAAACGGGGGTGCCATCGGTGTTGGTAAGCGTAATATCGGCCAGTTTGGCGGGCGCGTTGGCATCATAAAAGCCTTGCGCCATTTCTACTTTAAACAAGCGCGCATAGGTGTTGACTTGATACGAACGCGTAGTATCAATCGCGCGGCCTGTTTCGTCATACACTTCGGCATGCACGCTGTATTGGGCGGCGGTTTCGTGAGGGCGGGTTTTTTCGGGGGTAAATTCTAAGTAAAATTTGCCTTGCGCGTCGGTCTTGGTTTGGCCTTGGGCTACTTGCGTGGGGGCAGAAATTTCAACGTGACGCCACCAGTAAAACGGCGGTACCTGTTCGCGGCGCGTCACCGTATATTTGACGGTAGCCCCTTGCACGGGTAGGCCCGTATAATACGCGGCTGAGCCCGAAACAGTAGCCTTTTTCCCGTAGACTAGCGGCGTGGCCGGGTCCGCCAGCGTGAGTTCATATTCGGGGCGCTTATATTCTTCTACCGCAAATGAATGATACGTGCGGTAGGTGCGGCCTTTAATTTCGCTTGTGACGTTTACGGAAAAATGGCCAAGCATCTCGTCTTTCCCGTCGGGCAGGGTGAATTGGGTTTGTGCGGTGCCAAACGCATTTAACGGGACGCGGGCCTGGTAAATTTGTTTGCCCGAGGTGTTACGCACCACAAGTTGCACCTCTTTTTCGGGCAGTACCACCCACCCGCGCGGTGTTGCGGTAAACGCTTGGACGGACAGAAATACTTTCTGCCCGGGGCGGTAAATGGCGCGGTCGGTTTGCGCAAACAGACGCACGGGCTCATTCATATATAAGTGAAAATACGTAGGGTGCGCGGCAAAAGAAACGCTGCCGTTTTTTTCAGCCCACGGTTGTACCAAGTGGGAGTTGTTGGCGCGGGCGTTTACTTCCAGGGGGCGCGCCAGGTGTGCGGTGCCGTCTTGGGCGGTGGTCAGCTTTTCGTGCGTACCTTTCCAGGCGGTAATGATGTCTAACTTAGTGGCGGGCTCGGGCTGGCCGGTTTGCAGATTGACGGTGTAAAAATGGAATACGCCCGGGTGATAGGTATGGGGTTTGCTGTTTAGCGTCCAGGTGTAGTTGCCCGGGGTGTCATCGATGGCGGCGGTCACAAAAAGGGCCAGGTCCGTAATGTTAATGACAATGCCACTTACAGGGGATTTTTGAACGTTAAAATCTTCCTGCGTACTAGCTAGCACGACGTAAAATCCTTTGGAAAGCGCGGGCAAGGTAAGCGTGGCCTTACTTTCAAAATACGGTTTTTCATACGTGATGTTTGTTTGCGCGATTTGGTATGTTTTGGCTGAGGCCAAGAGAGCCGTAATGTCTTTTTGGCTCAGTTGGGTTAAATCGTCCCACGAATTAAGCGTGCGGCCGTTGCGGTGGGTGCGGTAGAACGTTTCCAGCTCGGCCTTGGTAACCGGGTAAATGCGCGCGTGCACGGTGGGGATATTGCGCGTTGTCAGTTCTAACTGCGGTTTAGCGGGTTGCAAAGCGGGGGGAAGCGCATTAAAAGAGAGTTCCGGGCGCGTAATTTGCTCGGCCAATTCCTGGCACTTTGCCGTATAATAAGACGACGTGAGCGATTTAAGCGCCTGGTTGCACACGGCCAAAGCTTGGGTGCGGTCGTCGTGCGTAAACAGGAGTTGCGCGGCTTGGTAGGCAGCGTACGATTTGCCGTAATCCGCGGCCGGTGTAGTTAAATAGCCTTTGATTTTATTCCAAAGGCCCGTGGGTTTAGCGAAGCCGCTTAACGCGTTTAACTGAGTAACGGCCGTTTTGACGGCCTTTTTTTCGTCGGTAATTTCAAAAAAATCGCCGCGGTTAAAGGGGAGTAACACAAAATCGGTTTGCCAAAAGATGCGTGCGTTTTGCCGCCCGGTGCCTTCCAATAAATAGGCCGTTTGCAAAATGGAGGCTAATTTTTCGGCACGGTTTTTGCGGAGGGGGAACGGCATGGCGGCGCCGTCCAAATATGTGCGGGGCGTGGCGGCGGGGAGTGTTTGCTCGGTATCTGCCAAAAAATCGGCCCAGCTGTGGGCGACAAAATCAAAGAGCGTGGGGATGCGGCGCGTGTCGGTGTCTTTTACGTTTAAGAGGAAATTTTCCTGCTCAATGGGGGCTTTGCTAAGTTCACTGCGTAGTGCCCACAACGCTTCGTAATCTTGCTCTATGTGAGCGTGCCACTGTGCGCGCGTCCATTGTTCGGGGTCGTCGGTATTTTCCACTTCGCGCGTTTGCAGAATGCGGCGGTATTGGTTAGCTACTTGCCGGGCCGTTTGGATGCGGTAGAGCAAAAAGCGTGATGCCCACAGCGTGTTTTCGGGGAGCGGGTAGCTAAGCATAGTTTTAGCGGCGGTTAAATACTCGCCTTGGCTATACTGACAGGCGGTCAGGCGCAGTTGTGCTTGATACAATGCGTTGCCGGTGGCGGTTTTGACAAGATCTTCATATTCGCGCTGGGCGGAGGCAAAGTCGCCGTCCTGGTAGAATTTATCGGCCTGGGTCATGCCCTGGCCCTGCACACAGAGTGCGGCAAAAAATACAGCCATCAAAACAAATAATTTTTTCATACACGCTCCTATAGAAAGCTCCCTATTTTATTATAAAAAATATGACGGAAATAGGATAGCGGAAAAAATCAGCTCTAAATTTTGCTTGATTTGTTTTTTTTTTTTGGTACGATTTTATTAGGCCGGATATGGGGGGACGTATGGCCCCTGTATAAAACGCCATATAAGAGGTTTTAGAGCGTTTGAACGGTACTTATAAGGAGATAAATAAAATGAAAAAAATAAGTTGTAAGCGGGGGTTTACCCTCATTGAATTATTGGTCGTTGTACTGATTATCGGTATTTTGGCGGCGGTTGCCGTGCCGCAATACCAAAAAGCAGTACTCAAAACCCGAGTCAGCGAGGCTCAACAAATTGTTGCTAATTTGGAAAAAGCCGCTGACATTTGGAGACAAACTCATGGAATGCCAACAGAAAGCACGGATATATTGGGTGAGTTGGATGTAGATTACTCAAGCGCTTTCCCCGAAGGGGAACACGGGCATTGTAATGAAAATGATGTGTGTGTGCTTGCGGGAGCAAATTCTGGTTCGATGTATATAGCTGTTCTGGTACGGACGCGTAGCGGCTATCAGGGGGCCCCCGATTATACGATGGAAAGCGGGTGGGATCCAAGCAGTGGGTGGGGAAGAATCTATCTCTCTTGTTATGTGAATATAGATAAGCTAGGCTTAGAAACATTTGGTTATGAACGCCAGAACTGTTAAAAGGAGATAAAATGAAATGCCGCTCTATGTATCT
>JAZUSP010000020.1:0-35592 GCA_045606805.1 Elusimicrobiaceae bacterium | reverse complement strand
GTCTAATAGAACTTTTTGTTGGTGACAAGGTCTAAAATAAGCAAAGGATAAACCCATGAAGGGATGTTGTAAAATGAGGATTATCCCTGAACTTGTTTCAGGGTCTTCGACGCTGGTAGTGGCTTTTAACGGCCTGCGTGGAAGATGCCGAAACAAGTTCGGCAATAATTTTTATAGATGTATTTTTGTCTAAAAATAGTTCAAAATCATTTCTAAGACGGTATTACCCCAAAAAAGTTCTATTAGGCCAAAATTAGGAATTATCCCTGAACTCGTTTCAGGGTCTTCCACGTTTGCTGTTGCTGTTTAGGCATACCGTCACACTATCGTTAACAACATGCGTTGAAGATCCCGAAACAAGTTCGGGAATAATAACTTTATGATGTAAAAAACCACCAAAGAAAGAGAATAATGCTTTATTGAATTAAAGGCACTGCCGCAAGTAGAAAATAATAATTTATTTAAAGCGTTTTACGAAGACATTTATGATTCTTTTTTGTAATCTTGTACTTGGTCGGCCACTTCGCGGTACACGGCAAAAAAGCCGCGGCCGTTCTTCTTAACCACGTAGAGCGCCTGATCAGCTTTTTCCAACAAAGCCTCGGCGCTGTCCGCGTCCGACGGGAACGTGGCAACCCCTTGGCTAATAGAAATGTGGATTTCTTCCCCCCCGGTGTATTTGGTGGGCAGCGTGAGGGCGTTAATGCGGTCTTTTAAACGCTTGGCAATTACTTTGGCTTCTTCGCTATTCGTGCTGGGGAGCATAATAACCATTTCATCCCCGCCAAAGCGGCACGGCACGTCGGTCTGGCGCAAACTGGTACGCACAATGCGGCTGACTTCTTGCAAAGCCCAATCGCCAATTTGGTGGCCGTAATTGTCGTTAATTTGTTTGAAAAAATCAATGTCCAAAATCATAAGGGAGATCGTTAAATTAAAGCGTTTGGCACGGTAAATTTCTTCGGCAAATTTTTCGTTGAAATAACGGCGCACGGGCAGGCGCGTGAGCTCGTCGTAATTTGAAAGTTCCTGCACGCGCTCAAACAGGCGTGCGTTGTCAATAGACAGCGCCATTTGCGAGGCAAATTGCTGGAGCGAAATAAAATCCAAATACCCAATATGCCGCCGGGAAAGCACGTTATCAAACGCCAAAAAACCTACTTTGCTGCGCTGTACTTTAAGCGGAATGTAAATCACACTGCGCGTAGAGCGGTACGTAGCGGCCGAGTCAAACACTTCTTTTAACAGGCCTTGTTCCTGTTCGGAAATTTCATCCGCGTTGTAGTGCATAACTTGGCCGGAAATATCCACGCACAGCGCGCTTTTAATGCGCCGGGCATACGAGTCAGTTAAGTACAAGCGCACGCGGTCAAAACGGAAATACTTTTGCACCCCTTGCAGGATAAGTTCCAAGCCGTCGTTTAAGCGTAAGGATGACGCAAACACCGTCGAAAGTGCGTTAAGAGCAGTGGACACGTTTAAGCGTTGGTTTTTGGCCTGGTCAATTTCTGTATTGCGCAAATTGTGCGAAATTTCTTGCCCTAAGGCTTTAATGAGTTCCTTTTCCTGTGGTGTAAACCCGCGCGACGTTTTAAAACGCTCTAAGCGTAGTACGCCCACTTTTTCTTGCATATAGGTATGTACTTCGCCGCCTTTGAGTTCCATGCTGGGGCGTTGCCATTTAACAAGCACATAAATAGCGGGATAACTTAAATCGGTCGAATCGGCAATGCCTTCGCGCAGGAGTTGCTTTAAGAAAGCGGGCTCGTTAATCACCGAAATATCTTCCTGTTTATCCATGCAGTATTCTTTTTTACACATCATGCGCAAGGATAAAATGGCACGCTCTTGCTGCCAATCAAAAAAGTAAATGCGGTCTAGGCGAAATAAATTACGTAGAACCGGCAGGGCGCTTTCCAACAGTTCGCGCTTGTTTTGGAACGCTTGGTTTAATTGTTTGTGAAATTTATAAAGGGTATAGGATTTTTTATCAAACATAGTTATCCCTCATAAATGCTAAGCAAATATTCAATCTCTTTGGCAGCTTTGTCCAGCTCGCGGTCTAAGGAGGCCTGCGTAAAGCGGCCTTCTACAATTTGCGTAGCGCATACAGCCAAAATACGTTTTAAAATTTCCATAACCGTGCCCGTAATCGTAATGTTGGGGAGCGTTTTGGCACGGGCCAAAATATCGCCATATACCCGCAGGCGCCGCCCGGAAGTCAACATAAACAGTTCCAGAGAATCTTCGTACGCGGGGAACACTTCCAACAGTTTAGCGTAACGGACCTGAATATCGGGCCGGGCGCAAAATTTGATAAACGCAAGCGCTTCTTTTTTATGCTGGCTGCGCACGTTAATAAATAAGTTCATGCCCGATAGATACGCCGCCGCACTGTCCCCGGTAGCCGGAATGGGGAGCGTGCGTACCTGGATGCCGCGCCGCGCATCAAATGTACTCAGCCCCAACTTACGCGAAAGCATTAAACTCGCTTTGCCGGATACCATCGTTCCTAAAGAGCCGCGCTCACGCAAAATCGGCATATAGTTATTTAGTGCCAGCGTAATATAATCGCGGATGCCTTCTTTAAACGCTTTGGTAGCTACGCTGGTACGTTTTAAGTCGTCGGTTAGCAAATCTACCCCGCGCCCCCACACACACGGCAAGGCACTACGCATGGAAAGCGAGCCGCGCCAATCCCCATTTTGCACCGGGTAATAACCGGGCACGTCTTTAAATTTTTCTCGTAACGCGGCGCAAATGTTTAAAAAACCTTCCCAAGTGGATAAATCTTTTTCGGGGTTTTTGGTAACGGCGGCCAAGTGGTCGGCCCGGTAGTGCAGTGCGCTCACATCAAACCACCAGGGGTAGGAATAAATGTCTTTCGTACCGGGTTTATAACAATGTTGTTTTAACGGTAACAAACACGAAGAAAGCGAAAGCCCCGGATCTAGTTGCGACAAATTTTCCGCCACCCCTTCACGCACCAGTAGGGCCGTCCAATAGTGCGGGATTTGGATGATATCCGGCACTTCTTCTTCGTGCGTGGGGTTTTTAATGGTAAACATACGCCGCCACAACACGTTGCGCGTAAACACGCGTACAAAAACGGGAATGTGTGGATTTTCCTTTTTAAATAGTGCAACAAATGAGGCGTATGTTTCTTTGGTTTTGTCGCCCGCGTCGGGCATGGTCCATAAAATCATTGTTACTCCTGCTACCAACTGCGTACTTTCATATTGGGGTTGATGTCTATATTTGAGCGGAGCGGTTTGCCGGTAGCTTGGGCATATTCTAACTTTTTATAGGCCGCCAGTGCAATCATGGCGGCATTGTCTGACGATAATTTACGCTCTACAAAATAAACAGTTTTTCCTTGCTTAGCGGCCTGCGCTTGCAACGTCTCACGCAGTAAACTGTTGGCCGCCACACCCCCACCCACGGCAATATGGCTGACCTTATATTTTTTAGCCGCCAGTAAGGTTTTGGTAACCAGCGTATCCACCATGGCCTGTTCAAAACTGGCGCACACATCGGGAACGGAAATGGTTTGATGGTCGCGCAAGTAATAACTAACTGCGGTTTTAATGCCGCTAAACGAAAACTCCCACGTGCCCGGCAGTAATGGGCGCGGGAAAGCAATGGCATCCCGTTTGCCTTTTAAGGCTTGCGCCGATACTTGCGGCCCGCCGGGGTACGGGAGCCCCAAAAGTTTTGCTACTTTATCAAACGCTTCGCCGGCGGCGTCGTCGCGCGTTTTACCCAGTACCTTATATTGGCCGTAGTCTTTGACGTACCACAGTTCGGTATGTCCGCCGGAAACCACTAGGGCAATGAGTGGAAATTGCAAGCGGTGGGTGACTTGTCCGTTTTCAAAATCACAGGCAAACAAGTGTCCTTCCAAATGGTTGACGCCGATAAGCGGCACATTTTTATAAGCAGCCAACGTTTCGGCCGCCACTCTACCAACCATCAGCCCGCCGGGAAGCCCCGGCCCGCTGGCAAAAGCCACATAGTCAATGGACTCTTGTTGCAAGGCCTCGGCAATAACCGTAGCAATTTTGGCGGCATGGGCCCGGCTAGCTAGCTCGGGCACGACGCCGTGGTATTTTTTATGTTCTTCTATTTGAGAATAAATCACGTTGGAAACAAGCGTCCTTCCCCCCCGCAGTAAGGCAGCAGAGGTTTCATCGCACGTGGATTCAATTCCTAAAATAGAGATTTCTTTTGTCATCATTATTTAGCGGGTTTTGCGTCGGCTTTTTTATCTTTTTTTGCGTCTTTTTTCGCCTTACGCTCGGCTGCGGCTTTTTCGGCCTTGGCTTTGGCGTCTTCCAAACTGATTTTGCCCGTTAAAAGTTCTACAGCTTGGTCTAACACGGGGTCTTTAACATCAAATTGAGGAAGTTTAGGCTGTTTGCCCAGCGTGTAAATAATGTCATTATATTGTAAAAACACTTTGGATTCTTCTTCCGGTGTGAAATAGACTTCCACATCCGGAAAAATACCGCCCTCATCTGCCTTAGTTTTATCACGGTAATTGCGTTGGATTAAACGACCCGACGGCGTGTAGTATTTGGCAATCGTCAATCGCAGCCCGGCCCCACCCGAAAGAGGCAACACCTGCTGCACACTGGCTTTACCGAAACTGCGTTGTCCCACAATGACGGCCCGGTGGTTATCCTGCAGCGCACCGGATACAATTTCACTAGCGCTGGCAGATCCTTGGTTAATTAAAACGGCCAGGGGCAAATCGGGGTATAAGGGGGTACCGGAAGTTTTAAATTCCTGGTAATATTCTTCTTTGCGCCCTTGCGTATAAACAATCATTTCCCCGGCGGGCAAGAACAGTTTGGCAATATCCACCGCCCCGGTTAAGAGCCCCCCGGGGTTAAAGCGTAAATCCAGCACAAGAGAGGTCATGCCTTGCTTTTGTAAATCAGCCAGCGCTTTAACAACGGCTTCGGTGCTATGGCCGGAAAAATCCACTAAATAGATATATCCTACGTGGTTGGGTAGCATACGGGAATACACTACCTCGGGCACAATGATAGCCCGCTTGAGGGTCACGTCGGGCAATTTTTCATACTCGCCCTTGTCATTTTTCCGGCTCAGCGTTAGTTTTACTTTGGTCCCAGCTTTGCCGCGCATGAGGGCCACCGCTTCGTCCAGTTTCATCTCACTCACGTCTTTGTCATCTACAAATAAAATGCGGTCCTGCGGCATAATGCCCGCTTTAAAAGCCGGCGTGCCGGGCATCGGCGTCATGACGGTTATAAAACCATCTACTTTTTGCAAACGCATCCCCAAGCCACCAAATTCTCCCTTAGTTTCGTTTTTAAGTTCTTTGTAGTCTTTCGGGTCTAAATAGGCTGAAAAATCGTCCAATTCTTCCACCACGCCTTTAATAGCACCGGAAATCAACTGATCCGTGTCGGTTTGTTCTACGTAATTTTCTTTGACAAACTCCAACACATCTACCAGCGTGCGCAACTTTTTAAGGCTGGTGTCTGCGGCCGCGTATGCATACGGAAACAACGTACCCATAAAAAATAATACGGCCGCCCAAGCTACTGCTTTGTTTAATCTTGTTAGTTTCATAATTCCTCTTATTTGAGCCACTGCAGCGGATCTACCGCCGTAGTTCCTTGGCGAATTTCAAAATATACGGCACTTTGGCCGGTACCAGAAGAAGATTGTGTGTCTTTTCCTACCATGCCCACTTGGCCCAGTTGGTCCACTTTATCCCCTACCGCTACGGTAATTTCACGTAAAAATCCGTAAATGGTAAAAAATCCTTTGCCGTGGTCCATAATCACTACGTTACCATACGAACGGAACGGCCCGGCATAAATGACGCTGCCGTCGGCACTGGCACGCACCGGAGCACCGTACGGGGCGGCAATTTTAATGCCGTCTCTGAAAATCCAGGTATTCAGGTCGGCGCGGTACTCTTTACCAAAGGGGCTAATTACTTTGCCTTGTGCCGGCCAAGGGAGTGAATGCGGCGGCACATAAATTTTAGGCCCGGCCGCTTTGTTTTTACTACCTGTTGATTTATGGGCAGACGTAGCGGCCGCGGTACGTTTACGCTCAAACGATGCTAACAAATTGTTTAGCTCTGCAGCCGATCTATTAAGTTCGTTAATTTCTTTACGCACGGCATCGGCCTTGCGTTTGGTAACGTCTAAATCTTGTTGCTTTTTTTGGAACGATTGGGAAATAACAGCCTGTTCTTTTTGCAGTTGGGTATTTTGGGCTTGCAAGGTTTTATTGCGCTCGGTAAACGAAGCAAAACGATCTTTGGCCTCGCGGTTTTCGTTTTGCAGCGTTACGGCAAACGCGGCTTTTTGGGAAAGCATTTGGTTGGTAAACAAATCAGTTTCTAATACCTGACCGCGCGGACATACAGGACACTGAGGCACCAAATAATACTGGGCTGCTTCGTGCCAGGCCAGCCCTTGCCACATAGGCATACTGCGCTCTAAAGCGGCACGCTTATCTTCAATAGAGAGTAAATTTTGCTCAATAATAGACAAATCCTTTTCCACTTGATTTTTTAGTTTTTGAGCCTGCGCTTTTTTGTTCTGCAACGCGGTAATTTCTTTGGAGATTTGTTTTTCCTGTTCGCGGTATTTTTTCAGTTCAGCTTCTTTTTTTTCGGCTTCACTTTTCAGTTTAGCTAGTTCCTGTTTGCGCGTAGCGGCCTCATCTGCCAAGGCAGACGAAGCCAGCAAACACACAAGTAAACAAAAACCTAAAATCTTTGCCATTTGGAAAATGCCCACCCCAAAAGCCCGCAAAACACAACGAGGAGCCCCTGCCGGGCCCACGTGGTAAAATACGGGAACAGATCCGTAAACAGTCCGGCCGGATACACCACCGCTAGGAGGATCCCCCCGCTTAGCGCCCCGGCCAGTAGCCCGGAAAGTAACCCGCTCAAAGCGTGTTGTTGGGTATAAGGGGCAGCTTCCACTAAAAACATAAAGGTTAAAAACGCAAGCACCGCCAAGGCCCCCAACCCACGCAACAGTTTGGCATAGAGCCCCACCCGAAATAGTAACTGCGCATGTACCGGGTCATAATGCGGGGTCAATAAGTCATACTCAGTATCCAAATTATCCACAAGCAACTCTGCGTTGGCAATCGCATCGTCGGTAAAAGTCAATTCAAAATAAGCGGGCATTTTATTCTTGTCCAGCTGCATAAGAGACTCTACTAATTGCGGGTTTTTATGACGCACCACTGTCAAGGCATCTTCGGGCGACAACAAACGCACAGACGTAATAGCGGCCTTTTGGTTGAGCGTTTGGCCCCATTCTTCCAACTGAGCCGGCTCGGCCGGGCCGTCCACGGTTAAAATGACTTTAAAACTGTCTGCCAGTTGGCGGTAATATTCGCTCAGGCCCTTTTCCACTACCAGCCACCCTTGCCCCAAGAGCGCTACCGCAAACACCAGTAAAAATAATTTGCGGTGTAAATGCCCTATGTGTTTAGAGCCCTGCACTTCTTTCATTTCCAGTTCAAAATTATCTTCCATACCTATTCCTTATAATACGGTTTTGCGGTATAAGTCCAAATACAGCTGGGCCGATTTATCCCACGACACGTCTTGCCGCATGGCACTGCGTACCAGACGGTTAAACAGCACACGGTTCTTATAGATGTTAATGGCTTTGACCACAGCATTATACAGCCCGGCCTGTGTAAATGAGTCAATAAAAAACCCGGTGGCTGTGTTTTCATTTTTACCATCAAAGCCAACGACGGTATCCACGAGCCCACCCACTTTAGACACAATGGGGAGCGTGCCGTACTTCATGGCAATCAGTTGCGAAAGGCCGCACGGCTCAAAGCGAGACGGCATTAAAAACAAATCTGCCCCTGCATAAATTTTGTGGGCCAAATCTTCGTCTAAGCGACCATTATAACTGACCGTTCCCGCGTTGGCACGTGCTAAGCTTTGATAGGCTTTTTCAAGCATGGGATCCCCCATGCCCAAGATAACAAACTGCGCATGCTTTTTAAGCCGTTCAATTACCTGGATAGTGGCGTCTAACCCTTTTTGATAATCTAAGCGCGATACAATCCCGATAAGCGGCTTATTGGGTTCTTGTTCTAGCTTACATTCCTGTTGTAACAAATTTTTTGCCGCCGCTTTGCCACGGGCCGCTTCGTTCGCGTCGTAACCAATGGGCAGCACGGGGTCAATTTCGGGGTCCCACACATCGGTATCAATGCCATTGACAATGCCACAAAAATTTTTGCTACGGGCCCGTAAAACACCATCTAAACCGAAGCCCATGGCGGGATCGTTTTGCACCTCACGTGCGTAATTAGGACTCACCGTATTGATGTTATCGGCAAACACCAGTCCGCTTTTAAGGAAACTCATGCCGCCATAGTATTCAAATTTTTCGGGCGTATAGTCCACCGGGTGGAAACCCGCTTTGCGAAACGCGCCATACGAATAGTGCCCCTGATAGGCAATGTTGTGAATGGTATATAAAGAGCGCGTGCGCGTGTAGAAAGCGTCTAGTTTGTAAACCGTTTTTAAGTAAGCCGGGATTAAGCCGGTTTGCCAATCGTGGCAGTGGATAATGTCGGGACGGAAACCGATAAATTTACATCCTTCCAGCACGGCGCGGTTGAAGAAAATAAAGCGTTCGTCATTATCGGCAAATTCACCGGCTTGCGCACGGTAGAGGCCGGGACGGTCAAAGTATTTGCGGTTATTTACAAAAAACACCAGCACATTGCCCCAGTTGATATAGGAAAGTGAGGCTTGCTCAATTTTATCTCCCACCGGGATTAAATACACCCCGGGCACAATTTTTAAGGACGACACCCGCACAATATTGCGGTAATGCGGCAAAAACAAAAGTACTTTGTTGCCCTTGTACCCGGCAAACTGTTGGCACAACGCACCGACAACGTCGGCAAGTCCGCCCGTTTTACAAAACGGGTAGGCTTCACTGGCGGCTAAAACGATATTCATTTATTTTCCTCCTTAGGGGTGGTATCGGTTGCAGGCACTTGCGGGGCAGGATCTTCTAACGGTAAACCCTCGGCCGGCGTTTGTGCCAAGCCGTCGTCTGCCAACGTCAAATCGCCCTGGTTATAGCTATTACGTTTAAAAAACGGGTCCGGGGTAGAGGCATCCAGCGCCTCAAATTTTTCTTCCCCTTCCAGTTCTTCCAGCGGAATAATACGCGGCTGCCCGAGCGGCGGGAGCGGGTCCCCAAATGGCAAGTCGGCTTGTTTTTCTTCCAAATTCTTAGCGGCAAATACTTGTAAATCGGGCAATTCGGCCACTTTATTAAGCCCAAACATACGCAAAAACTCGTCGGTCGTTCCGTACACCATGGGGTGGCCGATGGTATCTTTGCGCCCCACCACACGCACCAGCCCGCGGTCCAAGAGTTTTTCTAAAGGTCCGGCCACATCTACCCCGCGGATGGCTTCCATCTCCGCGCGCGTGAGCGGCTGTTTGTAGGCAATAATGGCTAAGGTTTCCAGCGCCGCATTGGAAAGGCGGGTGGTCATTTTTTCGTTATACAGGCGGCGCACCCAACGGCCGTATTCGGGCTTGGTACACATTTGAAAACCGCCTGCAATTTCTAAAATCTGCACCGCACTGCCGCGCACGGTGTAATCGTCTTGCAATTTATGGATGGCTTCGCGCACTTCTTTGGCCGTGGTGTTTTCAATAACGTCCACCAAGCGCGCCACTTTCACGGGGCGGTCCGTAATAAATAAAAGTGTTTCAATAATTTTTTGTAAGTCTTCACTTTGCAGGAGCGTAGGTTCATTTGCGTCGGAGTCGTCCGCAGGCAAGACGGGGGCTTGCGGCGTTGGTTGGGCTACTTCGGGCACCGCTTCTTGGGATTGGGTTAATTCTTGCGTTTCTTCACTCATAAAAAATTCTCCTGCCTTAGGCTTCTTCGCCGTGCATTAAGGTTTTAAAATCTTTGTCTCTATTTTCGGGGTTTAAGTAAATGCGGATGTGCCCTTCGCGCTCGTCCTGCCGGGCAATAATTTTTTTAATTTTCATAAGCTCTAAGACCGCCATAAAGCACGTAATCACGCCGCGTTTTTTGGTTTCCCCAATAAAGATATCATCCAAAAGCACCCACTCGCGCCCTTTAAACAAGTTTACCACCTTTTCCATTTTACTTTCAATGGGAAATTCTTCCACTTTAAGTAATTCAATACGTTTACGTTCGTCCAGGCGGTCAAAGGCGCGCTTGACGGCGGCTAGCAAATCAAAGAGTTGCAAGTTAAGCACTTTGTCGCCGTTGTCAAAAATGGGCGCGGCGCGGTAAAATTTATCTTTGTTTTCTTCTAATTTTTCGTTTAAAAATTTGCTGGCTTCTTTGTATTTTTGATATTCAACGAGCTTTGCCACCAACTCTTTGACGGGGTTGGGGCCTTCGTCCTCCGTGGTTGGTGCCTGGGAGGGTAACAACGTCTTGGCCTTAATTTGCATCAAGGTGCTGGCCATGACCAAAAATTCGCCGGCCACTTCTAAATTCAGCTCCTTCATCACGTTTAAGTAATCCAAATACTGCGTGGTAATTTCGGCAATATTGATGTCGCAAATATCCAGGTTATCTTTTTTAATGAGGTGCAACAGCAGGTCCATGGGGCCTTCAAAGACGTTGATGTGCACATTGATTGGAGTAGGGGCCGTAGTCAGCATAGTTATTTAATAATCCGCATTACTTTTTTTACTTGCGTTAAGGTTTTGGCGGCGTTGGCGCGGGCTTTTTCTTTGCCGGCACCCACAATTTGTGCCAATTGGCCTTTATCATTTTCAAACGTTTTGCGCCGCGCGTTAAAGGCGGCTAGTTCGGGCTCCATCAGGGCAAAAAGTTCTTTTTTGCACGCCACACAGCCCAGCGCGCCGGCCTTGCACTCTTCGCAGCGTTTTTGCCAGTTGGGGTTATAAATTTTGTGAAACGCAAACGCCACACAGCCGTCGGGGTTGGCAGGATCGTTTTTCCCTTTTTTATTCGGGTCCGTAAACATAGTCATTACTTTTTTGCGCACACTTTCTAAATCTTCGCCCAGGAAAATAGAGTTATTGTAAGACTTAGACATTTTCCGCCCGTCCAACCCCGGCACACGCGCCACGGTGGTGTAGAGCGGTTGGGGCTCGGTAAATACTTGCGTGCCGTAAATTTCGGCAAAGCGGCGGGTTAAATCACGCGCGATTTCCAGGTGCGCGGTTTGGTCTTTGCCCACCGGCACAAAGCTGGCTTGCTGAATAAGAATATCCGTGGCCATGAGCACCGGGTAGCCCAAAAAGCCAAAGCACGAAATATCGTCATCTGCGGCCATGGAGGCCACTTTTTCGCCCAGGGTTTTTTCGTCTAACTGTCCGGCGTATTTTTGTTTTAAAAGTTCTTGGATTTGCTCTTTGTACGTTGGATTACGCAGCAACCAGCCCAAGGGCGTAATCATGCCCAGTAGCGTGTTTAGTTCGCTCACTTCGGGCACGTCGCTTTGGATAAAAATGGTACATTTTTGCGGATTGAGCCCAGCGGTTAGCCAGTCAATGAGCATATCCTCACTGTTTTGGGCCAGGTTTTCGGTGTGTTGGTAGGCGGTGGTAAGCGAGTGCAAATCCGCCACAAAAAAATAGCAGTTATATTTATCTTGCAAAACAACCCAGTTTTTTAAGGCCCCGTGAAAGTTGCCCAAATGCAGTTTGCCCGTGGGGCGCATGCCGGAAAGTACAATTTTATTGTCAGCCATAAAGTCCTCTAAATCCCAAAAATTTTGCCTAACGCGCTAATTACTAAAAACGTCGGCGGAAAAATAATATACTTCACAATGCCGGTTAAAATAAGCCCAATGACAATCCACATCCCATAGCGGCCAACAAAATGGTCGTACCGCGCGGCCGCTTGCACCGGCAGGAGTGCCACCAGTACGCGCCCGCCGTCTAAGGGTGGAATGGGGATTAAGTTAAACACAGCTAAAAAAACGTTAATAAATATCCCGTATTGGAAAATGTGCGCAAGCGCCGTGAGCGTTTGTTGGCTGATATGCGCATGCAACACGAGGGCAATTTTGAGTAAAAACGCACACACTACGGCCAAAATCAAATTAAGTGCCGGGCCGGCAAAAGCTACTTTGCCCATATCTTTGCGCGGCGAGGGCAAACGCATGGGATTTACGGGCACGGGCTTGGCCCAGCCGAACATGGGCCAGCCAAACAGCCAACAAAGTGCCGGAATAGCCACGGTGCCCACCGGGTCCACGTGTGAAATGGGGTTTAGCGTAAGGCGGCCGCTCAAATAAGCGGTATCGTCGCCCATGCGGTAGGCGATCCAGCCGTGGGCAAATTCGTGCAGGATGATAGAAAAAAATAATACGGGGAGTAAGACAATAATATCCATAGTAGTATTGTAGCAATTTGTAGCCAATTATGCACGGGGAAAAACGGCGGACGCGAACATACCTAAACGACCCCCGCGAAGTTCCTTTGAGCGCACAAAATTTAAAAACGAAAGATTTTTAAATTTTGTTGCTTTCCAGCGAAACAATTTTCCAAAATCTGCCTATTTTGGCGTGACTGCCCGCTCGCAGTACCTATCAGTACAGCATTCGGGGCACTTACCCACCAAACTAGGCTAGATTTTGAAAAATCATCTTATCCGCTACTGTGCCTTGTACTTGGGGAAATACTACCATACCCTACAGGTTAGGGGACAAATCAGGGTACTGACTATTGTACCCAGTGTTTTTTTGCAAGCTTGCCGTACAAATGAACTCCGCGATAATTTCAAACGAATTTGTGCCACAACGCGGCTTGCGTTTGCGCAGCATACTTATGGGTAGCGCCCCCTTGCGGGGCGCAAGTATGTAAGCAAACGCGTAACAAAGTTGTGGTGCAAATTAGGCAGAAATTATGTAGAATAGAAGTGACGTAAAAACACAATTTATTCCTGTTTTTGGAACCGTGAAAACGGAGCGCGTGGGAAACCGCGTCGCTACCCACCAAAAACAGCCAAATACAAGCACAAAATAAACGGATTAATTACCCGGTTGTTTTGTGCTGAATGTTTGTCATTTACAAAAATGATAAATTACGGCTGTTATTTTGGGGTTGCTGGGTAGCGAACTCACTATAAGAGCCGTTTTTATACTCCAAGCAGGTGAATTGAAATTAAATGTAAGGAGTATAAAAATGAAAAAAGAAAAATCTATAAAAGCCACTCACTTCCGCCCCTCGTCACCCCGCAGTGTAGCTGTGCGGGGTATAGGGGCGGCCCACACGCTATATTCCGCTATATCCCGCACAGAAACCTTGCGGGATGACATAAGCGGGATAACGGAGCGTGCGGTCCGCGGCTTTACGCTCATTGAGTTATTGGTCGTCGTTTTAATTATCGGCATATTGGCCGCGGTGGCGGTACCGCAGTATCAAAAAGCAGTAGCAAAAGCGCGCGTGACGGAAGCTATCGTGGCGTTGAAAGCATTATCTGATGCGGAGGAAGTATATTTTTTAGCTAATGGAACATATACGGAAAACTTAAATACACTAGACACCTCTATTCCCCCTACCAGTAATTATTACACTTACTCTTGCTTTAATAACCAATATAGCTCTTGTATTGCTAGGCCTACTCAAGACGGTTACCCTGCATTGGAGTTTGTATTTTTAAACCACTGGTCTTCTAACAAAGGAAAACATTGGTGTCAAGCAGACAATATGGAAGGTATACTTACAGAAAAGGGAAAACAAAAAGCGTTAGATATTTGCAAAACATTTGGCCCTCAGGATACTTCTCTTAGCGAAGAACATGGCCCTTATTATATCATTCAGTGATTTTTAGGAACGTTTTTTAATCTGTTGTGCTTGGGCCGCTTTTAACTTCTCTAAAAACGCAGCCCGTATCATAAAATTATTCCCGAACTTGTTTCGGGATCTTCCACGCATGCCGTTACGCAACAACAAACGTGGAAGACCCTGAAATAAATTCAGGGATAATTTATTTAATCTTTTTAATTTGTGCGGCTTGTGCTTGCTTTAGCTTCTCCAAAAACGCGGCCTTTACGTTAAGCATATTATTAAGGGGCGCCGTTTTCAAGTGGCATATCCCAATGGCGGCGGCGTCGGCCGTATCGTCGGGGTTGATGACTTTATCCAAGTTTAGCGTCAGTTGCACCATACGCTGGACTTGTTTTTTGTCCGCCGTACCGGTGCCGCAAATGATCATCTTTACGCGCTTGGGGGAATAAAACGTAATGGGTTTGCCTGCCTGCTCACACGCCAAAATAATCACGCCGCGCGTCATCACCGTGTTTGCCATGGTTTGCGCGCGCTTTAGAAAATAGTTCTGCTCCATGGCCACTTGGTCCGGCTGAAACTTTTGCAAAATCTGTTGCATTTGCGCGTGCACATATTCAAGGCGCTTGGGAAGTTCCTGCCCGGCATCCGTGTGAATTAAGCCGCACGCCACTAAAGAAAGAACGGAACGGGCATCTCTGGTTAGGATGGCCCATCCCGTTCTGTCTAAACCGGGGTCTATGCCTAAAACGGTGGTCGTTTTAGTGCTCACAAAACCTCTTACTCGGCTTCTAATTTAGCGGCAATATCTTCGGGAATGTCGGAGTTATCATAGACATTTTTGGTGTCGTCGTGGTCGTCTAACGCTTCCAACATTTTCATGAGGGTTTCCGCGGTATGTTCGTCGCTAATCGTTACGTTGGTGTCGGGGATCATGGTTAAATCGGCAGACACGGGCGTAATGCCTTTGGCTTCAATGGCTTTTTTCACGGCGTCCAGTTCGGCCATATCCGGGTTGGTAATTACTTCGTACACGTCGCCCGAGTTGCGCACATCTTCGGCACCGGCTTCCAAGGCCAAGTTCATCAGATCATCTTCGCTAATGTCGTCTTTCTTGACGATTACCATGCCTTTGCTCTTAAACATATACGATACACAACCTGCTGTGCCGATAGAGCCGCCGTGGCTGGTAAAAATTTTGCGGATTTCCGAGAATGTGCGGTTTTTATTATCGGTCGTGCACTCCACAATGATAGCCACCGAGCCGGGGCCGTAGCCTTCGTACGTGATTTCTTCGTACGAAACGCCGGGCAGTTGGCCCGTACCTTTCATAATGGCGCGTTTGACGTTGTCCGACGGCATGTTAGCCGCGCGGGCATCATCTACGGCTTTGCGCAAACGCGGGTTTTGGTCCGGGTTGCCGCCGCTCATTTTAGCGGCGATAGTAATTTCGCGCAGAATTTTAGTAAATACTTTACCTTTTTTAGCGTCAACGAGGGCTTTCTTGTGTTTAATACCGGCCCAGTGTGAATGTCCACCCATAGGGAGCTCCTTGGTTTATAAAATTAGTTATTTCTATTGTAGCATATTTATTGTGTAGAAAAAAGTATCTTAACTGTTTTTCAAACGAATTTCGCGTAAGACGCGACGCGAACGAAGAGAGATGCTTTTTCAAAGAAAAACGCTTTAGTTCTAGGCGCGAAAAAGCGAAGTATACTGTGCGTAGCGGCGCGGCAGCGCCGAGGTATTCGAGATTTTGAGCAACAACGAAATAAAGCGTTTTACGAAGAAAAAATGCCCCGCATGGGATTCGAACCCGTATCACCGGTTCCGAAGACCGGTACTCTATCCAGTTGAGCTAACGGGGCATAGTTGTATTGTAGCAATTTACAAGACGTCGCGCCCGCTGTTTTCAAACACACTTGAAAAAACTAATTCATTTTTACTAAAATACTCCCATGAGATCCCTGCAAAACGAAGCCGCCGCCCATTGCCCCAACGAGTGTGAGCCTTTTGACGTCACGTATTGGTCCTTGGTGCGCGCCGACCAAAACCCCGATTTAAAAGCCGCCATTTTAGGCGGTGAACTCAATTTAGTGCGTTGCCCCGAATGCGGCACCTATTTCCACCACGACGGGGAAATTATCTATTTTGATGCCCCGGCCGAGCTCCTCGTCTTTGTGTTTTCCCCCAAGGACAAACCGCGCGAACACGAGCTTAAAGAAAAAATCGAGCACGATTACCAAGTTATTAAAAATTCGCTCTTAAAAGACGCGCATTTAAATTATCCCCCCGTGTGTGTGTTTGGCCTGGACGAACTGCAGCACTTGTTGCACCACGAGGACGAACTGACGGCCGAGTCCGAAGTAATAGCCGCGGCCAGTGCCACACAAGGCTTTGAGGTGGCCCGGTTAAAACCGTCTTACGCGCGCGAAAACCATTTCCCGCTATACGTACCCGCCGCCAAAGAAGGCACAGCAAACGGCTATGCCGTCGCGGCCGCAAAGGTACTTAAAAGCGGCCTTCACTCCCCCCTTCTTTTAAACTTTAAAGACAAGATGAGCGAGGACGGCGCCCAGCCCCCCGTATTACTATGAGCGAAATTATCCCCGAAAAATATCACGACATGCTCCTCTCCATTGGCACGTATGCCCAAAAATTGGGCCTGCGCGCGTGGGTAGTGGGCGGAGCCGTACGCGATTTTTACCTCGGGCGCGACACGGTGGACATTGACCTTACCTTTGACGGCACGCAAGAGAGCGTGGCTAACTTTTGCGTCAAAATGTGGGGCGGCGTCAAACGCAAATTTTCCAAATTCGGTACTTATAAAGTTAATTTAGATAACGGCTTACATTTGGACTTGGCGCGCCTGCGCCACGAAACATACGCCTACCCCGGCGCCCTACCGGACGTTACGTTTACCAAAGACGTCAAACAGGATTTATTCCGGCGCGATTTTACCATTAACGCCTGGGCCTTATCTATTTTGCCCGACGAATTTGGCAAAAGCGTGGACCCGTACGGCGCCAAAAAAGACATTGACGCGGGGCTGATTCGCGTCCTACACAAAAAAAGTTTTTTTGATGACCCGACCCGTATGTATCGCGGCGTACGTTTTGCCGGGCGGTTTGGGTGGCGCGCGGCACCCCTTACCAAACAGCTCTTTTTAGAGGCCGACCGGCAACAGGCGCCGCTACTCGTTTCGCGCGAGCGCTTTAGCCAAGAGTTTTTGAAAATTTTGGCCGAAGAAAACATTAAACCGATTTTTGATTATTTGATTGAGTACGATTTACTTAAATTTGCCTGGCCCAGCTTAACCTGGCACGACGGGCTTTTAAACGTGCACGGCATGAATGAGCGCCTGGGTTTTTTGGTCTGCACCCTGGGCGACAACGGCGAGGAATTTTTGCGCAGCTTACATGTACATAAGGACGTTTCCCACGCTATTAAAGAGGCGTGGAAAGTGGAACAGGAACGCCTCACGCCGCTTATGCCGCTGACGGATTTCCAACTGCATATTTTGCGCGCGTTCTTGCCAAATTTATCCCCCATGGCCTTAGAGCCGTGCGTGGTAAAAGGGTTGGACCTCAAAAACGCCGGGGTGTACGGGCGCAACATTTCCAAACTGCTACTTAAAATCCGCCAAGCCCAATGGAACGGCCAAATCACGACGCGCGAAGAAGCCTTAAGACTAATCGGGAAATAATCTAATTTAATTAGTAACTAAAAACCGCCCTAAATACAACTAAGGCGGTTAGTCTTATTTATATTGTTAGTTGGCACTAATTCAAATAAGCTAATAATAATATAACTATTTTTATTTAGTTTGTCAAGCCCTTCCAGGGTCGGCGTGTCCGCGCGTTGCGTTTACCACAAATATTTAAATTGGGACCGCGAGAGGTACCGATAACTTTACTTAATACAGTGCCACCCAATTGCAGATTTTTTGTCCTAAAGCGGAGTTATGAAATTTACTGCAACTTATTTTTGTTCCCCTGTTGGAATGTGCAAGGTAAAACTGAATTACAGCTTCTCTCACATCAGAACATTGTTGAAAAAAAGCATTATTCTTAGGGCAATAGTCAATATAAACACCCCAAGGGTCCGGCGATAAATCAAATAAAAAATCGTCACCACATTGCCAAAATCTTCCAATTTTGTTTTCTTCCGGTGTGCTTTGGTTATATCCCACCATGGTACACTCCCCGGGCATATCCACATCTAACAATTGTGCATTGGTAGTATACGTGCCATTAGCCAAGTAATATACTTCTTCAGCCGCCCTAATACTTGTAGCTAAAGCCAATGCAGTACTTACCCGCGATTTGGTTACCGCTAACTTATACTGCGGCAATGCTACCGCCGCCAATATACCAATGATTAACACCACAACCAACAACTCAATGAGGGTAAACCCCCGCTTACAACTTGTTTTAGACTGATTTCTTTTCATTTTATTTTCTCCTGTGTACGACATAAGAGAAGTGTACCAAAAAAAAAAAACAAGTCAAGCAAAATTTAGAGCTGTTTTTTTCAAAAAAAGCCAACCTCTTAACGAAGTTGGCTTATCTAAAAAATTACTTTGCTTATTTCTTGCGTAAATATCCCCACAAATACGCCGCACTGGCCATTTGCAAGGTAAACGCGGCAGACATAAATACATATTGATATACTTTCATAGCCTCTACCGTCGGGTGGAAAAGCCAATAATACATCCGCCCAAATACTTGTAGTAGCGGCACAAAAATAAAATCGGCTGTTGTCAGTAGTGCCATAATCCCCTGGAGTAGCGTCAGCAGACTAACCCATTTTTCTTGCACTAAAATAAACGCCGCTTGCGCCACATACAAGATAAAAAACCCAAAGTGCAACCGCCACAGCACGGCGCTATGTAACACGTCGCGCGCAAGTAAAACTATATTGACTAGCGCACCCAACACGCACAGCAAAAAAATCAGCTGCACAAAGAAGGGAAATTTCCAAAATCGGCTCAATGTTTTCATTCGAAACGTGACGTTGTCAACGCGGCCTTGCGGGCGTGCGCTTCCTTGGCAATTTGAATTAACGTATCTAAAATTTGTACGTAATTTTCCCCGCTGGCTTCAAAAAGCTGCGGAAATAAACTGGTTTCACTTAGGCCGGGAATGGTGTTAATTTCCGACATATAATACTGCCCGTTTTTATCCATTAAATAGTCCACCCGCGCCAGGCCGCACCCTTGTAGTGCGCGGAACAGCCGCTCGGTATCTTGGCGCATGGCCTCGGCGGTGCGGGCCGGGATATACGCAGGCACTTGCGTTTCACAACCGCCCGCCACAATATATTTGGCATTATAGTCAAAAAACTCCCCGGCTACGGTGCGCAGTTCACCGCAAGCCGAAGTTTTAACGGTTTTTCCGTCGCCATACACGCCGCAAAAAATCTCGCGCGCGTGGTCCACCCCTTGTTCTACCAGGGCGTCTGTGTCAAATTGCAAAGCAGTTTCCAACGCACCCTCCAGCTGGTCCGCGCGCGTCACACGCGTCACACCCACGGATGAGCCCAACCGCACCGGCTTTACAAACACAGGTAACCGCTCTTGTACCCATTTGGTAAGGGCGTCTTTATCATACGCCACCCCACGCGAAACTTTTTGATACGGCACAACGGCAATGCCCACCTCGCGCGCAACTAATTTGGTAAGCTCTTTGTCCATACCGAGGGCAGAAGTTATCACACCGCACCCCACATAGGGGATATTAAGGGTATCTAAAAATCCTTGCAATTTGCCGTCCTCGCAGTTGGTACCGTGAACGACGGGAAACACCACATCTGCGCTAATTACAAACGAGCCGTCTAGCGCCTGGAGGACTCCATCCGGCCGGATGACCGGCGTAACGGGGATATCATGCGGGGTTTGTTCGCCGCATTCTTTTTGCAAAAACCAGTAGCCCTGTTTGTTAATAAACACGCGCTCAAGGTGGTATTTATCCGGCTGGGCGGCCAGCAAACGGCACACCGTTTGCGCACTGTGGACCGAAACTTCGTGCTCAGTCGATTTACCACCGTAGAGGACGATTACATGGGTAACAGCCATTTAGCGGTTCTCCCGAAAGATAGACCATTTCATGCGGCCGATAAAGCTGTCGGTCTTTTCCAAAAAGTCCTCGCCGTTAAACAAATCTTCTTGCGGGGTGGGCTCGGCCACTTTAATTTCGGGCAAATCACCCTCTGATTTTACCGCAGTGGGCGCGGACACGGTGCGTTTGGCGCGGATAATTTCCCATTCGTTTTCGGTGGGAGCAGCTGAAATCGTGCGCCCTAAACTATGCAGTACCGGGGCCGACGGCCGACGCAGGGATTCACCGGGATTAGGCTTTTTGGCAAGGGAGACTTTGGCACCCGCGGCTTCCTCTTGGGCGTGTTTTTGCACCACGCGCGCGGCCAATAGCGCGGCACTTTGGCTGCGCAAGTGTTCGTTTTCTTGGCGCAATGTTTTGGCGGTATCTTCCAAATCAACCGTGCGTTTCTCCAAATCGGTCCGCTGTGAAAATAACGCTTTATTATCTTGCGTAAGGGCTTGTTTTTCTTCGGTTAATTTTTGCACTTGTTGGGCCAAATTTTTCTTCTCCGTTCCCCACACTTGCACTTGGCGCGAAAGTTCCTGCGCGTTACTGTCCAATATATGTACGCGCTGCGTGAGCGTATTTTTTTCTTGCTCTAACGTTTGGCTGTGGCGCGCTAAGGTAGCATTATGCTGCGTAAGCGCGGCGTTGCGGTGTGTGAGCTCCACATTGGTTTGGCTCAGCGCCTGGTTATTGTGCGAAAGGACCGAATTGGTCTGTGCTAGTTCCTCATTTTGTTGCGCAAGCTGTGCGTTTTGCGCGCCAAGTACGTCAATTTTTTCTTTGAGCTGGCCGATCACAGCATCGTTTTGGTTAATTTTTTCAACGAGCTCTTTGAAATTCTTCTCTAAGAGGTCCTTTTCACGCCGGACGGTCTCCAACGAGATTTGCGATTGTTCCAACTCCACGGCCAGGCGCTCGCGCTGTTCTTCGAGCGTGCGCAACTGCGCCGTGAACGCGGCCAACTGTTTTTGGTGCTGGTCGGAACGCTCGGTTTGCAAAGCGGCAATGGTGTTTTTAAGGTCAGCCAGTTGTTTTTCTTTATCGGTCAGTTGTGCTTGCAACACTTCTTTTTGCGTGGCAATGGTTTGCAGTTTCGTGTTTTCGGCTTTCAAAGACTCAATTTCTTCCACTTGTTTAATGCACTTGTCCGACATTTCTTTGAGCTGCGTTTCCAACGTGGATACTTTTTGCTGGTATTCCTTTTTAATGGAAATAATGCGCCCCTCAAAATCAAACGCTTTGAAACGTTCTTCGGCGGCGGTCAGCTGGTCGCGCAAAGACAAAATTTCTTTAGCTTGGTCGGCCGATTTTTTAAGGGCGTCAAGTTTTTCCTGTTGCGCTTTTTTAATTTCGCGGTCCAGGGCGCTGTTAACGGCTTTTAATTGCGATGCCTTTTGGCGCAAGCTGTTAAACAGGCGGGTTTGCTCGTCGCGCTCGCGGCGCAGTTGGGCGGCCTCTTGCGCAGCGGCATACGCGTCACCCACTACGGGAGCGCCCGTCGGCGCAAACACGGTGGGTAACGGGTCAAAACTGCGCGCTACAGGGGTTTCGCGAAAAGCAAACGATTGGGTTTGCTGCGCTTGGGAGAGGTTTTCCACACTGGTGCGCAAGGTGGCAATGGTGCGGGATAGATGTTCCAAAAACGCGTCTTTATCTTTTTGGCGTTCCATGGCCTCGCGCGTGCGGGCCAATTCGGACAAGATGAGCTGGTTTTGCGTGGTGGACGCCTCAAAGCGTTCTTCCAGCTCTAAAATTTTTTGCTCTAATTTTTCAAAACTGCGCGCGTATTGCGCGGGGCGCACCGGAGCGGCCGGCGGGCGGGAAGTAAAGGTATCCTCGGCTTTTTTATCGGGGAACGGTTGCTCTTTAAATTTTTCTAAAAATTGGGCGATGTCATTATGTCCATTGAGTTCATCATCTAACGCCATAGTAAAAACCCTCTTACCTGTGAAAATCTCTCAATTTACATTTAACTACATTACGCGCGCGTGTGTCAAATTGCTTTCTTCCTAATTTGAGCTATAACTTTGTTGCTCACTTGCTCGAATACCTCGGCGCTACCGCGCCGCTACACACAGTATACTTCGCAAGTTCGCGTCGCGTTCTAGCTCAAATTCGTGGAAAGCACCCCATATCTTGATTTTCCGCAACAAAGTACTCGCCCAAATTGGGCAGAAATTATGTAAAATGAAATAGCAGTAAAAACACAATTTGATTCTGTTTTTGGAACCGTATGCAGAATACGGAGACTTTTGGGAAACCAAAAGTGCTATACCCGCCAAAAATAGCCGATATAGGCACAAAATAGCGGACCTTCGAAACCCGCTGTTTTGTGCCAAGTGTTTGTCATTTGGAAAAATGACGGGCCGCGGCTGTTATATTTTGGGCTGGGTATAGCCCCGAAATGTGGTGGCCGTATTTTGTCGGTTTCCAAAACAGAAAGGAGAAAACACATGAAAACCAACAAAAAACAACCTATCCATACAGTCATCCTGAACTTGATTCAGGATCTTCAACGCTTGCTGTTGTCGTTAATAAACGACATACGTGGAAGATTCCAAGACCCCGTATTAAGACACTACGGGGCGGGGCCAACGGTAATGCCCCGGTTTGGAATGACACCTTTATTTAACAACGGCGCATTCACGCTTATAGAGCTTTTGGTTGTCGTCCTCATTATCGGCATTTTGGCCGCGGTGGCCGTGCCGCAATATAAGTTAGCGGTAACAAAAGCCCGGGTACAAAGCATGATCCCCATTATAAACAGCATTGCCAAAGCCGGCAACATTTACTACTTGGCAAATGGGAATTATACATCAAATGTAAATTTACTTGATATTTCAATGCCAGGTGAATGTCAAAATTTGACAGGAACAGCTGGTGGCGGTGGCTATATTGGTCAAGTATGGAAATGTGGGCCCGATTTTTTAATAGATAATTCCGGAGGGCAATTTCCTATGTTATTCTTTTGCCCCGGTCAAAGCGATACTTACAATTCATGTCTATCGCAAATGATCCTTAGAATAAATACTTATACTGCTAACTCAGGTTTCTCTTATGCTTGTACAGGGGACACAAAAATTTGTAATTCCTTAAAACTCTAAACTAACTCTTTTTTCACCGCGCCCACTAAATAAAACGAGCCCGTGCATAATACCACAGGGGCGTTTTGCGCAAGACGAAGGGCCGCTTTATAATCGGGCTCAAAGGTGATGTTCGGGGCGCTCAGTAAGGGGCCAAAATCGTCGGTAGTAGCACCGCGCCCCTTATATCCCGCACTACAACCCTGCGGGATGACGCAAGGGGCGGCCGCGCGTGCGGACGGCGGCACCGTCACAATCACGCGCGCAAAATGCGGCGCCAATATAGAAAGCATTTGCGTAAAATCTTTGTCTTTCATAAACCCACATAAAAGCGCGGGGGTTTGCAACGCATACGGCGTTTTCTGCCAAAAATCTAAAAGCCCTTGCACGGCTTGCGGGTTGTGCGCGCCATCCAAAATAAACGTCGTGTTTTCCTTTTTTACACGCTCAAACCGCCCGGGCAAGTGCACCGTTTCAAACGCGGTCTTAATGGCATTTTTCGCTACACCTAAAAGCCGCGCAGCCTGATAAACCAGGCACGCGTTTTGCGTTTGTTTGCGGCCGAGCAAGTGTAAGTTCCATTCTTCACGCACGGCCGTGTGCAAGGTCGTAAAGCCGTTTACAAAATCGTAGGCGTACTCGTAAAACGGCTGGCCCGCGCGCACCCACGTTAAAGCCGCTTGATTATCCAGCACGGCTTGCTCAATCCTGGTAGCGGCCTCCACGGGCACGTCGCCGCACAGCACGGGCACACCGGGTTTAATAATGCCGGCCTTTTCGGCGGCAATTTCTCGGAGCGTACCACCCAAAATGTGCGTGTGGTCCAGCCCGATAGACGTAATGATACTTAAAATCGGCGCACATATATTCGTGGGGTCCTTGCGCCCCCCCAAGCCCGTTTCCAACACAACATACTCTACTTTTTGCGCGGCAAAATACACCAATGCCGCGGCCGTGATGAGTTCAAAAAAATTCAGCGGCTCTTGTTGCGCGGCTAGCACGGTTTGCACCGCACTTTTAAAATCTGCTTGCGAAATTTCCTGCCCGTTTACTTGCACGCGCTCGGCCGGGCTTACCAAATGGGGCGACACAAACAACCCGGTTTTATGTCCGGCACATGTAAGCGTGTGCGCCAGGAGTGTGCACACGGAGCCTTTGCCGTTGGTGCCCGCCACATGGATAATTTTGTAATTATTTTGTGGATTTTTCAGGCGCAAAAGGAGCTCTTTAAACGCAACCAAACCCGCCCCGGCGTTGTACGCGGTGCGGGTTTGCAAGCTCCAAAAACAGCCGTTAAAATTCATCTTTATCGGGGTTATAGCGACGGATTTGTGCGCCAAGCGCGGTAAGTTTTTGCTCTAAATTTTCGTACCCGCGGTCAATGTGATACACGCGCTCCACTTCCGTTTCCCCGTCGGCACACAGCCCCGCCATGACAAGTGCAAATCCACCGCGCAAATCGGACGCTTGCACGTGCGCCGCCGACAATTTTTCCACGCCGGTTACGCGCGCAACGCTTTTTTCGGTGTAAATTTTCGCGCCCATACGCACCAGTTCGGGCGCATGCATAAAACGGTTTTCAAAAATATCTTCGTCAATTTCGGCCGTGCCGTTGCTCAGCGTCATTAAGGTCATCCACGGGGCCTGTAAGTCGGTTGCAAAGCCGGGGTAAGGCGCGGTGCGCACACGCACGGGGTTAATGTTCCCCTCGTAAGCGTGCACATGCACGGCGTTTTCGGTTACGCCCAACGTAAAACCCGCTTCGCGCAAGTCGCTTAGCAAAATGGCATTATGTTCGGGCACACAATCTGCTACGGTTACGTCGCCGCGGGTGGCCGCGGCCGCCAACATAAAAGACCCGCTCTCAATGCGGTCGGCCACTACCGTATGCTCGGCCCCGTGCAGTTTTTGCACGCCGCGGATAATGAGGCGCCCCTTTTCGTCCGTCTTAATCTGCGCGCCCATTTTGTTGAGGAACAAAATCACGTCATCCACTTCGGGCTCTTTGGCAATGTTTTCCAAAATGGTTTCGCCGGGGATTAAACACGCGCACATGAGCAAATTTTGCGTGGCGCCCACACTGGGGAAACGCAAAATAATTTGCGCGGGTTTTAACTCGGCGGCGCTAATAAGCACATTGCCGCTTTCCACCTTACAGGTGGCGCCTAATTGCTCAAAACCTTTTAAGTGGATATCCACCGGCCGCACGCCGATCGCGCACCCGCCGGGCAGCGGAATATCGGCCTGTTTAAACCGCGTGAGCAGCGGCCCCGCCACCCAAAAACTGGCCCGCATCTGCTTGACCAGTTCGTAGGGCAAATCTTTTTTTAAGGGGCCGTTGGCCTCCACGGTAACGGTGTTGTTTTGGTATGAAATTTTTTTGCCTAAATACTCCAAAATTTTAAGCGTGGTGCGCACGTCGCGCAAATTCGGCACGCGGTGCAAGACACATTTTTCGTCGGTAAGCAGCGTGGCTACCAAAATAGGTAGCGCCGCATTTTTACTGCCGCTAATATGCACCGTGCCGTGCAATTTTTTGCCGCCTGTAATTAAAAATCGGTCCATAAAATCCCCCTAGTTACGCGTTGCAAACACAAAACGCTCTATGTTAAATATATCTTTTTTTACTTCGGCGCGCCAGCCGATTTCAGTGAGGCCGCGCGCCAAGGGCCACGCCTGCCCGTCGTCCAGTTCCAACGCCAACAGACCGCCGGGCGATAAAAAACTATCCGCCGCTTGGCATAAGGGCCGCGTGACTTCAAAACCGTCCGCACCGCCGTCTAAGGCGAGCGTCGGCTCATGCTTTACTTCGCGCGTTAAGCTGGCTAAATTTTCCGTCGGGATATAGGGCGGGTTCGCGATAATTAAATCAAACGTGCCGGCCACCTCTTCCCACAAATTGCTTTGGAGTAGTTGCACGCGCTCACTAAGTTTATGCTTGCGGATATTTTCTTGCGCTACTTGCAAAGCGGCCTGCGAAATATCCACCGCCAGTACGCGCGCGTTCGGGAACTTAACCGCCATTGCCACGGCAATACATCCGCTGCCCGTGCACATATCCAAAAACGTGTAGCGGCCCTTTTTATCAAAACGCGCGGCCACTTGCTCTACTAAATCTTCGGTTTCCGGGCGCGGAGTCAGCACGTCGGGAGTGACGATAATATCCAGCCCGCAAAACGGCTGCATGCCAACAATGTGCGAGAGCGGCTCGCCGTCCGCTTTGCGCGCAAGCAACTTTTCAAACTGCGCTTGGTCTTTTGCGGAAATTTCAAAATCAGCGTTGGCCAGCACCCACGTGCGCGACACGCCGAGCACGTGCGCCAGGAGCCACTGAGCATTGGCCTCGGGTTCGTCGCTATGGGCGGCAGTTAAACGCGCGGCGGCTTGCGCTAAAAGGGCGGCAATCGTCATTAGATTTGCAGGTTTTTGAGTTTTTGTTCCACGCGGTACGTGCGCAAGTCCGTTAAAATCGGCTCAATGTTTCCTTCCATAATTTCCAGTAAATTATGATAAGAAATATTCGTGCGGTGGTCGGTCACGCGGCTTTGCGGGAAGTTATACGTGCGGATTTTTTCCGAGCGGTCCCCGGTGCCTACCTGGCTTTTGCGCTCGTCGTAAATTTCTTTGTTGCGCTTTTCTTCTTCAATTTGGTAGAGCTTGGCGCGCAACATGGCGAGGGCTTTTTCGCGGTTGGCACCCTGGTGGCGTTCTTCGCGGCAGGAAACCACAATGCCGGTGGGTTTGTGCAAAATGCGCACAGCGGTTTCCACTTTGTTTACGTTCTGCCCGCCGTGGCCGCCGGCGCGGGAAGTTTCCAGCTCTAGGTCTTCGGGGCGGATTTCAATATCAATTTCTTCGGCCTCAGGCATAATAGCTACCGTGACGGTAGACGTATGCACGCGGCCCGACGTTTCCGTATCCGGAACGCGTTGCACACGGTGGGTGCCGGCCTCGGTACGTAACCACGAGTACGCGCCGTCGCCCTTAATAAACATACTCACATACTTGCATCCTTTGAGGCCCGTGGGTGTAAATTCCAAAATTTCAGTGCTCCAACCTTTGGTTTGCGCAAAGTGCTGATACACACGCAAGAGTTCGGCCGCAAACAATGCCGACTCATCCCCCCCGGCACCGGGGCGGATTTCCAAATAAATGTTTTTGGAGTCGTTCGGGTCCGGCGGGATGACTAAAATACGCAACTCTTTTTGAAGTTGCGGCAGTTTGGCTTCCAACTCGGCCAGTTCGTCGGCGGCCATTTTAACAAGCTCTTTGTCCTCGCCGGCTTCAATCATCGCGCGGTCGTCCGCGATGGATTTTTCGGTCTGAGCAATCTCGTTTTCTTTTTCAATAATGGGTTTTAAAAACGCGTGGCGTTTGGCTTTCTTGGAAAGCTCGGCACCCGATAAACTGCCGGAGTATAACTCTTTTTCCAACGTTTGAAATTCTTGTGCGTATTTGGAGGTGTCCATAATTTTTTCCTATGAAAAAAGAGCAGACCCCTTGCGGCAGTCTGCTCTTTTAGTGAATCGTTGCTATTTCGCTTTTTCTTCGGCTTTTTCGGCCTTGGCGGCGGCTTTCTTAGCGGCCGGTTTTTTGACGGCTACTTTTTTGGCAACCGGCTTTTTGAGTTTGGCTTTGGCCTTTACTTCGGTTTTGGGTTTGCGTACCAAGGTTTTACCTTCGGTTTTGGCAAAGCGTTTGTTGAATTTTTCCACCATCCCCTCGGTGTCCAGTAATTTTTGTTTACCGGTAAAGAAAGGGTGGCAAGCGGAGCAAATGTCCAGCTTTAAGTTTTTGGCTGTGGAACGGGTCATAAATTTATTACCGCAAGCGCAGGTAACTTCCACAAACTCATACGTCGGATGTATTTTTTCTTTCATGGTTCATTCTTCCTTAATCAAAATTCTTATGCTTTATTATAGCATAAATAGTAGCCAAAAGAAAAGTAACATTTCAACTTGCGGCAATATCTTATAAAACTCCCCCGCCTAAAAGCGGGGGTTTTGTTTACAACCGTTGCGCGTACGCAAATGATTATTTACAGTTGGCTACAAAATTTGCATCATCCTCTGCTACGTATTTTTCTACAATCGGGCAGATAACCTCGCCCGCTTGCTTTTGCTCGGCATCGGTACTGTTTTTGTTTATTCTGGAAAAACTGGACGTCCACTTCCCTCCGGGTGCGGTTTTGCTCAGCATCAGACTCGTAGATTGAGACGATAGCCAGGTATTTTTAGGGTTACTTGTACCATCTGCATTGTAGTAAAAGTACATAGTCATCTCACATGAGGAAGAGCTACAAGAAGCATAAACGCGCCCCACATCCGTATTGCAGCTGTTGCCCGTACTGCAATCGCCGGGCATGTCAATCGGGGAAACACTATTCGTCCCGGTTAAATAGACAGTGCCACTCTGCGGCAAACCATTTTCCAAGAGATACACATCTATTGCTTTGCTTGCAGCATCCAATATCACTTCTACATGAGTGGCTTTTGATTTCTTAACGGCTTTTTTATATTGTGGTACCGCTACCGCCGCCAGTATGCCAATAATTAAGACTACAACCAACAACTCAATGAGGGTAAACCCCCGCTTACAACTGATTTTTTTCATGTTCATTCTCCTATATAGTACCGTTCAAACGCTTTAAAACCTTTTATACAGCGTTTTGATATAAGGGGATATACCCCCTCCTATCCGGCCTAGCAAAATCGTACCAAAAAAAAAAAACAAGTCAAGCAAAAGTTCAAGTCAAAAAATAACCCCCGGCCATAGCCGAGGGGTTTTAATCTTGCTTAGAACGCTTTAACTAAAACGCGTTGACTTCCATTTGCTTAAAGAAGTCTTTGTTCGATTTAGTGGCTGTGAGCTTAGAGAGCAGCATGGTCATGGCATCTACCGAGCTTAAGGACGCCAGCACCTTGCGCATAATCCACACTTTGTTGAGCTCGTCTTCGCTTAGTAGCAAATTTTCCTTGCGCGTGGAGCTGCGGTTGATGTCCACCGCCGGGAAGATGCGCCGCTCGGAAAGTTTTCGGTCTAAGGTCAGCTCGCTGTTGCCGGTGCCTTTGAACTCCTCAAAAATCACTTCGTCCATACGGCTGCCGGTTTCCACAATGGCGGTGGCAATAATGGTCAAAGATCCGCCTTCTTCAATTTTGCGCGCGGCGCCTAAAAAGCGTTTAGGCTTTTGCAAAGAAGTAGCTTCCAAACCGCCGGTCAGCACGCGGCCCGACGACGGGGCCACCGTGTTATACGCGCGGGCCAAGCGGGTAAGGGAGTCTAACAAAATGACCACATCTTTGCCTTGTTCGGCCAAGCGTTTGGCTTTATTGAGCACCATTTCGGCCACTTGTACGTGGCGGTCGGCCGGCTCGTCAAACGTAGAGGCTACCACTTCGCCTTTGACGCTGCGGCTCATGTCGGTTACTTCTTCGGGGCGCTCGTCAATTAAAAGCACCATCAGTACGGCGTCTTTGTAATTTTCGGCAATGGAGTGGGCAATGGCTTGCAAAATCATGGTTTTACCGCTTTTGGGCGGGGCTACAATGAGCGCACGCTGGCCTTTGCCGATCGGAGCAATCATATCTATTACACGTTGCGTAATGGCGTTTTTATCGGTTTCTAAGGTAAAGCGTTCGTTGGGGTGCAAAGGGGTCAGGTTTTCAAACAACGGGCGGTTGTAGATTTTATCGGTTTCCATGCCATTTACTTTTTGCACTTGGAGCATGGCAAAGTAGCGCTCGTTATCTTTGGGCGGGCGGATTAAACCTTCAATCGTGTCCCCGCGGCGCAAGCCAAAGCGTTTGATTTGCGAGGGAGACACATAAATATCGTCGCCGCTGGAAAGATAGTTATTTTCTTCCGAACGTAAAAATCCAAACCCGTCGGGCAGAATTTCTAATACGCCCCCGCCGTACACGGAGCCGTTTTGCTTGGCCTGGATAGCCATAATGCGGCCTATGAGTTCCTGTTTGCGAAGGCCCGAAATATCTTCCAAATTGTAATTGACCGCCAGCTTAGTAAGCTCGGCCACGCTTAGTTTATTAAGCTCCCGCGCGTCCAATACTTTGGCGCCGTTAGGCTGGCGCAAGGGTTGCTGGTTATTATTAAACGGACGTTGTTGCGGGCGGTTGTTGTAATTATTGTTGCGGCGCGGGCCTTGCATTTGCGGGCGCGGCGCGGGGGCCTGGGCGGTGGGTGTTGCCGGTTTTTCGGCGGTTTGTTGAACCGGGGCGGCTACCGGGGTTACTTCTTCGGCCACGGCGGCTTTAGCGGCCTTGGCGGTTTTGGTTGTTTTGGCAGGTTTTGTGGTTTTTTCCTGCATTTCTTGTTCTTGCATGACTACTCCTATTTTTTTACGTGTAATAAATTGAGTGCACGGCACAAGCGCGTGACACTTTGTTTTAATTGGGCCTTGTTGGTGTGAAAAAACACCACGTCGGCCCGGGCGGCTTTTTCATCCTCTTTGAGCTGCCAGCGCGTGCGGCGCAGATACTCCGCGCGCGAAAGCTGACGCCCTTTTAAGCGGGCCGGCAACGTTTTGGGGTCTGCCAGCACCGCAATATTTAAATCAGTTAATTGTTCCCACCCTGCTTCAAACAGTAGCGGCACTTCCACTACCGTTAAATGCTGTTTGCACGCTTGGATGCGCGCGCGTATTTCCTTCAAAATAAGTGGGTGTAAAATTTGTTCTAAGGCGCGGCGTTTAGCGTCATTTTTAAACACGAATGTGGCAATTTGCGCTTTGTCCGCAGTACCTAGCGCGGCTTTTATTTTGGCTAGTACTGCCGGGCGGGTGTAAAGTTCGCGTGCAATTTCATCACACGAAAGCGTATCCGCCCCGCACGCTTTAAAGTACCCAAGCGCCGTACTTTTACCGCTAAGCATACTGCCGGTAAGGCCAAGCACTAATTTTGTTTTCACATGAAAACTCATAAAGAGATTTTTTCCAATTCGTACCAGTTTTTACCGGCTTTGGCACTGACTAACAGCGGCACGCGCAGTTTGACCGCATTTTGCATAAGCTGTTTAATTTGCCGAGCACTTTCTTGCAACTGTTCCTGCGGCAGTTCAAAAATCAGTTCGTCATGTACCTGCATGACCATATTTACCGGGCTGTTACGGTACGCGTTGAACACATCCAGCATCGCTTTTTTAATAATATCGGCCGATCCGCCCTGCACAATGGTGTTAATGGCGGCGCGCTGGGCAAAACCGGCCATGGAGCCGATGCCCATATTAAACTCGGGCAGATAGCGCACATGACCGAGCATCGTTTTTACATATCCGTTCTGGCGGGCCAACGCAATATTTTTGTCTATCCATTCACGCACGACGTGATAGGTCTTAAAATAATTGTCGATGTATTCTTTTGCTTCACGCAGAGAAATGCCCAAAGAATCGGACAGGCCCATCGGGCCCTGCCCATATATGATACCAAAATTAATAGCTTTTGCGCTAGAGCGCATTTCGGGCGTGACAAACATAGGCATTACGCCAAACACCTGCGCGGCCGTTTGCGTGTGGATATCCCCCCCTTCCAAAAACGCCTCAATTAAAACGGGGTCTTGGCTTTCGTGCGCCAGTACGCGTAGGTCAATTTGCGAATAGTCCACACTTAAGAGCACATTACCCGGCGCGGCGCAAAACGCGCGGCGCAGTTGGCGGCCCTTTTCGGTACGCACGGGGATATTTTGTAAATTGGGGCTGGAGCTGGAAAGGCGGCCCGTTACGGTGCCCGTTTGGTCCAAATACGAGTGCACTATATTATTATCATCCGCTAACAAAAGCAAATTATCTACATAAGTGGACTTTAGTTTACTGCTGGCGCGGTAGTCCAAAATGGTGCGGGCAATGGGGTAACTTTGGGCAATTTCTTCCAGTACGCCTTCGTCGGTAGAATAGCCCGTTTTGGTTTTGCGCACCGGCGGAATTTTCATCTGCTCAAAGAGTAACGCCCCCAACTGCTTGGGTGAGTTAATGTTAACGGGATAGCCGGCCTGTTTATCTACGGCGTCTTGGCACTGCCGCATTTCTTGTTCTAACAGTACGCGGAAACTTTCTAACCACCCCGGGTCAATGCGTAGCCCCTTCCATTCCATGTCGGCTAATACTATCATCAGCGGCAGTTCCAAGGTATTATAAAGTTCCCATTGGCCGCTTTGTTTAAGGCGCTGCGTCAGTTTTTCTTGCAAGGGCCACATAAATTTGTTGTACGTGCTTAGTAGTGTTTGCGGGTCTTCTTCACTCACGGTTACGGAAAAATACGCCGCGCACGCCCCGGCAAAACTTAAATCGCCCGACGGGTCCAACAAGTATTTCGCCAATCGGCCGTCAAAACAGTTTAAAAAGTGACCGTCCAAATTAAGGTCCAGTAAGCGCAGTGTCAGTTTAATATCGTAGCCAAGTTTTTCAATACTGTCATTTAGAAAAATCTGCTTGACCGCTGCCAATTCCCAGGGCTGCACGTCCTGCAATGGCACAATAGCGGCCTCTTGCGGGTTTAACCCGACCACCAGCCAATCTTCGTCCGTATGAATAAACACACGCGGGGCCGTTTGCGCGCGCTTTAGCACATCCGCTAAAGGCAAAGTGGGCACGGGCGTTTGGGCAAATAATTCGGCTTGCACAGCGGCCGCATCTGCCGCAGGCACTAACTCCAATAAATTTTTAAACTCGTACTGCGCAAACAGTTTTTCCAGCGCGGCCACATCTGCCAGGTGTACCTCGTAATCGGCTAAATTAAAAGGCATAGAAAAACTACGGTCCAGCACGACAAGCTGTTTAGACAACAAAGCGCTTTCTTCACTGGCCAGCAATTTTTTAGCGAGGGCAGGTTTAAGTTGCGGGTCTCCCTGGTGGGCGGCACGCAAAATATCTTCCAGGTGGCCGAATTTTTTAACAAGTTCTACCGCCCCTTTGGGGCCGATACCCGCCGCACCGGGCACATTGTCCGACGCATCCCCCACCAGCGAAAAATAATCGGGCAGAAACTGCGGCGGCAGGCCGAATTTTTCCACGGCGGCTTGCGGGCCTTTTATCTCGTCCTTGCCCGAGGGCCAAATGGAAATGTAATCGTTTAAAAATTGGTAAACGTCCTTATCCGCCGTAACAAGCACGCTGGGCACTTGTGCTTTTTGTGCTTCGCGCGCCAAGAAAGCCATTAGATCATCCGCCTCAATGCCGGGCTTGGCCACCACGGCTAGGCCCAACTGTTTGACTAAATCGCGCGCTAAGTTCAGTTGCCGCACCAGGGCTTCGTCGGGCGCTTGGCGGTTGGCTTTGTACGTGGGCAAGAGTGCCTTGCGCCGTGCACAACCGCCGGGGGAATCAAAACACACCGCCACATAAGGCGGGTGCTGGGTTTTGAGCATTTTTAAAATCCAACGTAAAAACCCGTAGAGTGCCCCCACCTCTAAGCCGGTAGAGGTAGCTAATTTAGGCAATGCGTGGTAATTACGGTGTAAAAAACCGTGGGCGTCAATTAAATAAAACTGGGGAGTAGGTTGGGTCATAAAAAAAGGGAACACTTAGTGAAATAACCCTCCTTCCCCGCCTTACGGCGGTACTTCCCCCACACGGGGGGAAGATGAAAAGCGTGCTTAGGAATTACCCTCAAAAAGGCGGGAAATAAAAACTATTTTAACAGTTCGTTTAGTTTAGCGGCCAAGGCTTCTTTGGATTGCAACCCTACCGCCTGGAACGCAATTTTGCCGTCCTTAAAAGCAATTAAAGTAGGTACGGACGAAATTTGGTATTGGCTGGCGGTGTTCATACCTTGGTCCACATCCAATTTGCAGACTTTTACTTTACCCGCAAACTCTTGCGCCAGTTCTGCCACCACAGGGGCCAACATGCGGCACGGGCCGCACCACGTAGCCCAAAAGTCCACCAGCACCGGGCCTTGCGCTTTTAGTACTTCTTGTTCAAAATTTGCATCTGTCAAAATTACTTCGCTCATACATTCCCTCACTTACAAAACTATAAAATCAGTATAGCAAAAATTAGTAACTTTGGGTAAAAAATTCCCCGGCTTTTTCAGGCCGGGGATTTCTAACACAACTAATGGCAAAGTATCTGCCCCTGCTGGGTTCGTTCCACATAGCTAAGGTCATCGCCGAGGTAATTGAACGTTACCGTATCAATCCTATAACAAGAATCAGCGCTGCTACCCATTGAACCCCAGCCATCGCCAGTAAATACACAGTTCCCGTAGCACTCATACCCCGCATTCAAAAGATTAAAAGCCTCAGAACCGCTTACACTGACCGCCACAGTCATTGTAGTATTCCACGCTATGGCTATTTCATCATTTGGTATGTCAGGATTAGAAATAGTAAAATCCTCTTTGCCGCCACCACCGTCATATGGGCATTTTATATACTCCTTGTGGCAAGCGTTACATGTAAAGCCCATTTCCTGTCTTAGTTTTATTTTTTTGCTAGGCGTCATAGTCCCCGCCCCGGTGGTATGAACAGAATCATCATCTCCACTCAGAAAAGCAATATCCAAATCTGTCGCATCTATGTATTTGATGCAGAACCTACCTGTTCCATCATATTGAACCCCCGATATTTTAGGGTCACACGGATGTTCCACTCCCTTACATTCAGGGCAGCTATCCCCCTCACAGGCCATCCAATCATTCGTTACCCACTGAGGCTTCCCTCCGGGTTTCTGTATAACACATTTGACAGTTCGGGTTTTTGTTCCTCCGCAACCACAATTTGTTTTTGTAAGCGGTTTCTCCTCTTCATTACACTCCCCAGGTGTGTCAATATTCTTCACCTTTACCCAGTCACAAACTGAAGGAGAATAATCAAAATGCCACATCAACAGGACCTTTAAGCCGTCTGCGCCTGTTTCCCAACCAGCAGAGCCGCCTTCTTTATGTTCCGCCAATTTCTCTTCCGTAGGGTTACACCCATCTGGATCTGGATCTGGCTTTGTCTTCCAATCACAAGCGTCATAATCAAAATAATATGTTACTTTGGTAGAAAAGGAGCCGAAAGGTTTCGATGCTTTTTCTCCTTCGAAGTGTGCAAATTTTTTATCGCTAGGGATGTCACACCCGGACGAATCCACCCAATCCCCCTTTCCTGTACACGTTTGGGTTTTTTCTTGGCAGCCGTCCTCACATTTTACAATTCTAGTGGATCCTTCCTTACATGGGGGCACCCAGGGCACCGGGGGGGGCACCGGGCCCATTTCTCCGCTCCCTGGGGCGCTGCATTCTTTGTTACCCGGGATCAAATCCGGGATTGCATCACAGGCGGGATAATCTTTATTTAACGAATCACAATCTCCGCTACAACAAATACGTCCGTCTACGTACGACGGCATCTGGAGGGTGTATTTCCCACTTTTGGCGCTCGCCGTCATACCAACGTCCTCAAACGTATAATCAAAATTCTTCCCGGCTTTATATGAACGCAACTTGTTCTTATCGTCTGTATAGTTCTTGCTAATGCTGCAGCGCGCTTCTTGCTCCGTGCGCACCGCCGCCATCATTTCTTCCGCTTCCGTTGTCTTGCGCGTTTCTATTACCTTGGTAAATTTCGGCAACACCACCGCAGACAATACGCCGATAATTACCACC
>JAZUSP010000019.1:0-2141 GCA_045606805.1 Elusimicrobiaceae bacterium | reverse complement strand
CAATGCCCATGCCAAAGCCGGAGTGCGGCACACTGCCGTATTTACGCAGGTCCAGGTACCAGTCGTACCCGGCGGGGTCCAGGTCTTGCTCTTTCATGCGCGCGAGGAGGGCGTCGTAATCGGTTTCTCTTTCGCTGCCGCCAATAATTTCGCCTGCGCCTTCGGGGCCAATCACGTCCACGGCTAGTACCACTTTGGGGTTTTGGGGGTCGCGCTTCATATAAAATGCCTTAATGGCGGCCGGGTAGCGGTGAATCATAATGGGGGTGTCGTAATCTTCGCCCAAGAGGGTTTCTTCGTCGCCGCCAATGTCTCCGCCCCAAGGGGTATTGTTGCCTTTTTTGTGCAAAATTTCAATGGCATCCGTGTAATCAATACGCGGGAATTTTTTATCAATAGTGGCTTGCAGTTTGGTGGTGTCGCGCTCCAAAATTTTTAAATCTGCCGCGCGGTTTTTAAGTACTTGCGCCACAATGTATTTAATAAAATCTTCGGCCAGGTCCATGTTATCGTCCAGGTCGTTATAGGCTACTTCGGGCTCTACCATCCAAAATTCCGTCAGGTGCCGGCGGGTTTTTGATTTTTCCGCGCGGAACGTCGGCCCGAAACAAAACGTGCGGCCCAAAGCCATGGCAGAGGCCTCGCCATATAATTGACCGCTTTGGGAGAGGAAGGCCTTTTCGCCAAAGTAATCGGTCTCAAACAAGGTACTTTTGCCTTCACACGAGGCCGGGGTTAAAATGGGGGAATCGGACAAAATAAACCCGTTTTTATGGAAATATTCGCGGATAGCAAAAATAATTTCGTCGCGCACTCTTAAAATAGCCATTTGCCGGGCCGAGCGTAACCACAAGTGGCGGATGTGCATCAAAAATTCGGGGCCGTGTTCTTTGGGGGTAATGGGGTAATCTTTGGCCATTTGCACCACTTCCAAATTTTTTACGCCCAACTCAAAACCCAGCGGGGAGCGTTTATCTTCGCGCACGGTACCGGTAACGATAATGGAAGATTCTTGGGTTACTTTGTCGCCCAGTTCAAATTGTTCGGGGGAAACCTCGCCTTTGAACATCACGCATTGGATAATGCCACTGCCGTCGCGCAGTTGCAAAAAATGCAGTTTGCCGCTGGAACGTTTGTTGTAAAGCCAGCCTTTTAATGTAATTTCTTGGCCCAGGTATTGGCCCACTTCACTGACACGGATTTTGCTAGACATACAGAACCTCTTATAAATAGATATTTATATTTTATCTTTTTGAGAGAAAATAAAAAAGCCCCGGGATAAACGACTCCCCGGTGAAGTTGCGAAGTGCTTGGTCCAACAATTTGCCAAAATTGGAATATACAAGGCCGACTCTCGCTCGCGTACTTGCCGCGCTATGCGCGGTCCGGCGGATGTACGCCACACTCAACTTGCGGCCTTGTCTCTCCTCAATTTTGACAAATCAGGGTACTGTAAATTTTACCCGGTGAAGTTGCGAACTACGTAAGCCAAAAAGCGCCTACGGTTCGCAACTTCGTCGGTCGTTCGGTTTGTAAACAAGTATAAAATTCAAAAACCCTACTGGTGGGGGAATAAATTTTAAAAAGAAAACGCCCTAGGTCTAGGCGCGAGGTAGGGTTAGCAAGAGGATCTTCTTGCCTTTGCGCCGCTGTAATTTTTAGGTTAGGGCACACTGCTTTTTGCGCCGGCATAGCCCCCTATGCCAAGCAAAAAAGGGAAGTCATAGACTAAAAAGGACGCGGCCCGGAGGGTTTAGTTGTTTTTGGGCTCGGCTTTGTTAAAAAAGTTTGTCAATGTTACATTGCCTGCGCTTTTTTGCCGCGCCTCACTATTCCAAAAACGACTAAACGCAAAGATCAATATGAGCCCCTTGCTAACCCCGTATACTGGCGGAACGCGCCGGAGGCGGAGGTATCCGACCAAACGAGCAACAACGAACTAGGACGTTTTAATTTAAAATTTTTTGGACGTGATCGGGATCGAACCGACGACCTCCTCGGCTCACATCGTAGGCAAAAAGCGCCTACGGTTCGCAACTTCGTCAGTCGTTCGGTTCATAAACAAGTATAAAATTCAAAAACCCTACTGACGTAGGGTTTTAAAATTTTGGACGTGATCGGGATCGAACCGACGACCTCCT
>JAZUSP010000018.1:0-22111 GCA_045606805.1 Elusimicrobiaceae bacterium | reverse complement strand
CCACGCAGGCCGTTAAAAGCCACTACCAGCGTCGAAGACCCTGAAACAAGTTCAGGGATAATCCTCATTTTACAACATCCCTTCATGGGTTTATCCTTTGCTTATTTTAGACCTTGTCACCAACAAAAAGTTCTATTAGACCCCAAATTTGCAAACTGGAATTACTTCAGCCAGCCCTCTTGCTTGGCATAGCTAACAATCCCGTTATAAATCCCTTGCGCCATCTTTTTTTGTACCGCCTCTTGCGACAGCCGCGCCCGGTCCTTGGGGCTACTGATAAAGCCCATTTCCACTAATACCGACGGGCTTTGCACCCCTTTTAGCACATAGAAATTAGCTTGGCGGATGGCGTTCTTTTGGTCCACGGGGATGCCGATACCGGGTTGTTTATAGACGGAATTTTTGATGTAGCCGGCCAGTTTGGAACTTTCGTTAATGTATTCGTTTTTGGCCAGTGATTGAAGTAAAGCGTCCACAAAGTTGTAGTGCACTTCTTCGTACTGCATGGCTTCGTTTTCCAGCGCGGCGGTTTCGGCGGCTTCGCGGTCGGTGGCTTTTTCGGAGCGAAAATAGACCTGAAATCCGCTGGCTTTGGAGTTTTTAGTAGCGTTTACGTGGACGGATACAAACAAATCCGCCTTAAAATTATTGGCAATTTTACTACGTTCCGAAAGGGCAATAAATACGTCGGTACTGCGCGTAATTTTGACCTCAAAATTTCCTTTTTTAAGCAGGCGCGCCAGCTCGTTGCCCACGGCTAAGTTCCAATCTTTTTCGCGGTATTTGCCGCGCACCGCGCCCGCATCTTTCCCGCCGTGGCCCGGGTCTACCACAATGCGCATTTTTTTATGTGCCGTAATGGCCAAGGGATGCGGCTCGGCCTTGATAACGGGTTGCGTAGAGGCGGTCGTTGTAGTGTTTGCCGGCGCGGCGGTAGTAGCCATGGCGGCAGCCGTGGCAAGTGCGGCCGCAACCGATTCTTGCTGCGGGGCCGACGTATTTTCCGCTTGAGGGACCGGCGTAGCGGCTACTGGAGTTTCGTCCATGGAGTCCAGCACCATTTCTTCAAAATCATCTTCCGTTAACACAGAGGGCGCACTGATTTGCGCACCGTCCTGCGGCGCCGCAGTAATAGACAAGGGGTGCGGCTCTGCTTTGAGGACAGGAGTAACGGCCCCCGGCTTTTTGCCCGGTGCTTTAGCGGGCAGTTTAGGTTCCGCTTTCGTAGCCCCGGCCCGGAAAACGAGCCGCCCGTCCTCGGTAGGCGTAAAGCTCCAATCTTTGGCTTTGGTCCCTAAGATAACCTTTAGTTCCGCATCCCCGCGCGTTTGGCGCACTTGCGCAGAGGCAATATAATCGGTGCGTAAGCGCTTATACGTATCGCGCTTTAAGGTAACATCTTTAAATGTAACAAGCACCGTATGCGGATTGGGTTGTTCGGTAGTATAGGCCACTTCTTTTTGCGTATCAAATACCAGTAAATTATCGGTAGGATTTAAGACGGCGTCTTCCAATTCCATATTATAGCGGCGCTCTACAATAAGCGTATTATTTTCAAAATCAATATAGCGGTTAACAGCTAACTGAAAAGACGGCAACAAAAACACCTCTACCGGGGCCATGAGCTGCCCACCACGGATGACAACCTCGCCGGGTAACGTGACGTGCTTGCCATTGACAATGGTCTCATTTAAAGAGGCGGTTAAAATGGCAAAGAAACCTTTGGCAGTAATTTTAGCTTGTTTAGCCGTGGCAAACAGCTCCACTTGCGCGCCCAGTTTGCGGGCCGTACGTTGCACTTCCACGTACGTAATGCCGTTAAGCTCAATGGAGCTGACAATCCCCGCAGGACGGCCTTCTTGCTCAATATGCACCCGCCCTTGCGCAAACAACACGCTGGGCAACCAAAACAACACCGCACTTATAACAAGCGTCCAAACACGTTTCATAAAACCCTGTAAAAAGCGGGGCGCAAAGGCCCCGCAAGTTATTCCAGTACAATTTTATAATCTTCCCACGCCAGCTGCGGATCGGCTTGGATCTTGAGTGAGCGGTGGATATTTTCTTCAATATCCTCTTGGCGGTGGCGGATGGCCTCGGCCAAGGTGGGGTGCAATACCACGCGTAAGTTACCGCCGGGACGGCCGCTGGTAAGGTCGTAAATTTCACGCTGGATTTTAATGCGCATACTCTCGGCCGAAAGCACGCGGCCCGAACCGTGGCATTGTGGACATTCTTCACTGATAAAACTGCCGGTGCTGGCGCGTTTGCGCTCGCGCGTCATTTCCACGAGCCCCAATTTGGTAATAGGCAAAATGCGGATTTTGGCGCGGTCCCCCTGGACGGCTTTGGCCAGCGCTTCCACCACACGGTGGCGGCTGGAAGCTTTGCGCATATCAATAAAGTCAATGACAATAATCCCGCCAATGTTGCGCAAGCGCAGCTGGTGGGCAATTTCGCCGGCGGCTTCAATGTTGGTTTGCGTGACGGTTTCTTCCTGCGATTTGCTGCCCGTAAATTTGCCTGTGTTTACATCAATAGCACACAAGCTTTCGGCTTCTTGGATAATGATACTGCCGCCGTTGGGCAAGGACAGTTTAATTTTGCGCAGGTTATCAATTTCGGGCTCAATGTTATAGGCCTCAAAAATGGGCGTTTTGCCTTTGTAGAGTTGGACGCGGTCCGCTAAATCAGGCGAATTTTTTTCCACAAAATCTTTGACGCGCTCGTAATCTTTGCGGTTATCAAGCAAATAGACTTTGGCATTTTCGGAAAGTACGTCGCGCGCTACTTGTAAGACGGCATCCATATCCTCGTGCAGTAAATGCGGCCCGCGCACCGTTTCAAATTTTTTGGAAACCGATTGCCATTGGCGGTATAAGTATTTAACTTCGCGCTCGAGTTCTTCTTTGGTGGCTTCTTCGGCCTCGGTACGCACGATACAGCCCATACCGTTTAAGTGTTTTTCGGCCAGTTCTTGCATGACGTTGTTGAGCTTATGGCGCATGTCAGCATCTTCAATGTTTTTGGAAAGGCCCACAAAACTTTGGTTGGGGGTTAATACTAAATAACGCCCGGGCAATGTAACGTCCATAGTTACTTTCATGCCTTTAGTGCTAATAGCATCTTTAACCACTTGCACCATCACTTCCTGCCCTTTTTTAAGCACTTTATCAATGTTCTTCTTATCCCCGCCGATTACATCGGAAATATACAAATAGGCGTTTTTTTCGTAGCCGATATTTAAAAACGCGCTGGAAATACCCGGCAGTACATTTTCTACAATCCCTTTGTAGATGTTACCTACAAGGTTTAAGGCACCGCGGCGTTCCCACAAAATTTCATTTACGCGTTCGTTTTCCAAAATGGCAATACGGGTTTCTTCAAACGACGTATTGACTAATACTTCTACAACTTTCTTTTCTTCTTCGGTTGTTACAGCTTGTGTCATACAACAAATCCTCGCTTAGGCTTTTTAGGGCCTTAAATTAAGTGCAAGGTGCCTTGGCTATCTACCCAATACAGCCCTTGCCTGATAATAGTGAAACGTGTGTCCGCTGTATTTTCGCCGGTGGAGAAATCTTCCCCCAACCAAGCACTAATAAGTTCCAACGGGCTCAACCAACGCTCATCCACCCGATTTAACGTCAATTCCGCGCACGTGGCATCCAACATACGAGCCTCACGGACAAACGGTTTAATATCCGTAGTCAGCCGCAAGCCGCTTTGCGCACTGCGCGTCACTTCCAACCGAGAGGACGCTACATAATTTTCAAGTGTCTGCTGTGGATGGTACGAAGCAAAATCGCCCTGCACTTCATACACCGCCACACTGGCCAGTTGTTGCACCCCGGCTAACGCAAACGGGATGCGCTTGGCATCTAACACCGTTAGCCCTTGCGGTTTGCAACTTTCCAACCGTTCACGCGCTTTTTGCGCGCGCACAGACGTAAACAAGTATATATCTACGTACTCGCGCGCGGCAAACTGCCCGCGTTTGACACTCGGCCCGTATGCAATACGCGGCGCTTTTGGGTTTTGCTTCGCGCGCGCGAACGGCAGACCGCTTTTAAGTATCCAAGTACGTAACATCCCTACTGTATCCGCGCGCCCGGGAGCATCCGCGGTTAAGTGGAACACTATACGCATTTTATAAATTTTTGACGCATTTATCATCTTTTTTATACCCCCAGCCGCCGCGCATGGACCGATTGCACCACCCCTAATGCCCATAAACTGGCCACCAGGTTAGACCCCCCGTACGAGATAAACGGTAGCGGAATCCCAGCTACCGGCACAATGCCCAAGAGCATGCCGAAATTGACAAGCATATACGTCAAAAACATCCCAAAAATCCCGGCGCAGACTAAATAGCCGTAATGGTCGCTGGACTCATAGGCAATCACCACAATACGTCCTAAAATCAGTATATATAACCCCAACACCAAGAGCATGCCCCATAGCCCAAGTTCTTCCCCCGCTACGGCTAAAATAAAATCGGTATGTTTTTCGGGCACAAACCCAAGGCGCGATTGGGTACCCGAAAAGAGACCTTTGCCCAGCACCCCCCCCGAGCCCATGGCAATTTGCGCTTGCAACACGTTGTAACCGGCGCCTTGCGGGTCTGCGTCCGGGGCTAAAAAAGTTTCAATACGTTTGCGCTGGTGGGGTTTCATGTGGTTTTCCAAAACAATCCCACCAAACAATCCCGCTAATACCATAAGCGTGGCCAATACAAAATAAAGGGTAGGAAGCATAATGCGCAGTTGCTTAAAAAACCACCATGTAGTCCAGCCAATTCCCGCCACTAACAGTGAAAACCCTGCCATATACCACCCATTGTGCGCCAGTTGGTAAAACAGTTGGCCCACCCATGTTCCGGACAATTCGGGATGCAAATACAAATACGTCCACGCCAACGTAAAAAATCCGACCACGGCCCCAAATACCGCCGCCAACCCTAAGTAGAATAAATTCGCCCCGGAACAATACAAAAGCACCGCTATCGCCGGCAGTGTCACAACCACGGACGAAAAGTCCGGCTGCATCATAATCAGGCCAAAAATGGGGGCTAACAGCGCACAAAGACCTATAAGCGTAGACGTATCATAAATGTGCCGGCCGCGCCTGTCCAAAAACGCCGCTACGACAAGTAACGTACAAATGCGGCAAATTTCGGACGGTTGCATAGAGAAAAACGGCAATACAAACCACGAACGGCTCCCCCGTTGGTACGATCCGAACACTAAGACGCCCACCAGTAACGCCAAAATAAAGCCATAAAGCCATTTGTATTGTTCGTTATAAATTTGATAGTTAAAACTCCACCCTACGCTAAAGGCCGCAAGCCCAATGGGCAGTGCCACCAAATGCGTACGCACAATAGCGTTGGACCACGACAGGCTGTTGACCGCCGACATAATGCAAAGCGCGCCCAACAGTACCAGCCCTAACATAGCATAAAACAGGGGCATATCCAGTTTGTTGCGGGCCGATTCGCGCATGTTTTTAAAAACAGCCATATTATTCCTCTACGTGGGGTGTTTCAGCCGGTTGATTAGTGCCGAAGTACGCTTCCAACATGGCGCGGGCGACCGGCCCGGCAGCTGAACTGCCCCCCTCTCCAAATTCTACAAAAACCGCTAAAGCAATAGAAGGTTCTTCTCCTTCGCGTCCGGCAAACGCCATAAACCACCCGTGGTCCGGCCCGTGCGGGTTCTGCGCGGTACCGGTTTTGGCATAGACGTCATAGCCCTTCATTTTCACGCGCCGTGCCGTACCGTTATCTACCGTATGCTTTAAGGCTTTATAAAGTGTATCGTACGTTTGCGGTTTTAAATCGGCCCGTTGTAAAATTTCGGGCTGGCCGATTTGTTGCGTTTTACCCGTTTGATTACTGACAATTTTATCCACGTAATACGGTCGGTAAACGTTGCCTCGGCTAGCTAGGGCGGCTGCAAATTGCGCCAATTTAATGGGGGTTACTAATAGTTCGCCTTGCCCAATTGATAAATTGAGCGTATCCCCCACAAACCAATATGTTTTGTTGCGTGCCCGGCGGGTAGGGCCGTAAATGTTGCCGGCTTTTTCGCCGGGCAAATCAATGCCAGTCGGACGGCCAATCATAAATTTACGTTCCATACGCTCAATGGGCGCCGGCCCCATAGCCGCGGCCACCGCATAAAAATATACGTCGCACGAGTTACTCATCCCGTCAAAAAAATCCACCGGGCCATGCGTACCCCAGCACTTAAACACCCGCGGACCGGAATCGTATTTCCCGGTACAGGTGATTTTGCGGCTCACATCTATATTGCCTTCTTCCAACGCGGCCGCGCCGGTAATAATTTTAAAGGTAGAAGCAGGCGGATAAATACCCTGAGTCGCTAAATTATATTCGTTAATACGTTTAGAAGAAGCGGGCACTTCTTCGTCACTATAAGCGACAAAGATATTCGGGTCATAGGCAGGTGCGCTGGCCAAAGCCAATACCGCCCCAGTGTGCGGGTCCAAGGCAACGGCGGCACCGCGCCCGGTTTTTGAATTTTTAAGTGCTTCCTCGGCCGCTTGCTGAACGGCAAAATTAAGGGTTAAATATACATCACTGCCAGGCGCCCATTTTTTATCCTGAATAATACGTTTGACGCGGCCGCGGTAATCTACTTCCAAATATACGCCCCCGTCTTTGCCTTTGAGCTGTTCTTCAAATTTGCGTTCAATGCCGTTTTTGCCAATTTTGGAAGTTAAGCGATACCCTTGCGTAACGTCGCGCTTGCGCCAGGCCCGCTCGTCCATACTACTTAAATAGCCTATCAAGTGGCTGGCCATAGACCCGTAGGGATAGTGCCGTTTGGATTCTTCCAATACATATATACCGGGATAATATTGCGCCAATTCCTGCAAAGCCATGATGCTTTGAGTAGATAAATTCTCCGCCAACGCAACGGCTTTGCCGGTTTTTTTGGCTTCTTCCAACTTAATTAGCAACGCGGCAGACTGCATATTTAAATGAGGGGCAATATCGGCCGCAACTTGTTGCAAGTAAACGCCGTCTTGTTGGGTAGTGCCTAAGTAATACAAGCTAAAGGCAGGAGCATTAGACGCAATGGCTTGCCCATCAGCCGTAAAAATACGCCCGCGCGGAGCATTTTGGTATAAGATTTGGGTACGGTTGCGCTCGGCCAACTGCACATAGTTGGTATGGCGTAATACCTGGATATCCAGTAAACGCAAGGAAATAACCGCCCCCACCGCTACCGCTATGAGTAGCAGTACTTTTAAACGGCCATTAAACGAAACCTTGCGTACCGCCATGCCCTACACCTGCCGCAGCCATAACGAATTGCCCATTACCCGGCGTACCAGTAAAAATATCAGTGGGGCACACAACCCGTCCACTATACTGCCCCCTAATAAACTGAAAAAACCGGGCCATACATTGGCCGAAGCAAACAGCGAAATGAGCAAGGTGTTTAAAATACCGGCCAACCAGGTAAGCGCAAAAACGGCCACAACTTGCGGAAAAATTTCATCAAAATCAAAGCGCGGAGCAATATTACACACCAAACACGCACACACGGTAAACGTAAACGCGTTATTGCCAAATAATTTAGTGCCGAAAAAATCCAAAAACAGCCCGCAAAAGAAGGCGGCACTATATGCCAAAGGTAACTTAAAAAACGCACAGAAAGCTGTTACAAATACAAGCATCATATTTACGCTTAGTCCCCATCGCGCAAAAAATGTAGCTAGCGCCCAATGACATACGGTAGCTACCACAAATAAAAAAATCAATTTTACTGCATTTTGCATGGGTCAGTTTTTCCCCTCTAATATTACAAATACTTCCCGTACCGACGGTAAATACACATGCGGCGTTACTTCTACCGTAAGCGCCGTTTGGAAAGCGTCTTTTTCGCGCACGCCGCTAACATGCCCCACTAAAATCCCCGCCGGGAATACGCTGCTGGAAGAAGAGGTTACTACCTCCTCCCCTTTGGTTACTGGGGTAAGTAGCGGGATATATTTAATTTGTACCGGACGCGGCCCGTTTCCGCCCAGTAATCCCTCTGCCCCGCTAGTGGCTAAGCGCACCGCGGCAGAAAAATCTTCATCCCGCAGCAGCAACACTTTAGATGTGGTTTCGTTTACCTCCACCACTACCCCGGCTAACCCTTCCTTGCCGTCTTGCATGGCAATCACGGCACTGCGCGGACCAATACCGTCGACCGAACCTTTATCAAGCGTAACGGCGTTCCATTGGGTAGGCTCGCGGTAGGCTACTTTGGCCCAAACTCCTTTCCAGGGGTGAGCGGCTTTTAAATGTAACAGTTGCGTTAAGCGTTCGTTTTCGGCAAAAACATCTTGGGCTTGCGCGGAAAGCAAACGGGCGGCTTGCACCTCTTGCGTGAGTTGCTCATTTTCTTGATGAGCGCGCAATAATTCCTGCACGGTTTGGGAAACTCCTTGCGCATATTGCACGGTACTGTGCGCCGCACGGATTTGCGGAATAAATACGTAGGCAAGCACGGCTTTGACCGACGAGATAAACCCTTCCAGCGGTAAAATCATCAGCAAAAACGACGCCAACAAAAAACCCGCCGGCAATAAATAACGCCGCCGGTAATGGCCGCTGTAACGTTTAAAAGAGGTAACGTGCTTAGACGGATTCATCACTTTGCTGCTTTTGGGCAGACCCCCTAAAATCCAAAACGGACACTGTTCTAACCAGAACGGTGCCCGTTTCTACGTAACAAACAAACTAGAACGATTTGCGGCGTGAACCGAAGAAGCGGGAACCTTTTTCGCTCAGTTGCTCAAGGTACTTACCCGTACCTAAAGCCACACAGTTGAGCGGATCCGCGGCGCGGTGAACCGGAATATCCGTTTCCTTGCGAATCAGCTCCGTAATGCCCCGCAAAAGGCTTCCGCCCCCGGCTACCATGAGCCCGCGGTCTACTAAATCGGCCGCCAACTCCGGCGGGGTTTCTTCCAGTGTGCTTTTAATAACGTCTAAAATGAGGCGCACCGGCTCCATGAGTGCCTGGCGGATTTCTTCCGACGTAACCGTCAGCGTGCGCGGCAAACCTTGCGTCTGGTCGCGCCCTTTTACTTCCATGGATTTTTCTTCTTTTAAAGGATAAACGGAACCTAAATTGATTTTTACTTCTTCAGCTGTGGTTTCACCCACAATCAAGTTATATTTCTTGCGGAAATACTGGACGATGCACTCCGTCAGTTCGTCGCCGGCTACGTCAATAGATTTAGCTACTACCATACCGCCGAGCGAAATAACGGCCACTTCTGTCGTACCGCCACCGATATCCACAATCATGCTGGCATGCGGTTCGGCCACGGGCAAATCAGCCCCCATGGCCGAGGCCATAGGTTCTTCAATCAAATACACTTCGCGCGCACCCGCTTGGCGGGCGGCATCATCCACGGCGCGGCGCTCCACCCCGGTAATATCCGAGGGGATGCCAATGACAATCCGGGGGCGCAACAAGCTACTGCGCGTGTGCACTTTGCGGATGAAAAAGCGGATCATTTCTTGCGTGACTTCAAAGTCCGCAATGACCCCGTTTTTCATCGGGCGCACCGCTACAATGTTGGCCGGCGTACGGCCGAGCATCTGCTTGGCTTGCTTACCGACGGCTTTTACCTCGCCGGTTTCTTTTTCCATCGCCACGACGGACGGCTCATTAAGCACAATGCCTTTGTCTTTTACGTAAATAAGACAGTTGGCCGTGCCCAAGTCCATGCCTAGGTCCGACGAAAACAGCCCCCCCAGATAGTCTAGCACCATAAAGTTTAGTCCACCAATTTTACAATGGCTACTTGCGCATTATCGCCCTGGCGCAGGCCAGCGCGGTAAATGCGGCAGAAACCACCCGGGCGGCTTTCGTAGCGCGGGGCCAAGACGTCAAATACTTTCTTGACGGCGGCAGCATCTTTGAGCGTGTCTTTGACGGCACGTTCATTTTTTGCTTTGGCCAAGGTGATTAAGCCTTCCACCACGCGGCGTACTTCTTTGGCTTTTTGCAAGGTGGTGGTTACTTCTTCGTGCAGAATAATGCTGGTAGCCATGTTGTTAAGCATAGCACGGCGGTGGGACGCCGTTTTGCCCAGTTTTCTGTATCCGGTATTTTTAATCATACGACAAATACTCCTTAAATTTTCATACCGAGGGAAAGATTCATCTCGGCTAATTTTGCTTTAATTTCGTCCATGGACTTGGCCCCGAAATTTTTGATCATATTGAGATCGGCTTCGGTCATTTTTACCAAGTCACGCACGGTGTGGATATTTTCGGACTTTAAGCAGTTAATAGAGCGAGAAGAAAGCTCAATAAACTCAATGGATTGGTTTAACATTTCTTCTTGTTTGCTCTGCGTGGCGCCGGCCGCTACGGCCGCCGGAGCGACCACAGTTTCTACGGCTTCGTCACTGACGGTTTTAACGCCGTCATCTTCGCCTTCAATCGTGAAAATATGCAAAGAACCCGACAACAATACCGCGGCACGGTGCAAGGCACGGGCCGGGGTTAAGGTGCCATCGGTGGTAATTTCCAAAATCAGGCGGTCATAGTCCGTCTTTTGACCCACACGGGCGGGTTCCACATCGTAGTGGACTTTGACAATCGGCGAGAATAACGCATCCACCGGGATAAATCCGGCCGGGCGCTGCACTTTAGCCAGTTCTTCGCCGGGCATATAGCCTTTGCCGCGGGAAACTTCGATTTCAATTTCCAACTTGCCGCCGGCTTCTAACGTAGCGAGCACCAAGTCTTTATTGACGATTTCCACGCCGTCCACTTCTTCAATATCCGCGGCGGTTACGACGCCAGGTTTAGAGGCGTGCAGCTGTAAATACTCACGGTTTTTTCCTTCCATTTTCACACGTAAGTGTTTAAAATTCAGCAAAATGTTAATAACGTCTTCGCGCACGTTGGGCACGGCACTAAATTCGTGCACGGCACCCGTAATACGCACAGCTGTTACCGCAGCGCCTTCCATACCGGAAAGCAAAATGCGGCGTAGCGAGTTACCTACGGTGTGACCGTAACCGCTTTCGTACGGCTCGGCAATAAATTTGCCATAGTAGTCAGAAGCGGTTTTCTCTTCTAACTGAATTTTTTGGGGAAGGACTAATTCGTTTAAAGCCATGTAATGCCTCCAAACTATCTAGAATAATATTCTACAATCAGCTGCTCATTGACAGGGTAGGACATTTCCTCTCTGTCGGGCCATCTTAACAATTTGCCGGTTAATTTTTCCGCATCATATTCCAAAAAACTCGGGCGCGGATTGTGTTTTTCGGCTTCGGTTAACCCTTGTTTGACCATGGCGTTTTCCACCATTTTGGAATTCAAGGTTACTTTGTCGCCAATGCGCAGTTGGTAAGAAGGAACATTGACGGCTTTGCCGTTGACAGTTACATACCCGTGCAATACCAGTTGGCGCGCGGTTTTCAAGGATACAGCAAAACCTAAGCGGCGCACCACGTTGTCTAAACGGGTTTCCAATTTGCGCAGGAAATTTTCACCGGTTTGCCCTTCGGCCTTAGCGGCAGAGGCAAACATATTGTGGAAAGGAATTTCCGACATGCCGGACTGTAAGCGGGCTTTTTGTTTTTCTTGCAAGCGGATCCCGTATTCGGACACTTTGGCCTTGCGTACTTTACCGCCGCGTTTGGTAGCGGCAGCCAACTTGTCAATGACACAGTTGGTGTAGCATTTGGTCCCTTTGAGGAACAATTTGCAATCTAATTTTCTGCATTTTTTGCAGCTGGCTCCAATATTTCTTGACATAAAACTATACTCTCCGTGCTTTGGGCGGTCTGCATCCGTTATGAGGAATGGGGGTTACGTCTTTAATCGAAGATACAACTAACCCGGCTTGTGCTAAAGCGCGCACAGCAGTTTCGCGCCCTTGGCCCGGGCCGCATACTTTAACGGCCACTTCGCGCATACCCATGGTCACTGCTTTCTCGGCAGCGGCATTGCTGGTAATTTGCGCGGCAAACGGCGTGGATTTTTTGGTACCTTTAAAACCATGGGAACCGGCAGTGGACCAGGCTAAGGTGTTGCCTTTATCGTCCGACACGGTTACAATGGTGTTGTTAAATGAACAGAAAATGTGCACAACCCCAAATACGGGAGCTTTGGCATTTTTCTTTTTTGCTTTGGCGGCAGGGGCTGCCACTTCGGCTTGTTTTGTTTCTTTTTCTTCAGCCATAGTTAAATTCCTATATTAAAATTATTTGACTTTGGAACCGACCGTTTTTCTTCTGCCGCGGCGGGTTCTGCTGTTGGTTTTGGTGCGTTGACCGCGAACCGGCAGGTTACGGCGGTGGCGCTGGCCACGATACGAACCGATTTCAATGGCACGGTGGATGTTTTGCGCTACTTCGCGGCGCAATTCACCTTCCACTTTGTATTCTTTCTGCAAAATGGTGTTTAACAAACCGGCTTGTTGTTCGGTTAAATCTTTGACACGGGTAGCCGGGTCAATTTGGCCTTCCAACTTAGCGAGTACTTCTTTGGCATTTTTCTTGCCGATGCCGTAGATGTATTCCAACGCGACATCAATTCTTTTATTTTTCGGTAAATCAATACCTGCGACTCTAGCCATAATTCTTTCGGACTCCTTAAATTAACCTTGGCGTTGTTTGTGTTTTGCTACTTCGCAAACCACACGGACTACGCCGTTACGTTTAATGATTTTGCATTTTTGACATATTTTTTTGACACTGGCTCTGACTTTCATTTATTTCTCCCTATAAGTGATCCGGCCACGGGTTAAATCGTACGGAGAAAGCTCCAACTTCACTTTATCACCCGGCAGGATTCTTATATGATGAACTCTCATTTTGCCGGATATATGCCCTAGAATTACTTTGCCGCCCGGGATTTCAATTTTAAACATTGCGTTGGGCAGGGCTTCTAGAACTTTACCTTCAATTTCGATTTTATCACTCATACAACTCCGAGTTCGGATTAAATTCGGAACAGCTGCGCGCGAGCCACCGCACGTAACTTATTCAAAAGCAGTAAAAATTTCACTGCCGTTAGCCGTCACAGCCACGGTATGTTCAAAGTGGGCCGCCAAACTTCCGTCTTGCGTCACCACCGTCCATCCGTTGGACAGCTCCCTGACTTTGTACGTTCCCGCAGTAAGCATGGGCTCAATCGCCAGCACCATTCCCGCTTCTAACACCGGGCCTGTACCCGGCTTGCCAAAATTGGGGATGCTAGGCTCTTCGTGCATATTGCGGCCGATTCCGTGCCCGCAATAATCGCGTACAACGCCCATACCATGTTCCATAGCAAAAGTTTCCACCGCATGTTGTACGTCGCCAAGGCGGCGCCCGGCTTTGACTTGCCCGATGGCTTTATAGAGTGACTTTTTCGTCACATCCATCAGCCGCTGGGCTTCATCGGAAACTTTTCCTACAGCGAGGGTGATTGCGGCATCTGAACAGAAACCGTCAAGGCGGGCTCCTGTATCAATACTGATAATATCACCACTCTTTAATATTTTATCTTTTTTTGGGATTCCGTGCACGACTTCTTCATTCACAGACGCGCAAATACTGCCCGGAAACCCATAATAGCCTAAAAACAACGGCGTTGCTCCGAAGGAGCGGATTGTTTTTTCGGCTTCGCGATCCAGGTCCAAGGTGGACAAGCCCGGCGCCACAATTTCGGTCATCTTTTTTAAGACGGCCGCCGTAACTTTACCGGAGTCCCGCATTTTTGCCAGTTCGCTTTCGTTTTTTACTTCAATCATTTTACCTTCTCAAGAACAGTTTTAATGTCCTCAAAAACTTGGTCCGGCGTTTGGTTGCCGTTAATTTCCACATACTTGCCGGAAGTTGCATAATAATCTTTTACCGGCAATGTATCTTTGTGATACACCTCCAAACGGTGTTTAACCCGCTGCGGCGTATCATCCGGGCGGGTATATAATTCGCCCCCGCAAACCGGGCACACGTTTTTCCCTTCCGGGCCGACGTGTAAAATTTCGCCGCAGTGGCGGCATTGGCGGCGCGAGGAAATACGCCCCACCACTTCGTTTTCCGGCAAATCAATCATCACAACGGCACTGATTTGCCGCCCCAAACGCTGCATCATTTCGTCGAGCGCTTGGGCTTGGGTAACGGTACGCGGGAATCCGTCAAAAATAAGTCCCTTTTGCGTCGTGCTGACGATTTTTTCCAACATGGAAATCATCAGCTCGTCCGATACCAAGTTGCCTTGGTCAATCAACGCGGCAATTTGTTTGCCTAAGGCAGAACCCGAAGCAATTTCGGCCCGCAGCACATCCCCAGTGGAAATATGCTTCAAGTGAAACACGTCCTGCAACTTAGCTGATTGGGTCCCTTTACCGGCCCCCGGACAACCCATTAAAACGATATTCATTTTTCAAAGCATATCCCTCTTGCACGCAAAAGCGCACAAGAGGAATTGTAAAACTAATTACTGAACGTTAAACCAGCGACCTCTGATTTTTTTACTGCCTTTCATCAAAGGTTCGTAGTTACGCGCTAAGAGGTGCGCTTGCACCTGGCCAACGGTATCCAAGGCTACCCCTACCACGATGAGTAGTGCCGTACCGCCGAAGTAGAAATCTACCCCGAAATACGCGCGGAACGCATCCGGCAGTACCGCCACCAAACATACAAAAATGGCACCGCAGAATGTAATGCGGTTCATGACCCATTCAATGTAGTTTTTAGTCGGTTCACCGGGGCGAATGCCCGGAATAAAGCCGCCCCATTTCTTCATGTTATCGGCCAAATCCGCCGGGTTAATGGTCATGGAATTATAGAAATAACAGAAGAAAATAATCAGAGCAGAAAACAGCAACATATAAATCACGTTACCGTGGCTGAAATAGCCGAGCAACTTCTGCGCCCATTCGGCTTCCTGGTTAAAGCTGGCTACCGTTAAAGGCAAGGAAATCACAGACGAGGCAAAGATTACGGCAATGACCCCGCTCTGGTCCACTTTCAACGGTAAGTAGCTGGCTTGGCCCCCGTACATGCGGTTGCCGACTTGGCGTTTGGCATATTGGACGGGAATTTGGCGTTGGGCAGTTTCCAACCACACGACTAACGCCGTAATGACTACCGCCGCACCAAAAATAATCATGGCCACAAAGAAATCCATTTCGCCCGTTTGCACACGGTTGACAATTTCGTTAATGGCGGCCGGTAAACGGTCCACAATCCCGGCAAAGATGATGAGCGAAATACCGTTGCCCACCCCTTTTTCGGTGATCTGTTCACCCAGCCACATCACAAACATAGTCCCGGCGGCTAACGTCAGTAGCGTTGTAGCGAAGAACAAAAAGTTCGGCTCCACTACGGCCGGCACACCGCCCGCGCCCGTTACGCGCGAGATGGCAAACGTCATCATACCGCCTTGTAACAAGGCTAAAAACAGTGCAAAAATACGGGTAATTTGGTTTTCTTTGCGCCGTCCGCTTTCGCCTTCTTTGTGCATGCGGTCCAGCGCCGGGAAAATGTGTGCCCCGCGCACGAGCCCCATGATAATGGAGGCGTTGATGTACGGCATAATACCCAGTGCTAAAATGGAAAAGCGCCCGAGTGCTCCGCCCGAAAAGATATTCATAAACCCTAGAATACCATTTTGGTGCGCGGCAAATAATTGGCGCAAGACATCCGTGTTAATACCGGGTATCGGGATGGCCGCAGCCACCCGGAAAACAGCTAACGCCCCGAGCACAAAGAGCAGACGTTTTTTGAGCTCGGGCGCGTTAAAGATATTTGCAACTGTATTATTGGACATTATTTGTTCCCAATAACGGTTACGGTACCGCCGGCTTTTTCAATCGCGGCTTTGGCCGTGGCAGAAAAACCATGGGCAGATACTTTGAGGGCTTTGGTTAAAGTCCCGTTGGCAAGCACTTTCACGCGGCAGGCGCAGTGAATGGCACCGGCTTTTTTCAAAGCTTCGGGCGTCACTTCGGCACCGGCGGCAAAGAGTTTTTCCAAAGAGCCAATGTTTACATAATCGTAACGGACGGCAAAGTCTTTATTGGAAAAACCGCTTTTAGGCGTGTGGCGGATTAAGGGCATCTGTCCGCCTTCTTTGCTTTCTTTGCGGGTGTTACCGGAACGAGAAGTTTGACCTTTCATCCCTTTAGTGCAGTAGTTACCAAGGCCGGAACCCGGGCCAATGCCTAAACGGCGTTTGGCTTTGCGGGAACCGTGTTTCGGGAAAAGTTTATTTAAAGTTACCATAATTTTGATTTCTCCTTCACACTAGGCGGCCTTTTCTTCGGTCGTTTCAGCGGCTTTGGGAGCCGGAGCGGCTTCTGCTTTTTCCGCTTTGCCGCGTAGGACGTTCACCGTCTCTTTGCTTTTAAGTTGTTTAAAAGCTTCCATGGTGGCGTATACCAAGTTGCACGGGTTGGTGCTGCCTAAGCTTTTGGCCAGCACGTCTTTAATCCCGGCAGCTTCGAATAACAAGCGCGCACCGGACCCGGCGATTACACCGGTACCGGGGGCGGCAGGTTTCATCCACACAGAGGCGGCACCAAATTTGCCGATCACTTCGTGCGGAATCGTATCGCCGACGATGGGGAACGTAAGCATGTGCTTGCGCGCATGCGTTTCGGCCTTTGCAATAGCGGCCTGTACTTGGTTAGCCTTGCCAATCGCTACGCCCACTTTACCTTGGCCGTTGCCCACTACGACTAACGCACGGAACCCCATGCGTTTACCCCCTTTTACTACTTTGGTGGTGCGGGCCACGTTGATTACTGTGGTTTTGCCTTCGGCGGCGGGTTTAGCTTTATGAAACTCGGCTCTTTTGCCTTTCGCTTCTTTTCTTTCTTCGTTAGACATTAAATTCACCTATCTACTTAGAATTTTAATCCTGCTTCGCGGGCAGCATCGGCTAACGCTTTGATTCTGCCGTGATAGACACGTCCGCCACGGTCAAACATAACTTCTTTGATGCCTTTGTCAATTGCTTTTTTGGCAATCGCGGCACCGAGGGCCTTAGCGGCCTCAATGCTTTTGGCGGAGGTCTCAAATTTGCCTTCAAACTCTTTGGACAACGTCGTCGCAGACACTAATGTGCTGTGGGTATTGTCGTCAATAATTTGGGCATACATGTATTTCAAGCTTCTGTAAACGGACAGACGCGGACGGTGTGCACCGTTTTTGAGCAGGTGCCCGCGGCTGCGGTCTTTACGATACTGGTATCTTTCTTGTTTAGTAGCCATACTTATTTACCTCCCGCCGCGGTTTTACCGGCTTTGCGTACAATATGTTCGCCTTGGTATTTAATCCCGCTGCCTTTATACGGCTCCGGCGGACGGATGCGGCGGATTTTGGCGGCAAAATCGCCCACTAAGAACTTATTGCTGCCTTTGATGGTGACAAACCCGGTTTTGGGGTCCACGGTAACCGTTAACCCTTCGGGAATGTCCAAATTCACCGGGTGCGAAAAACCGAGCTCTAAGTTCAGTTTTTTGCCGGCTACGTTGGCGCGGTACCCTAAACCGTTGATTTCCAATACTTTGGAAAAACCATTAGTTACACCTTCAATGATGTTAAATACGTTAGCGCGGGTAGTACCGTGCAAAGCATTTAACGTTTTGAAGTCTTTTTCGTCAATGGAAAAAGAGAGGGTGCCGTTATCGAGTTTAGGGGTAATCCCGGCCGGGACGGTGTAGGACAAAGTGCCCAGTGCACCGGTGGCGGTGATTACGCTGTCTTTGATTTCCACTTTGGTTTTAGCGGGAATAGCAATTACTTTTTTACCGATTCTACTCATATTCCCCCCTTACCATACCTGGCACAATACTTCGCCGCCGATTTTAGCCGCTTTGGCTTTGGCGTCGGTCATCAGGCCCTTGGAAGTGGACAAGATAGAAATACCAAACGCGCCGCGCACTTTCGGGATATTATCGTAAGCGCTGTACACGCGGGAACCGGGTTTAGACACACGGCGTAAACCTTGGATCACGCATTCGTTTTCGGGCGTGTATTTCAAAAATACTCTGACCACGCCGCCCTTGGTTTCGTTGTGGACGGCTTTGAAATTGGCGATATATCCTTCTTCTTTGAGGATGCGCGCAATTTCGGTTTTGATTTTAGAAAAAGGGATATCCACTTTTTCTTTTTTCTTCATATTTGCGTTTCTTATTCTGGTTAAGAAATCTGCGATTGGATCCATATTTTAAGTTGTCCTTGCACACTACTTTCTATTTTAGAGTTGGCCCGCTTAGGCAGCTCCTCCTGTAAAATTACCAACTGGATTTTTTAAGACCGGGGATTAAACCCTGGTGAGCCATTTTTCTCAGGCAGATACGGCACAGACCAAAGTCGCGGTAGTAACCGCGGGCGCGGCCGCAGATTTGGCATCTGTTATGGTAGCGCACAGCAAACTTTTGGTCTTTCGCCATTTTTGCAACCCATGCTTTCGTAGCCATGTTTTTTGCTCCTTATTTACCCGATTTGCGAAACGGCAATCCCATGTAATCCATGAGTAGGCGGCCGTTCTTATCGTTTTCGGCTGTGGTTACAAACGTAATGTTCATACCATAGGCTTTGGGAGATTTTTCCACATCAATTTCCGGGAAAATGTAGTGTTCTTTAATCCCCAAGTTCAGGTTACCTCTCCCGTCAAAGCTCGGGTTGAAGCCCTGAAAGTCGCGGATGCGCGGGCAGGCAATGGAAATAAAGCGTTCCATAAATTCATACATGCGCGCGCCACGTAAGGTAACGCGTACGCCGATGGGCATGCCTTCACGCAATTTGAAGTTAGAAATGGACTTTTTAGCACGGCGCACTTGCGCGGCTTGTCCGGCGATGGCAGACAAATCGTTCTTGGCGATTTCCATCGCTTTAATGTCTTCGCGGGCTTCTTTTACACCGATGTTGATGACAATTTTGGTCAGTTTCGGCGCGGCCATGGGGCTTTTTACCCCCATTTCCTTGAGCAAGGCCGGAAGCACTTTTTCTTTGTAGAGCGCTTGCAAGGCCGGAACGTATCCTTGCGGCGCTTTAGTTACTTTGGTTTCTTTTTTAGCAGTCATTTTCAGTACCTAATTAGATAATTGCTTCGTTGCATTTGCGGCAGACACGGGTTTTTTTACCGTCGGCCGTAATTTGCACTTTGGGCGTCATTGCTTTTTTGCATTTTTGGCAGACCACCGCCACGTTCGAGGCGTGGATGGGGGCTTCTACCTGTACGATGCCGCCTTGCTTATTTTGGGAAGGCTTTTGGTGTTTGGAAACCATATTCACCCCGGCCACTACAACGGTGTTTTTGGTGGGGTTGACGGATTTCACTTCGCCTTTTTTGCCTTTGTCTTTACCGGCTAAAATGAGCACGGTATCTTTCGTTTTCACGTTCATACCTATACTACCTCCGGCGCCAGAGAAATGATTTTTAAGAAATTCTTTTCTCTTAACTCACGGGCAATGGGGCCGAATACACGGGTGCCTTTGGGTTCGCCATTATCGTTAATGATGCAAACAGCGTTGTCATCAAAGCGGATATAGGAACCGTCTTTACGTCTTTTTTCACGGGCTACACGCACCACTACGGCGCGTACCACGTCGCCTTTTTTAATGGCGGAAGTAGGGATTGCATCCCGTACGGAGCACATAATTACGTCCCCGAGGGTTGCAATATCCCGGTGGTGGCCGCCGCGCACCTTAAAGCATTGTACTTTACGGGCGCCGGAATTGTCGGCCACATTGAGGATGCTTCTTAATTGAATCATACGTTAAGTAACTCCTAACTATGCTCTGGCTTTTTCCACAATTTTGGAAACACGCCATTTGGTCGTTTTAGAAACAGGGCGGGTGCTCATAATTTCTACTTTATCGCCCAGTTTGCTTTCGTTCGCTTCGTCGTGCGCGTGGAATTTGGCAGCGCGTTTTAGGGTTTTGCCGTAACGGCCGTCATGTACCAAGCGTTCCACTTTAACGGTGCGGGTTTTGTCCATTTTGTCGGACACGACTACACCGGTTAGCACTTTGCGTTGAGCGCGGGTTTCTTTGTTTTCCATATTAAACCTCTATTTCGCCGCGGCCTTCTGGTTGATTAACGTCTGCAGAAGGGCGATTTCGCGTCTTACAGCTCTTAGTTCCATCGGGTTAGCGAGTGGCGTGGTGCTGTGTTTGAAAAGAAGGTTGAATTTCTTTTCTTGTGCTTTGCCGAGTGCTTCATGGAGCTCGGCTAAAGATTTCTTTTTTAAATCAGCTTTTTGATTGGTTTTCATAAACTACCTTCTGGTTACCAATTTGGTTTTGATTGGAAGTTTGTCCGAAGCCAGGCGCATAGCACGCTTGGTGTCTTCTTCGCTCGCACCTTCCAATTCAAACAAAATACGGCCCGGTTTTACCACGGCAGCCCAGTATTCGGGCGCCCCTTTCCCTTTACCCATACGGGTTTCGGCGGGGTGTTTGGTAATCGCTTTATCCGGGAAAATGCGGATCCACAATTTACCTTTTTTCTTGATGAAACGAGATAAGGTAATACGGGCCGCTTCAATTTGGCGCGCGGTGATCCATTTGGGTTCCAGGGCTTTTAAACCATATTCCCCAAAGACCACTTCGGTCCCGCGTTTGGCGTTGCCTTTAATGCGCGGGGCGCTAAAGGGTTTACGATATTTTACTCTTTTCGGCATCAACATAGTTCGTTACCTCTATTTAGCCATCTCGGCATTACTTTCTACGACTTCTTCCGTAGCGCCGGATTCCATGTCGCGGTGTTTTTTGAGTTCGTTCATAATCTCTTTAGGAGATTTGGCGAAATGCGTGCGTTTGAAAATCCACACTTTAATCCCAATTTTACCGCTGATGGTGTTGGCTTCGGTGAAACCGTAATCAATATCGGCGCACAGGGTGTGCAGCGGTACGCGGCCTTCACGTTTCCATTCCGTACGGGCAATTTCCGCACCGCCTAAGCGGCCGGATACCATAATCTTAATACCCAACGCTTTGCCGGCCAAAGCCTTTTCAATGGCTTTTTTCATGGCAGCGCCGTAGTGGGCGCGTTTTTCAAGCTGTTGGGCAATATTTTGCGCAACGAGTTGAGCATCCGTTTCCGGGTTTTTAATTTCAATGACGTTGACAAACGTCTTGCTGCCGGTCATGGTTTCCAGTTCTTTGCGTAGCGCCTCAATATCGGCACCTTTTTTACCAATCACCACACCCGGGCGGGCGGTGTGAATGTTTATGCGTAAAAACGCACCGGCTCTTTCAATACCGACGTAGCTGATAGCCGCCATTTCAAATTTACCGTCAATGTGTTTGCGGATTTGGGCGTCTTCCAAAATAAGCGCCGGCATATTTTTCGGCGCAAACCAGCGGGAGCGCCAATCTTGGATGTATCCTAAGCGAATAGACCGGGGGTGAATCTTATGTCCCATAAATTAGCGGCCTCCTTTCTTTTCATCGGTTACAATAACCGTTAAATGACACATGCTTTTTTTGTAGGGCATGGCACGGCCTTGCGGACCGGGCTGCACTCTGCGAAGGTGGCCGCTGGGGCCTAAGTTCGCAAACGCCTCTTTAATATAGACGTGGCTGAAGTCAAGCTTTTTACCGGCTTTGACTTGCAGGTTGGACGCAGCGCTGTGTAACGTTTTGGCTACCAGGTCGGCGGTACGTTTGGCCACAAACGGCAATACCTCTTCGGCCGCTTTGACATTTTTACCGCGGATTTGGTCGAGCACCAGGTTTACACGGCGGCTGCCGTAGCGTTGAAATTTAGCTTTTGCACAAGCTTCCATAGTAAATCCTCAACTCTTATTTCAAGGCGGTGGAGTCTTTGGTAATACCACCGTGGCCTTTGAACAAACGGGTGAACGAGAATTCCCCGAGTTTAAAGCCTACCATACGTTCGGAAACGTAGATGGGAAGAAACTTGCGGCCATTGTGCACCAAAAAGGTGTGACCGACAAATTCCGGCACAATCGTGCACGCTCTTGCCCATGTTTTGATAGGTTTCTTTTCGTTGGACTGGTTCATTTTTTGAACTTTTTCCAACAGGTTTAAGTCTACAAACGGACCTTTTTTAGTTGATCTTCCCATACTTATTTAACCTTGTTTTTTCTTC
>JAZUSP010000017.1:0-2637 GCA_045606805.1 Elusimicrobiaceae bacterium | reverse complement strand
GTTGTCTTGGTTGTGAGCTTTGTCTTTTTGTTCTTGATTGTTGCCATAATTCTATGTAATGTTTTAGTGTTGAGCCCTCTAACTGCGCAAGGGTCTCAACGTTGCAACATCAAGATACAAATAATTGTCGTAATATTTACAAAATGATAACAGAATTTTCAACTTGAAATGCACACAAATACAGCTATTTAGGGCGTGCAAATTATAGTACATCGTATATTTCTACACACGGGGCGTAGGGGTAACAATGGCATTTTGTGCTAATGTGCGATGCTCCCACTTGTACCCTATAACATTTCTGTTTCGGCATCCATTTGTACGTGCCTACGCCGCCCGATTTATATATGCGTCTATCGTGTACATCGAGCGCAAATTCTTCGCGTAATTTCTCATATTGGTACTCCTTTCGGCGGTCTTTGGTATCGCGCAACATCCTCAACACGTTTTGTAGGATGTAAAATTGGTGTCCGCTTGGGCGGCGTTTACACCAGTCGCGGTGTTTTATATGTCGCATTGGTTTGCGGGGCTTGTTTTTTGTCGTTTTTATTGCGTAAATCATAAGTAGTTGATATAAATAATTATACAGATATTACATAAAGCAGTAGTAAAGATACAATATTTGTACGTATTTTCATAACATCTTCATAACTATATAGCGGAAATGGGCGGCAAGTCACAATATCAACAGAGGGAGAACGCCCGAGGTTGGGGGCGGTACGCCGTAGGCGTAGCGCGCACAACCGACACGGGGAGTTGAGGCGGCACGGTAACGCGGGGGCGTTACGAGGAGCGAGACACCACCCCCGCGATAGGGGAGCAACATACCGCCGACGGGGTCGGCGGTATGTTGTTCGGGGCGGCGGTATCGAACAACCGCAGGGCGAAAGCCGCCCCCGTAGCCCTACGCGGGTAGGGGGTGCGGGGGCATTCCCCCGCGATATCTACTATAGCGTAGCGGCACGGGCTTTGGGGCGTTCATCAGCAACGGCGGAGCTATACCGAATAAGCCGACGCCGAGGCGGGGGCGGAGGCAGGGCGGTTGCACCGCCCGTTAGACAACGGGCGTAGCCTCGCACGCGCTTTGGGCGTGCGGTGCTACGACGCGGGCGGGCGCGGACACGCGAACAATCGCCCGCCCGCACCTTTTTGGCGTCGGTAACGACGGCGGGGTTAGGGCGGCGAAGAAGAGGCGCGGCAATAATCGCGCCTATTTCCGACGCGCTCCCCGCCGTCGCTGCCGTCGCTTTCGTGTCTCGCGTGTGTGCTCAACCTCAACCTCAACCGCATAAAAATAGGCACTGCGAGCTATCCCAGCTGACAGTGCCCCAATAAATAACCCAAATATACTAAAATGGAAGTCAAAGTGTAAAAGACAACGTTATTTGTCCGTTTTCGTCGATGTTCATATTACCAAGGCTTTTTATTTGATGTACAACCGTATCAATATCCACCTGCTCCAGCTTTGAGTGCCTGGTGTAATCTGTGTTGGTTGTGAACGCCTCAACGATACGTTTTTTTGTAATACGTTTTGCAGCCGCTAATTGTTTCGCGCTTTGTGGTTTATCCTTTGCCACCTCAACCGATTTACAGTTGTGAACATCTACGGCATCGGGCATTACATTTGTAACATCTGTATTTGGAAAGCGTATGCGGTCTTGTAATTCGGCATCCCTGCGGGCGTCTAATGCGCATCGATAACGTGCGCGCTCATACCTATTTCCGACGCTACCTTTGTAGGTGTATGCGCCATAATAAGCGCGGGTAATGTGTGCGGCTGTTAGTTTCGCTTTAGCCTGGCGATATTCGAGCCTGGCTAAAGCTTTGTTACGTTCACGCCTTACGCGCTCCAGCTCTGCGGCGTTTTGTAGCTCATATATTTTCTTCAGCTTGCGCACGGTGTGAACGCTTTTAGGCGTGCCAAACTTTTGAGACACCCTAATATATGGTATTGGCAATAAATCATCGGCAAAATCGTAGTCGGTAAAATTGATATCCGCAACAGCACCAAAGGCGATGCGGTAAATATTGCTTTCGCGGCATAGAGTTTCGATTAGAAACGGGTTAGACTTGTGCGTGTCGTATACCGTTGAAGATATGCTATTGCCTTTTTTGATGACGGCGGTATATTGGTTTGGCATTTGTCCCGAGCGTTTGCAGAATTGGCGTAGAATAAATACGGCAGCTTGTACATTATCCATTTGCAAAGATAGGTACGGCGAACAATCGTAGTCGGGGATATCGCCGCTAATATACGGGTCAGTATTGGACGGTGCGTGTATTTTGGTGCATATATTTCGCACGCCAATAAAGCTCGGCAAATTGTCGTGTTTCATTTGGTAGCGTACATCGCTATTTATTATCGACCTAAACAAATTAGAGAGTTTACGGGCAACGTCGGGAAGTTCGGAAATAGAACAAAATATATTTGGGTAAAGGTTGACAAAGAATTGTCTATTTTGGAATACTACAAATGCGCGCTTTGCGGGTCTATTTTTCTTCCTCTCTGGGACAATAATTGAGGGAATAATTGTCGTAGTTGTCTTGGTTGTGAGCTTTGTCTTTTTGTTCTTGATTGTTGCCATAATTCTATGTAATGTTTTAGTGTTGAGCCCTCTAACTGCGCAAGGGTCTCAACGT
>JAZUSP010000016.1:0-57218 GCA_045606805.1 Elusimicrobiaceae bacterium | reverse complement strand
GGATATAGATACAAGAGTTTTACCATAGACGGCCGCAAAGGGGTAGTACAGATGTTACAAGAGCGCTATCCGGGCATACCTATCCAATATTGCCAGTTCCATCAAAAGAAGACGGTACGGTCTTACTTAACTAGAGAACCTAAGACAGCGTGCGGGAAGGCCTTGTTGGCGTTTTTAAGGCCATTAACGCGCTATAGCAGGCAAGAGTTTGAACAAGGGTTACAATCCCTAGAACAACAATACAAGGAGTTTTTAGCAGAGCGCAATGAACAGGGAAGATATATGCACCGTAACGTACGAAGTGCGTTTAGGAGTTTAAAGAGAAACTTACCGTATTTATTTACCTACAAAGAAGAGCAATGCAAGCACCTAAATATACCCAATACTACAAACACCTGTGAGGGTTATTTTAGCCAGCTAAAAAGCAAGGTAAGGATACATTCAGGTCTAATTAAGGAAAGACGGATTAAACTGATTAAAAAGTTGCTGTCTGAACCCCTAAATTAGACCCTACCACCTCAAAAAAGTTCCATTAGGCCCAAAAAAAGGATCCCCTGCTTGCGTAGAATTTGCATAACACCGTGTTTTATCTGTACACTTATATGTATAACACATACTATCGGTTACTTTAACATCTAAATTATTCAAATTATCCGTATATGTTCCATTGGTTAAGTAATATATTTCTTGAGCTTTCATAATAGCCATTAAATTGGTAAGTGCTTCCGTGGCACGGGCTTTGAGTACCGCTTTTTTGTATTGTGGTACGGCAACGGCGGCAAGGATGCCGATGATGAGAACGACTACTAAAAGCTCTATAAGGGTAAAACCTTGATGAGCCCCCCTTTTTGTCGGCAAGCCGACGTTTTCCCCGCAAGGGGGACAAATAACAGCGTTATCTTTCATTTTATTTTCTCCTGTGAACAATATACTAGGAGTGTACCCAAAAAAAACAAGTCAAGGTCCAGAGCATGGGCAGCCAATTTCCGCGACGAACGTTTACATAAAAAATTTTAGTTAGCACCCGCGAGAGGCACAGCAAAAGTTGGGGTTGGTTTTTCCCCCTCATCGGCACTCCGTGCCACTTCCCCAAGTACAAGGTTTTATAGAGGATAAGATGATTTTTCAGATTTGAGGCAGATTGAAACCGTAAGTTGCCCGAAGCTGTACTGATAGGTACTGCGAGTTGGCAAGTCGGTTTCAAGATGCCCAAATATGGAAAATTGTTTCGCTGGGTAGCAACACAACCCAAAACTATTTGTTTTGGGTTGTGTGCGTAAAACGGAACATTACACCCGCCGTTACTACCCTCTATGGTGTTCGTTGGTGTGTTGGCAGTTAATGCAGTACCGCGCAAACGGCAACGCCTTCATGCGTTTTTTGCCAATCGGCTGGCGGCAATACTCACACCGGCCGTAAATGCCTTTTTCTATTTTGCGCAGTGCCGCTTCAATTTGCTCAATGGTGTTATGGGCATTGCTGGAAAGCTCAAACAAAATTTCTTTATCTAAGCTTTTGCTGGCGTCGTCAATGGGGTCGCCCACTTCCGCTTCGGGCATATCCATTTGCTTAGTGTTTTGCAAGCGTTTGGCCGCATCTTCTTTAAGTTCCAACAAATGTTTTTTAATCTCTTTGAGTTCTGCCGCGGTAAGCATCTCTTTATTATCTTTTTTCAAAGCCATAGGAACAACCTCGTATACAAAAAAATAAAGTGAAGGGGCTTTGCGCCCTTACACTATGCTATTTAGTGTAGCAAAGTAATCAATTTTTTGCAAGGCCTGGGAAAAACTTATTTTGTAAACTATATATATGAGGCTTTTAGTATTATCGTGCTGTGCGCCGTGTTCGTGCGCGGCTATTAAACATTTGGTGCAAAACGGGACGCAAGTAACCGTGCTGTTTTATAACCCGAATATCTTCCCGCAGCAAGAATATGAAAAACGGCGGGATGAACAAGCTCGGCTATGCAAAACCTTAGGTGCAGACTTTGCAGAACTACCGTATGAACACGACATGTGGCTTAAGCACGTGCGCGGGTTAGAGCAGGAGCCTGAGCGCGGCAAGCGTTGCAGTGAGTGTTTTTATATGCGCCTTAAACAAGCGGCCGCATATGCGCGTAAGTATCATTTTGACGGGTTTGCGTCCGTATTGGGTACGTCGCGCTATAAAGATGCGGAGCAAGTGCACCGCGCCGCACAGCGAGCCTGGCGTGAGGAAGGAACCCCGTATTGGACCAATTCCTGGCGAAAAGGGGGCCTTACCGAACTGCGCCAAGCTCTCATTAAAGAATTTAACCTCTATCAACAAGATTATTGCGGATGCGAATTTAGCCGGAGGAAATATGAAAAAATGGCTCAAACGCGCGGGTAAGGCGATACTTATTATCCTATTGTTACTGGGTATATTGGAAACCGGGTTGCATATACTATCCCGGACCCAATGGTTTGATACCCAGCTGGAAAATGCACTTAAAAATGCCCTAGGACGTGAAGTGGAAGTGGGAAACAAGGGAATCAATTTCCGCGGTGTTTTTGTAGAAGATATTAAAATTGCCGAGAAAGGCGGTTTTGAAAACGGCACCTTTATAGAGGCGGACCGGTTGCGCCTGCGGTTTTCACTTTTACACTTACTGCACGCACACGCAAAAGTGAATTTAATTGTACTCTCTAACACCACCTTGCGCGTGACTACTTACCAAGACGGCACCAACAGTTGGGATGATTTTGTTACGCCCACGAACCCGCAACTACAAGAGGACCCGCGCGACAATACGTTTCCGTTTAACCTAACCGCCCGGTACATTCGTTTAGACCATTTGCACTTGTTATATAGTGACGAGCAAACCCCGCGCAACTTGGATATTAACAACCTGACACTAACCATTAAAAATTTTAGTTTGGCACGCGCCTTTCCGCTTACGTTAATAGCGGAGTTTACCCACAAAGAAAGTACGTTTGAGCGGCGTATCCCCATTACGCTAAAAGCCACGCTGGATTTGGCAAAACTGAACTTATCCAAAGCATACGCGCAAATTGACGCTTTAAAAGTGTTTTATCAACATTCGTCTATTACCTTGAGCGGGAAAGTGGAAAATTTTGAAAATCCCCAAGCCAATTTAAAAATTACACTGCGCAATGTGAATTCCGTATTTTTTAAAGACGTGGCCGATTTGCCCGCCTTTGATTTACCCCAGGCCGATATAACCCTAAAACTAGCAAGCAATTTGGCCCAGCAAACTTTCACGCTACATCACTTGGGAGTGCAAGCACCGGGTGTGGAGATTACAGCCAAAGGCGGCGTAATTTTGCAAGACACTTTGCAATATGAAGGCTCGGCCCATGCCAACGTGATATTAGGGGAAACGGGCCGTTGGCTGACTGCTTTGGCAGAGCCGTACCAGCTTGTCGGCACCGTAACGGGAAATTTAAACGCTACGCACGAAAAAATGGCCGCTAACATCACGCTAAACGAAGTAGGTGCCGACGTGCCCTATGCAGGCCGCCTAGCCAATGTAAACGGACAAACAGACGTCAACGGCAACCTGCAAGCGAAAACCGGCAATGCAACCGCTAAGCTGACCGGCAAACTCAATGCCAACCCATTCACGGTTGATTTAAACGCCACCCAAACGCTCCAAAAAATTAAGGCAGTACTAGACGTGCAAGCCGACGAGCTGAAACTGCTTGCCTTGCCGGAAGAACCGGCCGAAACGCAAACTACTGCGACGGAGCAACCCGCGCAAGCGAAGCCAAAAACCGCGTGGCCATTGCCGCCGATTGAGCTGGTAGCCAATATCAAATTCGGTCAAGTGGACGTGCCGTATTTTACCGGGAAAGACGTGGTGTTTACCTCGGACATTGACGGAATTACGCCCGATTTGGACCAAGCTCACGGCACCCTGCGCCTGACCACCGGCGAAGGTATCATTCAAGATATTTATAAACTGACCGACGCAAACCCGTTGACTAAAGTATTGTTTTTATCGTTAAACGTGACCGGAAAAGTGTTTAATTCCTTAAATGTGCTGGGGGTACTCAACAGCTTGGGCAGCGGATTGGTGTCGGCGGTTTCGGGCGGGGATAAAGACGACGGAAAGCCCGTCAAAACTCAAACCATTTTAGGGCCGGACGGCGAGCCCTTAGAAGTACCTGTAGTGGAAACCGATAAGCAAGTTTCCGGCGAAATGGCGTACGATAAGTTTGACACCGAGGTCAACTTTGTGCGCGGCCTGGCCACCATTAAAGAGGGGACGTTTGTGTCGCCCACCATGTCCTTTCGGTTAGACGGAACGGCTGATTTTAATTCGGGCGCGTTAGATATGACCGTGCACGCTGCACCCGGCCGCCACGAGGTAGATGGAATGATGCCGCTAAAACTGAAAATCGGCGGTAGCGTGGACGACCCGCAAGGCAGTATGCAGATGTTAGGGTCGGTAACGTCTTTGGTGACGCAAACGGTAACTAATAATGTGGTATCGCGCAACGTAACAAAAGGGATTAAAGGGATTTTCGGCCTGTTTAAAAAGAAAGACAAGCCTGAAGAACAGGCGGAAACAAATGCCAAAACCGAAACGGACACGGCTACTGAAACAATCCCAAAGCCCGAAAAAACGGCTCAATAAGCTGATTATTCTATTCAAAAAAGGCTGGTATTTGCCAGCCTTTTTTATTATACTATAGGTACAATTTTACCTGTTTTTGGAACCGTTTAAGAAACGGATCTTTGTTGGAAACAGCAAACTTGTAAGCTCCAAGAACAGCCGATATAAGGCACAAAATAAACGGACTAATTACCCGTTTGTTTTGTGCCGAACGTTTGCCGCGCAAGCGGCAAGCTACGGCTGTTGCTATGTTGGGGATGCTTACAAGCTCAATTTAGTGGGAGCCGTTTTTGTACGTTTCATGAGCAGACAAATTGGAATCAAAACATAGGAGAAAAACTTATGAAATGTAACAAACGGGGGTTTACCCTCATTGAGTTGTTAGTTGTTGTCCTCATTATCGGCATTTTGGCGGCGGTGGCGGTGCCGCAATACAAAAAGGCGGTATTTAAATCGCGTTTTACGCAACTACAAACGATATTTAATACCTATATGAAAGGTATAGAGGTATATCTGCTTGCAAACGGATTTCCGCAAGAGGAAATATCTTTAAGAGACACATTGGACGTATCTTTTGAGGGACAGAACTATTCGGGTACAACAAATGCTATATACTTGCCTTTCGGGCATATCGGTACAGGTTGTGATAATAACTCGTGCTATGTTGCTTTTGACGATCGTTTAATTGCAGGCCCTACATGGAAAAAAACAAATCCTTCTCCTTGGTTATATGGAAGGGTAAAGCTTTCCAAACAGGCTGACACAGGTAAATGGGTTTTAAAAGAAGTAATACTTGACGACGGCCATAATGATAACTTAAAAATAATTTGCCAATGGTGGGCGGCTGCCTATGGGATTGAACAAATGGAAAACGAAATTAAGACCCAATGCGCCGCCGTAGGCATAAATTAACACTTTCTACCAGAAACACGCCCCCGGTTTTTTAAGCCGGGGGCGTGTTATTTTTATACCACAGAAATTTTACAGCTTGTTGGTGTAATAGACCGGGGTTTTTTGAGCGTCTTTGGCCAAGGCGGAAATTTTATACACGTTGTCTTTGACGCCAATGCGAATACTGCCGCGGCCAGTAGAGAGCACTTTGTTCATATCGCGCTGGAATTGCACCGGGTCGCCGGATAACAACGCAAGGCGCAAAATATCGTTAGTATAATAGCCGTAGCGCAGTTTGTGGCCTTCTTCCAACAGAGCTATATTTTGCAGAAAATCCGTAGCTTGGCGTACTTTGTATTTGTTTTGCCAATTACGTCCGCCGAAAGATTGATATAAACCGCCCACAAACAAAATAAGCAGTAGCGTGCCTAATGCGCGCACGGCCCATACTTCCCAGGTGGCGCGCTTGCGCAGTTCAACCACCACGCTGCCGCCGAAAATATCGTGCAATGCGCGTTTACGGTCATCCACCAGGGCCAGCACAAAGCCGCCAAAAAACAGCGCCGCGCTTACGTAATACCCCACCGCACGCAAAAACGCTTGCGGTACAGAAAGCGGGCCGCTTTTGTCTTTTTTGACAACGGCAATGCCCACTAAATTTTTGCCCAAGGTTACACGCCCGCCCGAAGAAAAAATAGTTTCATAGAGTACAAACACTATGTTCATACCCACGGCCATGGCAACGAGCATCCACAGTTCTAAATAGCGTCCCATGGTTTTACAAACCAACCACGCAATAAACTGCAAGGGCAGAAAAATAATGCCGTAATCAATGGCCAGCGCTACAAAACGCTCGGGGATAGAGGCATATTTTAAATCGGTTTCTTGCGGGATACCCGCTGACGTAACGGCGGGGGTCTCTTCCATAATGTTAATGCGGTGTTCTTCGGTCATAAATTCTCCGTTACTTTATTATAACAAGTTTTAATAACCTCTATTCATTTCTTCCAGCGCGGCTATACGCTTTTCTATGGGCGGATGCGTGGCTAATAGGCCGCTAAGCGAAGAAAACAGATTTGTTTTTTCAAGCGGGTTTTCAATGCACATAGCCGCCATGCTGGCGCGTTTATCCAGGACTTCTACGCGGCTATCTTGCGAGATTTTGCGAAGGGCACTCGCCAGTGCTTGTGGGTTGCGCGTCATCAGTGCGCCGGTAGCGTCGGCCAGATATTCGCGCTGGCGCGACATGGCTAAGCGGATAAGCGGTGCAAACACCAAGCCGTACAACCAAAAAATAAGCCCTAAAATTAAGAAAAGCCCGGCACCATTGTTTTTCCCGCGGCGCGACGAAAGCCCGATACGAAAACAAATTTCTCCCGCAAATGTAAAAAACGAAATGCCCGCCACGGTAATAAGCATCAGGCGAATGTCGCGGTTTTCAATGTGGGAAAGTTCGTGCGCAATAACGCCTTCCAGTTCGGCCCTATCCAGCTTTTGCACAATGCCTTTGGTAAGCGCTACGCTGGCGTGCTGCGGGTCCCGCCCGGTAGCAAAAGCGTTTAAGGACTCGTCATCTATAATGTAAATACGCGGCAGCGGTAGCCCGCGGGAGATGCACAAATTTTCTACCAGGCGGTAAATTTCGGGCTGATCTTGCTTGGTAACAGGGATAGCGTCAGCACTGTTTAATAAAAGTTTATCGCCGGTAAAGTAGGAAATAGCAATCCAAATGCACGCCACCGCCCAACACACGCCCGGCACCGCAAGTAGTACGGAAGATAAACCGGGGTCCTGCACCGCCGATCCGCCAAATAAAAGCAAAAAGGCTCCCCACGTCAGCAGCGCAAACACGGCCGGAAATAATAAAATAAGTAACCAGGTACGGCGCTTGTTATCGGCGATATGCTGATACGTGGTGGCCATGGTTAAAATTCTACTTTAACGGGTTGTTTGGCGGCTTGTTCATCGGCGGCCAATTCAAAAAGCGGTTGTTCTTCAAAGTGGAATTTTTCCGCAATCATATTGGCCGGAAATTGCTGAATTTTGGTATTAAACGCCAGCACGTTGCCATTGTAAAAGCGGCGCGCGGCTTGGATTTTGTCTTCGGTGTCGCGCAGTTCGCGTTGAAGTTCCAAAAAGTTGGTGTTGGCTTTTAAATCAGGGTACGCTTCACTCAGGGCAAAAATGGATTTTAATGCGCCTGTCAGTTCTCCCTCGGCCTTGGCCACGTCTTGCAGGGTGTGCGGCTGGCTAAAAGCGGCGTTGCGCGCGGCAATTATTTTTTCCAGCGTTTCGCTTTCGTGCTTGGCATACCCTTTGACGGTGGCCAACAGGTTGGGGATTAAATCAAAACGGCGTTTTAGCTGCACCTCAATATCGCTCCACGCTTCTTTGACAACGTTGCGCATACGCACCAACGTGTTATACAAATTCATCAAATAAAAACCGATGACAATTACAGCAATAATTACAATCCACATTCCGCTCATTTTTCTTCCTCCAGGTTTTGTTTTTGGTTATGATAAAACTCATAACGCGACGTTTCGTAGAGCCCGTGCGCAAGTGCCTTCATGTGGGCAAAGCGCTCCGGCTCTTGGGCGGATAAATCCTCGCGGAAATTTTCCGCCGCGTACTTATAAAGGCCTTCCTTTTCCCCTTGGCTGTGGTAATAATACTCCCCTTGTACAAACCCGATCGGCGAGGGTGTATCGGCCCAGCCGTAAATCAAAGCGCCGGGCTCGGCCTGAGCGTTGGTGGTAAGCACGTCGCGCCCGATAGCGCGCGTCTTATACCCGCGGCCCAAAAGCCCCATGGCAATGGGGAAAATATCTACTTGGCTGGCGGTTTTGTCAATTTGTTGGGCTTCTTTAATGGGACCGCCCGTAATGATAAGCGGAATCCAATGGTTAATGAGGTTCAGTTCCACTGTACCGCGGGGCATATTTTCGGACTGAGGTGCCGCTAAGCCGTGGTCGCCAAAGATAAAGAAAAGGGTATTTTTATAATAAGGCTCTTTTTCGGCCAGTTTGAAAAACTCCCGCAACGCATGGTCCGAAAAGCGCAACGAATTGTATTCCGCCACGCTTACAAAACTGCGTTTGTGCGCTAAGTCTTCACCGATATCCTGGGTTTTAAACCCGGCGTTATCTTCGGGAATCGTATAAGGGCGGTGATAGCCGGCCGTTTGGATAATGGCAAAAAACGGTTTCTTTTCTTCTTTTTGCTCTTGGGCCAGGACGCGGTTGGCTTCGCGGAATAAGTCCAAATCCGAGATGCCCCATACGTCGTTGCGGTGTTCATTTTCAAACTTTCCTTCCTCGTACATGTGGATATCATCTATGTTATGTTCCAACACGCCGCGGATATTGCCCCAGTTGGCACTGCCACCGATAAAATAATACTTTTCATACTCTTTAAGCGCGTTTACAATCACGTGTTGGTCCACTACCAGCGGATTGCGCGAGCTGGTTTTAAAAGAAGTTACATCTGGGATATTGGTTACGGTAGCAAACACCGCACGGGCCGTGGCAGACGTCGGCGAAAAAAAGTTCGTAAACAAAATGGACTTGGCGGCCAGTTCCCGCACAAAGGGAGTGGGGTCCAAATCCGGATTGGTAAACGAGGTTTTATTCCACGCAAGCGACTCCATAAAAATAATGACAACGTTGTAATCGTGCTGTTTGCTTGCGGGCTTGTCCGCTACGGCGCGGTCAAAAGAAAGCGTTTGCGGGTTAGGGTTTTGTACCTGCAAAAACTTAGCAATTTCGTCATAATACGCGCGGGTTTTGTCTGTATCAAAGCTGTCGGCTTTTACAAAGCGGGCTGTATCAAAAATGTTAAGAATCGGGTTTAACGTTAAATTGCAAATAAAATGGTTGGTAGAGTGATAGGCGTTGCTCCAGCGTAGCGGATATTGGCTGATTTTGCCAAAGCCTAATCCGCCAGCAATGAGTAAACTCACAAAGAACCAGCCTAACTTGCCCCACCAGCGCCGGTTATCCGGCGTGCGGAATGCTTTTTGCACCAAATAGTTTACAAATGCGTAACCCAACCACATACAGAGTAAAAGCGCGAGTACCGCCCAAACTAAGGGATAAGTTTGCCAGGCCATTTGTAAGGAAATAAGCGGATTTTCGCTATATTTAAAAATGGAATAGTTGATGCGCATGGCAATATAGGCGTAGTGGGCAAAATCGGCAAAATACCCAAGGACGACGGCGGCTTCCAACACACCGCACAGAGCGGCAATAAATTTGCGGATATACAGGGCGCCTTTCCAAAATGCACACACCGTTAAGTAAGCACCCAACGGAATAGATAAAAACCCGGCCAGGCGGAAATCAAATTTAGCACCGATATAAAAGGTGGTCCACAATTCGTGGTAATGCGCCGGGGTTAAGGCCGCGTGAAAAACACCTAAAAAGATAATTCTAAAAATGCCGAACAACAACCAGTTTGCCAGGAAGAATGTAAAATAGGCTTTTACCCACCCCGGCACCATTTGCTTTTTCATAAAAAACGCCTCAATCAGTAAGATATTTATATTTTACAAAAAATAAACCGGGGGCGGCGCGGCTTTGGGGCTGTGAAGTGAAAGGGGAAATTAGTAGGGCAGCGTGTAAGTACCCGTTTGATTTTTATATTTAGTACCCCCTAAAATTTTGCGACAATAATCTCCATCGGAACCATCAAAAATTATGCCATATCCTTGCCGTTCAAAACACGCAATTGAGTTAACAGGATGGCCCTCATCCGGCCGATTCAAATAATACTCAAATCCAACTCCAGCATATTTACCTGAAGTGCGACCCACGAAAACAGCATTTCCATAGTCATTATTAACAATTTGCAACGACCATTCCCCGTTAGAACGTGTATCGTTAGGATAGCCATACCATTTTTCGTTCCCTGTCCAAGCGGGCATATCCACGTCCAACTGCTCAAATTTATTGGCATACGCACCATTGGCTAAATAATAGACCTTTTGCGCTTGCGCAATAGATTTAAGTAAGGTTAACGCTTGCGTGACACGGCTCTTCTCTACCGCTTTTTGATATTGCGGCACAGCGACAGCGGCTAAAATGCCAATGATTAAAACTACTACCAACAATTCTATTAGCGTGAATCCGCCGTGATTAAATAAAGACATCATGCCAAACTCGATTTGGCATCTTCCACGCAGGTTGGTCCGTAACAGCAAGCGTTGAAGGTCCTGAATCAAGTTCAGGATGACAGTTTTCTCATTTTTGTTTTTTAGTTTCATAAGTTTTTCCTCTCTTGTTTTTATTTCAATTTTCTGCTTATAAAACCAACTAAAAACGGCCGGTTTGATAGAGGATGAGGTACATGCTCGCACAAAAACAGCCGTAGTTTACCATTAAAATAATGACAAACATTCAGCACAATACCGCCGAGGGATCAACTCGTTAGTATTGTGCTTGTATCGGCTGTCTTTGGAGTACCTCATCGCTTTTATAAAGCCATCCGTATTCCACATACGGTTCCAAAAACAGATTAAATTGTAACTTTATTATAACATATATACGCCAACACTTCATACAATTGCTATAATAAAAGCATGAAAAAACCAATGATTAAAAATTCTTCGTGGAAATACGCCGGGTGGTTTGCCGCGGCGATTATTTTGGGTATCTTTAACGGACTTTTCCCCACCGAGCCGGGCCTTGTAATTGCCCAATTTTTAAGCGACGTGTTTGTACGCCTTTTTAAGTTTATCAGCGTGCCGATTATCGCCGTGACAATTTGTTACACCATTGCCCGCCTGGGCAGTGCGCGTACGCAAAAAACACTGTGGAAACGCACGCTGGGTTATACGCTTTCCACGACATTGATTGCCGCCGGGGTGGGTGCGATGCTCTACCACTTTTTTACGCCTGCCAACGTAACGGCTACGGCTACCGTTGATACGGGCCTGGTCGCGCAAAAGGGATATTTAGATTATTTTGTTTCCGTCATCCCCGATAACCCGCTGGCTCCGCTGGTGCAAGGCAATGTGCTAAGCGTGCTGATTATTGCCCTGGCCGTGGGCATGGCAATCCGGTTTATTGACGAGGCCCAACAACGCGCCACCATTTTAAATTTGTTGGGGGCAATTCAATCGGTTTTGTTTTCCATTGTCAATGTGCTCATTCGCATTTTGCCGTTGGGGATTTTTGGCTTTACGTCTGTCTGCACGCGCGATTTTGCCGGCGGCGTAGCATTAAACGGCTTAGGGCATTATTTTATGCTGGTGGTAACATCCAACGTGTTGCAAGGCGTGTTGGTGCTGCCGTTGTTTTTGCTGTTCAAACATATCAACCCGTGGCGCACCGCGAAAAATATGTCTAAGGCACTCTTGGTGGCGTTTTTTTCCAAATCTTCGGCGGGCACGCTCCCGGTTACCATGGCCTGTGCCGAGCAAAATAATAAGGTGCACCCTACCGTCTCGCGCTTTGTACTACCAATTTGTACGACGATCAACATGAACGGCTGTGCGTCGTTTATCTTAATTACGGTTATCTATTTGATGCAAAACAACGGCGCCGTGATTACCATTCCCACGTTACTGACGTGGGTGCTGATTGCCACGGTGGCTGCTATCGGCAATGCCGGGGTGCCCATGGGCTGCTACTTTTTGTCGGCCAGTTTGCTTTCGTCCATGAACGTGCCGATACAACTACTGGGTATTATTTTGCCGTTTTACACGGTGCTGGATATGGTGGAAACGTCGCTCAATGTATGGAGTGATTCGTGCGTGGCCACGCTAGTTAATAAGGATGTGGGAAAGGAGTTACCGAAAGAATAGCGGCAAGCCCGCATAAAATATGCTATAATAAAGTGTAGATTTAAGCCGGGGTGCTGGAATTGGTATACAGGATAGTCTCAAAAACTATTGCCCGCACGGGCTTAAGGGTTCAAGTCCCTTCCCCGGTACCATTTAGAACAAGATAACCCTTCGGAGAGTAATCCGAAGGGTTTTTCATAGAAAAAATAAAGGTTTTTTCCCTTTAATTCTACGTTCGAAAGTACAAGCTTCAAAATAGCCCGTTTTTGCTCCACTTTAGAACCGTTTTTAAAGAGTTCAGGCAGTTTATTGACAAGTTTAAGCACTTTTTCCACGGTGTATGCTTTCTTTTCTTTATCTGCCGTATTACTTTGAGCGTCTTGTGATAACTGAGCTTCTTCCGCCTTTAATTCTTCTAACTTATTATTCAAGTATTCCTCTGTAATAAGTCCTGCGGCCTGTTTAGCAAATAAAGAATCCCGCTGAATATTGATTTGGGATAATCTTTTCTTTGCCGCTATCTCTTTATTACGTGCATATTCCAAGTCATTAAAAGTGCTTTCTTGTAAATCATTTAAAGCCACTTTCAATACTTCTGGGGCTACTTGAATCTTCTCTAAAGCCGCTTGAGTTTGTTGTAATGCGTCTTCTTCTCTTATTTGTTCGGCAGTACATTTAAAGCCATCTTTTTTGGCTTTATAGTGCGAACACATCAAATAGTTATGATAATGTACCCCATCTTTTGTTTGACGTGCTTTTGTATAGGGGCTGATTAAAGTACCACAATCAGCACATTTAATGACACCTCTAAAGATAAATTCCTTGCTCCCGTAATGCTTATGTTGCTGATGATACCCATCTCGTACATTTTGACACATATCAAAGAGGTGCTTGCTAATCAATGCTCCGTGTACGTGTGGTTTAAGTTCCCCTTTTATTTCCATCATTCCATAATAAAATGGATTTTGAAGCAATCTATGCACAGAAGACAAGGTATAACGCGTGCCTCTTTCACTTCTAATCCCTTCATCAGATAGCCATTTAGCAAGCCCACGCATAGTACAAGTACCCGTTGAATACATTTCAAATACTTTCTTTATCAATGGGCCTGTTTGAGGGTTAATCGCAATCGTTCTCTTCCCTTGGGCATTTTTAACATTTTGATACCCAACAGGTGCTTTTCCAGGCCATTCCCCATTCCGTATCTTATGCGCTATACCTTTACGAGTGTGCATTTTAAGTGAACTAATATATGCCCGCGCTCCCATTACATTTGCATCCCAAAGCGTAGTGTTGGTATAGAAATTATCCGCATTTATAACGAAACCAGATTGAATGAAATGTAATTCCATCTTACCCGAAATAATATACGGTTCACACATAACAGTTTCATTAAATCTTCGTTGGAAACGGTCGACTGTATGGGCAAGAATAGCAATGTTTTCTTCTTGCTGTTCAACAAAGTCAATCATTTTCTGAAATTTCGTTCTTGCTCCTTGCGTAGAAGATTCAACAATACGAAATTCTTCCAACACCTCTAAATTTTTCTGAGAGGCGTACTTGCGACAAATATCCAACTGAGCGTCTAAAGAACAACCATCTTCTTGGCCTTTGCTAGATACACGTGCTAAAATAACCGCTTTCGTGGCTTTTTTAATTACTGGTTGTTGTGTCTTTCTCATTTTGAGCCTCCTTTTTTAGCAACTTTGCAAGAAACAAGGAACTCTTTAAAGTCCTTCTCATATACGCGGTACTCTTTACCAAATTTGTAAAAAGTCAATTTACCTGCTTTCAAATAGCGGTAAATAGTCATAGGAACTACTTTTAAGATGTCTGCCATCTCTTCTACTGTTAAGAATTTTGTACTATCCATATTTAACTTTATTATACTTTTCTTAACTTTATTTGTCAACACTTCAGGGGTCAAAGGAGTAAATTTCTTTAACTCTTGACCGATTTGGGCAATATGATTAGTTCGTCTGCGCGTAAATTTGAAAGCAAGAGCGTCTTTAATCATTGTTTTTGCTTTTACCTTGCCATACATACTAGCAAGCGTATTTCTAACAAATACTCTTCCTTTTTCGGCTATCATCTGTAAGATATAGGCGGCCTTCCACAAATAAGCATCCTGTCTTTTGGGATTGCGCCGCTTAATTTCAGCAAACAATTTAGTGCTATCTCGCCGATAAGCAGGCAATTTAAAGCACGCCTCTTCCACTTTTTGCCATTGTTTAAGTAATATCTGATGAGCCAATTTGTTATTAAAACAATCTCCCACCGTAACTGTTGTATTAGCAGGGCGGCCCAAAATAGCGTTCACTTCCTTTTTAATGTAGTTTGTATCATTTAGACGAAGTTCCATCCGCAAGATATGTTTGCTTTGGCCGTTTAAATACTTTTGATAGACGGATAAATTAGGGTAAAGTTCGCCATCTACCGCGTGCTTAGTACAACCTTGCAACCGTTCTATATCTGTTACTTTGTTATAAAACGCCAACTCGTACGCATTATGGTGGATGTGATAGCACTCTCCGCCGTTTTCAAAACCATCTTTTTCGGTGCTAGGGTCATACTTCCAAGCGTCCGCCATTGAAATTTCATCTACAACCATATTGACGGGATATTCCAACAGCATATTATGCGCCACGTGTAATTTACGGAGTGGAGCCATTATAATATCATCAGAAGAAACTATAATTCCCACCCATCCTAGCACTTGGGACATTTTGAGTGCAAAGGGCTTTTTCATTTCCTCTCTGATGGAAAATAAATTTTCCCCTTTAAGGAACTTAGAAACGGAACACTCTATAAACATATCAAGATACACCCAGTTCGTCCTTTTGCATTTGCAAATAAACACCTGAGGGAAATAGCAATCTGCAAAGTCATCAGGTACAATAAGATAAACGGGTTTTTGGCCACTAAACGATTGATAGCGCAAAGAGTCCACGACAGGGCTAAACTGCGCGGTATCTTTAATTTCGTATCTTCCTTGTTGAACAACAAAACGAAGGGTATCTAACATACGCTTACCCCCTCATTTTGTTCTTCATCCATCTGGTCTAGTAACTTAATTAAAGATACTAGACGGGTTGTAATTTGGGCCGCTTCTTGTTCCGAAACTTCCAAATTATAAGCGGTTTTTAATGCCGCTTGCATAAGAGACGCACTACTTTTTGCTTCACTTTGTTGTAACGTCATTGTATTACTCCTGTGTTTAAATTTGGCAAGGATTACGGCCTTGCCATAAACACAGGCTCTCACATCAATTCCGTGGACAGGAAATCACGATTCACGTCGGAGAAAGTGGAGAAAAAAGCGGAGAAAATACATAAAAAAACCACCCCATAAGGAGTGGCTTTCTAGACGGCATAAAAGCGGAGATTTCTATTTATCCAACTTTTGAAGCAATATACATCTTTTTTCTGTTTTAATAATTTTCAATTTCACGTCGGACAACTTATTAGATACGACTTTGATTATGTGGCGCAATTTGTCTAAATTCCGCTTACGTATGTTTGATTTTGGGCCACGAATAGTGTCATTGTCATACATATTAAACTTCTTTCGTTTTTTCTTTTTAGCTGTTAAACCTAATATATCCATTAAGTCATCTCTATGGCTAGGTTTTGTTTTTTGTTTTATAAGGTGTTTAAGTAACTTCATCTCTTTTGAACCTTCTCTAAATGGTAATGGAATAGTTTTATCTTCGTAATATATCTTTTTGTTCTCAATCCGTAACCCCAAATAAGAATTAGGCTCATCTTCGCCATCATCACTTTGAGAATCGGCCTTTACTTCTAAAGCATTAAGTTTTTCAAGTATCTTTTGGGTATCTACATTTTCTGCCTTTGGTTGTTCTTCACCAGGCAAATTAGCATAAACAGGCGTGCTACGTAAAAATGATTCTATTTCTTCTATTGGCTTTAGAAAAGTTAAGCGTAATGAAAATAGAGGGGAATCATCTTTACATTCTGTATCTATTAAAATCTTGGTGTTATTTAGAATCACATCATCTACAGACAAATACTTTTTTTGTACTAAAACCAATATATCCTCATATAAACGCACTCTCTCACTTGCCTGAATAGAGTTCCCTGCCATATCATCTAGTGTATCTTTGAGTAATATCTTCTTCGAATTGATTTTAGCGTATTGTTTTAGCAAATCTAGTGTGTAGCGCATACTTCGTTCGTGGCTACAAAATTGCTCTCTTCTACTGTGTAATTCATCTGCTTGATAGGCGAATAATAAACAGTTTAGCCATTGTATAAATATTTTTCTGTTATGAAAATACACATTAAAATGTTTGTTATGGGAACGCTTTAAAATTATCTCTTCCGCATTTTTTCCGCGTAAAATTCGCTTAAATTCATCTTCTGCAATATTTGGATTAGTTTGAAAAAAAGGTTGTTCTCTTAATGTGGCTAACTGACGACGTGCTTTAAAACAATAAACGGTAGGAGAAAATGAAACCTGTTGGAAACGCAAATATTCTACAAATAATATGTATAATTCCCATTTTGTTAAGTAATGTTGCATATAATCCTTCCAAAGATGGCCTTTACGTACAACTTATATTCCCATTATAGCTATTTTTGTACGGAATAGGGGAGTAATCGAAAGTCAAAAACCGCCTAATGCTTTTACACACTAGGCGGATAACTGATAGTTATTAAAAGAGATATAATTAGTGTGCTCTTCTTGCCTTTTCGCGTTTGTTTAATTCTTGCATAAAGCCCACTACCTCTTGATATTTCTTTTGGCTTTCTGGCGCGTGTTTAATTTCAATAGTATAAGAATAGAAATTATATTCTCTTACCCCTTCTCGAAAATAAGCGACATTAGTTTCTATTCCACAATCCGTTTGAATAGAATTTCCTCCCCAAGGGTCCGAATCATCTTTTTTGCCTTCACATTTTAGTTTATGCCCACATTGCAACTTGCCTTCAGAAACAATAATATCACTGCAACTATTGTAAGGTTCCTCTACTTTTTTCCCCATTACATCTCGCACTACTAAATTAAAACGCTGTTCATCAACCTTACATTTTTCACCAACATTATCAGGTTTTACCTTGAATTGTGGTTTTTTTACTAAAGTATATTCATCAAGACTGTCTATCGAATAACTAATTGTTTCTAAAATATCAATCTGTTTCACCTCGTTACACGACCCTTTGCTACTTCCCTTACCGTTATATTTTTTTAATCGCGTTAGCGTCAAAACAGCCTGATTAGGATTCGCATTATAAGCCTCTACTTTTTCATCTAATATTTTACGCTCTTCCTCACGATTCTTTTCTATTTGTTTTTTCTTGTCTTCATACTCTTTCATTCCTTTTTTGTATGTTTGATAAGCACGTTTCACCGAATTATCAATATAATTCCATAGTTCGACATCGTGTGCCGAAGCTCTATAAACAGGAACCAATCCATCTGCACTCTGACGACAATACCCAACCCGTACTAACTTTCCATTTGATTTGTGTTCCAAACAGCGAGTCAATCTTTTGTTGCCAATAGCTTCATAATCACACCCAGATTTGAATAAATTTTGTTCGCAATTTCCTAAAGCAATTTGGTAATTTTCTCCTGAAGTTAATAATTTCATATCGTATCTCACATCTTCGTCATTAAGCAACGAAATTTCTTGCGTCAACTGCAATCCTTTCAGACGAATTTTATCCATATAGGATTCTATGTTTTCTCCACGATTCCAAGCCTGTTGGGCCTGGTGTTTCAGTTCGGACATACTTTCTTTAGGATAAGGTTCTGCCCAGCCAAACAATACGGATAACAAACAACTACAAAATAATAATGTTTTTTTCATCACACCCTCTCCTAGTAAATTCCTTTATGTTTAACTGCAAAATAAAAAATACAAGCTATTATTAAATTCAATATCAAAAGCCAAATCCATCCATCCGAGAAAACTATCATAACTAACCATCCAAAAGTTATGCTTAATGCAACCAATGTGTTAATTCTGGATACGGAAAATCGTTGCGGAGAACACAAATCCAAAAAGTTCCGCTTCTTATTTTTGATAGGTTCACTAAAAATTATTTGTTTATTTTCTTTTTCAAATAATGCTACATAATATTCATAATTCTCTTGCCAAAATTTAGACCCTCTCGTTGATAAATACCACGCAAAAGAAACAATAAAGCCAAGCGTTAGAAACATTTTCTGTAAAGCAATATTATCTGCGTTTTGCAAAGCAATAAATATAAGTGAAATAAATCCCGAAAAATATAAACTACGTTGCCAGTATAACTCTATTTCAAATTGCAATAATTGATATGCTCTATCTAAACCTTTTTGTGATGTGCAATTATCCTTCATACTTAGTTCCTCATAAAATCATCTATCTTGTCCAATCAAAGTAATTTTAGAATTTACTGATTATTCACATTGTATCATAAATTTAATTCTACCAGAGATGTATAATCATCATTTAATCGCTCAAAATCTGTCTTATGGGGAGAATGTCTTACTTACGTAAAAATCAAAGGTATTGACTTTTCCGTCTAAAAATGCTAATATAAAAATATAGAGTTAAGAAGGCAATAAGTGCTTTTTTATCGTCTTTGAAAATTTTTAAATGTTATTTTAAGTTTTAAATAACAAATTCCATTAAGAGTACGCGAGGGACAAAGCCCGTTGACCGTACAGCAACCTACCCAAAGGGGCAAGGTGCTAAAGCTTTGCCAATGGGAACTAGAACAAATTTGAAGTTATGAAGAACCCATTGGAGACGATGGGTTCTTTTTTTTACCACCTCTCCAATGGCATATTAACCAGAAGGGAGGTTTTTTTATGAGAAAAGTATATGTAAATTCAACGGCGTATATGGCTTTTATGGCCCATTATGAACCTAAAGTAAAAACCCATAAGCCCTGCACGTTCGGCTATGATGAAGGAGAAATTTATGGATAAGAAATATATGCAAGGAAAAGGAGACAATATGAATACACAAGTTACGGAAGTAAATTTCTTTGAAAAGTTGGAACAAAATATACGAATATTAGCCAGTCATCAGCCCGTGGAAGGATATACATCCGTAAAGGAGTTATTTGAAGCGTGCAATGCGTGGGTGGGGCTAGAGAATGGGCCGTTTCGTTCTAATGGGTATAAGGAGTATTTTAATAACATTGTGGCAAATTTAAAACACGAGAATAGCCAATATTTAGCCATAGCGGTATTTATTAAGGCCCATAACTTAAATAGTGTGCAAATCTTCTTATTACTGCGCTTACTCGTTAAAACAGCATTAGGGCCTTGCACGTGGTGGGATAGTCGTATGAAAACCTATTTAGAACGCGGGCAGGTTCTATTTTCTGAAAAAGAACTAGAAAGTTTATTTAGCGGGTTAAAGGGTAATGAAATTAAGGAGGTGGGTAATGTATTTGAGTATAGCAGAAGATGTATTAACCTGAATCGTTGTTTTGTATATGTGAAGCAATTTTTAGGTGTACTGCCCCCATCTAACGAGGTGTGCCAATGATAACTTCTCAGGAATTACAACTTAATTTAGCCCAATTTACAGGCACTTTAAACTGGTATAAGAACCCATTATTGTCTTATCGTTATACAGATGGCGTTAAATACTTTGCTCAATACGCTGAATGTTATTGGCTATTACAAGAAATTAACGCCTTATGGAAACGCCGTAGTAATGAATCCTTTTTTGATATTACCGTCAGAAGTAAAGAGCATACGGCGGATATAGTAGTAGAAGATGGTAATGGGAAGCCACTTTTAACCCGCAAAATACCTTTTACAGACCTGCCTGAAGGGGATTGGAAATTCTACCTAACAGACCATATTTTGATGTTACCTAGTGAATATTAAAGTATCGGTGGTAGGATGACTATTAGAAATGCCATTTAAACGCTTAAAATCGGTTTATATGAGCCCCTTTTTGAAGGTGGGTGTGAATGGAGGGTCAAACAGAAATTGTCCCATTTTTATAAGGAGAAACAAAATGAATCAATTTGAAAATTTGACGTATGATTTGATTGTAGGAAGATTGATGTATAGGATATTAGAATCTGCTAAACTTATACCTCAAGACGATTATAAGAGATATTACAATCCAACGGAAATAAAATTCCCCGTAGAATTTACTGTCAAATTGGCTCGTGCACAATTAGAGAGTGTTAAGGAGTATCTATCTACAAACGCCACCAAAGATATGTATTCTTGGTTAAATGAGAGAGTAGCAGAATCTAAACAATATCAGGCATTAAAGCAGTATTATTTAAATATCCTTCTAAAGCAACTCAAAGAGATGCAATACAAGAAATGGAAAGCAATAGATAGGTATTTGAGTTTTATGAGCCTTAGAAATGGGTTGTAATTATTAAACCCATAATCTGCTATACTTAAAACTACACAAAATAACAAAAAGCCATTAAAATTTATGTGTAATTTTTAAAAAGTAGCTTTTTAGAATTTTTCCCAAAAAAATTTTGACCTAGCTCTTTTTTGTAAATTCAGATTTTTATTTTTGCAAAGTGATAATGTCTAGCCGCTAATATTCGCCTATTTCCCTTATTTTTAAGGCGCGAAAGGTAACCGCCATAGGCCGCCAATATTTGCTATTATTCGCTCTATGTGGCCTAACTGGGCTTGACTTTTTGGGACTTAATACTTATAATATTTGTATAGTATAAGTGTCGTGTTTTTGTAATTTAGGATAAGTATATGTACAGACGAAAGAGTTTAATCTTAAAAATCTATAAGAAAGTACAACGCTCTAAAGATAGCGCGTTCGTACTAGCCGACTTTTATACTTATTGTACCGATAACGACCAAATTTTGCGTGCTCTACGCCGTTTAGTAGCCGATAAGGTGCTTATCCGTATTGGGAAAGGTGTGTATGCCAAAGCAAAACTATCCACGCTTACAAACGATTATGTGCCTGATGGGGGTATTATTCGGGCAGGAAGGCAGGCATTACAGAAATTGGGTATTAAAATCTTCCCCACACAGGCCGAAAAAGATTATAATAACGGTATCAGTACGCAAGTACCCACAGGGCGTGTTGTAGGCGTAAATAAGCGCGTTAGCCGTTTGATTAGCTTCAAGGGAGCCAAACTAACGTATGAGCGAATTTAAACCATTATCAGCCGAAGTATTACAAGGATTAGCAGAAGAACTAGCCATCAATCCTGCTTTTTTAGAGAAAGATTGGTATGCTACACAGGCATTACGGATATTGCAAAGTTTAAATACTCCTGCCTTTACTGCTATATTTTCGGGTGGTACGTGTTTATCAAAAGCGTACGGACTGATTAAACGGTTTTCGGAAGATTTGGATTTCAGGGTTCAAGGTACTGAAATTGAATCCCGTCTCGCAAGACGTGAGTATGTGGCTAAAGTAATAGATACTCTCACCAAAAGCCACTTGTTTGAAAATATTACTGTAAAAAAAGAAGACCAGAGCACCAAAGCGACACTAACTATCAAATATCCACAATTCACTCAGATGGAAGAAGGATTGCGGACACATCTTAAACTCGAGTTACTTTTTAAAGAAATTTGTTTGGAAACTCAACTTAAACCCGTACAAAGTTTAGCAGATCAGTTTTTGCGTACTGATAATGCTACTTTTGAGGTTGTTTGTATTAGCCCTATAGAAACTGCGGCTGAAAAGTTAAGTGCTTTGTTATGGCGTACCTTATACAGCAATCAAGATTTTGACCCTACTTTGTTAAGGCACTTGTACGATTTGGCTTCCTTGAAAGATGTTATACGTTCTAACCAATCACAATTTAAGAAACTACTGGAGCAAATTTATCAAGCCGACCAATCTAAACGAGATAATCAGCATAGTTTTGAATCACTACCACAAGCGTTAAAACACTTATACCAAGTATTAGTATCACAACCCAAATATAAGAAGGCCTATCAATCTTTTGTAGAGAATATGTGTTATGATACTAATACTTTGTCTTTTGAAGAAGCATTATCAGATATACAAGACCTCTACTAACTCTGTTCTTATAGGTCTTATTAACAGGTTATTTGCATAACCTGTATCACAATCCTATTTCATAGGATTGTAGATAATTGAGATACCTCTATCTTTTATCCTTTCTTTAATCTCTCTTCTATTAACTATATATTTTTATAACTTATTTAATAGTAATACTAGGATGCTAGGCATTGGCTTTGGCAATTTTGGTCTCAGCCCCCTCTGGCAATAAAATTTTCTCCGTCTCTTTTCGCTTTTTTTGTGAGGCCTCTTCTTTTCGTTTTTGTATTTCAGTACGAATTTCTTTAAAATGAGAGTCCATATACTCATCATCTAGTTCTTTCGAAATTTCAATATCAAGACTGTCTTTGTATTCATCCAATACCCATTTCTGTGAATCAATAATATCTTTCCAAGTTTTAGCAAAGATTTTAATATTGGGGGATTGGTAATCTACTTGATGTTCGTCTTTTTTTATATAAAACTCAGCATCCGAGCCAATCTCTGAAGAAAGAATAAAAATATCCCATTGATAATCACGCAATCTAGCATTGTTCGCTATAGCATCTGCATAATCCTGAACTTGACGAATTTCTGTCTTTCCTATTTTAACGCTAGGACGTTTTAATTCAATTAACAGATTGTGATATCGCCGTTGACTTGTAGGAATGGCTATTCGTTTATATAAAAACAAGTCTGGAATCAAATGACTGTTTCCTTCACTATCCTCTATCTTGTCTTCATTATTATCAAAAGCCTGTTTTCTTAATTGTTCAATGATACTATCAATTGCCTTGTCTGATGTTCCTAGTTCGTACTGACTCCCAAAAATCCATAGATGTTTTTCAATAATTTTATGTAATTGTGAACGTTCTAAGATATATTTGGATGTATCTCCGTATGCAAGATAGGTTTCTAGCAAATGCAAAAAAGTCAATTTATCCACTATAGTTTTATTAGTTTTAATTATGTTTGACATCGATACCTTATTCAACAAATCAGCAAGTTCTTTAGTATCTTCTGTTCCCAAGTTCAACAGTTCTTTTAGGATTTTCAAGACATTATCAGGGTCTTGTTCAACGGCTGTTTTGAGCGAATTCAAAAGGAGCTTAGTTTCTTGTTTGTTGCGCTTAAAAACTGAAGGAGCTCTTCTGTTAATCTCAAATAGAATAATATCAAACACTTCTTTTGATTTTTTTTCAACAGCTCTTTGAGGGATATTGGAATATGGATATATCTTCTTACGTTGTAAATCATCGATAATATCATATACTGCGCTTTTTTCAGTTTCTAAGATATATGTAGTTGCTTTTTCTTTTGCTTGTTTTAGAATATCGGAAAGAGTTGCGTCTAGCGCAAGGAGATTCAGCATTCCCTCTGTATTGGCTTTTTCAATTCGTTGAGAGGCAATATATAAAGAATTTTGTGTTTTATTTTCTTCAGGATTCCATTTTTCCTCTTGTAATACTTGAAAATCTTTATTACACCAACAAATTCTATTATTACTTTCAGATTTTGTTTTCCATATAATAGTTCGAATTTCAACATCTTCATAAGGAGCATCCAGATGCATTTTTTGTGAATTTTTAATACGGCTTCCAACTTCTAGTTTTTTTGCATTAACAAAAATAGAAATGCGTGAATCCTCTAGGGTACCACTTAAAATAGTTTCCAAATCAGCACAGATTTTATTATCATCTGGCAAATCTAAAGGGCTTCTAGTTCCCACGATAGCGGTAAATACAGTTCCTCGAGTAATATTTTCTGGAATTTCATCATTAAAGAATATTTTAAATTGTTTACTTTCGGAAAAATCTCCTTGTATTTTAATTTTTTGATGGTTGTTGCAACTTAACCACTCAATTTGGCTTCCTAGGCTATACGCTTTAAAACGCCCTCTACCATTTTTTCCGTGTACTAACTTTCCTAAATGGTTTTTATCTCCTTGTCGTTTTCCAGAATATCCGCATTCTGCAAACGTAAGATGAATATTATCCCCTTCAATTCCTTCTCCATTATCCCGTACAATAATTTTTTCAACACCACTTAGTTTATTACGAGTAATCTCTATACGAATGCTAGTAGCAGAAGCATCCAACGAATTGTAAATTAGTTCCATCAAGGCACTTATGGGTTTTGTTCCTGCTAGTTCCTTGATAATATTTTCATTTAAACCAATAGGGGCTGTTTCCATAATATCCTCTTTTTGAAAGAAATATTTTATAACTTAATTTTATTATATTTTCCATCTTTTGTATTCTATAATAAATCTTGTTTTAGATTTTTGGGTAACATTACCTTGCCGTAATTTTCGTAATCTTCAAGTAACTTAACACAAGCGTACAGGTGGGCAAAATTCTCGTTGCACTCGTTCCAAAATGTGTTTGCACAGCGGTAAAAATATAAAACCGCCATTTAGGCGGTTTTTATTTTTAGTCGGGGAGCACATAAACTGCTTTATGTGCGTAAGGGCCTTGAAAGCCGCAGCCATATCCGAGTTTGAACGAAGTGAAAGGCGAGGATGGCGAGGCGGGGTCGCGAGCGGCGAGGGCCAACGAGCCGACTTGTGACCAAGGCCTTTTTTCCCGGTATTTCGCTTTTAAAACGTCCTTTTTTAAAAGGGCGTTTTTCGTTTTTTATATTTATTATGTTATAACAAAAAACGTATAGACCGACTTTGCGATAATTTCAAACTAATTTGTGCCACAACGTGACTTGCGCTTGCGTAGCATACTTTACGGGGCGCCCTTTACGGGCGCAAGTATGTAAGCAAGCGCGTAACAAAGTTGTGGTGCAAATTAGGCAGAAATTATGTAGAATGGAAGAGCAGTAAAACGACAATTTAATCTGTTTTTGGAACCGCATGCAGAATGTGGGGTGCTTTTGGGAAACCAAAAGTTCCGTTTCAGTCCGAAAATAGCCGATAAAAGCACAATACTAACGAGTTGATCCCTCTGCGGTATTGTGCTGAATGTTTGCCATTCCGCTAGGAATGGCAGACTACGGCTGTAATGTTGTGGGACTCTGAAACGGACTCATTCATTCCAGCCGTTTTTGTGGTCTTCCCCAAAACGGATGCAAACAAGGAGAATAAAAAATGACACAAAAGAATACTCGGCGGAGTAATACGCAAGGTTGTTTTCCCAAAGGTTTTACGCTAATAGAACTTTTGGTAGTAGTATTGATTATTGGCATTTTGGCCGCCGTAGCCGTACCGCAATATCAAATGGCGGTTGCAAAATCCCGGGTAGCACGACTTAAACCCATTTGGAATGCTCTTTCAAAAGCACAACAAGTTTATTTATCAGAAAACGGAAGCTATGCGGCACGATTAGATGTACTAGACATTGAGTTACCAAGTGGAGGTTCCTTATCTACAGACGGACGGAAAATGACTTATGACAAAATGGAATGTTATTTAAGCGGAAGCAATAATTCTCTTTTTTGCTTAGATGAAGCGTTAGATAATCTTAAATTAGAATGGTTTTTTGAAACTAACAAGCTAATTTGTTGGGCCGCTCAAACTCCAAAATTTGAACGAATTTGTAAAGGATTGTCCGGACAAGAAGCCTGTGGATATAGTTCCTCTTCCGGCTATGGTAATAGCTATTGCATTTATCAATAATCTACCACCCAAAAGCCCGCCTAGGCAACTAGGCGGGCTTTCATTTTTCCTAGCAAAAGTTTACTTTACCAGCTTGTCAATTTCCACCGTTATTTGTTCTTCCATGTCCGGGCGGAAACCTTCCCACACTTTTACTACGCGGTGTTTTTTATCAAACAGCATGGTGTGCGGCAAGCCTTGCACGTTTAACCCTTCGGCCAGTTCCCCGGCGTTATAGAGGGCTTTAACTGTAAAGCCGTGTTCTTTGGCGGCGTCCCGCACCGGGCCGGGCGTAGCGTCCATAAATGCGCCTACAATTTCCACCTGGTCGCCATATTTTTCTTTGAGCGCAGTTACCGCGGGCATCGTTTTTTTGCACCACGGGCACCACGATCCCATAAATACAATAAGCACGGGTTTTCCGTTGTAATTGTCCGATTGCCACGTAATTTCTTCTTCTACCACCGGCAACTCAGCCGATTTTAACGTAGCTACTTCCGGCAAGTCCGGCAGTTTGGGCATACAAGCTGCGGCCAATAAAGCCACAGCCAATAAAAATACTAATTTTTTCATCATTTCTCCTATTTTTCAAGTTTCCCCTAAGGGCCTATATATGATAGAATACAAAAGATGGGTAATTTTATCAATCCTTTAGCAGACTTTTTGGGCGAACGCGTAGATATTTTAATTATGCCGCGCAAAGGAGCCAGCACCAAATTTAAAATGCGCCGCTTGACGATATGGGGCCTTATTTTGGCGTGGCTCCTGATTACCGTGGGCGGAGTGTTATTTTTTGTGCGCGGGTATGACTACGGTGTCATTAAGGCGGACAATAACCTTATGCGCATGAAACTTAAACTCATTGCAGACGAATTGGAACGCGGCCGCAAATACATTGAGCTTACGCACCAGACTGATATCCAAATGCGCCAAATGCTCGGCATGCCGGGCAGTAAATCGGCCAATCTACCCAAAGAATTGCAAGAGGCCAAAGCCAAGCAAGAGGACCGCGCCCAGAAACTCTTTTCCACCGATTTAAAAGATATGGACCCTGAAGAATTTGAGCAATATATTGACGATTTGGAAGAAAATTCCAAAACCCGGTTGGCCAGCTTTCAGGAAATTGCCTGGTACTTTGCCAACAAAAAAGAGGGCCTAAACTCCACCCCCTCTATCCGGCCGTCTAACGCGCCGATTAGCTCGGGTTTTGGCTACCGTCTAGATCCCATGGGGCGGCGCACGTCCAAAAAACATAACGGGGTGGATTTTGCCGGCAAGCCCGACAGCCCCATTTTCGTCACGGCCGATGGCGTGGTGCGCCACGCAGGCTGGGTGCCCAGTTTTGGCCAGGCTATTTTGGTAGACCACGGTTTTGGCTACTCCACGCTCTATGCGCACACCACCGGCGCGCAAGTAAAGGCCGGGGATGTTGTCAAACGGGGAGACAAAATTGCTACAATGGGTTCTAGTGGGCGTTCCACCGGAACGCATTTACATTATGAAGTGTGGAAAGACGGACAGCCCGTCAATCCGCGCAATTATTTTAAATAAGTTAGGAGATGATATGGGATTTTTGAAAAAAGATTCTGATTTTTCTTCCAGCGAACATTTTTCCGTCGTTAGTGCGGAATGTTACTTTCAGGGCACCTTAAATGTGCAAGGTTCCCTGCGGGTGGACGGTACGTTGGAAGGATCCGTGGATAACGCCCGGCATGTAATTGTGGGCGACGGCGGGAAAATTGTGGGCGACGTAACGGCCCAAATTGTGGTCTGCGGCGGTGCTATTGAAGGCAACGTCTGCGCCGAGATGCTGGAAGTGCTCAGCAAAGCCTCTATTTTGGGCGATATTCGCGCCAAAAAAATGATTGTGGAAGAAGGCGGCCGCATTGACGGACGCTGCACCATTGGTGAAGAACAAAACTTGTCTATGGATACAGACGACGAAGATAACTAAGGAGACCGTATGATTTCATTTCTCATTAAACATAAAAAATCTATTTTAATTATTACGCTGGCGTTCTTTTTGGGCAGTATTATTTACATTGGCTTAGATGCTTATTCGCGCAGTAACTACAGCTTAACCGCAGCTACCGTGGGTAATCAAAAAATTTCCTATCGCGATTTATACCGCATTAGCGACCAGCAAGCCAACCGCTTGCGCAGCCAAGGTGTAGACGTTAGCGAAGATATGCTCAAATTTTTACAACAGCAAGTATTGGCCTCTATGGTGAGCGAAGAAGTATTAAATCAAGCCGCCCAGCAAGCGGGACTTGCCGTGTCGGACTATGAAGTAGCGTACGACATTAAAACGTCCCCCTGGTTTGCGCCCGACGGAAAATTTGACAAAGCCCAATATGAATATGTTTTAAAAGCTTCGGCCGGGGTCACGCCCGCCCAGTTTGAACAGCAACTGCGCCGCGACAAACTGGCCAACCGCTTCCGCCAAACGCTCTACTCATTTTATAAGCTCACGCCGGAAGAAATCAAATACGCTTATCAAGTGCAAAACGGCAACTTGAAAGATTTTGAAGCTAATAAGCGCGACTTTGCCTCCACCTTAATGGAAACCAAGATGGAAACCGCCCAAAAAGCGTTCTTTGACGATTTCAACAGTACGCACGAAATCAAAACGTTTTTGGAGTAAGCCGTGACTGATACCAATATGCTAATTGTAGGCTCTGTGGCGTTTGACACGATTGAAAATGCCAACGGCCGCGCGGAACATGTGCTGGGCGGGGCGGCAAGCTATGCTTCTATTTGCGCCAGTTATTTTACAAAACCGGGTGTGGTGGCCGTCGTAGGGACCGATTTTACGCAGGAATACCGCGCCCCGTTTGTAAAACGCGGGGTGGATATTTCCGGCGTGGAAGTAAAAGACGGGCTGACATTCCACTGGGGCGGCAGCTATGATGCCGACTTTAATACGGCGTTTACCAAATTTACGGATTTGAACGTATTTAAAGACTTTAAGCCTGTTCTTACCAAAGGCCAACAAAAACCCAAAGCACTGTTTTTGGCTAACATTGATCCGGAGTTGCAACTCTCCGTCTTAAAACAAGTCAAACGCCCCCGTATTGTGGCGTGCGACACGATGAACTACTGGATTTCATCCAAAAAAGAGACGCTACTTAAAGTAATCAAACAAATTGATATTTTGTTTTTGAACGAAAACGAAGCCCGCCAACTTACCGGCATTTATAACTTAATTCGCGCAGGAAAATGGCTGCTGGGTAAAGGCGTCAAATACGTGATTATTAAACTGGGCTCTAACGGGTCCATGCTGGTAAGCCACAAAGGCATTGCCCAGTTGCCGCCGTATATTTTGGAGCACGTGCATGACACCACCGGCGCCGGGGATACGTTTGGCGGCGGGTTTACCGGGTATTTAGCCAGCCTTAAAAACTGGAACAATTTGCAAGCTATCAAACGCGCCATGATGATTGGCAACGTGATGGCCTCGTTTACAATTGAATCTTTTAGCGTAGAACGCTTAGCCGGGCTGACCCCGCAAGTGATTAACAAACGCCTTAAAGAATATACCGATATGCTCCGGTTTGATTAGAACCGGTTAAAAATAGGCCCGCATAAGCGGGCCTTTATATCTAACAATATGACTTCTCATATCCAAAGGTTTCTAAACCATATTTGGATATATCTACGCTGCAAGAAGCATATATTTTACTCCATTTATTTTCCGAACTATCCCAGTATAAATAAAGATAATAGTCCGGGGCACCACTTCGACCGCTTTTTTTACGCATAGAAACCATAATAGTACTTGCAGTACCTCCTTCTATACATACTTCCCGTTCATTACACCACTTCGATCCTTCGGCATACAGAGTGAAACCCGGGAATTCCACATCTCCATCCGTCACGGGGTTAAAGTCCGCACTCAGCCCATTAGTAAGACGGTTAGCTTCCATGGATTTTTCCAAACTGGCAAGAATAGTTTGCATTTCGCTAATCCGGGCCTTTTCTACAGCTTTAGTATATTGCGGCAATGCCACTGACGCTAAAATACCAATAATGAGCACTACTACCAACAGCTCAATAAGCGTAAACGCCGCTTTTGAGCAAAAACAACCTTTTAAACTACTTTCTTTCATACTACGTACTCCTCTTTTATATAAGTTTAGCTTGCGCTATAACCCATAGTAAGAAAAAAAAAAAACAAGTCAAGGCTTTTTTAATTCCTTGACGACAAAAACAATTAACAATAGCAGAAAATGAATCTTAAAATAATTTGGCTACGGCCGGGTCTTCCATACATAAATAGACCACGGCTTTGGGGAAGGTTTTGCGCAGCAGCGGCACTAAAAAGCGGTAGGCTTCCAAGCGTTGAGCGTCGCTATAGCGCATTTTACCGTCAAAATCTAATAAAAATTCGCCGTCTAAAATCGTGTTAGTGGGGAAACGCGTTTCAATTTGTTTTTTAAGTTCGCGGCTAAAGCGCAAGGTGCCTACGCTAATCCACGCAATTTTGTCGTGCGGGAGCGTGTCCGCCATTTCGGCTACGGTGCGGGCGTAATCTTGCTGATATCCCTCGTAAATGACAACCGGGTCAAAGTGAAAACCCAGACGGTATCCGGCGCGGGCTACCTCGCACGCAGCTTGCAAACGCGCTGTTAAACCGGGCGTAAAATGCTCGGCCTCGTTCGTAACGGGTGCCGCATTGACGGACCACGACACGACAACATTTTCACACCCGCCCGCGTTTAAAAGCCCGCCAATGTTGACGCTTTTTGTCTTAAACTCAAACTGCAAATGCGGGCGCGCGCGGAAGAATGGCACAAGCTTTGCGGAGTATTGCGTGAGGTCATCAAAAACTAAAGAATCCGTAAACTCCCCGCTGCCGATGCGGGGGCGGTCAAACGGCCCGGTGCGAAATGTGGCACCGTCAATTTTAGCTAAAAATTCATCCACGTTGGCTGGCAATAACACGGCGTGCAAATTTTGGTATTGTTGCAAAAAGCAATACTCACACTCAAAGCGGCACCCAAAGCCCAAATTGATTAAATTATATCCGCACCCCGACGAGCCGCAACTGCACGGACAAGGTTTTAAAAAATCATATTTTTCGCGGTGGATAAGCAGGGTATCTAACCGCTTGGAAAAATTGGGGCTACCCACTTGGGTTTTGCCATCGATCTCTTTAAAATCGGCCCGGGGGAATGCCCGGCGCACACGCGCGGCAAGCGGCGTGTCTTTGACGGACGTTTCAATATATACGGTTTTGGGCACAAACGAGCGCGGAGATAAATCAGCCTCTTGAGTGGGATCCAGTTCCAATTTGGGTAAATAAAATTGGTCTTTGCGCGCAATTTTAAAATTAATCGGGTAACGTTTTTGCAGTAAGATTTTTTTAGCACGCTCAAAATTTAAATTTTTCTCCGGCGGCAAAATTTCGGCGGCGGAAATTTTATCACGCTTGGCAATTTCGTACACAAGCCGCACCAGTTCGCGCTGTTTATTAACGCCCAGTTTAGGCAGCAATTGTGCCAAGTAAGTTTCTATTTCGCTAACTTGCATACATCCTCCGCGCTTAATGTAAGTTCTGCCGCGTGGGCGTTTTGCGCAATTTGCGCCGCGCTGCGCGCCCCGGTTAGAACACATGTTACACCGTCTTGCGCCAATACCCAGGCTAGTGCCGCTTGCGCGGGAGTTACACCCTTTTGTGCGGACAGCTGTTGCACGCGCGCAACGGTTTGTTGGGCACGCTCAAAATCCTCGCCGCGGTAACATTTATAAAAATAGTTACGTGCATCCGCCCGGCGCAAATTGGGCGCTTTTGTATATTTTCCACTTAAAATGCCGCCACACAAACTGCCATAGGCCATAAACCCCAGGTTATATTGCTTACATATATTGAGCACGGCTTTCCCCTTGGCCGGGTGTAACAGCGAAAGTTCATCCTGCGCGCACGCAATAATTCCCGTTTGGGCCATTTGCGCCAAAATCTCCGGCGGGATATTACATACACCAATGTAGCGGATTTTGCCTTGCTCTTGTAAACGTGTCAGCGTTTCCAACACAGTTTGCCACGGGAGTTTTGGGTCCAAATAGTGGATAAAATAGACGTCAATGGTATCAGTTTTTAAATGTTGAAGCGAATCTTCCAGCTGGCGGGTAATGGTTTCAGGCCGTAAATCGTGGTCGGTCCATGAGCCGTTTTTCACAAGCCCGCACTTGGTGCAGAGCACCACGTCTTGACGGCGGCCCGCAAGGGCGTGGCCGAGGACTTCTTCGCTATTGCCGTAAACGGGGGCGGTGTCTATCAAATTGATGCCGCTATCCAGCGCGGCACAAACGGTGTTTTGTACGTCGGAAAATTCAATGTTTCCCCAATCGTACCCGCCGCCCAGTGCCCACCCGCCCAGGCCCACGGCAGAAACTTCCAACTCCGTTTGTCCTAAGCGGCGCAGTTGCATATTACCAAAGCCCGTTCTCGGCCATAAAGCACGCATTGACAGCTTTGATGCCGGCAGCGGTAGCCACAACAAACGCATTATCTTCCTGCGCGCCGGGCTGGAACCAAATCTCTTTGACACCTTTATGTTTGCATGCTTCCACGGCCCCAAGTAAAGCCGCTGGCGGGATGACCATAATCGCCACCTCTACCGGACCAGGCACGTCGGCCAAAGACGGATAAAAAACATGGCCGTTAATTTCTCCCCCTTTGGGGTTAATACCGACAGCACGGTACCCTTTTTGCAAGAGCGTGCTTAAAATTTTAAAGCCGTATTTAGACGTGTCTTGCGATGCGCCGATCACGGCAATCGTTTTATTTTGGTACAAGTTAGGCATTGGGGATTCCAAAATTATTGCCCATGGCTTGCGCGGCCATTAGCTGTGTATCGCGGATGGCTTTGTTAAAAGCGGCTTTGATTTCTTCGGCCAGTTCCTCTTCGGAAAAATTCTTGGCCAGTGCGTTCACGCGCACTTCTTTTACTTCCATGGAACCGTTCATGGTTACTTCTACCAAATGTTTGGGGCTTTCGGCTTTCACGACCATAGCGTCCATGCGTTTTTTGAGTTCTTCCATTTGGCCTTTTAATTTCCACAAATCTTTGAGTTGTCCTAATTTATCAAACATACTTTCTCCTCTTGTTTTTTTATATTGTATCTTTTATCCTTCCACCGCCGCAAACGTACGGATAAAAACCGCACTTACGCGCACGGGCTGCCCGGCAAAAATTTGCTCGGCCGCGGCCCGGTATTGCGCGAGTTGCGCCCGGTATTTTTGCTCAAAAAGGGCCGTTTCTTCACCGGGTTTTACGCGATCGGTTTTATAATCAACCACCCAAATGCCGTGCGGCGTTTCAAAAACGGCGTCCATAATCCCGTTTTGGGTAGATCCATCGGGCAAAAAGACTGTAAACGGCATTTCACAGGCCACCAATTTGCACGTTTCCATTTCTTTAAAAAGGGCTGAATTTACAAAAGATTCCAACAGTTGCACAGCTTCACCCGCGCGGGTGGGAGCCCCCGTTTGCTGTGCAGCTTGCGTGCAGGCATTTTCTACCGTAAGACCCGGCGTAGTAAGCAGGAACTCCAGCGCCCGATGGCAAAGAGTGCCCAGCTCGGCCCCGCGTTGTTGCTCGTGGCTGAGCAGATTGCCTGATAGTTCGCTAGGTGCTTGTTTTTGGGTGGTAGCTACCAACGTATCATACGCGTCCTTGCGCGCATAATACGTTTGATGCCAAGCGGCCCAATCATTCGTACCTGTTTGCGCCGCCGGTTTTGCCGGTTGTTCGCGGTATAAAAATTCGCGCGGCTCCATATAAGGCGCATACGAAACGGGAATCTGCAATCCCTGATCCGGCGAAATTACCTGCGGTGCTTTTCCATCGGGCCATAACCCGGCTGATGCAAATGGCAGCGCGGACTTTTCCGCCCCGGTGCGACCGTCGGCCACCAGTATCAGTTTTTCTTTGGCGCGCGTGAGCGCCACATACAAAATACGGATTTCTTCACAACGGCTGTGTTTTTTTTGTTCGTCTTCCAAAAAAGCTAAATTCACGTCGCAAATTTTCCCCACGCGCAGCCCGTACATATTATACTGCCACGAAAATAAATGCTGCGGCGGGCGCACCGCCCCCGCACTTTCTTTGCGCGGCAAATCCGCCAGCAGTACCACCGGGAATTCCAATCCCTTGGATTTATGCACCGTTAAAATGGACACCGCATCCGCCGATTCATCCGCCGGAGGCAGAGCAAGCAAATCGGGATTTTCGGCCAGGCGGGTTTGCAAATCAGTTACAAACCCGGATAAATTGCCCCCGTGTTGCTCCTCATATTGGGCGGCTAACGCCGCCACTTGCTGCAAATAAGCGAGTGTCCGTTCCCCGTCGTAAGCGGCCGCACAGGTTTCGGGTAAAAACGTTTCCGTAAGTATCCGGTTGACTAATTCACGGAGCGACACCCGCCCCGCCAGTTGGCAAAATTCCTGCAAGTGCGTGGCAACTTCTTGCGTGAGCGGATTTGTAAAAAGTGCGGATAATGTAAGTCCGCCCGATTTTACAAGTTGGTAAAGTTTTTCATCGGTAAGGCCGCCAAAGGGGCTACGCAATACACCGGCCAGGGCAATTTTATCCTGGGGGTCAGCCACGACACGCAAGAGTAAAATCAAATCATTGATTTCCTGTTTGCGGAAAAAATCTTTATCCGTATCGGTATTAAAAGGGATCCCGTAACGGCGCAAGGCATCCGTATAAATGCGCGAGGTCGTCCCCACGCGCGTAAGTAGGGCAATATCGCGATACGCTAATTTGCGCCCGTCTTTTAAGGTAAGAGCCCCCACATTTTGGACAATCCACCGCGCCAGTTGTTCGGCCTGGTTGTGGCGAAAATCATCCGCACCGGGCTTGCCCTGCGTAGGCGGTGTAATAAATAGCCAATCTACCGCTTGCCCGCGGGCAGGTTTGTCCGTAAAAATAGGCACGTACGCGGGCTGGAAAGCACTTTGCTGTACCATAGCACGCGTGCAAATTTGATTTGCGGTTTCAATAATTTCGTGCTCACTTCGGAAATTGGTTTGCAAAAAATGTTTTTCGCCGCCTTGTTTTAAAATTAAATCCGTAAATAACTCATAGGCCGTAATATCGGCCCCGCGGAAACGGTAAATAGATTGCTTTGGGTCCCCCACCACAAACAATTTACCCGGCTGCAAGCGCACGTCTTGCCAGCGCGTAGCCGTGCCCGACTTTTCTTCGGCCAAAAATAAAAGGAGCTCACCCTGCACAGGATCCGTATCTTGAAATTCGTCAATAAACAATACGTCAAATTTTTCTTTGAGTACCCGGCGCACGTACAAGTTTTGCTGTAATAAATTGCGTGTTTTAATAATAAGCGCATCAAACCCCAGCACGCCTTTTTCTTCTTGCGCGGCACGAATAGTTTGGGCTAGCGGATTAAGTAAATTATAAGCCGTCAAGAAAATTTGTTGGTACTCCGGCGTTACTTTTTGCGCAAAGTCAATAAGCCCTTTGGCTTCTTCAAAATCAGCTACGTTCCAATCCTTGCACGCCGATGGGGTGGGGCATTCCCCTTCCGGCGCGGGCAGCGGAGGATTCCCTTGTAAAAAGCACACTGTACGTTTTAATGAAGCGCACGCCCATGCGAGCGCTTTTTCAATATTGCGTGGTTTTTTCCCTTCTTTGACATAAAACGTATACAGCGTGCTGAGACGGTCTATTTTTTCGCTACACTGCGCACAGAGTAAACGGCTATGTGAATAATAATCATACGACACCGGAGTAACCGCGCATAGTTCTTGGGCAAAAATCTCCAAATCACTCAGCGAAATTTCCGCAAGTACTTGTTTCCATTGCGCAACTCGCGGAGCTTCCAGGCCCAGTTCACTATCTAAAAACCGGCTCCAATGCTCTTCAAAAATTTGCGTAGCTTTAGCCCCTGAATCAATTTGCGCATTAGGCGATAAACGGGCCTCTAACGGGAACATTTTTAAAATTTCGGCACAAAAACTGTGAATAGTACCGATTGCGGCGCGGTCCAACCGCAACAGAGCTTGCTCGGCCCGGGCGGTCAGTTCACTATCCGGTACGCTAAAATGTGTACGCAAAAGTTGTAACGTGCGGTCCTCTGCGCCCGTACGGATGGCCTGCACTAATTGTTGGAGTTTAAAAATAAAACGGGTTTTAATTTCGGCAGCAGCTTTTTCAGTAAACGTAAGCGCAACAAGCTTTTCTACCTGCGTTCCTTGTGCCAGCACACACAAACACAGCCGGTCAATTAAAAGGGTCGTCTTGCCGGTGCCGGCCCCGGCTTCTACCACTTGGTTTCTCCCCAATTGTGTTTGCACGCGGGTGCGGTCTTCGCGAATCATCTTCGGGTCTCCTCTAAGGAGCGCAGTTGCGCACTTTTGCGCGCCCGCAAAAGTGGTTTAAACGCATCTTTGCGGCATAACATCCCATACGGGCAATACGTGCATAGTTCTGAAGGATTCATAAAAAAAGTACCGTGTTTAATTAAATCCGCCAACCGTGTTAAAAAGGCACATGCTTTGGCGTGCATGGCTTCAAATTCGTTCCCCGTCAGTTCACTTTTTTTGTAGGGATGAATGGCCAATAAACACGCCCCGGCCGGGCAGTAATCTTTCAGTTGCGTAAGCGTGGGTGCCAGTAATAAATATACAAACGGTTGTAAAATCAGTTGCGTAAAAAAATCTTGCACTAATTTGCCTGAGCCTTTACGCGAAGATTTATAATCTACTACATAAAAAGCGCGTGCAGCCTCATCTATATCTATCCGGTCTATAATGCCGCGCAGTTTTATAGGCAAATCGGTACAAACATCCGCCGACACTTCCCGCTCAAAAATACAGGGGGTAAACGAGCCCAACTCTTTGACGTCTTGCGCAGCAAAAGCGGTTAATTTTTCACGGATATTTTCCAAAATCATTTCCCATACCACGGGATAAATGCCAAAGGTTTTATATGACTGAGGCGTATAAAATTTGGCGATACTTTGCTCTATATACCGAACTACTCCGGTATCAAAAAGTTGGTGTGTAAGCTGCTGGCGCAAAAGCGTCTGATAGAAATCGTGCAAAATTTCGTGATAGGCTGTGCCGCGCTTATCAGCCGGGAGTTCATGGCGGCTGGCAGGCTCGTCCGGCTCGCCTAAGTGCAAGGCATGGTTGAAAAAATATTTTAAAGGGCAGGCCCCCATTTCTTGCAAGGCCGAGGGCGAAAACCCGCGTTTATTTTCCCGTGCAAAAATTTCCGGTCCGCTGGCGATTAGGCCATCCCGTGCATGCAACGCACCTGTTCCGGCCAAGGCGTGTGCGGCGGCTAACGAGCGCTCTTTCTGCAAGGTTAATAACCCGGCTTGGCGATAATTTTCCAACCGTTGCGGCTGCAAAATAATTTGGTACGAAACTTCTTTAGGTGTTAAAAATAGTACCGGGCAACCCGTTAAACGCTCACTAAGCCGCCCGCTTAGGCGCGGAGCATCCGCCGCTTGCAAATTAAGTTCACACACGCGTGCCAGTTCGGCTGCATAAACAGACGGCACCGCTGGTTTTCCGTCTTGGCCATAACGCGCATAGCAAACGTGTAAATTTTCACGAGCACACGTAACCGCATTATAAAACAGGAGTTTTTCTTCGTCACCGCGGTCCAAACTGGGATTTATCCAGTAGCCCAGCGTGTCGCGCAATTGGTGGCGGTAATAATCGCGCAGAATAGGGTCTTCAGCGGTAAGGAGAGGAAACTCTTTGTCATTAAGCCCCAAAATAAAAACGGTCTTAAACTGTAACCCACGCGCCCGCAATGCATCCGTTACGGTAATGCCGCCACGGACAGCTTCCACTTCATTAAACGTAAGCGCACCTAAAGCGTCAGCCGCTTCTTTTAACAGTTCCCCCTCTTGGCACGCCGGACGTACCGCGGCATACGTAGCCAATTGCGACAGGGTTTCTTGTACAGCTTGAAAAATTTCCTCGTCTTTACCCTGAAAAGCCGTTTGGTCCGTTTGGGCTTGTAAAAAAGCACCTAGTTGTGCGGCACCGGCTTGCCAGGCTTGCGGCTTACTAAGCAGGGTAAGGGTGCGAGCCATTTGCTCTATCCAGGCTTGTACGGCCGGAGTAGTGGGATTATCTGCCGGTAATAAGCCTTGCCATTGTGCAAGATCCCTCTTGACGGCACTTTTTTGCACGAGCCGCCGCCAAGCCGCTTTATCCGGCTGGTTAAAATAGGGGGAAGAAAAAACCGCCAAAATGTTTTCACGTGAAAACCCATTGGCTGCCAGCCCCAGCAAATTCAAACAAAAATTACCTAACGCGTACTTAGAAAACGGATATGTAAAACTGGCATTTAACGGCAAACAATTTGCTTGAAATACTCGGCGGATTTCATCCTGGTACGGCTCTAACGTGCGCACCAGCACAGCTATATCCGACGGGTGGGTGCCACTTTGCAATTCTTTTAAAATTTCTTTAGCTGTGTAAAATACGGCACCATTCCCGTCCGGCACGCTAATAATACGTACTTGCCCATTTGGCGCACTGCCGCCGGAGGCAAACAAGTATTTTGCACTGGCCCCCAGCACCCCGGACGGCGGCGTATTAACGTCTTGCGCACCGGGGCTGCTGAGCCAGTTGCTCTCAAAAAACTTTTGAGCAAAACTGTAGGCCGGTTTTTTGTCATAGGGTACAAAAACCGCTCCGGGATAATGGGCCCGCACGCGGCTTACCAGTTCCCATTGGCGCCCGGTCATATCATAAAACCCATAAATAAGCAGTTGCGAAAAACTGTTTAAGTAGGCCGATTTTTCTACCTGACGAAGCGCCCCCTCAAACATAGTTTGATAGGAACGGTAGCCGGAAACTGCGTTTGTTTTTTCCACATACTGCTTATATAAGCGCACCAGCCACGCAAAGCGGCCGCCATCTTGCTCTAACACAAAATCGGGCATACTTTGCCAATGTTCTTCCAACACTTCCGGCGTAACAAGCGAGTCTTCCATATCCCGCAAGGCACTCTTTACCGCTTGCACAAAACCGCGCGAAATAGGATATAGGTCCAGGCCCGGCGTATTCAACAGGTTTTTAATCAAATAATCCCGCACGTGGTTTTGCGGCAGTAGCGGCAAATGGGTGCCGGGGGTTTCGCTATCCAAACGCCCGAGCAAAGTGCCCAACGTCATAAAATGGATATTGGCTACAGCACCCAGTTCGCGCGCTAGACGGAACTGCAAACGTTGGTCCAACCACGAAGACGCACAAATCACCCCCCACTTAGCCGTAGGGCTAGGACGATGCGTGCGCACAAAGCGCACAAAATAGTCCTCCAAAGCGGGATAATGAGCATAATATAACTGCATACAGGGCCTAAAAATAGTAAAATAAAAGAGTACTTGTATTATTGCATTTTTGGGTACACAGAATCAAACCCGTACGGAGTTTTTATGAGCATTTTGGATGCCGTTTTATTAGGTTTAGTACAAGCATTAGGCGAATTTTTACCCATTTCCAGCTCTGCCCATTTGGTATTATTACCGTATTTCCGCGGACAAATTTATCAGGGGCTTGCGTTTGATGTCATGTTACACGCAGCCACGCTACTAGCTGTTTTAATTTACTTCGCCAATGACTGGGTGGTACTTATTAAAAACGGGCTTACCAACCCCAAATCCAAAGACGGGCGCGTGCTGTGGTTTTTGGCCGCGGCTACCATTCCGGCCGGAATTGCCGGAGTGCTTTTTAATGACTGGGCCGAAAATACATTTAGAAACCCGCTCTTAATTGCGGTGTGTTTGGCCGGGTTTGCGTGTTTATTGTGGATTGCCGACAAACAAACCGGCGCCCAAAAAGGCGACCCGGATATTTTTACGGCCCCGTTTGCTACCGTGTTTTTAGTAGGATGCGCACAGGCGTTGGCCATTATGCCGGGCGTGTCGCGCAGCGGGATTACGATTACGGCGGCGTTATTTTTAGGCATGTCGCGCCAGGCGTCGGCGCGGTTGTCGTTTTTACTTTCTACCCCGATTATTGCCGGGGCCGCACTATTAGAAGCCACCAAACTTTCCGCGGCTGATTTCAATGCGCCGTTGTTGTGGGGCTTTGTGAGCGCGTTTATAGGCGGATTACTGGTTATTGGCGGGCTCATGAAATACATCAAAACGCATAGCTTTGATGTATTTGTATATTACCGCTGGATTTTAGCCGCTGCCATTGTAGTTTTTTATATGTGGCATAATTAGGAATTATTTTGCATAGCAAAAGGGCCCTGTTTGGGGCCCTTTTTAATTTAATAGATAGTATTTACCATGCCCAACATTGGTCATCCTTTCATCCAATATCCCTAAAGTGTTACAAATTTTTTCGCTTTCTTCATTAGAACCTTCGCACCAATGTTTTCCTAAATAAAAATCGCGTGCGCTCTCTACACCTTTTCGTTTTAAATGGAATTGTAATCTAGGCAAAGTATAACCCAATTTTGTTTTAGTTTCACAGGTACGTTTTTCCCGACATAAAAACGTATAATACTGACTTTGGCCTACTGAAATATCCAACTCATTCAAATCATTGGTATATTCCCCGTTGGCTAAAAAATAGACTTCTTGTGCATCGGTAATGGTTTTTAAAATGGTAATAGCTTCCACCGTACGCGATTTAGCAACTGCCAACTTATATTGCGGCACGGCAACGGCGGCCAAGATGCCAATGATTAAAACCACCACCAATAATTCAATGAGGGTAAACCCCCGCTTACAACTGATTTTAGACTTATTACTATGCATGTTAATTTCTCCTGGGTACGACATAAGAGGAGTGTACCAAAAAAAAATGCAAGCAAAAGTTTGGGTTGATTTTTAGATTTGAAGTAAGAAAGGACTTCGCGACCGCCGTTTATATATCTACCAATTGATAAGGATTATCTATAATATACGCCGGCTTATACACCGCTAGTACGTCACGCGGGCGAAAGCCCCACGTCACTGCGCACGCTTTTACGCCCGCGTTTTGGGCCGTTTGCATATCCACGTCGCTATCGCCTACATATACTGTATGCGCCGAGGTTTCGTGCGCCGCCGCTAAAATGTCCTGCACGATTTGCGGGTGCGGTTTAATAGGTACATTTTCACGCTGGCCTAACACGGCGGCAAACGTAATTTGCGGAAAAAAATGTGCTATTAATCGCTCGGTAGCCGCCTGGTATTTATTAGACGCTACCGCCAATTTCACGCCGCGCGTTTGCAAGGCCCCTAATATACCACCTATCCCGGCATAAGGGCGTGTCTTATCCCACAAATGGTCGTTATAATAATTAAAAAACAGCTCACGTAGGCGGGCGATATTTTCGGAAGTACGGGCCTTTTCGGGCAAGGCACGCTCTATCAGTTTAGTTACGCCGTTCCCCACCAGGGTGCGGCATTCGTCCACACTATGTGGGGCAAAGCCATATTCCCATAACGCGTAGTTAACCGCATCGGTCAAGTCATCCAACGTATTTAAAAGTGTTCCATCTAAATCAAAAATAATAAGCATATCCGGTATTATATCCCGCATCCCAACCCTGCGGGATGACTCTTTGTATTATAGGTAAGTGCGGAAGAAATCCGCCAGTTTTTGTTTATAAGCATATCCGCCCGCTTCGCCGCATTTATCGTGCTTAGCGTTGGGTACAATCCACAAACTTTTCGGCTCCCCGGCGGCGCGGTACAAGCGGCGGGCGTGGGAAGCCGGCACTAAATTATCATAGCGACCGTGAATAATAAACAAGGGCCGCGGTGCAATTTTGGCAACGATATATTTGGGGCTGTAACGCTCGGGGTTGGCTTTGAGTTCCCGGCGGATATAGTGCAGTACAATCGGCAATAGCGGAAAATACGGCAACCGATAATGTAGCCACGCCCAACGCGATACCACCCGCCGAAACGAATAATACGGTGCTTCGGCCACTACGCAGGCAATTTCGGGGTTGCGGGCTGTTTCGCCCAGGGCCACCATACCACCTAACGATAGCCCGTATAAGCCGATTTTTTGACATTGTTCCGGGTAGTTTTTTTTCAAAAATTCAATAGCGGCACGCACATCTTTGAGTTCTAAGTACCCAATAGAGCTTGTGTCGCCACCGCTTTCGCCCAATGCGCGGAAATCAAAGTAAAAGAGATTATAGCCCAAATCGCGCAAAAAACAGGTATAAGGCAAAATGCCCGAGCGGTTCATCCCCCACCCGTGCATTAAAATAATAGTTTTGGCGGAATTTTCAGCCGGCACCCACCACCCCTTGAGCGAAATACCATCCGCGGTTTGAAAGGTTACATTTTCATACGAAAGGCCGAAATCACTGGGCCAGGCAAAGAGTGCTTTACGTTTGGCTTTGGGACGAATGGCTTTTGTGGCGGCACGCTTACAAAACACCACAACGGCCAACACTAAAAACGCCACCCCCAACACCACACCGATTAAAATATGCAGTACGGTACTCATTCGCCCTCCAAAACGTGTACAAACGCGCATGAAATATAATCGGATATATCCGCGGCCAACACACTATAGGGGCCCTTATCGTGCGCGGCAAAATCGCCGGCTAAGCCGTGCAAATATACGCCACACGCCGTTGCTTTGAGCGCCGTATGCACTGAAAAACCTTCTTGCGTTCCTAACTGCGCCCACAACCCGGCAATCACGCCGGATAATACATCCCCGGCACCACCTTTGGCAAGGGCCGGACCGCCTGTGGTGTTTTCTAAGAGTTCTTGGGCGCCGCAAACAAGAGTACGTATACCTTTAAACAAACACACGCCGCCGGTAAGTTGCGCCAGTTTTTGCACGTGCGCTTGGCGTGTGGGATCACCCGCAGCTACCGGGCTGTTTAGCAGACGGGCCATTTCGGCCGCGTGCGGTGTAAAAACAGCCGGGCGCTCGTGCGGCCACGTGCTATGCCAACCGGGCTCGCGCGCAAGCGCATTAAGGGCGTCCGCATCTACCACAAGCGGCAACGCACTGTTTTGCAGTAAAAGCGGCAATAACGGGCTTTTCCCCATACCGGGGCCTGCCACTAATAAAGAGGGGTTAAATTGGGCACAAATGTCGGGAAATAATTCCCAAGCAGATTCGTCAATTTCTCCTAGCTCATTTTCAGGTAACGGGATTGTAATCGCTTCCGGCAAGGCTGCAGCAAACGCAGATTGCATGGTTTTAGGAAGGGCCCAATAGACAAGCCCCGCCCCCGCAGCTAAAGCACTTTTGGCACACAATAAGCCCGCACCGCACATAGAACGCGAGCCTGCCACAACAAGAACGCGGCCAAAGCTCCCTTTATGCGCCGCTTGCGGGCGCACGGGCAACCACTCGTGTACGAGGGCTTGGGTAATGGGTTGCATAGATTCCCCCCCTTATTCTACGGTCACGCTTTTGGCCAGATTGCGCGGTTGGTCAATATCGCACCCCAAACGCTTGGCAATCCAATAGGCCATAAACTGCAAGGGTACTACATTTAAAATCGGCTGTAAAAGCGAATTTGTTTGCGGCACGGTAAATACTTTGTCGGCCACACTTTGCGCTTGCTTGACGCCGCCTTGCGTGGTAATGGCTACTACGTAAGCGCCGCGGGCACGGCATTCCTGGCAGGCCGAAAGCATCTTTTCAAATAAGTCATCATCCGGCATAAGCATAAAAACCGGGGTACCTTTGTCAATAATGGAAATAGGGCCGTGCTTAATTTCGCCTGCCGCAAACCCTTCGGCACTACGGTAGGAAACTTCCTTTAATTTAAGCGCGCCCTCCAAAGCGATAGGAAAGTTTACATTACGGCCCAGGAAAATAAAACGGTCCGCTTTGTAAATTTTGCGCGTTAAATGGCGCACATCATATTCCATTTTAACGGTCTGCGCCATATCTTTGGGCAGGCGCACAAGTTGCTTGGCATATCTGTCAAAATCGGCTTCGCTCGTATGTCCGTTGGCTTTTCCCAAACATAACGCCAGCCCAAATAAGGCAGTAATTTGGCTGGTAAACGCTTTGGTAGAGGCTACGCTGATTTCGGGCCCGCAATGCGTAAAGAATGTGCCGTCACAAATACGCGTAAGCGTAGAGCCCAGCACATTACAAATAGCTAACGTTTTAAAACCGAGTTTTTTGGCTTTTTTAATCGCGCCAAGGGTGTCGGCCGTTTCACCAGATTGGCTAATGGCAATAGCGAGCGTATTTTCAAACGGGGGAATGGTGCGGTATTTATATTCACTGGCGAGGTCCACACTGGTGGGAATCCCGGCCAGTTGTTCTAAATAGTATTTGCCGACAAGCCCCGCATGATAGGCCGTACCACACGCAATAATGTGGATGTTTCTGAGCTTGCGCAACGCTTTATCATCTGCACCCAAAAGTTTAGAAAAATCGGTCATGGCCGTACGCAAGGTATCTTCCAACGCCTGCGGCTGGTCATAAATTTCCTTAATCATAAAGTGCGCGTAGCCGCCCTTTTCAGCGGTTTTTTGGTCCCACGAAATTTTGGTAGCTTTTACTTTTTTTTCTTTTCCGTTGGCATCTAAAAGCGTAACGCCGTCCGCGCGCAAGATGACCATTTCACTATCTTCTAAAAACAGGGCCTTGTTGGTATGTTGCAAAAAAGCGGGAATATCAGAAGCTAAAAAGTTTTCTTTTTTACCGAGTCCTACAACGAGCGGACTTTGCGTTTTGACACCGATAAGCATACCGGGCGTATGGGCCCACATTACGCCAATGGCAAACGCACCGGAAATTTCAGCATTGGTTTTTTGCACGGCTTTGATGAGTTTTTCTTCGTCGTTTGCGCCGCGGGTATGTTTTAAATTTTCTTCAATGAGGTGGGCAATCACTTCGGTATCGGTTTCACTTTGAAACTTGTGCCCCAGTTTGGTCAGTTTTTCACGCAGCATCAAATAATTTTCAATAATTCCGTTATGCACGACGACTAACTCGCCGGAACAATCGCGGTGCGGGTGGGAATTTTCCTCGCTGGGCTTGCCGTGGGTGGCCCAACGCGTGTGGCCAATCCCCGTAGTACCTTGCGGATTTACCTGCAAAGCGGCTTTTTCCAGTTCGGCTACTTTGCCGACGGCACGCACGGTAACAATTTTTTTATCTTGCAAAATGGAAATACCGGCCGAGTCATACCCGCGGTATTCCAATTTTTTAAGCCCGTCTATAATATAAGGGGTACTGTTATTTTTGCCAACGTAACCAATAATACCGCACATAAAGTTCTCCTACAGTAAATTTTTCATTTCTTCCACAGCAGACGGAAGCCCTGTAAACAGGGAACGCGTAATAATGGCAAAGCCGATATTCATACAGCTAATACCGCCAATATCCGCTACCGCCAGCACATTGTGATAATCAAGCCCATGCCCAGCGTGTACTTTGAGGCCCAGCTCTTGCGCCAAAAGGGCCGATAATGCCAGCTCTTGTACCAATTTTTGGGACTCTTTTTGCGTTTTAGCCTCGCTATATGCGGCCGTGCACAACTCTACAATATCCGCCCCCAGTTTAGCGGCAATACGCAAATCGGCCGCCACCGGGTTTACAAATAAACTGACTAAAATGTGCTTTTTGTGGAGTTTTTCAATCATTTTATAAAGCCGTTTTTGCACCGCGGGTGTAAAATTGAGCCCGCCTGTAGTTGTTATTTCGCCGGGCAGCTCGGGCACTAAGCACACCGAATGTGGTTTACATTTAAGAGCTACTTTTTCGGCAAAGTCACAGCATGAACATTCCAAATGGATTTGTTTAGGAAACAATTTGCATAGGTTGGCCACGTCTTTTTGGTTGATGTGGCGCTGGTCTTTGCGCAAGTGTACTACAATAAAATCAGCCCCCGCGGCTAAGGCAATAGCACCGGCGTCCAGTGGATCCGGGTAAGCGGCCCGGCGCGCCCGGCGCAAGGTGGCTACATGGTCGATATTTACACCTAATTTTAAAGTCATTTACGTACCTCCGTTTTTTGTTGGTACAATTTTTCTACTTCTTTTAAAACGCGGGCCACCATTTCTTTTTCCTGCCCTTCCACTAAAATACGCAGTTTGGGCTCGGTGCCGCTGTAACGCACCACCACACGGCCTTTGCCGTGCATGGTTTCTTCAATCTTAGCTACGCCGGGCAAAAACCCGTCCAAACTTTCTAGCGGCGGTTTAGACGTGACGGCCACAGCTTTTAGCTGACTGGGGTATTTTTGCCATTGGTCTAAAAACCAACTGGCCGGTTTCCCCGATTTTTTCACAAATTGCAAAAATTGCAAGGCCGACAAGATCCCATCACCCGTGTTGGCAAAGTCCCGGAAGATGATATGGCCGGACGTTTCCCCCCCAATAGAGAGGTTGCCTTTTTCCAACGCTTCGGACACATATTTATCACCCACGGTAGTTAGTTCTACGCTTACGCCGTTTTCTTTTAAATAATTGATGCAGCCGAGGTTGGCCATGACCGTGAGCACCGCTTTGTTGTTTTTCAACGTGCCGACCTGTTTCATACACAGCGCACTAGCGGCAATGATATTATCGCCATCTAATTGGCGGCCTTTCTCATCGGATGCAATAACGCGGTCGGCGTCACCGTCAAAGCTAAAACCCATAAAAGCCTGCTCGCGCATGGTAAGTTCTTGCATAAACTCAGTATGCAAAGCGCCGATATTTTTATTGATGTTCGTTCCGTCGGGCTTGGCCCCAGTTACGGTGACATTCATGCCCAGCCCCGCAAACACGTTGGGCGCTATTTTATAGCTGGCGCCGTTGGCACAATCGAGCACAATTTTGGTACCTTTTAATAAGTTAGCGTCCACGGTGGACATCAAAAATTCTTCGTAAAGTTTGATTAAAGAGGGATCCTCGGTAAACGTCCCGCAGGGGGTAGGAACAGTGCCCAATTTGTCAATTTTTTCTTCAATAGAATTTTCCAACGCCTCGGGCAATTTGGTGCCGTGATTAGTAAAAAATTTAATCCCGTTAAATTCGGCCGGGTTATGGCTGGCGGAAATGACTACCCCGCACAAGCTGCCTGTTTTTTTGACGAGATACGCCACCGACGGGGTGGTGGAAATACCTAAGCTAATGACGTTTACCCCGCTGGCGCGGATCCCTTTTTGCAAAGCGTCTAAAATTTGCGGCCCGCTTTGGCGCGAATCCTGCGCAATAATAACTTGCGGTTTTAACTGTTCGGCTTGGGCATAATTTTTAAGCTCATTTAAAGCCACATAGCCTAGCTTTGTAATAAAATCATCTACGAGCGGAAATTGCCCCGCAATAGCGCGGATTCCGTCGGTTCCAAAATACTTTCCCATATTTATTTCCTTGGGCGCACACAGCGCACAAACTATTTATCCCCCATATCAAACAAATCGCCTTGCGTGGCCTGGGGCTTAGCTTGCTCTTTGGCAGCCGCGGCTTCTTGGGCCAGTTCATCGGCAGCCTCTTGGGCCGGGGTTTCTTCTTTTACTTGCGGTGCTTTAAGGCCTAAAATTTCGTCAATTTCTTTGGCCTCTACGACTTCTTTTTCAAGTAGCACCGCTACCAGCTTGTCAAATGCGGCACGGTGGGTAGCAATAATTTCTTTGGCGCGCGCATAGGACGAGCGAATTAAACCTAAAATTTCTTCGTCAATAATTTTGGCCAGTTCGGGCGAATAGGTGGTATGGCGGGAAATATCGCGCCCTAAGAACACTTCGCCTTCTTCTCCGCTAGGCAAGGCCACCGGGCCGAGTTTTTCGCTCATTCCCAGTTCCATCACCATTTTGCGGGCATAGGCCATGGCTTTATTGAGGTCATCACTAGCGCCGGAAGTAATTTCGCCAAAGACAATTTCTTCGGCGCCACGCCCGGCAAGTAAAATGCACAGGCGGTCTTTAAATTCCGACTTGCTGACCAAAAACTTATCTTCCACGGGCAGTTGCAAGGTATAGCCCAGCGCCTGGCCCCGCGGGATGATAGACACTTTATGTACCGGGTCCGAATGGTCGGTAAGGCGCGCCACAATGGTGTGCCCCACTTCGTGCGCGGCAATCACTTGCAGTTCGTGCTTGGAAATAATGCGGCTTTTCTTTTGCGGGCCGGCAATCACACGTTCAATGGCCTCGTCCATATCAGCGGGCTCCACGGCGTCTTTATCGGCGCGGGCGGCCAAAATAGCAGCTTCGTTTACCACGTTGGCGAGGTCGGCCCCTACAAAACCGGGGGTGCCTTTGGCAACGGTTTTTAAATCTACATCTGCGCCCAGTTTCACTTTTTTGGCATGCACTTTTAAAATTTCCTCGCGGCCTTTTAAGTCCGGCGCGGGCACGGAAATATGGCGGTCAAAACGGCCGGGGCGGATAAGGGCCGGGTCCAACACGTCGGGGCGGTTGGTGGACGCCATTAAAATAATGCCTTGTTTGCTTTCAAACCCGTCCAGTTCAATTAAAAGCTGGTTTAAGGTTTGCTCGCGTTCGTCATGCCCGCCCCCGATACCGGCAAAACGGCGGCGGCCGACAGCATCCAACTCGTCAATAAAAATAATAGCGGGCGAATTTTTCTTGGCTTGGTCAAACAGATCCCGCACACGCGCCGCGCCCACGCCCACAAACATTTCCACAAATTCGCTGGCAGAGGCCGAGAAAAACGCCACGCCCGCTTCCCCCGCTACCGCTTTAGCAAGCAAGGTTTTGCCGGTGCCGGGCGCACCGTACAAAAGCACGCCTTTAGGGAGTTTGCCACCTAATTTTTGGAATTTTTTAGGGTTTTTTAAGAATTTGATGATGTCTTGCAGTTCTTCTTTGGCTTCGTCGCATCCAGCCACATCTTTAAACGTAACGGTTTGCTGGGCAGGGTCCTGCATTTTGGCTTTACTGCGCGCAAAACTCATGGCACTTTTGCCGTCACTTCGTTGCGGGCGCAGGAAGATAAACCACCACAGCCCGATTAACAAAACAATCCAAAGTACATTAAAGAGAATATTGCCAATCCAACTGTTATCTTTTTCGGCTTTGAATTTGATTTTAGCGGCAGAAAGCTCTTTGACAAGATCCGGGTCGGCCATGCGCACCGTTTTAAACGGCACGAATTGGCCTTTGTCGTCTTTGTATAAACCGGAAATGATTTCCGGCGCCACCGTCAAGTCCGACACTTCAGCCGCGGCTACTTTTTGTTTAAAATCGGAATAATCTAAGGTGCTTGGTTTGGCGCCGGGACGGTTAAATAACACGACGGCTAAAATAAATACGGCAATCCACCCGGCAATTTGCCCGACGGAAATCATCCGGCGGTTGTTAGGACGTTTATTGTTTTTCATTGTTTTCTAAAAACCCCAATATAAGGTAAGTTGCGGTACAGCTCGTTATAATCCAGGCCGTAACCGATGACAAATTCATCTCCCACCTCAAACCCGACGTATTTGGGGTGGATATCCGCTTTGCGGTTGCAAGGTTTGTTTAAGAGGCAGCAAATCTCAATGCTGGCTGCCCCGCGCGAGCGCAGGTGTTCCAGTAAATATTCCAACGTAAGCCCGGTGTCCACGATATCTTCTACAATGACCACGTGGCGACCCTTGATGCTTTCACGCAAATCCAGCATGGTGCGCACTTGCCCGGTGCTAGACGTGCCCGAATAGGATGACAGGCACATAAAGTCCATATTACAATCCACGCTGATTTGTTTCATAAGGTCGCTATAAAATAGGATGCAACCGCGCAAAATGCCTACAAATAAGGGCATTTTGCCTCGGTAATCGGCGGAGATTTGGCGGCCCAACTCGGCCACGCGGGCGGTTAGTTGTTCCTGTGAAAATAAGACACGTTCTAAAACGGGTGTTTCGGGCATAGTGCCTCCACTAGAGAATATATATAAAGGATACCTTTTTTGGGGGATAAAGACAATACGCACACTGTAACAGTTTTCATATTTGGCCTATCTAAAGCCGACTTTCGCTCGCGTACCTGCAACGCTACGCGTTGTCTTGCAGACGTACTAGGGTTGGCAAGAAGTTCTAATTGCTCTTTGCGTTTAGCCGTTTTTGTATTGTGAGGCGCGGCAAAAAAGTGCGGGCAATGTAATCATTGGAAAACTTTTTTAACAAAGCCGAACTCAAAAACGGCTAAACCCTTTGGGCCGCGTCCTTTTGGGCTATTACATTCTTTTTTTGCTTGGCATAGTTACTATGCCTGCGCAAAACAAAGTGCGTACTAACCGCAAAAGTCCAGCGGCGCAAAGGCAAAGAGAGCTTTTTGCCAACCCTGGCTCAACTTGCGGCCTTACCTAGGCTCAAATCTGAAAACAGGAGCAAACTTTTGGTCGCAACGCGCTCTTTTGAAAATTAGCCGACAATCCCGGTTATTGCGTACTGTAATTGTACCCACATTATGCTATAATGTGGGTACAATTTGATCCTGTTTTTGGAACCGTATGCAGAATACGGAGGGCTTGAAAAAGCACTATCACACTCCAAAAATAGCCGAATTAGGCACAAGAGAACGGACCTTCGAAAACCGTTTTCTTGTGCCCAATGTTTTCCGTTTATACGGAGAGCTACGGCTGTTTTGGTGGGAGCCTGTGTGATAGTCTCTTCTAAAGTGGCCGTTTTTGGTTGCATTTTTCCAAAGCGGATAAATTGAACTGAAAACTAAGGAGAAATGCACATGGAAAATAAACACACCCGGCGGGGTTTTACGCAAACAGCTGTAAACAATACAGTCATCCTGAACTTGATTCAGGATCTTCAACGCCTGCCGTTGTCGTTTTTAAACAACCTGCGTGGAAGATCCCGTATCAAGTACGGGATGACGTCTTTATTTAATAACGGGGCTTTCACACTCATTGAGTTATTGGTTGTGGTACTGATTATCGGTATTTTGGCGGCGGTAGCCGTGCCGCAATATCAAAAAGCGGTGGAGAAATCGCGGGTAACACAGGGGCTTACGCTTGCCAAAACACTTTGGCAAGCGGCTAACGCATATTATTTAGCTAACGGCAGTTATCCTACTACTTTTGAACAATTAGATATGACCCTACCTTGGACCGGTAATGAAAAATGGATCAATACCGTAACAGATACGCGGTCAAATGAAGATTGGTCTGCCCAATTTACTACTTTTAACGATATATTTGTAATATGGGTAGGCCGAATAAACGGGCCCTACCAGGGAGCCGGTTTCCGAATTATACCTCAAGAAAACCAAATTAGGTGCATAGAAAGGACAGATCAAAGTATTATTTTCCAAAAAAATGAGGGCGATTTTTGTGAAAAAATTATGAGAGGGACCCCAGATCCTGAAATAAGTACTGTTTCACGAATTTATGCTTTGCCATAACCCTATCTCCCAAACAATTTTCCAATCTGCTCAATGGAAAGTTGGGCGAGTACGGGGCGGCCATGCGGGCAATGCATGCCGTCCCTACATTTTTTCATATTTTCCAGGAGGGCTTCGGCCTCTTGCGCGGTAATGGCATCGTGCGCTTTAATGGCACGTTTACAGGCCAGCATGGCTATCATTTTGCGTTTAAGTACGTCGGTAGATTTGGAAGGGTCCCCCACCACGCCTGCTAACGACACGATAAAGGCTTTCATATCGTCCTCTTTAAAGCGGACCACGTTAGGCATGGTTTTAACAAGCACCGTGCGAGCCGAAAACGGCTCCAACTCAAACCCGGCTTTTTGCAAAAAATCCTTCCACGAGAGCAAACTTTCCACGTTGGACGGCGGCAAGTCCACATGCACGGGAAACAACAGTTTTTGCACTTGCACTTGCTGTTTTTCAAACAAATCCAAATAATGCTCAAAGAGCACCCGCTCCTGCGCGGCGTGTTGGTCAATAAGTACCAGCCCTTGCGGGTTTTCAAACAGTAAATAACTGCGCTGCAACTGGCCGATATAATGATACGGGCCGTGATACCACTGCGGGCCTTCTTTGGGTAATTCTTGCGTTTGTGGGGCGGGTTTTTCAGCCGATTTTTCAACGGGCTCGGCGGACGGGCGAGCCATATATTCGGCGGGCTCTTCACTTTCACGCATTGTTTCCACGGGTTTTGCAAAGAGTTCCCGCGTGAGCCCCGGCGTTTTTAAGCTAAACGTTTGCACGGGGGCCGAGGGGGCGGTTTCTTTGGGTGCAAAGGCCGCGGCAAAATTTTCCATGGGCTTAGCGGTAAAAAGTTTCTCAGCCGCGGGTTGTGCGGGTTTGGGCAGTTCAATCTCCGGGGCGGCTTTTTCGGCCGATACCTCAATCGGCCGGCCGTTACTAAATACCGTTTCCCCCACCCGGTTCATTAAAAGAGCAAACACGCCATGTTCGTCGGCAAAGCGCACATCCCGCTTTTGCGGGTGAATGTTCACATCAAAATCAGCCGGGGCCAAATTCATGTAAATTAAAAACGCCGGGTGCGAATTTTGCCCTCGCGCATTTTGATACGCCTTATAGACAGCCTGTTGCACGGTTTTACTGTCAATCGGGCGGCGGTTGACAAAGGTGTATTGTAAATCGCGCACGCGCACCAGTTTATCGGCCGGCGTCACAAAAAGCTGTAAACCTACGTCTTGATACGCTTTAAACACGAGGGAGTCCGCCACCTCGGCCCCTAAAATGGGCCGCGCGCGGTTAATAACAGCCTTTTCAAATGGGCCATCTTCGGCGGGTAAGTGGTACACGTCGCGCCCGTTGACGGTAACGTGATAACCCACGTTCAAATTGGCAAGCGCACTTTCTTCAATAATTTTTAAGAGGCACGCGCGCTCGTACGCATCACTTTTTAAAAATTTAAGCCGTGCGGGCACGTTGTAAAACAAATCACGTATTTCCACAGTAGTGCCGGCAATGGACGGCGCCGGGCGCAAATCTATCACTTTGCCGCCGTGAATTTCCAAGCGGTGGCCGGGGCCGTCCGCTGTACAACTGGTAATGGCCATTTGCGAAACAGCCGCCACGGAGTAAAGTGCCTCCCCGCGAAAGCCAAACGTACACAAAGTGCCTAAATCATCAAATTGTTTAATTTTGCTGGTGGCGTGGCGCAAAATGCTAAGTTTCAAATCTTCTTCGTCCATACCGCGGCCGTTGTCGCTGACGCGAATTAAGGTGCGCCCAGCACCTTCAATATCAATATGCACGGCCGTGGCGCCCGCATCTACCGCGTTTTCTAAGAGTTCTTTGAGCACACCCGCCGGGCGTTCAATCACTTCGCCCGCGGCAATTTGTCCGGCTGTTTTTTCGTCCAGTACGTGAATGTTACTCATTGATTCGTTTCTTCCATTCGCAAATGAGTTGTAAAGCATCTAAGGGTGTTAGTTTATCAGGGTCGGCCATTTTGATTTCTTCCACAATCGGCGAAGAAAACAAATCTTTGACCATATCTTTTTCTTTGACGGAGATTTTGGCCCCTTTTTTAGCTTCCAAATCTTTGAGTACCTTTTTGGCACGCAACGTACATGCCGCAGGCAAACCCGCCAATTCCGCCACATGAATCCCGTACGAGCGATCCGCCGCGCCGGGCTTTATTTGGTATAAGAAAGCCAATTTGCTTTCACCCTGCGCATTTTTATATTCTTGCGCCTCTACGTGGAAATTTTTTACGCGCTCGTATTTATTTTCCAAATCTATGAGTTCAAAATAGTGCGTGGCAAAAATAACTTTTGCCCCGCCTTTTTGTTTATAAAGGTACTCCACAATCGCCCACGCAATGGAAATACCGTCAAACGTGGAAGTGCCGCGACCTACTTCGTCCAGTAAAATCAAACTGCGCGGCGTCATGGACGCTAAAATGTGCGCGGTTTCGTTCATCTCTACCATAAAGGTAGAGTTCCCGCGGCTCAAAGCGTCATGCGCGCCAATGCGCGTCATAATGCGGTCCACCAGCCCAATGCGCGCATTTTGCGCAGGCACAAAACTTCCCATTTGCGCCAAAATTACAATGACGGCGCTTTGTTTTAAAAACACGCTTTTACCACCCATGTTAGGGCCGGTAATAAGCATAATTTGCGTGTCCGGCGTGCCTAACTTGAGCCCGTTGGGCACAAAACTGCCGGGCGGCAACGTTTGCTCCACTAGCGGATGGCGGCCACTTTCAAAATACAGTTCCGTGCTCGTATCCACAACGGGTTTGGTGTAATTGCCTTTGAGCGCGCAAAGCGCCAAGGCTTCGTAAACATCCAACTCCGAAATGAGTTGCGCAAACGTTTTAAAAGCCTCAATGTTGGCCGATAACGTAGTACGGATTTGGCCAAACAGGTGGGCTTCCAAACGCAAGATTTTTTGCTCGGCATGGGTGATTTTGTCTTCCAGCTGTTTGAGTTCTTCGGTGATAAAACGTTCGGCATTGACGAGTGTTTGCTTGCGCACGTAGCCATACGGCACTTTGGCCAAATGCGATTTAGTAACTTCAAAATAATAGCCATAAACCGAATTAACCCCCACTTTAAGGGTGGTAATCCCCGTTTTGGCGCGTTCGCGCTCGCAAATTTCCTGCAAGGTTTGGTTGGAGTTTGTTTTTAACGAGCGCAGTTCATCTAATTCACTATTATACCCGGCACGGATGACGTCCCCGTCGGAAATATGCAAAGGCGGAGTTTCGTTAATAGCCTCATACAACAGGCGCGCCATGTCTTTTAAGACAGGCAAAACAGACTCAAACTGCGCTTTTAAATGCGGCGCCACGTGCGGGTACGTTTCAAACCATTGCGCCAGCGAATCTACATTTAAGAGCGAACGGCGCAACCCCGATACATCCCGTGGGCTAGCCGTGCCGTTGGCAGTGCGGGTCATAATGCGTTGCACGTCGGCAATTGTTTCCAGTAGGGCACTTAAATCAGCAATGGCACTTTGATTTTTGACAAACGCTTCCACGCAATTTTGACGCTGTGCAATTTGGTCCACATCTAATAAAGGGTGTAAAATCCATTCCTTGAGTTTGCGGCTGCCGATAGCGGTTTTGGTCTTATCGAGTAAATTCCACAAACTGCCCGCGCGGCCACCTTCTTGCCCTTTCACCAGTTCCAAGGATGCCACGGCATTTTCGTCAATTTGCAAACATTCTTTCAGCTCTCGGTACACGGGAATTAGTGTAGTTTGCACGCTCGGGTCCGTAGCTTTAATATATTTCATGACTTGCAGAGCACACGATAATGCCCGCTTGCGGTTGCCCCACGCGCCCAGCGCCGGCCAACTGACAGGTAGTGTAAAATCGCCGTCAAAGGGGGCCACGTTGGTAAGCGTGAGTGAACCGGGAATAACTACTTTTTGGCGCAAGGTATCCAAACTCTCACGCGTGCCGATAATTTCCGACGGATTGACGGCCGCCAACGCGGCCGCCAAATTGGTAAGTGAAGGGTCTTTATCGTTTTGATTAACCCAAAATTCGCCGGTGGAAACTTCTACACACGCCAACGCCCACCCGGTAGGGGTAACATCTAACGCCAAAAGATAGTTAGCTTGGTTGGCGTCTAACAGGCTGTCTTCCACAAGGGTGCCCGGCGTGATGATGCGCACCACTTTGCGCTCAAAAAGTTTGGTGTCTTTGTCCATGACGGAGCTAGTCTGCTCGCAAATGCCGATTTTTTTGCCGGCCGCTAACAGGCGCGTAATATAGGTATTGGCCGCATGGTAAGGGATCCCGCACATAGGAGTACCGTTGCGCGCGGTAAGCGTAAGGCCCAAAAGGGCGCTGATTTCACGTGCTTGCTCGTCAAACATTTCATAAAAATCGCCCAGGCGGAAAAATAGAACAATATCCGGGTGCTGGTCCCGGATTAGATAGTATTGTTTCATTAAGGGGGTTAAGGCGGGTTTTTCCATAATTTTATTGTAACATTTTAAAACTTGTAACAACACCCCCTTTAAAATGTTCTAAAAAAATGCTATACAAATAATATGGCAAAATATAGAACTTATACACTACAAGAAAAAGTAAAAATATACACCCATTTCCAAAAGAATGGATGGAGAGATACTGCCCAAAAATATAAGGTACCGCTTTCTACTTTTGTAGCGTGGAAACGTAAAGTAAATAAGGGCGGGGCTCCTTTGGTCACTCTTTTGGATCGTAAGCCCAAAAGACATACGGTGAGTGAAGAAGCAGTAAACGCGGTAAGAAAGTTACACGTGAAACACCCGGAGTTTTCTTTAGAGGCTTTGCGCAAAAACGTAAGCCACATTCAGCGCATTTCGCGCACGACGGTTTGGAAAATTGTGAACGGCAAATAACAAATTTTGAAATCAAAAAAAGCCCCGCACAAAACAAAGTACGGGGTTTTTTATGTAAGCGGTGCAACGAAAAAATGACAGAAGTGTCTTTTTTTGTTATAATATAGGTACCTAGTTGTTTAAGTAATACGTTTCTCCGGTAGGATGGCTGAGCGGTCAAAAGCAACGGTCTGTAAAACCGTCGGGCTACGCCCTACATAGGTTCGAATCCTATTCCTACCAAAAAATTAACCCCGCCTAGTGCGGGGTTAATTTTTGTGGAAAGCAACATAAACTGCTTTACCAATAATAATTATTTCCCCTACTCGGTTCGGACAACCCCGATTCTGCTTGACATATTTGATGTCCGATTTCATTGGAATTATCTTCTGTTACAATTGGAGAACACCGTTGCATACCAGCATAGTCATCTTCAGAATGAATTAAATATCTACCATACATTACTGATGCAAGTACATCTGTAGCTACCACACGTGGCTCAATAGCTACTGACACTAATGAAATTACTCCCCAATCAAATGTATATTCTTTTCCCACACGAGTAGTTGTTTGTGTAGTTGGTGTTTGAGGAAAATCTATATCTAACTCAGAAATTTCTGCGGTATATTCCCCATGAGCTAAATAATATACTTCTTCGGCATCTGCCAAAGCTTGAACAAATGGTTTAAGTTTAGCATAGCGGCTTTTAGCTACTGCTTTTTGGTATTGTGGCACAGCCACCGCCGCCAAAATGCCAATGATTAAAACAACAACCAACAACTCAATAAGCGTAAACGCTTGTTTTTTACTTTTTATCATTTCTTTCACTCTCCTTTATAATACCGTTCAAACGCTCTAAAATCTTTTATACGGCGTTTTTATATAGAGAGATATATCCCCCCATATCCGGCAAGCATAATCGTACCAAAAAAAAAAAACAATGCAAGCTTTTTTTAAAAAAGTGGCCAAAAATAGCAAAAAATAAGCCTCTTGCGAGGCTTTGTCAGAGCCTGCCCCGCAGGGTTGTAGTGCGGGGCAATGACTGACCTACAAAGACATCACCGCGTACAGTAGGAAGATTGGCTGATTTTGGTCTAATAGAACTTTTTGTTGGTGACAAGGTCTAAAATAAGCAAAGGATAAACCCATGAAGGGACGTTGTAAAATGAGGATTATCCCTGAACTTGTTTCAGGGTCTTCGACGCTGGTAGTGGCTTTTA
>JAZUSP010000015.1:0-17245 GCA_045606805.1 Elusimicrobiaceae bacterium | reverse complement strand
AGGGACGGCCCTGTTTTCAGATTTGAGGCAAGCACCGGGCAGGATTAATTTCCCCCCCTCATCGGCACTCCGTGCCACTTCCCCCGCCAGGGGGGAAGTAAAAAACACAAACAACGGGTAAAATGTTTAGTAAGCTGATTTGTCAAAATCATACAGTCATCCTGAGCTTGACTCAGGATCTTCGACGCTTGCCGTGTTACAAGATCTAGCGGAAAACGGAAACAACAACGGCGTGCGTGGAAGATCCCGTATCAAGTACGGGATGTTTATAGATTGCCAAATGTGGAAACTGTAACTTCGTGTGGAATACTAGCTACTTCTTGTTGGGATAGAGCACATTGGTAAACTTCTTAAACTCTTTCTCCCCCCCGCGTATATGCAAATTGACCGATAACACATACACATCTTTGGTCAAAATATCGCGCCAGTTGTCGGGGAATTTAACAAAGTCCTTAAACGTAGTGATGAGAGGCAACCCCGCGCGCGTGGCTTCAAACGTGCGCAGGTGTTCTTCGGTATAATATTGATGGTCGGGGAAACGCCATTTTTGACGTGGAATAAGCCCCAAATCTTTAAGCGTGCGCTCAAAACTCTCCGGGTGACCCAGCGCGCAAAAGCACGCCACCGGGCCTTTAATGTCTGTGAGCGGCACTTGTTTAGTGGTGCAGATATTCACGTAATATTCGGGGCGGTGTTCGCTTTCCAAAATTTCCACGGTGTCGTTGTACAGGCGCACCTGGTCGCGCACGTCTTCCAGCGCGCGCGCGGACACTTGGTCACAATGCGTGAGGATAATTAAATCGGCGCGCTTGAGGCCGGAAAGCGGCTCGCGCAAAATGCCATAGGGCAGCAGCTCGCCGTTGCCAAAGGGATTTTTGGCGTCCACGAGCACAATGTTAGCGTCGCGCTGCAGCGCAAAGTGCTGCAGGCCGTCGTCTAATAAAATGAGTTGGCTTTTAAAGCGGCGCAGGGCCTCGTTGGCGGCGTCCACGCGGCGGGCGGCAATGACAATGGGCACTTGGTACTGGCTTAAAACGCGGCTCATCATAAAGGGCTCGTCGCCGGCTAAACGCCAGTCGGCATCCGGGTTGTCAAACAAGATGACGGGACCCGAAGATTTTTGTTGCCGTTTGTACCCGCGCGACACAATCGCCACGCGCGTGCCCTGTTTGGCCAGCGTAGTGGCGGCGAGTAGCACGGTCGTCGTTTTGCCGGTGCCCCCGGCGGTCAAATTGCCAATGCACACCACGCGCGAGTTCACGCGCCGAGCGTTTTTCCACCCGTTTTCATATAAAGAACGGTGCAGATACGCCCCCACGCCGTAGACTTTGCTGGCAGCTTTGAGTACGCCGCGGCCCAAGGCGGTAGTTTGTAAATTTTCTTTTAACGTAAGTAAATCCATAGTAAAACTCCCACGGTTGATTGGTTATATTTTAGCAAAAAATAAACGGCCCCGCTGTGAAGGAAGGGCCGTTTCGCCGGGGATAAGAAAGCGTTAGAAAATTTTATGGTACGCTTTGCGTAAGGTATCAACAAACGTGCGTGCGGCCTGTTCCGGCTTATGCTCTAACAGGTTAGAAAGGCGCATCCGTTCGTCGGCCGAGTAATGTTCCCACACCCAAGCATTGTGGTCTTGGTCCAACTCGGCCAGGACGGCCTTTCCGTCGGCTCCGCCTTTTAAGCAAAGTTTGACAAGCTTGCGCGTCGTCTCAAACGGTAGGTTTGAAACGCCTTCATAATTAGTCACACGGCTTTGGGCAATAACGGATTGCAACGTATCGTTAGAAACTTTTACGTTAGAACTAACCAACTGGTTGATGTTGGAGAGCCACTGATTTTGTGTGTCTTGCGAGTGGATACCGTACTTATACGTTTCGCCCAGTGTAAACACATGTTTTTGGCCCGGGTTTAATAAAATCATCTCTTTTAAGAAGGCGGATTTGTTCGTGCGCGTGGCAAAACAACGCTGGTTGACCGCCGCCAGCATACCGGCAGACAGCGGATGCCATTGGGCCCCGCGTTGAGCGGGTGTAAAGTCAAACGGGTCCGGGCAGGTAATGCCGCGGTTGTCGGCCATAAGAGCATAAAACAAATCGGTCAAATCGTTTTTGACCACGTAAGGTAAACGTTCTTCCACGGCCACTTTCCAGTTACAGCGGTCTTTATACTCCGATAAAATTTCCACCCCGCGCACGTTGCCCGCAAATACCGCAAACGGCAGCGCGCGGCACGGGTTCGCCCCGTGGTTTAACAGACGGCGCAGCTGACCCAAAGCGTGCGGATTGGAAGCCGCTTTTGTAGCTAAGCGGTTGCGCTGAGCCGCGGTTAATACGCGGCGTTGCACATGTTGGGAAACACGGCGTTGTTGAGCAGATACAGGATAGGCCGCCCCTTGCAAGGCTGCCAGTAAACAAACACCAAAAACAACAGTTATTTTTTTTGTATTCATAATTTTATTCTAGAAATTTTCTATAAAAAATACATGGGCCAAAAGACCTATATAAGAAGTAGAACTTATAGATATAAAAGCACCTACAGTTCGCAAAGACGTATAAAATATCAAAACCCTACTGACGTAGGGTTTCTATATTTTGGACGTGATCGTGGACCTTGCCGACGACCTCCTCGTTGCGAACTACGTAAGCAAAACAGCGCCTACGGTTCACAACTTCGTCGATTATTTAGTTCACAAACATGTATAAAATATCAAAACCCTACTGACGTAGGGTTTCTATATTTTGGACGTGATCGGGATCGAACCGACGACCTCCTCGTTGCGAACGAGGCGCTCTCCCAGCTGAGCTACACGCCCGTAAAACGGTTTTTATGACTAACTGACTTGTTTATTATAGCAAATCTAACGTAAAAAAGAAAATACGTTTTATCGCCCGTTTTCTTTTTCCCTTCTAAAAAGCTAAAATATAGGTATCTATTGATAAGAGGTTTTTTATGTCTAGCAAAATTCGTGTGTGTGAAGTGGGCCAATATCTCGGCCAAGAAATTACGTTAAAAGGCTGGCTCTATAACAAACGTTCCAGCGGCAAGTTGCACTTTCTGCAACTGCGCGACGGTAGCGGCATCATCCAATGCGTCATGTTTAAAGGCGAAGTAAGCCCCGAACAATTTGACCTCGGGGATAAAGTAACGCAGGAATCGTCCATTATCGTTACCGGCACGGTGCGCGAGGATAAACGCTCGCCCTTAGGCTTTGAGCTGGGGGTCAAAAATTTGGAAGTCGTGCAAATGGCCAAAGATTACCCCATTACGCCTAAAGAACACGGGCCCGAATTTTTAATGCACAACCGCCACTTGTGGCTCCGGTCGGCGCGGCAGATGGCTATCTTGCGCGTGCGCGACGAAATCATTTTTGCTATCCGCGATTATTTCCACAAGCACGGGTTTATTTTGTCCGACTCCCCCATTTTAACCCCCGCCGCGTGCGAGGGCACCAGCACACTCTTTGAAACCGATTACTTCGGCGAAAAAGCGTTCTTATCCCAAAGCGGCCAGCTCTATGGAGAGGCCTCGGCCATGGCGTTGGGGCGCACGTTTTGCTTCGGGCCGACGTTCCGCGCGGAAAAGTCCAAAACCCGCCGGCACCTGACGGAATTTTGGATGGTAGAGCCCGAAGTAGCTTACAACGACCTGGACGACAACATGGACCTGGCCGAAGATTTCATTAAATATATCGTCGGGCAAGTGCTTAAAAACCGCGCCGCGGACCTTAAAATTTTAGAGCGCGATACGTCTAAATTACAAGCGACCGTGGAAAAGAAATTCCCGCGCATTGACTACACCGACGCCATTGAAATTTTGCACCAAAAAGGCAACAACACCCCCTGGGGCGGCGACATTGGCGGCGACGAGGAAACCCTCTTAGGCGAAGATTACGACACGCCCATTATGATTCACCGCTACCCGGCCGAAATTAAAGCTTTCTATATGAAGCGCGACCCCAAAAACCCTAAAGTGGTGCTGGCCGTGGACGTCATCGGCCCCGAAGGCGCCGGCGAAATTATCGGCGGCAGCGAAAGAGAGGCCGACTACGAAACCTTAGTGGCGCGCATCAAAGAACAAGGCTTGGATCCGCAAAATTACGATTGGTACTTGGACTTGCGCCGCTACGGCAGTGTGCCGCACGCCGGGTTTGGCATGGGCATTGAACGCATGGTGCGCTGGGTATGTGGGTTACAGCACGTACGCGAGACGATTCCGTTCCCGCGTATGATGGATAAAATACGACCGTAACAATAAGTATGAACGAAATTCCCCAACATATTGCCATTATCATGGACGGGAACGGACGCTGGGCTAAACAGCGCCGTTTGCCGCGTCTCGCGGGACATCGCGAGGGTGCCAACGCCGTCAAACGCGCCATTGAGGCCGCCGCTGAGTTGGGCATTAAATTTATTACCTTGTATGCGTTTTCCACGGAGAACTGGTCCCGCCCGAAAGAAGAAATTGACGGCCTTATGGACCTACTTTGCAAAACGCTCGACACGTATACCGGCGAGGCGCAGACTAAAAATTACCGCCTACTTGTTAGCGGCGCGCAGGAAGAACTCCCCCCCGCCGTCTTAGAAAAAATTGAAAAAGCCGTGCAAACTACCGCCGGGAACACCGGGCTTACCGTCAACTTGGCGCTTAATTACGGCGCCCGGCAGGAAATTGTCCACGCCGTAAATACGCTCCTGCGGCAAGGCAAAAAAATGATTTCCCTAGATGATATTTCCGCACACTTATATCAACCCGCGGTGCCGGACCCGGAGCTTATTATCCGCACGTCGGGCGAAGAACGCCTCTCCAACTTTCTCTTATGGCAGGCCGCCTATAGCGAGTTTTACTTTACCCCCGTACTGTGGCCCGACTTCAACGCCACAGAACTGCAAAAAGCCTTGGACGCCTACGCCGGGCGCAGCCGCCGTTTTGGGGGCATTTAATGCAACAACTTTCCCCCGCCGCGCCCGAACTGTTGGCGCAAATAAAAGCCCTTTCTTCCCCTGCGTTTAAAAAACAAATGCAGACGCGCTTTGGCATTAACACGCAGTTTGCGCTCGGCACGCCCGTGACGCAACTGCGCGTGCTGGCTAAAAAGTTAGTTAAACCCAATCAAGCTCTGGCCAATGAGCTGTGGGCCAGCGGCGTGCACGAGGCGCGCATCTTGGCCTCTATGCTGGCCGACCCGGCGCATATTTCGCGTGAGCAGTTAAACGCGTGGGCACACGATTTAAACTCGTGGGATATTTGTGACGCGTGCGCGCTGAATTTATTTTCCAAAGTCAAAAACCCCCTCACGCTGGCCGAGCGGTGGATGCGCAAAGACGAAGAATTTGTCCGCCGTGCGGGGTTTGCCACGCTGGCCGTGCTTGCCATGCCGCGCGCCAAGACCGAGGGGAAAGACCTAATCAAACTGCTGCCGCTTATTAAAATTCACGCCGCGGACCCGCGCCCCATGGTGTTTAAAGCCGTCAATTGGGCTCTACGCAACATTGGCAAGAAAAACCCGCGCTTAACCCCACATGCTATTGCGTGCGCCAACGAGATTTTGGACCTATACCCGGATAACCGCAACGCCGTGTGGGTAGCCAAAAATGCGCTGTGGGAACTTAATTCCCCGAAGATTAAAAAGATGATTGCAAGACGTAGTTAGGCCCTCCAGGCCGCGGAGTTTCCGCGCCGGACATTTATCCAAAAACGATCCGCTAAAGGCCGCGAGAGGCACAGGAAATTCATCACAATTAGTCATGCTGATGGAAATCAGCATCTTCCACGCACCGCCGTTTGCTGTTTTACTTTCTATAACGACAAGCGTCGAAGACCCTGAAACAAGTTCAGGGATAATCCTCATTTTACAACGTCCCTTCATGGGTTTATCCTTTGCTTATTTTAGACCTTGTCACCAACAAAAAGTTCTATTAGACCCAAGTTTGGGATGACACTTATTTTACTGACAGCTTTTTTAAAACTTAATAGCGTTTTTGAACTGCTTTTCCATGTCGCGCGCGAGGTCTTTCTTTTTAAGCGAGTCGCGTTTATCGTAGGTGTGTTTGCCTTTGGCCAGGGCCAGCTTTAATTTCGCCCAACCGTTCTTGAAATAGACTTCCAACGGCACCAGGGCGTAGCCTTTGATTTCGGCCTTAGATTCCAATTTACGCAGTTCTTTTTTGGTAAGCAGTAGCCGGCGCGGGCGCGTCGGGTCCAACTCGGCCAAAGAATTAAATTTGTACGGTTTTACGTGCATTTGATAGACGCGCGCTTGGCCGTTTTCCACACGCACAAAGCTCCCCTCCAGGCTCAGTTCTTTTTGGCGGATAGATTTAACCTCGGCGCCTAAAAGTTCCAGCCCGGCTTGGTAGATATCTTCAATGAAATAGTCGTGGTAGGCCTTTCTATTGGTGCACACCACGAGCACGCTTTCTTTCTTCGGCATATGTATATTATAGCAAAATGCCGCACACCCCCTCTAAAAGTAGTATCATATAAGTATATGATTATCAATGACGAATTATTACACAAAGCCCTGGAAAAAGGGACCTCATACACCGACGCGGACGTGGCCCGCATACTGGCCAAAGCCCGCGAACTTAAAGGCATCTCTTTACAAGAAGCCGCCGTTTTGCTGAGCTTAAAAGACCGCACCCTTTTGGACCAACTTTTTGACACGGCCAAGTATGTTAAAGAGGCTATTTACGGCAACCGCATTGTACTCTTTGCGCCGCTCTACATTTCCAACATTTGCACCAACGAGTGCGTGTACTGCGCGTTTCGCAAATCCAACACCGCGCTTAAACGCCACGCCAGCACGCGCGAGGAAATCCACCAGGAAGTTACTGCCCTTTTGCAGCAAGGCCACAAACGCATTTTAATGGTGGCCGGCGAGGCCTACCCCGGCGGCGGTTTGCAATATGTATATGATAGTATTGCCGCCATTTACGAAACACGCTGGAACGGACAGAATATCCGCCGCGTCAACGTCAATATCGCGCCGCTGACCATCCCCGAATTTGAAGCCCTTAAAAAATGCAACATTGGCACGTATCAGCTGTTCCAAGAAACGTACCACAAAGAGACCTACGAAAAACTGCACCTGGCGGGCGCCAAAAAAAACTATCAGTTCCGCCTGGACGCCATGGACCGCGCTTTGCAGGCCGGTATTAACGACGTAGGCATTGGGCCGCTGCTGGGCCTGTACGACCACAAGTACGAAATTTTGGCCACGCTGATGCACGCGTGGTATTTAGACGAGCAGTACGGCGTGGGCCCGCACACGATTTCCATTCCGCGCATTGAACCCGCCGAAGGGAGTGACTTTAGCCAGCACCCCAACGACGTACTCAGTGACGACGAATTTAAGCAGTGCATTGCCGTCTTACGCCTGGCCGTGCCGTACACCGGCATTATTTTAAGCACGCGCGAAAGCCCCGCCATGCGCAACGCCTGTTTGGAGCTGGGCGTGTCGCAAATTTCGGCCGCCAGCCGCGTCAACCCGGGTGGGTATTCCTACGATAAAGAGAACGGCAGCCAGTTTACTTTGACCGACGAGCGCACACTGGCGCAAGTCATTGACGCGGTAGTGGACGCCAAGCACATGCCGTCTTTCTGCACCGGGTGCTACCGCCTCGGGCGCGTGGGGAAAGACTTTATGGACTTGGCTAAACCGGGCTTAATCAAAACCCATTGTTTGCCCAACGCCATGTTTACGTTTGCCGAGTATTTAGAGGACTTTGCCCCCGCCCCCTTAAAAGCCAAGGGGTATGCGCTTATTGAAAGCACGGCTAAAGAAGCGTTTGCCGAAGGGACCCCTATCCGTAAGCTCATTGACGAGAATTTGGCGAAGATTAAGGCCGGCAAACGGGACCTGTATTTCTAACCGTAAAGCCGTAAAATAATGAAATTTCCCCCGCACTGCGCGGGGGTTTTTATTTTAACAAGCGTGGGGCCAACGCCAAGGACGGCCCCAAGCACCGGGTAAAATAGTCAGTACCCTGATTTGGTTGAGCGCGGTGCAAACGCTAGGGACGGCCCGAGCACCGGGTAAAATAGTCAGTAGGCTGATTTTTCAAAACCGAGGGCAGTTCGGCGGGAAAAGTTGGGCCGTAGCGTACGTCTGCAAGACAACGCGCAGGAGATTTCAAACAAGCACGCGGTGCAAACGCTAGGGACGGCCCTGTTTTCAGATTTGAGGCAGATTTGCACCGTATGTTGCCCCGTGGCGTACGTCTGCAAGACAACGCACAGCGTTGCAGGTACGCGAGGTGGGCAAATCGGTGCAAAGGTGCCCAAATGTGGAAACTGTATAAAGTGAAAGGTATAAACGAAACTCCCCCGGCCTAAGCCGGGGGAGTATATTTCTAATGTGGAATTAGAATTTGATTAACATGCCCAGTTGGCCTTTGACATTGTCTTTGCGGTTCATAGCAAATTTGCTGAACGCAGAAATGTCATTACCATATTTGGCATAGCCGAAACCGGCAAACAATTGCACATATTCGTTGTGGTTGTATTTGGCGGTTAAGTCAGCTTCCCAAGTGGCGGCATGGTTGCCATGGGCACCTTGGAAGGCAAAGCCATCCAACGAGAATACCCATTTTTCAGCGGCTTTCATATCAAAGCCGACGTTGAACATGCGGATCCCGGTATCAAAGGTGTAATCCCAAATGGAACCACCCAAAACATGACCTACGAGCAAGCCGGGCGTATAGTTACCAAATGCCCAGAAATCTTCGTTGGCATACAAGAACGCACCGCGGGCGGTGAAGGCTTCAATGTCAGCAGCCACGTCCAATTTCAACATGTGGCCGGTATTTTTGTGTTCTTTGAAAAGACGATGACCGCCGTAGTTGCGGGCATATTCGGCGCTGGCACGGAAAATATCCATATCCCCAGCTAATTTAATACCATACAAGCCGACGTTGTCATTGTCTCTATCTTGCGGAATTACTTCAATACCATTGGCTTTATAGCGGAAGTTATTGAAGTTATAGCCATACACTTGAGCCATGAGGGCTTCGGTGAAATGATATTTGAAATCCGCCCCCATAATGACGGCTTCGGAATCATATTCGGTACCGGGCAAGAAATAATCCCCATCCGCATCATCATCCGTGTCGGCAATTTTACCCGCGATGAAAGTGAAAGCTTTCACGTCGTCGCCATAGGTTAATTTGGCGGCATCTAACGCTTGGGCATAGGCACCGGCTTCGGCGTTGTAGTGGTTCGGGCCAAAATACATTACGGCGCTGTCTTCATCACCGTAGAATTGGCGGCCGACCGTTAAGTCAAACGCGCAGAATAAATTGTGCAAGGTAACATTGGCGTTTACCAATTTTACGCCGTCGGCGCTGGAGAAACCTTCGCCGTCTTTGTTATTGTCACCCCACAGATAAGCATATTGGAACATTAAGTTGGCGGTTACATCTTCCACTAAATCAGCGGATAAACCGGCCATAGCGCGGGTCCAAGCGCCCGAGTTATATAAGTTTTCACCCAAGATATTATCGGGTTGGTGTCTTACATCAGAGGCGATAGTTTGAATTTCGCCGACTACTTCCACATTTTTGAGTACAGTTGCGCTGACAGGCCAAGACATCGCAATGGCTAGCAGCACGCCTAATAATTTCTTCATGATACTCCTCCTGTTTAATTTTTACTCCCTACATTTCTATTAAACTCATTTTGCAACCCCCGCGCAAGTTCTTTTTAAAAAACCGCTTGACACGCAACTTATTAAGTAGTATTCTATTACGCTTTAAAAACAGGTTTCCTTTTTCCACCGACGACAAAACAATCATACAAAAGCCGTCATGCTGATGAAAATCAGCATCTTCCACGCAAGCAATTGTTTCCAGCGTATTTGGTAACAACAAGCGTTGAAGATCCTGAAATAAATTCAGGATGACAATTTGGTTATATTCAAAAACCCCCGGCAACGGACCGGGGGCTTGTTATTTTAATAAAACTACTTGTTTTATTTCTTTTCTTTGCGCACGCGCTTAGCCGCTAAAAAGGTACGCTCTACGGCTTTGTCTTCCGCAAGTTGCTGCTCGGCGGCGGCTTTGGCCGCGGCCGCTTGCGCTTTCCGGGCGGCCTTAGCAGCCCGTGCGGCGGCGGCGCGTTCCAGGCAGGCTTGCTTACCCACTAACGCGCGCAAGTTTTTGCGCGTAGTTTTGTTAATCACTTTGCGGAAACACCACAATGCCCATATATTAGGTATAGTCATCATGGTCATGGTCAAAATGACTAGCGCCCACATAAAGCGCGTAGACATATTGGCCTCGGCCGTACGCAAAACGGACTGGCCTACAAACAGATCCGTGGAAAAGCTCGTTCCGATAATCCCCCCCGCAAAAACGAGCAGGATAAACAGCACACGCGAAGGTTTAATGAGCACGTTGGAGCCTTTACATAAAAACTGCAGGGACTTTTCGGTATAGTATCCCCAGCCGATAATCGTCGTAAACGAGAAAATGACGAGCGAAAACACCAAAATCGGCGTGCCGATATACGGCACCGTTTTAAAAGCACTGTTGCACAAGTTAGCGGCATAGACGTTGGGATTGGTGTAATCCCCGGCCAGCACAATCACAATGCCAGTAAGACTGCAAATGAAAATAGCCCAAAACACCGACGTGGCCGACACAATAGCCATTTGCGTAGCACTGCGCGTGCGCGCGGCGGCCGCCGCCATAGATGCACTACCCAGCCCGGCTTCGGTAGCCAGTACAGCGCGGGTAACGCCGGCCGTTACACCGGGAAGCATAGCCTGGACCAGGGCTAAAATGCTGACCCCCAGCGCACCACCCGCGGCGGCTTTGCCCGTAAAGGCACCTTTTAGCACCGTCATAATAGCGTCCGGAATGCGCGAGAAGTTCATCAAAATAACGATAATAGCAATTATTAAATACAGGCTGCCCATAATCGGCACCAACCATTCGGAGTACGAGGCAATACGTTTGACACCGCCCAAAATGACAACGGCGGCCGCAAACGCCACAAACAGCGCCACGTACCAGGGGTTTAAGTTGTAGCCTTCACGCAAGGCATCGGCAATGGAGTTGGTTTGCAAAGCACTCCCCGCCGTCAGCCCCATTAGCAAGGTACCCACGGCAAAAATAATCCCTAACCACTTAAACTTTAAAATGTTGGAGAGGTAATACATCGGGCCGCCCACATATTCGCCGTCGGCCAGACGCACACGGTATTTGAACGCGACCATACATTCACTATATTTAATAGCAAAGTTGAAAAACCCGGCTACCACCATCCAAAACAAAGCGCCCGGGCCGCCTTCGGCCACGGCGGTCGTCACGCCGATAATACTGCCCGTACCCACGGTGGCGCCAATCATCACGGCTAAAGAGCCGAAACTGCTAACCATGCCCTCATCATCGGCCTTGGCCACGGAAAGCTTCATAGCAGGCCAGGTGTATTTTTGGATAAAGCGCAGTTTGACCGTAAAATAAATCCCTAAAAATAACAAGAGAAAAATCATCGGCGGCCCCCAAATGAGGGCGTTAAAACCATTCATTACGTCGTAGATACTTTGTAAAGACGGCTGGTGAAAAAGCGCTTGAAAAGCGCCGGCAAGTTGATTGAATGCGTCCATAACAGACGTTGTTTTCCTCCTAAACGGTGTACGTTATTATTCTACTAAATTTGCCGAGGGCCGCGCAGTTTTTTTTAAAAAGGCCCAAGCCACAACTAGGTCTTTTGCCCCTGTTATTTTGTGATGATTTGTGTTACGCTATAAATATGAACAAACATGCACTTACTATATATATATACCTTTGTGTTTATTTGCTGGCTACCTGTGCAGGGTTGCCGGCACACGCCGGCGGCGGCGATAAAGCAGTCCGCGGCGTAGTTAAAGCCGCTACGGGCAAAGCCTTCGCCCCGCAATTAGAACGCCAAGTAGCCGGGGCTACCTACGCACCCCATCTTTCAGCTCCTCCTTTTCTTCTCCAAAATCCGCGCCCGAATTTTTCCCCCTCTCCGGCCACCACATACGTTCCCCAAACGATACCTGTGCTGGGAGATAAGGGCGTGTCCATTTCCGACGGTAAAGGGAAAGAAACAGGCAAACATTCCATTGTCCCTTCCGCCATGACGGTGTTGGGCTCGCCAGCCATTATGCGTAGTGAAGAACGCAGTATTATGTATCTGCGCCAACAAGCCCAAATAGCCAGCATGGCCGAATATATCCCGCCGGCAGCGCGTGAACGCTGGAAAGAAGAATTTGAGGCCCTGCGCGTATTGTGGATTAAAGAAGAACCGAGCGACGTAAACAATTTGCCGCGCTACTTAACCCACGACGTACCGCCGGACACATTGGCCTATTTACAAAAAGAGTACTCAAAATTAACGAAACTCATCCAAAAGAGCTACGACAAAATTATGCCCAAAGTCATCTATTCCTCTTTAACAAACGAAGGCAAACAACTGGGATTGGAAGAAAGAGTTTATATCAATAAAGGAATTTTTAAAGTGCGCTTAAAAGTATCGATCCTTTTAAAAGCCATTAACAAAGACCCGTACTTACTGGTGCAACAAAAATTTTGGGACCGTATGTTCGGTGCGTTCAACCCGCTTCTCAAAGGAGTGCTTGCCAAGCCAACCTCCATCTTCCGCCAAGACAACCGGAACTTTGTCTTCCAAGAGTTTGCCCTGCATAACCCGGACGGTTCGGCCCCGTATTTGCCCGACTCAAGAACCATGATTGCCGGGGAAAGAGAAGATGAGGACGACTTTGATGACGAACAATACGCCGGCACACCGCAGGATTATAAACGCCGCGCCGCCCAAATGGCCCAAGAGAAGCAACACAAAGCCGCTATGATGCAACTGGCCGAACAAGAGCGCGACATGCTTTTAAAAAACATCCCGGAAAATTTACGGATTGCGGTCATCAATGACGACCGGCTTCCCTTAGTCAATTTTGAATACTGGGCTAAAAACGGTTATTTAGGCAAAGGGGCGCGGGTGGCTACCTTTCGTAACGGACGTGACTTTTTGAAAGAAATCCGCAACGGTACCCGCTATCACATTGTCATTACCGATTTAGTGCTCGAAGACGGCGGCGTAGACATGATGGAAAACTTCCGCATTTTAGACTCGAAAGCCGTGGTGTTTGCCTCCAGCAAATTTTATCCCGGCGACGGGGACGATCACTCCTCCCAAGATTTGTTTAACTTTGGGATGGACGGCTATATTTGGAATAATACCAACTTAAATGAAGGGTCCTTTGGCTACCTGCAATACTTGCGCCAACTCAACAACTATTACTATTACAAAAATAAATACGGTTGGCAACGCTAGTTTGCACGCTTTTGTAAAGCAAAACCGTCCGCCAAAAGCGGGCGGTATATTTTTTGGGCTGTCAATGTTGTAAAATGTAACTGATGAACACACAACACAGCGCGCTTTTGCGCGAAAAAACGATTGTCAAAACCAGCATCATCGGCATTATTACCAACTTGGTACTGGCGGCGTTTAAAGCGGCCGTGGGTCTGCTATCCCACTCCATTTCAGTTACGTTGGACGCCGTCAATAACCTATCGGACGCACTCTCGTGCGTGATTACCATTACCGGCGCCAAACTGGCCGGCAAAGCACCCGACAAAAAGCATCCCCTGGGCCACGGGCGCCTGGAGTATGTAAGCGCGCTTTTTGTATCGGCCTTGGTGTTTTATGCCGGGATGACGGCGCTTATAGAATCCGTCAAAAAGATGTTTTCCCCCTCGCTGCCCCATTATTCCGTTACCGCCCTAGTGATTATTGCGGGCACGGTGGTGGTCAAACTGATATTAAGCCGCTACGTCAAAGCGCAGGGGCAAAAGGTAAACTCCGGCGCGCTTATTGCCACGGGTACGGACGCGTTTTTTGATGCGGTCATTTCGGCCTCGGTGTTGGCGTGCGCGCTTGTGTATTTAGCGTTTCACGTGTCCTTAGATGCGTATATGGGTGCTGTGATAGCGCTGGTCATTTTAAAGGCCGGATTTGGGATGCTGGAAGACACGCTAACCGATATTTTAGGCCGGCGGGCCGATAAGAATTTCAGCCAAAAAATCAAACACATTATTGCGCGCGAGCCCGAAGTGCGCGGCGTATATGACCTGCTGATTAACAACTACGGCCCGAATAAAAACTATGCCTCGGTGCATATTGAACTGCCCGACACGATGTGCGTGGAAGAAGTGGACCGCTTAACCCGGCGCATTGAAGAAAAAGTGTATCACCAAACCGGGGTCATTTTAACGGGCGTGGGTGTGTATTCCTATAATACCCGCGCAGGCGAGGCGGCCGACATTCAAAACACCGTACAACAAACGGTGTTGGCGCACGACTGGGCCCTTCAATTGCACGGTTTTTATGCCAACACGCAAGAAAAAAAATTGCGTTTTGACGTGGTACTCAGCTTTGATATTGAGCCGCAAAAAGCACTTAAAATTTTACGCAAAGAACTCAAACACCTTTATCCGCAATACCGGGTGCACATCACGCCCGACGTGGATATAACCGACTAAATAACCGGAGCCTCTATGAAAAAATTATTACTTTGGGCAGTTGCGGCGTGGCTGGGGCTTGCGGGCTGTGCCACGGTGCCGGCTTCGCACGATTTTACCCTGCAAGGCGACCACGGCCAATTAGCCGCCACCTTGCATACCCCGGCTGATAAAAAATCCTATCCGCTGGTACTCATCCTGCACGGCTTTAATGCGAGCAAAGAAATGCCGCTACTTACCGAGCTTTCCCGCCAGCTTAACGCACGCGGCATTGCCACCTTGCTTTTTGATTTTAACGGACACGGCCAAAGTGAGGGCTCTTTTTTAGATATGACCATTCCCAACGAGCTCGAAGATGCGCGCCGCGTGTATGCGTATGCTAAAAAATTGCCGGGGGTTACGTCTGTTTCCGCGGTCGGGCATTCGCAAGGCGGCGTGATTGTGGGGATGCTCGCGGGCGAACTGGGCGAGAAAGGACTTAAAACCATTGTGCTTATGGCCCCGGCGCCGGAGCTCAAAGAAGATACGGCCCGCGGGGAACTGTTCGGCGTGAAATACGACCCGAAAAACCCGCCCGAATTTATTACGCTCAAAACCGGCCTTAAGGTGGGGCGTGCGTTTTTGACCACCACGCAACAGCTACCTATTTACGAAGTTTCTGCAACATATACGGGCCCGGTGCTTGTTTTGCACAGCCAGGAAGACCCCTTGGTGCCGTACCGCTACGGCGTGGTGTATAGTTTAATGTTCCCTCACGCGCAACTAAAAACCGTGCACGGCTTTGACCACAACTTCACGCAAGATACCCCGTCGGCAGACAAAATTGTGGCAGACTATTTTGAAAAGCAACTGCTAAATGAGTAAAATAAAAATATGTTCTATTTTGGGAAATTGCAATATGATTAAAAAAACAGCTATTTTATGTATCACGCTATGTTTGAGTGCAACATGCGTATTGGCACAAACTAAAAAAGAAACCCCGCAGGAAAAAATCTTGCGCTTAGAAATTGAAAACGCACAGTTAAAACGCCAAAATACACAATTACAAAACCAAATAACGCAATTAAAAAAAGCGCAGGCCCAATTACCGACAAAACCATACTACAGAACGAAACAAATTGAAACAATCTGTCAAAAATACCCGGTTTGTAAAAAATGGGCCGAAAAACAATATAAGCTGGATCAATTTTTTGAAATTACATCCATTCAAGCCTTGCGAGTAAAAGAAAACTCTTATCCTCCCTTTTATCAAAACCCGCATAAAACCAGCATTACCTTGAGAATTCGTTGCCGTACGCAATTTCAACATAATTTGTTTGCCGGTCTGACAGTTGCTTATGACGATCATCCCATACAATAAGCCCTTGCATGCCTATCAACAAGTTCAGGCATTATCCAATTTTTAACGACTTACCAGAACGTTACAATTAAACCCTGTTACCAACAATTTTGTCTATTAGGCCCGGTTTTGTATAGGAGGGCCTAGGGTTTAAACTGGGTCTTTTGGCCTATGGTGTTTTTGTCAGCCATTAAGTAAAATAAAAGTATATTCTATTGTAAGGAGTAAAACTCAATGAAAAAATACGTATTACCCGCACTGACCGCCGTACTTTGCTTACCTGCAACAAATGCATCTGCGCAACCTGCGCAAACCAACCAATTTATAAGAAACTTAAATTTAGCCAAAATAGAACGTGTAGTTCCCAAAGGGGCGGGTTTCGCACGCCGGATACCGGGGGTTTATATCCCTGCAGGGACTAGTTGGATTTCTTTGGAACGTAAAGTAGCTACTGCGGCCCAAACAGCCGGGTTTAATTTCAATGCAAGAGATGCCCGCGTAATTGCCTATAACCCCGCCCTGTTACGTCAATTTGAGCAAGAGGTTGGACATCCCCTTTTTGAAGGCCGCCCGCTTTCCTACGAGAAAGGGCTTGCGGTATTAAGAAAAAACCAAGCCCAATTTGCTCAGGCACGCGCCAATAATGAGTATGCAGCTAAATGGGAAGAATTTACAAAAGAACATAGCCACGCACTACCCAAGCGTTTCAGAGCTCGTTTTGGAAATAATTACTATAAAACCTATTTGGAATTTGCAAATGATGTATATCAGTTTTATATGAAATATATTGGCCTTGAAAATTTACCCCGCTTGAGAAATACCCTTGACACCGATGTAGAGAAAATAGTGTGTGAATTTCCTATTGATTCCTTTAGATTGATTGAGACGCAAGTTGATGTTCCCGCTAAAGATTATGTAATTATTCTTACGAATCGGCACTCTTTGACAAATCAATTCTCCCCTACAATTGAGGACCGTGAATTACTTGAAAAGCAAATAGAATATCGCGTAATTAAATAAATTTAATCAAGGAGTAATCAAATGAAAAAATACTTATTACCCATACTTACCGTCGCACTTTGTTTAAGTGCAACAAGTGCGTTCGCCCAAACAAAAAAAGAAACCACCCAAGAAAAGATTATCCGCTTGGAAGTGGAAAATAGAGTATTAAATGAACGCGTAACCGCTCTAACGCAGGAAATTGTGTCTTTGCAGTCCCAATTAGCCGCCGCCAAGGCCAAAGACCAGCCAAAGAAAGCCGAACCCCCCAAAGCAGATGAAAGGGCTGTGTTGCAAGCGCGAATTGTAAGTTTAGAACGGCAGGCCGCCGCTACTCAAGCACACGAGCAAGCCCGGCTAATAAACCGAGATACAGATTTTGTATCTAATATAAACAAACATATAC
>JAZUSP010000014.1:0-4364 GCA_045606805.1 Elusimicrobiaceae bacterium | reverse complement strand
GAGGGTTATTTTAGCCAGCTAAAAAGCAAAGTAAGGATACATTCAGGTCTAATTAAGGAAAGACGGATTAAACTGATTAAAAAGTTGCTGTCTGAACCCCTAAATTAGACCCTACCACCTCAAAAAAGTTCCATTAGGCCCGGTTTTATGTTATAATGAAAGAGTAGCGGGAAGTGATTTCCCGCCCAAGCATTAACAATACGTAAGCCGTGGGTTTTTTCCGGCGCGCCGGGTTGTTTACAGGTGCAAACGAAGAACCCGGGGATTACGTGTTTTTTATTATAGGAGAGAGTATGTTCGCAAAAGTAGCAGATTGGTTCAAACCTATCCCGGACGCCAAACCCTTGACGGACGAGCAAGAAATTAAACGGTTATACCGTTCGTGGCGTATTAAGATGTTCTTCTCCATGTATTTCGGGTATGCGTTGTTTTATTTTACCCGCAAAAACTTGGATATTATTAAACCAACCTTAATTAACAATAATATTTTTACGATTGAGCAATTAGGGACGATTGGTTTTTGCTTGTACCTCACTTATGGTATTGGTAAATTTTTAAGTGGTACAATTGCTGATAAATGTAATATTCGTTCCGTAATGGCACTAGGATTGTTTGCTTCTTCTATTATTAACGTATGTTTTGCGTTTTTGCCAGAAATAAACAATGCACTTGTTTCACTAGGTTTGCCAATATCTATTGCTTTTTTAGGTTCTTTTTTATGGGGTTTAAACGGCGCTGCCCAATCGATGGGTTTCCCCCCGGTAGCTAAGGGGCTGGTGTATTGGTTCTCTCCTTCCGAACGTGCTACCAAGTGGACCTTGTGGTCTTCTTCCCACACGTTTGGTGCTTTTTTTGTAGCGCAATTAATTGCTTTGTTGTCCGGTTGGAGACTCGCATTTTTAGTACCGGCGGCTATGGGGATTGCTTATAGTATTTTTATGGTATGGTTTATGGCCGATACGCCTACTTCGGTGGGGCTACCGGCCATTGAAGTGTATCGCAACGACGTCATGCCCGTTAAACAAGAGAAAAGCGACATGACCCAGTGGGAAATTATTAAAAAATATGTACTTACAAACCCATTTTTATGGATGTTAGCTATTTCGTACATATTTATTTACTATGTGCGTTTTGCTACGTTAGACTGGGCAACCTCTTTCTTAGAATTAGAGAGAGGATTCCCAGAGGAAATGTCTAGAAGAGCTGCCTCTGCCATGCCATTTTTGGGGATGCCGGGCGGTATCGTAGCCGGATATTTGGCGGACCGCTGGTTCGGCGGGCGCTGCACGCAGATGAACCTTATCTATTTGGCCATTTTGGCGGCCAGTTGTTGGGGTTTCTATAAAGTGGCTTCGCCCAATGCGTTTTGGTTGACGGCCATTTTTGCCGCGCTCATCGGTTTCTTTGTGGACGGTCCGCAAAACTTGGCCGGCGGGGTGCAAGCCTCGCGCGTGACGGTGCAAAAAGCTGCTGCGGCTGCGTGCGGTTTTACCGGGATGTTCGGTTACTTTGGGGCCATGCTTTCCAGTAAAGGAGTGGCCTACATGGTGGATCACTATGGTTGGGAAAAGGTATATCTGTCCTGCATTATTGCGTGTGTGTTAGCGGGTATTTGTATCGCTACCACGTGGAAGAAAGAGGGACGCACCAAAGACGCCAAATAAGCTGTTTTGTGGCATAGACTTCCCGCCCCCACCCCGGGGGGGGGCCCTTTTTGGTAAAATATAAGTATCCCGCCCGACGTACGGGCGAATTTAAGGAGCATTATGAAGAAAGTATTTGTCTTAGCGGCGGCCCTTGTCATGGCGGCCCCCGCGTTTGCCCAAAGCGGCAAACAAGGCTGGCAGGTAGAGCTTAAAAAATTAGCGTTTGACTTGACCAGCACCGAAGTTAAACACGCAAAGGATTATCAGGGATTTTCCGACGCGCGCTTGACGTCTGACTCGCAAACTTCCGTGCGCGGTGCGGCGGACTTAATTGCCGATTATCACGCCCGGCATTTTGTGTGGACCAACCAGCTTTTAATGGACTACGGCCGTACCAAAATCCGCCCCGTAGAAGGCGAAAAAATCGTCAACGAAAACGCAGACCGCATTTTGGCGCAAACCGGCTACACCCAGCGTTTATGGCACGTGAACGACTTTTTGGGCGGTTTTGAAATCGGCCCGTTTGCCGACGTGGGCTACCAGACCGAATTTACAAAACCCAACGGGGCCCCCCGCACCCGCATTTGGCGCGGTACGGCCGGTATGAAACTTTTTGACGGCAAATACCTCAAAAAATTCTACGCCGCTGTGGTGGGCGAACGCGATATGACCTACGACCCGCACGCTAGTAAGCTGGCCTGGGAAACCGCGCTGGAGTTAGAACTGCCCGTGCGCGAAGGGGTTATTTTCAAAACCGGGGCGTTGTTTCGCGATTATTTACACACCAGCCGCAAACACGATACGGACCTGGATTGGGAGTTTACGGCCGATGCCCGCCTGGATGTGCAACTCTACAAAAACCTGTTTGTAGCGCCGTTTATCAGCTATTATACGGCACAGGGGAAGTATATAGGACCGCGCGGGGAGAATGTGTATGTAGGCGTGTCGTTCTCGTTTAGTCATATCTTCCACGAAGCAAAGTAACGATGACCCGGTGATGCAATCATTTGTCACGGTAGGACTTCAAATACGTATAGTATTTGAAGTCCTACTCGTTTTCTGGGCAACAATTTGCTAAATTTGGGCACCTTGAAACCGACTTGCCACTCGCAGTACCTACCAGTACAGCTTCGGGCAACTTACGGTTTCAATCTGCCTCAAATTTAACAAATCAGCCAACTGTTAATTATACCCGGTGATGTTGCGGACGGCATAATTTTTTAAAATTACCCCCTGCTCTTTTTATTAAACCCATTTCTTCCGTTTAAGAAGTGGGTTTTTTGCTATAATGTAAATACAATTTAATCTGTTTTTGGAAGCGTTTAAGAAACGCACTGCCTTTTAGGTACAAGCTAAATCCAAGAATAGTCGGTTAGGTACATATGGGCGGCCACCTGTGTGTACCGAATGTTTCCCATTTTGTTGTGGGGGATTACGGCTGTTTTACTGGTTTGTTTAGCTTGAACCTAGATTTCAGCCGTTTTTTGTACGTCTTCCAAACAGTTAAATGTAATTAACAGGAGGAAGTACAAATGACAACAAAAAACACCCGGCGGGGTTTTACGCAGATTAAACGGGTAGGTCAGGCATTGCCTGACAATGCCCCGGTAAAGGGGCATATTGCCGCTTTTACCCTCATTGAACTGTTGGTAGTAGTTTTGATTATCGGCATTTTGGCGGCGGTGGCCGTGCCGCAGTACCGCAAGGCGGTGGATAAAAGCCGGTACAGTACCATGATTTCGGCCGCGCGTAGTATTGAGAATGCCCAGGATGCTTTTTATTTGGCAAATGGTAGATATGGTGCTATGGATGAATTGGATATTAGTTTCCCAAGTGATTTACCAAAACGGGAAACGGAAGGGAATCGCTTGTTTATTGGTTCAGCAGGTTTTTTAACAGGAGCGATCTATACTTCAGCCATTTATTTTGACGGAGATGACCGAGTAGCTTCATTTACGTTATATCATCGTCATTCTTCGTCAAAAGCAGAAGCAGGCCAAATACGTTGTGTAACCTACGTTGGTCAAAAGAAACGTGGCCAAGCCATTTGTGAAAGTATGGGCGGGCAGCTTATTACTGGAAATCCTACTACTTGTAGTGGAGAAACGAATAAAGTTTGTGCCCAATATAAGTTGACAGATTTTTAAAATGAATTTGCTTGCCAAATTAAAACACCCCCGCTCACGGGAGCGGGGGTGTTCTTTCCTCTAAATAACGTAAAGTTATTTGTTTACAGAGGCCATGTGGGCGATTAAATCAAGCACTTTGTTGGAGTAGCCGATTTCGTTATCGTACCAAGACACTACTTTTACAAAGGTATCGGTCAGGTACACGCCGGCATTGGCATCAAAGATAGAGGTGCGTTTGTCGCCCAAGAAATCAGACGACACGACCGCATCTTCGGTGTAGCCTAAAATGCCTTTCAGTTCGCCTTCGGCAGCTTTTTTCATAGCGGCGCAGATGGCTTCTTTGGTGGCCGGTTTGGCCAAGTTAACGGTCAAGTCCACGACGGAGACGTCCAGGGTCGGCACGCGCATGGAAATGCCCGTGAGTTTCCCGTTGAGTTCCGGGATTACCTTACCCACGGCTTTAGCGGCACCGGTGGAAGAAGGAATAATGTTGCCGGAAGCGGCACGGCCACCGCGCCAGTCTTTCATAGACGGGCCGTCAACCGTTTTTTGGGTGGCGGTGGTGGAGTGTACGGTGGTCATCAAACCG
>JAZUSP010000013.1:0-58858 GCA_045606805.1 Elusimicrobiaceae bacterium | reverse complement strand
CCCCCCCGAAAAACTACTTTGTTTGCTACAGCAAGGGGATTCATCCTCTTGTTTTAAAATATACCGCCGCAGCTGGGTAGCCGATACGCGTTTCAACCCTCGGTACACCATGTGTGAAGATTGGTTTTTTATTTCCCAGTTGGCTAAAAAAAGCGGACGTTTGGCGCAAGTAAATAAACCCTTATACTTTTATTACCACCGGTCAAACTCTACAAGGCATACAAGCAGTAGCCGGCAATGGTATTTTGCCATGCGCATGTGGGTAAACCTTTGCGACGATTTTAAGCAAACTCCATTGGAATCTCTACGAGCCGTATTATTGGAAAATTTATTAGTATACACGGGTTCCTTTGCCATGCTGGCATTATTAGACAAACAAAGCAAAAGTGAACACATAGCACAGGCCCGCCAAATTTTAAAAGAGCATATCCCGCAAATACGGCACAGCCAACTCATGCGCCCGACCGGGAAATTGTTTGCGCTATCTTTTTTATATTTTCCCCGCCTGACCGCCTGGGGATGTGGCTTGCCCGGTATCAATGGCCTGTTGCTAAAAATCTTCTCCGAAACCCGCTAATAGCCATCCTCCCTTATTTTATGCTATAATATAAGGGCTAAAAAGCGCCCCGCTCAAGGTGCGCGGCTTAGCAAGTTAAACTTATGTACGCAATTATTGAAACTGGTGGAAAACAGTACTGGGTAAAACCCGGTCAAGATCTGCAGGTTGAAAAGCTGGATGCGGAAGTGGGCGCCAATGTAGAACTGAAAGTTCTCTGGGCCGCTAACGAAGAAGGTACCTCAGCAGATACCAAAGCAGCCAAGGCTGCCAAGGTCACCGCTCAGGTGGTTAAACACTTGAGAGGTCAAAAAGTGATTGTCTATAAACGCCGCCCCAAAAAAGGGTACGAACGCACCCAAGGGCACAGACAATACTTAACGCAAATTAAAATCACGGATATCCAGTTATAAATTGGGAGATAAACAATGGCACATACAAAAGCTCAAGGTTCTTCCTCTAACGGAAGAGACAGCCACGGCCAACGTTTAGGTATTAAACGCTATGGCTCCCAGTTTGTAAACGCTGGGGAAATTATCGTACGCCAACGCGGAACCAAGTTCCTACCCGGAACGAACGTCTCCCGCGCCAGCGACGACAGCCTCTTTGCCCGCGTGAGCGGCATTGTCACCTTTGAATGGGTGAAAAGAGGTAAACAACAAATTTCCGTGTACCCCAAAGTTGCGGAAAAAACTGCGCCTGCCAAAAAAGCCGCGGCCCCCAAAGCTGCTGCCAAACCGGCCGTAAAAGCCGAAAAAAAGGCGCCCGCTAAAAAAGCTGCCGCTAAACCGGCGGCCAAAAAAGCGGCTAAATAAACCTTTGGCAAGTAAAAGCGGCGGGAACTCTCCTGCCGCTTTTTTTGCCGAACATAGGAAACAATTTTTATGCAATCAGGCAGTTTTTTAGACCGTGTTAAAATTTACGTTACCGCCGGCAAAGGCGGGGACGGGTGCTTGTCGTTTCGGCGTGAAAAATTCATTGAATTTGGCGGCCCAAACGGCGGCTGCGGCGGACGCGGCGGCGACGTTATTTTAAAAGCCGAGCCCAATTTAACCACGCTCTTAGAACTGGCCTACCACCCACATATTGATGCCCCCAACGGAGAGAAAGGCGGCTCTTACAATAAAACGGGCCGCGCGGGTGAAAACCGCTACGTGTACGTGCCTTGCGGCACGATTGTCCGCACATTGGAAGGCGAATTTTTAGTGGACATGACCAAGCCCGGGCAAGAGTTTACCGTCGCTAAAGGCGGCGCGGGCGGCCGCGGCAACCAATCGTTTAAGACGCAACAAAACACTGCCCCGCACATTGCCGAAAACGGCCTGCCCGGCGAAGAAGTCACGCTGATTTTAGAGCTAAAAGTGCTGGCTGACCTCGGGTTAGTAGGTTTCCCCAACGCGGGCAAAAGTACGTTTTTAAGCCGCATTTCGGCCGCGCGCCCGCGCATTGCCGACTATGCCTTTACAACCTTAAATCCCAATTTAGGGATTACGCTACATCAAGGCGTCAGCTTTGCCACCGCCGATATCCCCGGCATTATTGAGGGTGCCAGCGAGGGCAAAGGGCTCGGCTTTCAATTTTTAAAGCACATTGAGCGCACACGCGTACTCTTGCACCTGGTGGACCCGGACGGTTTTGACGGACTCTCTGCCGAACAAAGCATTAAAATCATTGAAAAAGAGCTTAAAACATTTAACAAAAAACTGTTTGAAAAACCGCGCATCATTGCCGTAAACAAAGCCGATTTGCCCGGTGCGGAAAAAGTGTTTAAAGCTATTTCCAAAAAGTTCAAAAAACACAAAGTGTTTTTAATTTCCGCCGCCACGGGCCAGGGCGTCAAAGACGTATTGGACGAAGTAGTCAAGATTTTGTCTGCTACGTCCGTAGAGCAAATTTCCGCGGAAGAAGAAAAACCCGTGGTGCATAAAGTGGAGCCGATTTTCACGATTACACGCGATGAAAATGACGTTATCCACATTACAGGCAAAAAAGTGGAAGAATTTATTGCTATGACCAATTTCACGCAACCCGAGGCCGTCACGCGCCTCAAAGGTATTTTCAAAAAAATCGGATTGGAAAAAGCACTACTCAAACAAGGCGTACAAGACGGCGATTTGTTAATCGTTGGCGGCAAAGAATTTGAATGGAACGGCGACTTTGACCAGGAAGCCCCCCAATCGCCGCAGCACGCCGGCTATAAACGCCGCGAAACCAAGGCCGAACGCCTTGCTAAACGCAAAGCAAGACGGGAAGGGAAGAAGTAAAAAGAATTTTTTTGTTTAAAAGATAGAATAAAAACACGTTTCGGAATTACAGATACTTTTACAGTAATTTTTTCCATCAATAGAATAATTTCCTCGGCATCTCACTTTCCCCGCGTAAGAATTTGAGGTATGTTCAAAATAATAGTCAATGCCAATAGTTCCTTTCGTATCCATTATTGAAAAGTTGTCATCATTTAAATCTAGCTGAAAATCTGGACAAGTTAGCAAATATTTACTGCTCGTCCCTTCCGTACAGTCGGGAAAGGCTATATCCAATTGTTTCCACCAGTCGGGATAACTTCCGTTTGCTAAATAATAAGTTTCTATTGCCTGAGAAAAAACACGCAACGGCACTTGCAATTTAACAATGCGTGCCCTATACACGGCTTTTTGATATTGTGGTACCGCCACCGCCGCCAAAATGCCGATAATAAGAACAACGACCAACAACTCAATAAGCGTGAAAGCTCGTGTGTTACATAAAGCTGTCATTCCAAACTTGATTTGGAATCTTCCACGCATGTTGTTTAGTAACGGCAAGCGTTGAAGATCCTGAATCAAGTTCAGGATGACAGTTTTATTTGCTACTATTTGATTTCCATTTCTCATACGTATTTTCTCCTATTATTTTTTTCAATTTACTGTCTTTGGAAAATACGTTTACAAAACGGCTATTACAGCCGGACTGAAAAGAGGTCGTCCGAAAAGCAACAGCCGCGGTCTGCCATTGATAAAAATGGCAAACACTCGGCACAATACACCCAAGGGATCGGCTCGGGCGTATTGTGCCTGTATCGGCTGTTTTTGGCCTCTTTTCAAGCTTTTATTGCTAAAAGTTGACTGTATTCTTCATACAATCCAAAAACAGGATCAAATTGTACCTATAGTATAACAAAAAAACGTCATTCGTACAAAAAAAGCTACAATATAAAGGTCCTTTTGGCTTTCAACCTTAAGTACAAATTTGCAACTTAACGAGGTTTTGATGGAAAAAGAGACCGTTCTAGTCGGCTTGTCGGGCGGGGTGGACTCCGCCGCCACGGCTGTCATTTTAAAGGAGCAAGGGTACCGCGTCATCGGTGCTACTATGCTCATTTGGGACCCGTCGCTCCCCGTCCCGCAAGGGGCGTATCAAAAAAATGCGTGCTTATCGCCGGAGAAGGAAGACTTAACCGAGGTGGAAGCCATTGCCCGCAAATTGGGCATTGAGTTTTTAACCGTCGATTGCCGCGAAGAATACAAGCATACGGTATTAGATAATTTCCGCCTGGAATATGCGTGCGGGCGCACGCCCAACCCGTGCGTGCTGTGTAACAGCCTCATTAAATTTGGCGTGCTGCCCAGCGCGGCCGCTAAGCAGGGTATAAAATTTGATAAATTTGCCACGGGTCACTACGCGCGCGTAGAGAAAGACGACAAAACCGGGCAATATCTACTTAAAAAAGCCGTGGATAACGCGCGCGACCAAAGCTATTTTCTGCACCGCTTAACGCAGCAGCAACTGGCGCACGTTTTGTTTCCGCTCGGCGCCAAACACAAGCCCGAAATCCGCGAAAAAGCGCGTCAGGCCGGCCTGAAAGTAGCCGATAAAGAAGACAGCATGGACTTTTACTGCGGCGATTACAACGACCTATTGAACTTCCCCAATAAGCCCGGCGACATGGTGACCTTGGACGGCAAAGTAATTGCCCGCCACAACGGGATATGGAATTACACCATCGGCAAACGCAAAGGGCTGGGCATTAGCGGCTTTGCCGAGCCCATGTACGTCGTCAAAATTGATGCCGAAAAAAACCAAGTGATTATCGGCCCCAAAAGAGCACTTTATTCCGCGCAACTGCGTGCGGATAACGTGAGTTGGGTGTCCGGGCAAGCCCCGGCGCAAACATTTAGTTGCCAAGTAAAAATCCGCAATTTACACGTGCCTGCTCAAGCACACATAACCGTGCAACCGGACGGTAGTTTTGTGGCACAGTTTATAGAACCGCAAATTTCAGTCACGGCGGGGCAAAGTGCGGTTTTGTATGACGGAGACATTGTATTAGGCGGCGGAGTTATTTTATAGCTACAGGCTAGGGAAGGGTTACCACGTTGGGTGCGCCCTGGTCGGAAATTTCCAGGTATTGCAACTTTTGGTGGAGCCCTACGTCCAGCGCAATCATATTCATTACCCGGTCCACCACAGCGTTTTCCACCGGCGTGTGGCCAATCACTTGCCACACCGGGCTTCCTTTCGGGTACGAAACGATTAAATCTTCCAAATCTTCCCAAAAAATCCCACCAAAACGGTCCGGCCCGCGGCGGCTAATGCTGATGTTGAAAATGGGATGTTTAAAAAACGAGTGCTTAATTGATTCTTTAAAAATCAGGTTAATTAAAATAGCCAAATTGGCAGCATTCGGGTCATCCAGTTGCAGTTTAAAAATGCGCATGAGTTTGCGCGTCACGCCCGCATGTGTAAATAAAAAACCTTTGTACGCGTACGCGGCTTTTAAGTCGCCAACGAGTACTTGTCCAATCATTTTACTGCGGATTTGGGCGGCCAACTCCCGGTTAAATTCGGAAATGAGGTAATTTTCCATCATCAGTTCCAACTCGTGATTTCCCACTAACCGTATGACCTCGCCCCCAGCGTCGGCCGCTTCAGCCTGTAGTTGCTCCAACAGCGCATCTACTTTTAATGAAAATGGCCCGCGGTCCAAAATATCGCCCATTTGCACCAAACGGTGATGCCCGCCGCACCAATGGTGCCGGGTGTTAATGAGGTTAGCGTGGAGCAGGATTTTGACAAGTCCTTCATATTGGCCGTGTACGTCGCCCACGGCAAATAGTTTACGCGGGGTTTTCTGCATAAGAAACGTCCTAAATACTATAATATAGTATAGCAAATCTTATGAAATTAACGCCGCACGTAAAACACAAATTGGCCCAAATTGTGGGTGTGGAAAACATACTGGATGATGAACTTTCGCTGGCGCTGTATGCGTACGATTGTTCCCTCTCCCGCACGCGACCCGACGGTGTAATTTTAGTGCAACACGCCAGCCAAATTGCCCCCGTTATTCGCGTGCTGGCCCAGCATCAAATTCCGTTTGTACCGCGCGCCAGTGCCACCAACCACGCCGGCAGTTGCGTGCCCTTAAAGGGCGGTGTGATTTTAAATTTAACAGCTTTAAACCATATTTTGGAAATCAATACGCGCGAAGGGTATGCCGTGGTGGAACCCGGCGTCATTACGGCCGATTTGCAAGATGCGCTGGCCCCCTTAGGTTATTTTTACGCGCCGGACCCGGCCAGTGTGCGCGCGTGTACGATAGGCGGTAATTTGGCCCAAAACGCCAGCGGCGCGCGGTGTATGAAATATGGCGGCACACTAGACCATGTACTGGCGGCCGAGGTGGTGCTCGCGGACGGCACGCAAGTTTCACTCGCGCGCACAAATGGCGGGCCGGATTTAATCGGCCTACTGGCAGGAAGTGAAGGAACGCTTGGCGTATTTACCAAATTAACCGTGCAAATTTTACCGGTTGCCAAACATATCCAAACTTTTTTAGTGACGTTCCCTTCCCTGCAAGCCAGCGTACAAACGGTAAGCGATTTAGTGGCCCGTGGTATCATCCCGCGTTGTGTGGAAGCCATGGATCAAACCACCACCAAAGCCGTAGAAGAATTTGCTCAAGCGGGTTACCCCGTAAACGCACAGGCGCTGCTGATTTTGGAATTAGACGGTACGCCCGCACAAATTAAAAAACAGCAAAGCGTGCTTACGCAACTTTGTTTAGCCCACAACGCGCAACAATTTATTTCTGCTGACACGGACGAAGAACGCGAAAAACTCTGGCGCGGCCGGCGCAGCGCGTATGCGGCCATGGCGCGTTTATCTCCCAACGTTATGGTGGGCGACGGCACGGTACCGCGCAGCCAACTGCCGCAAACCCTCGCGCGCGTACAACAAATTTTAACCGAAAACAACTTGCGCGCCAGCTTACTTTTTCACGCGGGTGACGGCAATTTCCACCCACACATTTTGTTTGACGGCCGTAATAAACTTCAAACGTTAAACGCTACGCGCGCGCTAAACCAAATTTTAAAAACATGCGTAGATGCCCAAGGCACGCTGTCGGGCGAGCACGGCGTAGGCGTGGAAAAACGCGCGCTGATGGCCTATCAGTATGACAAAGAAACGTTGCGTGTACTTGCGCAAATTAAGCACGCGTTGGACCCGCAACATCTAGCCAACCCACTTAAAATTTTACCGTGCCGCTTTGACGAAAAAGCGCGCGCGCAACAAGCACTCCCCACCGAAATACAAGCCTTACAAACCCAGCTTTGCACGTGGAACACCGCGCAAACCCCGTTTGTCATTGCCGGAAAAAATACCCGGCTTAAAACAGCTGCGGTGCCATTGTTATCATCGTCAACTTTAAATAAAATTATAGAAATTGATACCGCCAACTACACCGTTACCGCACAAGCAGGTGTGGAATTAACCGCATTAGCACGGGCCCTTAAAAAGGTAGGAGTACACACTATTTTGCCGGCGCAAAAAGGGACCCTGGGCGGCTTGTTTTGCAGTGGCATTTTACCGCAATTTTACACCCATGTAATCGGTATAGAAGTATTGTTAAAAGATGGCTCGTACGCACGCTATGGCGGCAAACTCACTAAAAATGCGGCGGGCTATCCGCTCACGCGATTATGGGCAGGTTCACAAGGCACGCTGGGGCTGGTTACGCAACTGACTTTCAAAGTATTTGCGAACGCTCAAAAAGCCCCCAAGCCCGGCGTATTTACCCCGGCTCCCGGCAATGAAATTTGGGCCCGGCTCATTTGTGCCTTAGGAGGTTTCCATGCTACGCACGTCTAAAAAACACTTGGTTCAGCTACAAACACCTCTCGGCATGCGCAATGTGTATGACTCGGTTTGCTTTTGTAACCGTTGCGGCATGTGCGCGCCCGTCTGTCCGGCCTACGAAGCGGAACCGAAAGAAAGCACTTCTCCCCGCGCCCGCAACCAAGCGTTACGCTTATTACTAGAAGGAAAAATCCGCGCGAAGCAAAACCGTAGTACACTTGAAAAATTAGTTACCTCGTGCACGCTCTGCGGCCGGTGTGAACAAGTGTGCCCGGGACAAATCCCCACCAGCCAGCACGTTTTGGAACTACGCCGCCAACTCAATTTACATATTTTACCGAGCACATTATTTGCCCTCTTACGCCGCCGAGAAACAGCCCCCAACCTTTTTTACTTTTTAGTGCGCGCAGGGTTACTACTTCGCCGCACCGGGCTGTTACACTTGCTGGCCTGCTGTGCCGATTTTGCCTGGCTTAAGCGCGTGCTTAAAATTTTACCCGCACATATTCCGGTTCCGTTTAAAACCGAGGATCAATCCCGCCCCACGCTCATTTATTTGCCGTCATTAGAAGCGCAATTTTTACTGCCGGAGTTAGCCCAAAGCACGTATCAATTAGCGGCTAAAAAACACCGCGTGTGCGTGTGGAATAATACCGCGTGCGGGCTTTTTGAATATGTCTATGGAGACTTGCAACGCGCTCGCAAGCTGGTTCGCGCCCTAATTGTCCGCCGCGCTAAAACCGGCCATGGAAAACTCCCTATTTTAACAGACAGCATAGACGTCTATCATTTTTTAACTCAAGCGCCACAACTCTTTAGCGGACTACCCCGGTGGGAAAAACGCGCCGCTGATTTTGCCGCCCATATATTATTTGTAACAGACGTTCTCCCCAAAAAACCGTCGGGCGTTAAAACGTGGGGTAAACCCGTGCTTTTGATGCCCAGCGCCTTGTTAGGCGCGCAAAGCCCCACCCAGCAAAATACCCACGAAATTTTGCATACACTTTTTAAGAAAAATTTGGTAGAGTGTGGGTATAAGGACGCTTGCACTGCGCCCGCGGGGTATGGGTTTATAAAAGGGTCCTGCGCGCCACTGTACAACGTGCAAGCCATGCGCACAGCGGCGCAATACCAAACGCAAACGGTTGTTGTTTTAAGCGGACTAACGGAGTTGGAAACCAATTTCTACCTACACCGTTTTTATCCCGCCGCACAAGCGCATCATATAGCCAAACTAAATGGGTGAGTTATGCAATATTTCCAACCGGGCAATAAGCTGACTGCAGAACAAAAACTCAAACTGTTAGTAGAGTTTGGCACGCGTACGTCCGGCGAAATCCGCTTAGATAAACTCTTAGACATTATCGCCCAGCAAATCTCGGCCATGTTGGACGTGGGCCGCTGCACAATTTATTTAAAAGACGTGGAAAAAAATGAGCTATGGTCCAAAATTGCCCAAGGCCGCGGCCTAGAACATACCGAAATCCGCGTTCCGCTGGACGGCAACAATGCCGTTTCTATCGTCGCGCGCACAGGAGAGGTCATCAACTTGCCCAACGCGTATGAGGACCCGCGTTTTTCCATGGACGTGGATATGGTGACCGATTTCCGTACCCACACCATGTTAGCTGTACCGCTTAAAAACAATTCCGGCAAAGTGCTGGGCGTTTTCCAAGTGGCCAATAAAGCCGACGGTACCCCATTTGATAAAAATGACGAGGGTCTTTTGACCTTGCTTGCCACGCTGGCGGGTAGCTCCATTGAAATTGCCAAACTGTACCAGGACGTACACGTCGCACAGTTAGAAACCATTTACCGCCTAGCCGTTACCGCCGAATACCGCGATCAACAGGATACCCGCGCCCACCTTAAAAACATCAGCATTATTTCGTACTTATTAGCACGTGCGCTGGGTATGGGAACCAAAGATTCAGAACTTATCAAAAATGCCAGCCCGCTGCATGACATCGGCAAAGTGGCCCTGGCCGATAACATTTTGTTAAAACCTGGCAAGCTGACACCCGAAGAATTTGAGATTATGAAATCGCACACCGTTTACGGCGGGCGCATTTTGGAAGGGGCACACTCCAAAGTGCTTAAAATTGCCCATAAAATGAGCCTTTATCACCACGAAAAATGGAACGGCACCGGCTACCCCAACGGCCTTAAAGGCGAAGAAATCCCCTTAGAAGCCCGCATCATTACCGTGGCCGACGTGTTTGATGCACTGTGCCAGTTCCGCGTCTATAAAATGGCGTGGAAAACCGAAGAAGCGTATGAGTATATTTTGAGCGAATCGGGCAAATCGTTTGACCCGCGCATTGTGGCCGCGTTTAAGAAAATTTACCCCTCTATCCGCAAATTATACGCGCATATTTCTATCAATAAACCCAACACGAATCCGGGCGGCGCGGCGGAAACGCAAGCTGCGTTTGCCAACACGGATTCTTCCTTGCATGATGAAACCTTCCGACGCATGATAGAAGAAGATAAAGAATAATTCAACTACACACCCAAGGAAAGCATCTCTTGTAAGAGAGGTGCTTTTTTATTATTTAGAAAACGGGTCTAATATGCAAAATTTGGAGTGCAAGGCATAGTTTCAACAAGAAATTTGGGTCGTTAAAATGGGATAATCCCTGAACTCGTTTCAGGGTCTTCGACGCTTGTAGTTGTTTTTAACAGCCAACGTGGAAGATCCCGAAACAAGTTCGGGAATAATCTTTATTTATGTTATAATATAGGTACAATTTTTTCCTGTTTTTGGAAGCGTTTTGGAAACGCTGACTTTTACAAACTAAAAGTTGAGAATCAATCCAAAAATAGCCAAATAAAAACACAATATTTCCAAGCTGATCCCTTGGAGGTATTGTGTTGAATATTTGTTATGCCACATGTTTGTGATATGACGAATTACGGCTATTTTGCTTGGGACATGATTCTCTCTTTAGTAAAATTAGCCGTTTTTGCATACGTTTCCCGGATAGGTTAAATTGTAAAAATTCAATGTAGGTCGGATGTAAATCCGACAAAGCGAGGTAAACGTATGATACAAAGAAACACCCGGCGGGGTTTTACGCAAAAAGTTGTAAAAGAAATTTCCAATCGGGTGTCATCCCCGAAGGCTGTAATCGGGGATCTCCACCTTATGGGTTCTTTAAGGGGTGTAGATTCCCGACCAAAACACTCGGGAATGACTTCTAATATAAAAGGCTTTACGCTCATTGAGTTACTAGTAGTGGTGCTGATTATTGCCATTTTAGCTGCCGTGGCCCTGCCGCAATACCAAAAAGCCGTTATGAAAAGCCGTATCGTTGAATTTGAAATCAACTTAAAAGCAATTGCACAAGCAGGTATGGCTTGTTATTTAGCGAAAGGGAGTTCATGTACCGATATAAACGAATTAGATATAGAGCCCCCCGCCTGCAAGGGGATACCGGGTATATTTCCCGATGAATATGATTGTGAGTATAAAGTAAGCTGCGCAGCAAATTCTTGTTCTTCTGCTGTCAACATCAAAATGCCGCCCTATATGGCCAATCGAGTATTTGATTTTTATCTAAAAACGAATACCGGCCTTATAGGACTTACGTGCAGTGGAGGAAATACTCCGGGCATGAGTATAGGAACAGAAGCTTGTAATAAAATGGGATTTACAGAAAATATATATTCCTCGGTTTATAAAAGGCCTTAAATCAAGTTAAACGAAAAAGTTCCACCCAAACGAGTGGAACTTTTTTTCGTGCAAAAGAGAGTTTATTTGTTTGTTACAAACACCCCAGGCCCCATCGTAGAGCTCACCGAGATGCTCTGCACATAAACCCCTTTAGACGTGCTGGGTTTAATGCGCACAATCGTTTCTAACACAGCTTTTGCGTTTTCAGCCAATTTGGCGGCGTCAAAAGACGCTTTGCCGATAATGGCGTGTACGATCCCGTAAGCGTCGGCTTTAAACTCAATACGGCCGGCTTTTAAAGCTTTAATCGTATTGGCTAAGTCAAACGTTACAGTGCCGGATTTCGGGTTAGGCATGAGCCCGCGCGGACCCAAAATTTTGGCGGCTTTGGCCAAATCTTTCATGGTGTCCGGCGTGGCAACGAGCACGTCAAAGTCAATTTTACCTTTGAGCACTTCGTCCACAATATCTTCGCAGCCTACTTTATCGGCGCCGGCTTTTTGCGCTTCCTGCGCATGTTCGCCTTTGGCGATAACGGCAATGCGTTTGGTTTTACCCGTACCGTGCGGCAAAGCTACCGTAGAGCGGACCTGCTGGTCGGCTTTTTTGGTATCAATGCCCAGCTTTACGTGCAGTTCCACCGTTTCGTCGAATTTGGCTTTGGCATTATCTTTTACGATTTGCACGCCTTCTTCTACGGTGTACACTTTCTTTTTATCGTACGCTTTCGCTGCTGCTTCTAGTCTTTTTCCCATCTAATTCTCCTTAGGTACAAGCGGGCTTGCGCCCTCCCTCAGTTTAAATTATTTAACTACGTCCACGCCCATGCTGCGACAGGTACCTTTTACCATTTCAGCAGCTTGTTTGATGTCTTTGGTGTTCAAATCGGGCAGTTTGGCGGCCGCGATTTTTTCACATTGGGCTTGCGTAATCTTGCCGACTTTATCTTTGTGCGGAGCCCCGGACCCTTTAGCGAGTTTGAGCTCTTTGATAATCAGCGTGGCCATAGGCGGCATTTTGGTAATAAAGGTAAACGAGCGGTCTTCAAAAACAGTAATGATGACCGGAATTTTGATACCTTTTTCCATTTTAGCGGTCTTGGCGTTGAATTGTTTGCAAAATTCCATAATGTTTACACCATGCTGACCTAAGGCCGGGCCCACAGGCGGGGCCGGGTTGGCAGCGCCGGCAGGAATTTGCAATTTAATGTATCCTTTAATTTTTTTCTCTTTTGCCATTTGTTACTCCATATTTTTTACTGCTTACGCGGTAAAATCTAGTTCTTTTCCACTTGTAAGAAATCCACTTCTACCGGGGTGGCACGGTCAAACACCGTTACCGTCACTTTAAGTTTGTTCTTCTGTTCGTTTACTTCTGCCACAACTCCGATAAAGTGCTTAAACGGACCTTCGGTAATACGTACACTTTCGCCGCGTTTAAATTCCACCAAGTATTTCGGTTTCCCACCCGGATTGTTGACGCGTTCCAAAATATCTTTGGCGTCTTCTTCCGGCAGCGGCACAGGCGTAGAACCGCCTAAGAAACCGGTTACACCCGTCACATTACGGATGAACCAAAAGGCTTCGCTCGTCATTTTCATTTCCACGAGAACATACCCGGGGAAAAATTTACGTTGGTGGCGGATTTCTTTATTTTGTTTTACTTCGCGCACTTCTTCGGTCGGAACAAGCGCTTGGAAAATCTGGTCGCCCATATGTTGGGCTTCCACATCTAACATAATTTTTTTTCTGACTTTGTCTTCGTGCCCGGTTTGCGTGTGCACGACGTACCAAGCGGGGGTAATTTCTTCAGACATTAGTGTCCTCCTACTACAACGCCCAAAATGCGCGTAAGGCCAAAGTCAATGATACCGACGTAGGCCGATACCAATACCACCACAATACCCACTAAAATAGTGGATTGGATGACTTCCGTGCGGGAAAGCCAAGTAGATTTTTTCAGTTCGCTAACAGCATCTTTAACGAATTGGATTGCTTTATTCATAATTCCGTGGTTCCTTGGTATAAAACCTGGCAGGAGCGGAAGGACTCGAACCTTCAGTCCCGGTTTTGGAGACCGGTGGTTTACCAGTTAACCGACGCTCCCACAAAAAACTAAGAGGCTTTGCCTTCTTTGTGTACTGTTTGTTTGCCGCAAGCCTTGCAGAACTTGTTAAGCTCCAATTTGTACTCTTTCTTTTTGCCGCGCACTTTGTAATAGTTTTTGTTTTTGCACTCGGTGCAAATCAGCGCGATCGTCATTCTTTCAGTTGCCATCTTGTGTTTCCTTAAAAAGGTTTTTTGCCGTACGTTCACCTGCGCAGAGGCGAGGGTTTCCCCCCGCCCTGCGGCAGAGAACTAAACATGCAAAATACTACAAACTACTCAATGATTTTGGTTACTACACCAGCGCCTACGGTGTGGCCGCCTTCGCGGATAGCAAAGCGCAACCCTTCTTCCATAGCTACCGGGGTAATAAGTTTCACTTCAATTTCGGCGTTATCGCCGGGCATAATCATGTCTTGGTCGAAAGACAATTCACCGGTTACGTCCGTCGTGCGGAGGTAGAATTGCGGTTTGTAACCTTTAGCCAGCGGCGTATGGCGGCCGCCTTCTTCTTTCTTCAAGATGTACACTTGACCTTTGAAGTGTTTGTGCGGGGTAACCGTTTTGGGGGCGGCTAATACTTGGCCGCGTTCCACTTGGTTCTTGTCAATACCGCGCAAAAGAATACCCACGTTATCGCCGGCAATACCTTCATCTAAGAGTTTGCGGAACATTTCAATCCCGGTGGCAACGGTGTTCAGGGTGTCGCGGAAACCAATGATTTCCAAGGCATCACCCACGTGCACCTTACCGCGTTCAATACGACCGGTGGCTACCGTACCGCGGCCGGTAATGGAGAATACGTCTTCCACAGCCATCAAGAACGGTTTATCGGTTTCGCGTTTGGGTTCGGGGATCCAAGAATCTAACGCGTCAATCAAGCGGTGAATGCTGGGTTCGCCCAGTTCGCCTTGGTCGCCTTCAATGGCTTTCAAGGCAGAACCGCGGATAATCGGAGTGTTGTCGCGGTCAAAGTCATATTTGCCCAAGAGTTCGCGGACGTCTTCTTCCACGAGATCGAGCATGTCTTTGTCGTCCACTAAATCGGATTTGTTTAAGAACACGACCAATTTCGGTACGTTTACCTGTTTAGCCAAAAGTACGTGTTCGCGGGTTTGCGGCATCGGGCCGTCTTCGGCAGATACTACCAAGATAGCACCGTCCATCTGCGCGGCACCGGTAATCATGTTTTTAATGTAGTCGGCGTGGCCGGGGCAGTCGATGTGCGCATAGTGGCGTTTATCGGATTCATATTCTACGTGAGATACGGCTACCGTTACAATTTTGGAAGCGTCACGTACTACACCGCCTTTGGCGATATCGGTATAAGCCATCGCTTTGGCTTTGCCTTCTTTCGCTAATACTTTGGTAATAGCGGTGGTGAGCGTGGTCTTACCGTGGTCTACGTGACCAATGGTACCGACGTTCACGTGCGGTTTGCTGCGAGAAAATTTCTCTTTAGCCATTTGTTTAGTTCTCCTTAATTTATTTCTTTTAATTTGGGTAAGCTGGGAGTGGGAATCGAACCCACGACCTTCTCCTTACCATGGAGATGCTCTACCGACTGAGCTACCCCAGCACCCTATTTATTTACTTCAAATTTTCAGCTGGGAGTGGGAATCGAACCCACGACCTTTTCCTTACCATGGAAATGCTCTACCTACTGAGCTACCCCAGCAACTGCTCAAATTTACCAGCGGGCGAAGGGAATCGAACCCTCGTCACAAGCTTGGAAGGCTAGTGTTCTACCATTGAACCACGCCCGCAAAAAACTACCCTAACATTATACTAAAATTTACGCAAAAGCAAAAGCTTTTTAGGGCGTAGGTACCGATAAAAACGACCCCCGCAGGGGTCACCTATATTTTTATTATAACAAATTGTAATTTTTAATGCAACAAAAACTCGCAAAGGAACTACCCCTCTTTTAAATTTGCCCCAAAAGAAACCCCGGCACCCATAATGCCGAGGTCCAAAAAAGACGGGAGGCCGATGTCCCCTACAAGAGACTTACCCTTAAAACGGGTCTGTGTTGGCACTCCCTTACTAGTACTATAATGGTTTTTTTAAAAATTTCAAGGCCTAATTTGTTGAAAAAACGGGAATACTATAACCCAAACCAGCGCAAGGAGCAACTATTGTTTCCTGTATACCACGATACCCCTGTTCACTTATCCATTGACAAAATTCTTTTGATATTCCTGCTGGTCCATCAACATACCACTCAGAACTGGATGTTTTACGAATAACAAGCTTATTTTCTCCTTCCATCGTATAATAATATATTCCACATTTTTGGGAATTTCCCCAACACCCAACCTCTACTTTCATATTTTCACCGTAACACTCAAAATTATTTTTATCGCAATCGCCCGGCATTTCTACTTCTCCTACACGATTTTTCCCTGTAAAACGAACTACAGTATCGATAGCCGGGTAACCATTGGCTAATAGATATAACTCTACATTTTGTTTACCACTATCCACAGCAACCGTCCATTCTGTTAAACGGGCTTTTTGTACCGCTTTTTTATATTGTGGCACAGCCACCGCCGCCAAAATGCCAATCATTAAGACGACGACTAATAACTCTATTAACGTAAAACCCCGTCTATTGTCATCCTGAACCGCGGCCATTACCTTTGGGCCGCGTCCCGTAAGGTTGTAATACGGGATCTCATTAAACGGTTTCAGGATCTTCAACGCTTGTTGTTGCTGTTTATAAACGACATGCGTGGAAGATTCCAAATCGAGTTTGGAATGACAGCTTTGTTTTATAACAACATTATTTTCTTTTTTCATACAGTTTCTCCTTTTCTGTTTTGGAAAATACGTATGAAAAAACGGCGGTTATACCGGGCCTCATTCACAAAACCCCATACAACAGCCGTAGTTCCCCGATTTTGCAAACGCAAAAACGGGAAACATTCGGCACACAAAGGGAGCGCTCCCCTCGTGTGCCTATTTAATACGACTGTCTTTTGGCGTGAATGAACACCTCTCAGTGCTCCGTATTCCACATACGGTTCCAAAAACAGGTTAAATTGTAATTTCCTACCTTTCTATTCTAACATAATTTTTTTCTAATTTGACACATTTCGTCGTTGCGAGCCTCCTTACGTACTCGCGGCACTTTGTGCCGCCTAGGTACGTACGCCGCGTCGGCATGCGCCTAGAACTGTGCCAAATTAGTTTAAAATTATTCCGCTATGTTGGTTTGTACGACTTCCTTACGTTTTTATATGCCGCGTTGTGGCACAAATTAGTTTGAAATTATCGCGAACTTACGTTGTACGGAAACCTTACGTGTTTGAAATTATTCCGCTTTGCCGGTTTATGCGATTTCCTTGCGTTTTTATATGCCAGTTTTCCGTCTATAATGATGTTTCTTTGATATATGAAAATAAGCCTTTTTGGACAAAAGGAAAAGGTGCGGGTGGGAATCGCCTTCCGGTAAAACTCCTAACGGAGTTTTCCTGCAGGCCGGGCTCGCGGTACTCGCCTTTGCCTAATGGCAAAACTCGTACATCGCTGCGCCTTTCGATTCCGACGCAACACCAAGCAGTTGGTGTTGCTTCCATCGCCCATTTTTCCAAAATAAAAACCGCTTTTTAGCGGTTTCTATTTCGTAAAAATAGGTGCGGGTGGGAATCGAACCCACGAATAAGAGTTTTGCAGACTCTCGCCTTACCACTTGGCCACCGCACCGTTTTACAACAATTTACAAGGATATTATAGCAAAAAAGTAGTTTTACTGTAAACCTTCCTTTTTTTAGCTATAATATTTTTAGCTTTACATCTAGGAGATTTTTATGTCCGCATTACAACAATTACATGCTATGGTCGGCAAAAATGAAAACATTTTATGGTCCGGCAAACCCATGAAAAAATGTTTTATTTTGGAGTCTATTTTTAATCCGCTCTTACCCTTTGCTTTGCTGTGGGGTTTGTTTGACGGATTTTTTATTTTTATGATTAGTACCGGCGCCTCCAAAACCAACGCGCCTACGGGCTTTGCCTTGCCGCTTATTTTCTTTTTTGCGTTGCACTTAATGCCGGTATGGATTTATTTGGGCGGCGTCTTATTTTCTTTCCTGCGCTACAAAAACGCCGCTTTTATTGTAACGGATAAAGGCGTTTATATTTCCAGCGGTGTATTTTCGCTCAATTTTAACCATAAACCGTTTATGGAAATTTCGCGCGTGAATTTACATTGCGGCATTATTGACCGTATGTTAGGCGTGGGAGATGTTGTTTTTGGGACGGCTGTCAATGTTCCCCATGCCCCTGCGGTTGTAAACAACCTCGTTTCCAACCAATTAGGCGGCAATCTTTCTATTTACGACATCCCCGATTACCAAGAAGTTTACAGCATGGTCAAGCAACTCCAACAAGATATCTATTCGGACGTTCAATACCCCAACAACTTACGCCCTAACCAGAACCACGGCTACAACACCGCTTACGTTCCACCGGAAAACAAACAATAATTTGTCCACAAAAAAGGCCCCGTTTAAGGGGCCCTTTTTTGTTACCACTGTTTCTAAAACAGCACTACCAAAAACCAAATAAAGAAGATTCCCACCAAGCTAAACGCTACACACACAGGCACTAAACCAAACAGCCACCCGCCCAGCGCTTCCACTACGTCCACATTCCACGCATGCTGGAGTCCGCGCACCAAATAAACCAACTTACCGATAAACAGCCCCAACACCACTAGCGGCATGAGCAGCCCCAAATGAGCCGAAGCAGACGCGGCCGAAATCAGCGCGCACGCAATCAAAATTGCGTTTAAAAACCCCGCACTGCCCAAGAGCACAAACAATTGCGCGGACGATACTTTCACACGGCGCAAATCCAAAAACAACCCGCATAAAGCGGCGGCAAAATATCCGGCGGTAAGCTCAGCTAAAAACACAAAACCCAGCTTAAACAAAAGCGTCAAAATACTCAGGTCATCGCCGATGTTAAAAAACAACACCCAACTCAGCGCGCCCACCAAATACCCTAAACATGCCTGACGGAATGAACGCCGTTCCAACAAACGGCGCACCCCGGCGGCAGGGTCATCCACGTACATAAAATAAGTAGTCAGTAAATGTTTCATTAGTTCATCCACAAGTAAGATACGCTCGGCGTAGCGAGTGATTCTAACTGTTTGGCCAGCGTCGCACCCTCTACCGATGAGCCAAACGAGAAAATAAAGTCACGCAAATTGTCCGATTTTGAAGAAATAATCTTCGGGTCTTTTACTCCGCTCAACTCTCCGGCCAAAGCCAAGGCTTCTTCTTCGCCGCCCAATTTATCAATAAAGCCCAAGTTATAGGCCCGCTGCCCGGTAAATACACGCCCATCGGTATATTCCTGCAGTACGGATTCTTCTACATTCGGCCGACCTGCTTTTACCGCGGCAAAAAATTGCGTATAGGTATCATTTACCATATCTTGCAACAGTGCTTTTTCGGCCTCGGTCATGGGGCGGTAGGCCGAGCCGATATCTTTGTACTTGCCCGACGTTATCGGCACCATTTTGACCCCGATTTTATTAAACAACCCTTCCACGTTGGCGCTTTGCATAATCACGCCAACCGAGCCTGTAATCGTGCCTGGCTCGGCCACAATTTTATCGGCCGCCATAGCAATATAGAATCCGCCACTCGCCGCCACGTCTCGGAACAGTGCCACTACTTTTTTACCCTTCTCTTTGGCTTTTAAAATTTCGCTGTAAATGTTTTGCACCGCGGCCACCGTTCCGCCGGGGGAATTAATATCGAGCACAATGGCTTTTACGTTTTCATCTTCGCCGGCGTCACGTACTCTTTTGGCAATAGCGCCCGCGCCTTGCGGGCGGCTAAACGGTGAGGACGAATTATCCGTGGCAATCACGCCGCGCACTTTAATCCACGCTACACTACCTTTTTCATTCTTGGAAGCTAACGACGAAAGCGTGGCACTCATCCCCTCTTTGGGTTCGTTTTTCTTTTCACATTTCATCCCCGGTTTTACGGTTAAATATATCCCGCATACCGCCGACACTAAAAACAAAATAAGTAGTAACCCCGCCCATTTATCGGGCACTGGTTTGGCAGGTGCCGGTTGGCCCACGCTGCTTAGTAATGATTCTTTTACATTGGTTGGCATTTCTTCGCTCATAAAAACCCCTTTAAATAAGTTACTTTATTATAGCAATTAAATTGCTACAATATGAACAAACAAACCTAAGCGAGGAAACTATGTTACACGGAGTTTTTACCGCCCTGGCCACCCCCTTTCTGCCGGACGGTTCGTTGGATATTCCCAATTTACTTAAATTACTGCGCGCCCAATTACACGCGGGCGTGCACGGCATTGTTTTGCTAGGCACAACGGCCGAAACCCCCACCCTGACCGCTGCGGAAAAGAAACAAATTTTAGATGTGTGCGTGCCTGAAATCAACAAAACGGGCCGCCAATTCATTATCGGCTGCGGCACCAATAACACGCTTTCCACCGTGGAAAATGTGCGCCTGGCATCCCAATACCGGCCGGACGCCGCGCTGGTGGTTACACCGTACTACAACAAGCCTAACCCGTCGGGCATGGTAGCGCATTTTAAAGCCGCCGCCAGCGTGGGCGTGCCACTTGTTTTGTATCACATTCCGGGGCGTACCGGGCAAAAATTATCCGCCGCGCTCTTGGATACACTTTTAAAAGAAATCCCGCAAATCATCGGCGTAAAAGAGTCCGATTATGATTTACCCCACGTCACAGACGTAGCCGTAACACACCAAAACCGCCTGGCATATCTGTGCGGCAACGACGACTTATTCCCGCCCTTTTTAGCACTCAACGCGGCCGGTATTATCAGCGCCGCGGCGTGCGTATTAGCGCCCGGATTTGTAAAAATTTATAATTTATTTAAGGCAAACCAACCGCAAGAAGCGTTTGAAGTTTTTGCGCAAATGTACCCGCTTATCAAAGCGTGTTACTATGAAACCAACCCTACGTGCATTAAATATGTGCTGGGAAAATTGGGTTATGGTAAGGACCGGGTCCGCGCTCCGCTGGGCGAAATTTCCACCCCGCACCAAGCGCAAATTGATACACTGCTTGCCCAAACGCCTAAGGAATTTTTAATATGACAACCGTCGGTATTATCGGCATTAACGGAATGGTGGGCCGCAATGTAGAAGCCCAACTCAAAAAAATAAAAACGCCGTTTGAATTAAAAACGTTCGGCCGCCAGGAGGAAATCCCGACTCTGGATATCGCCGTTTTATGTACGGATAATCCCGTCAGCGCGGCGCTCGTTGCGCAACTCAAAAACCGCGTGAAATTTATGGTTGATATGTCGTCCGAGTTTCGCATGAGCGCGGGCGTACCGCTTGTCATTCCTGAAATCAATGCCCGCACGATTACCGCCCAAACCCCGCTCATTGCCAGCCCTAATTGCACCACAACCGGGCTTGTGATGTCTCTGGCTCCGCTCGCCCCGTTTTATCACATTACAGAAGCGTTTTTCTGCTCGTACCAGGCCATTAGCGGCGGCGGCAAAAAATTATTGGATGATTTCCATACCCCCGGCAGTTTATACGAAAAAAACTGCGTGCCGCTTATCGGCTCCGTGCAAGAAAACGGCCACACGAGTGAGGAACTCAAAGGCCTTTACGAAACGCGCAAAATTATGAATTGGCCACACTTCAAAGTATATTGCCACACAGTGCGTGTGGGCGTGGAAACTTCGCATTCCTTAGGCGTTACCCTAAAAGCGCAAGAAAATTTTGATCTCACGCAAGTCAAAAAATTGTGGAATAATTTCCCCAATTTAGTTTACAGTGAAAAAATCGTCACACCTAAAGAAGCCGCCGGCCAAGAAGATACGTTTATTTGTCGCTTACGCTTAGATGTGGAAGACCCCAAAATTATCCACTATTTTGTGACGTTTGATAATTTACTAAAAGGCGCCGCCATGAACGGCCGGCAAATTGTAGAATATTTGTTGGAGCATTTTTTCAAATGAAAAAACAAAAAATAGTTCACGTTTTATTAAACGGGGCCCATGGCAAAATGGGCCAAGCCATTGCGCGGCTCATTAGCGAAAACCCACAAAAAAATTTAGTTGTTTCCGCCACGCGCGAGGCCGGGCAAACGGATATTACGGATCCGTTTGATATCGTCGTAGATTTCTCTACCCCGCAAGGCGCGCAAGAAGCGTTTTTGCTAGCCAAAAAATACAAAAAACCGTTTTTAACGGGCACCACTAATTTGCCCGAAGTATTTTTATTTAAACTGCAATCGGAAGAAAAAATCCCTGTCTTTTTTGCCCCAAACGTAAGTTTGAGTGTGTACTTTTTTACAGAGCTTGTCAAAGAGGCGTGCAAGATGTACAAAGGCTATCAAAAAGCCCTGCACGAAATTCACCACGTGCACAAAAAAGACGCACCCAGCGGCACCGCCAAACGTATCGCGGCGGAAATGAACTTGCCCGCCGAACAAGTAACATATGAACGTATCGGCGAAACGGTGGGCACGCATAGCGCTACGCTCTCATCGCATTTAGATGAAATTACACTCACGCACAAAGCCACAAACCGCGACCTGTTTGCCGCCTCCGTTTTAGATATTGCAGCCTGGCTCGTTCAGTGCCCTGGCGGCTTTTACACCATGAGCGATTTTGCAAAATTTAAACTAAAGGAAAAACAAAAATGAAAATACACTTTGTAGGTATTGGCGGCGTAGGCATGTCCGCCTTAGCACAATTACACGCCATGAGCGGGGACGAAGTTACCGGCTCGGACCGTTTAATCAGCAAAGGCTACACAGATATGGCCTTGTGGGATTATCTCAAAAAACTCAACATAAACCTTTTCCCGCAAGACGGCAGCGGCATTGACGAAAAAACCGAGCTTGTCATTTTATCTTCTGCCATTGAAGAAGACAACCCCGAACTGGCCAAAGCCAAACAATTAAACATCCCCACCATGCACCGCAGCGAACTCTTAGCCCGCCACGTGGCCGAGCACCGCACGATTGCCGTTTCCGGCACCAGCGGCAAAAGTACGACGACAGCCATGGTCTATGATATTTTGGCCTTTGCGGGTTTGTCGCCGTCTGTCATCACGGGTGCGGCCATTTTGTCCTTACAAAAAGAACAAGGCGTCTTTGGCAACGTTTATAAAGGAAACAGCGATATTCTAGTGATTGAGGCCGACGAGAGCGACGGCTCCATCGTTAAATACCGCCCTCACTTGGGCCTGTGCCTCAACTTGCAAAAAGACCACAAAGAAATTAACATTTTGCAAGGTTATTTCAAGCAGTTTATTTCGCATTGCAAAACTGCTATCATCAACGCGGAAGAAGAAAATTTGCGCGCATTAGGCGGAGATAAATCATTCGGCCTTTCTTTGGGCGACGTGCACCCCACCGATATTAAAGTGGACGGCTTTGGCTCGGACTTTACCATTCAAGGCCAGCCGTTCCGCTTGCAAATCCCCGGCGTGCACAACGTGGCTAATGCCACCGCCGCCGTAGCCGCCGCCCTGCACATGGGCGTTGATTTACAGACCTGCGCCCAGGCGCTGAGCCGCTTTACCGGCATCGCCCGTCGCTTTGCCTCTATCGGCAGTTTCAACAAAATTGAAGTGGTGGATGATTTTGCCCACAACCCGCACAAACTGGCTGCCACCATTGCCGCCGCTCACTTGCGCGGCAAACGTGTGCTGGCGTTTTACCAACCCCATGCGTTTACGTCCATTAAATTATTATCACACGAATTTGTGGACAGTTTTGCCAAAAGCATTGGCCCGGATGACCACCTGTGGCTGACCGAAGTCTATTACCCCGGCGGCACAATCCCCGAAGGTATTACGTGCAAAACCGTTTATGAGGGCCTTAAACAACGCGGCGTGAACGTAGATTACGAGGCCTGCCGCGAACGCATTTTAGCGCAAATGGCGGCCGCCGCCAAACCGGGCGATATTTTACTCGTCTTGGGCGCGCGCGACCCCACACTTACGGACTTTGCTCGCAAACTGCTTGCCGGCCTACGCGTGGCACAAAGCTTGTGTAATTGCAGTAAATGTATGCTGGGCAACTGTTGCATGGCCTTTGAAATGAAATAAAACAAGAAACTCTAAAAAACCCGCCCCAACCAGCGGGTTTTTTCATTGAACTATTGCCTGTCCTTTTGCAAAATGCCTTTAAATGGAAACGTTCAAACAAGTGTTTAAAATTTTTTGCTATAATTATACTATGAACAAAAAAAATAACATTAAAACTTTATTACTGATTGTTGCTCTTATCCTTTCCGGCGTTCGTTTATACGCCTACGAAAACAAACAAATAGCCATTAACTTAGGGGCTATTTACTCGCCGTTAGAAATTGGTACAGACTATGGGGAAGTAAACGTAGATGATACCACCACAGGCGAAAGTCATGACACTAAATTAGGTAAACCGGGCTTAGGCGGGGAAATACAAGCACTCTATTTTTTCAGCCCCCGTATCGGGATAGGGCTTTCTTTTGCCGACCAATACTTCGCGAGCGACTTGTCCAGCGGTTGGTACGTCAATAACCATACCCGTATGCAAAATTACATGGTAGTTGGGCATATCTTTTTAACCCCCAACAGCTCTTATAAGCTCTATATCCCCCTAGGGATTGGGGCCGCCCATACAACGTATACCAAAGATTTTTCTTCTATGGCAGACCGCAAATACCATTTTTCCTATACCGGTTTTGCTTATCACATAGGGATAGGGGTAGAAAAAGAGATTGCCAAGCATTGGAATTTAGGCCTGGAAGGCCGCTATAACGGCAACCGTTTCCACGATTCCGCCACCCGCCTAAACGGCCACCATATAACCGTGTATCCGCGGGCCAATTTCTTCTCGCTTATCTTGCGTGTTATTTATACATTATAATTATTGGACACATAGCGTGCCGTTTTTCAAAAACGGTACGCTGTGCTAATTAAACTGATTCATAACTTTTGAAACAAAATAAAAACTAAGGGGCAACTTTGCGTTGCCCCTTTTAGGAAATATATAATTAGTTTCTATTTCCAAATATTGCCCTTTGTATCAAATAGCCATTCTACCCCGCCATCACAAGGCCGGCAATATTTTTCTTGTTTGTCCATCCAACAACAATACGGATTCTTTTCGTCTTCATGAAAAGATTGTACATCTATGGGCAACTTTTCATTACGCCAATAGACTCCATTTTTATCTTTTAAAAAAGGCAACCACGCTCCTGCGACGTATTCCACTGTATTTCTATCTAAATTCAAGGTACTAGGATAATATTTGTTCTTTCTTTCATCAAATACAAAAACGTTCTTCTTATCCATAAGCATACCATCCTCATTGCTGGGAATCTCTTTTTCTTTGATGTAAAAAGAATCGGGATCTGCCCCCACTACCATTCTATCCATATAAAACACATGTTTGTCATCTCGACCAGTAAATCGTGTCAAAACTTTAAATGTTGCCAGATTTGCCCCTGCTATAAGAGCTTCTTGGAAAAAAACATGAGCTTTATCTTTTGCATAATAATCCCCTAGAACTTCAAAGGTGGCCGAGTCTGCGCCCTTTACTTGACGAGACTTATACAAAACATAATTTTTATCTTTTGCATACCACCCTTCTAATAGCTCAAAAGAATTTTCATCTATGTCCACATCAAGTCGTGTAGCCCCATACACAAACCCCAAGTCAAAATATATTCCATCCGCTCTTTTACGGTAAAGGCTTGTTTCATCGGGAATCGGCTTCCCCTGCTTGCACGCAAACAAAAACAAAACGCCCATCATAAGTATTAAGTATTTTTTCATAAAATTTTTTAATTAAACTGATTCATGGCCTTTTCCAGGCCCTCTTTGAAATAATATTCCAGCGCACAGACCGCACGCTCCAAGGCAGGTTCTAACAACTTCTCATCTTCGCGGGAAAATTTCCCGAGCACAAAATTAACTAAATCAAACTTCTCGGGCTTGGGGCCAATGCCCAGGCGCAAGCGGGCAATTTTATCCGTGCCCAACTGCTCAATAATGTGCTTCATCCCTTTTTGTCCGCCGGCCGAGCCGCTGCCGCGTAGCCGCAGTTTGCCCACGTCCAAAGATACATCATCAAAACATACAATTACGCGCTCCGGCGGAATTTTATAAAACCGGGCCAGGCTGCTCACAGCCTGACCCGATAAATTCATATACGTATGGGGCTTTAACAAAAACACTTCATGCCCCGCTACGCATACTTTGCTATACACTCCCAGCTTTTGCCACGGTTTCCAGCTTGCTCCCCACTTACGCGCCGCCGCGTCCACAATCCTAAAACCGGCATTGTGCCGCGTACGCTCGTACTCAGGGCCGGGGTTCCCCAAGCCAACCAGGAGGTATTGCATAGACTATTTTTTAGCCGCTTCGGTCCCTTTGGTAAGGTTGCCTTCTTCGTCTTTCTTACCTTTGGTGGAAGAGCTTTCCGGCTGAGCAGCTGCGTCGGCAGCGGCAGGAGCAGGCGCTTCTTCATCTTTCGGGATAGCCAAGTGGACCACCGGGGCTTGCGCGTCGGTTTTGAGTTCTACGCCTTGCGGCAATTTAATATCGCCGGCCACGATACCTTTGTTAATGGTCATGGGCGTGATATCTACCACAATTTCGTGCGGGATAGCGCTTACCAAGGCGCGTACTTCAATTTCGCGCATGATGTGTTCCACAATAGCACCGTATTGGGCAATATCGGCAGAAGTACCTTCCAAGCGGATCGGCACCACCACGTCCATTTTGTCTTTCATGCTGACGCGTTGAAAGTCGGCGTGAATAGGCTTATCGGTTACGGCGTGATATTGTACTTCTTTGACCAACGCCAATTCGTTGGCACCGTTCAAGTTGATTTCTACTAACGTATTTTTACCGGCTTTAATGATTTTATCCAAATCTTTCATGCTTACGGTTACGCTAACAGGTTCTTTGTGACCGCCGTATACTACGGCCGGTACATTTTTTTCGGCTCTGATTTTAGAAAGAGCCCCTTTGACGCCAATGCCTTCGCGGCCGGCGGCAGAGATAGTTACTTTTTCCATCTTTAATTCCTCCAAGTATTTTTAAATTAGTTAAACATACCACTGATGGATTGCCCATCGTGGTTGCGTTGGATAGCGTCTGCCAAAATATGCGCAACAGACAGCGTATCCACTTTGGGGCCCAAGCCGCGCACGGGCAAGGAATCGGTAATGACCAGCTTTTTAATCGCACTTTCATTGATCCGGTCCATGGCATTGCGCGAGAGTAACCCATGGGCACACGCCGCATATACTTCGCGCGCGCCCTGTTCTTTAATTTTATTGGCTACGGTGGTTAACGTTCCCGCCGTATCTACAATATCATCAAAAATGATGCATACTTTGTCTTTTACGTCGCCAATGACGTTATAGACTACCGCCTCGTTAGGTTTGGGGCGACGTTTATCAATAATGACTAGGCCCACATCCAGTTTAGCGGCAAATTTGCGGGCGCGTTCCACCCCGCCCACATCCGGGGAAATGACAACTAAATCTTCGCGTCTAAATCCTTGGAAATAGTCTAAAAACACTTTGCGCGCCCGTAAGTGGTCCACGGGGATATCAAAAAACCCCTGTATTTGCCCGGCGTGCAAGTCAATGGCCATTACACGGTCCGCCCCGGCCTGGGTAATTAAATTACAGGCCAATTTAGCGGTAATCGGTACCCGCGGCGAAGATTTGCGATCCGCGCGCGCATAACCAAAATAGGGAATCACCGCCGTAATTTTGCCGGCACTGGCGCGTTTGAATGCGTCGATCATAATTAAAAGTTCCATCAAATTTTCATTGACGGGCGGACACGTGGGCTGAATGATATAACAATCGTGTGCGCGCACAGATTCCAAAATCTGCACATCTACTTCTCCGTCGGCAAACCGTTCTACGTGCAGTTTACCGAGTTCCATATTCAAATGTTCGCAGATTTTCTGGGCCAGGGGCAAATTGGCATTGCCGGAAAAAATGCGCAAGTCGCCATTTACGCTTTTAGTCATTTTTCTTCACACCTTTTTTTTCTAGCACGACCTGACGCGAACGGGCAATCGCCAGTCCTTGGGCAGAAACTTCCTTGGTAATGGTTGACCCCGCGCCGATTTTTGCATACTCATGCACCGTAACCGGTGCCACAAAATTCACATTTGACCCTATAAACACATTGTCTTCAATGACGGTCATGTGTTTGTTTTTTCCGTCGTAATTGCACGTAATCGTGCCGGCGCCCACGTTTACCCCGGCGCCCATTTGCGTGTCCCCAATGTAGCTTAAATGGTTTACTTTAGACCCTTCGCCAATGACGGCTTTTTTTATTTCGGAAAAATTACCTACTTTCGCACCCTTTTTCAAAATCGATTTCGGGCGCAGGTGCGCATACGGCCCCAACTGGCAATTTTCTGCCACGTCACTTTCTTCAATATACGTACCCAGTTTCAGCGTTACATCATTATGAATAATAGAATTGTCAATATATACACTACTTTCCAGCGTGCAATTTGGACCGATTTTGGTATTTCCCAGCAAATAACAGCCCGACGCTATGACCGTGTCCGCGCCAATTTCCACGCCCGCATCAATGTACGTGTCTTGCGGGTTGATGAGCGTCACGCCATTATCCATATGCTGTTTATTGATACGCGCACGCATCATTTGCGCGGCTTCTGCTAACTGCACGCGGCTGTTGACGCCGAGTGCTTGCTCGTAATCGTTAGACGTAAACACCACGGCCGGGTGCCCGGCCTGTTTAATAAATGAAAGCGTATCAGTCAAATAGTATTCGTGTTTAGGCCCTTGCGGCGTGAGTCGCACGAGTGCGTTTTGCAACGCCGCACTGTTAAACACATACATGCCGCTGTTGATTTCGTCAATTTGTTTGGTTTGCGCATCCGCATCGGCATCTTCCACAATGGCGTTAAATTCGTTATTTGCGCCGCGCACAATGCGCCCGTAGCCCGCCGGATTGGGTACTTTTACCGCTAGTACAAGCACCCCGGCTTTTGCGTTTTCAAACGTTTGATACATCTGCTCTAGTGTATCGGCTTTGAGTAAAGGCGTATCGCCGGCCAATACCATGACAGATTCTTGTCTCTCTAAAAACGCCGTGGCGGCTTTAACAGCGGAGCCCGAGCCGGCCAGTTCGGTTTGCTCAAAAAATTCCACCGGGGAAGTAATACCCCAGGCGGAAAGGTTGTCTAAAACGGTTTGTTTAACTTGCTCGGCGCCATGCCCGATAACAATGCCAATCGCACCCGGGTTTAGTGCCTGGGCGACTTTTAAAATATGCGCTATAATGGGATACCCACAGACCGCGTGGAGCGGTTTGGGGAGGTTAGATTTCATGCGCGTGCCTTTACCGGCCGCGAGGATAAGAATACTTCTATTTTTGGCTACCATTTTGTTTAACTCTTGCCTAAAAATAAGATAAATTGGATAGGTATATTATACAAAACTACCCCAAATCGTGCAACTTTTTGCTATACTATACATACAATTTAATCCTGTTTTTGGAAGCGTTTTAGAAACGCGGAACTTTCGCAAGAAAGCATCATAGGAGTCCAAGAACAGCTCGTTATTAGGCACAAGATGATGGACCTTCGAAACCCATTGTTTTGTGCCGAGCGTTTATCAGGCAACTGATAAGCCACGGCTGTTTATGTTGGGTCACTCCTATGAGCTCAATAGAGATAGCCGTTTTCTATACACTCCCAAAACAAAAATAAGGAGTGTATATGCAAAACAAAAATCAAATTGCAGTAAAGAAACATGTCATGCTGAACCGAGGCCATTACCTCTTGGCCGAGCCCCGTAAGGTTTTAATACGGGGTCTAATTAAACAGTTTCAGCATCCCCACCGCTTGTTTTCAACACGCGGTTTTACCCTTATTGAGCTTTTAGTAGTGGTGCTCATTATCGGCATTTTAGCCGCTATTGCCGTGCCACAGTATAAGATAGCGGTGGCTAAGAGCCGGATAAACCCCATGTTTAGTTTAGCCACCAGTATTGTTGCCGCCCAAGAAGCTTATTATCTGGCTAACGGAAGTTATACCCAAAATCCTGCAGATTTAGATATAGACATTCCCCAAGAATGTAGTGTTAATACAGACTATACTTATCAATTTGCTTGTGGTAAGTATTTTATGCTAAGTATAAATGGAAATCGTGTTGATTTTTATTATTGTCCTGACAATAATAAAAGTTGGACAACTTGTAATGCTAATAGAGAATTTTCATTCATATTCTATTTGCAACATTCCGGCGAAGGCCTCGACAGACAAAAACTCTGCGTACCTCACAACAATTCCAAATTAGGTAAAACTATTTGTTCCAATTTAAGCGGTTTCCAATGCCAAGGCTGTTAACAAACCAAGCTTTTTAGCAAATAGTTGGTCCAGGTATAATAAAGCTTTGCGGAGGTTGTTGAAACCTTACAAATGTTTCTTTTTGACTTTCATCCGGGCAATCGCTTGCTTAATTTCTAATTCCGCAAGCTCAAAGTCAATGTCCGCGTCTTTATTAGACAAACTTTCTTTTAACGCCTTAATGCGCTGTTTCTCTTTTTCTTCGTCAATCTCGCCGGCCAGGGCGGCACTTTCGGCAAACACGTTGACTACATCATCTAGCACTTCTACAAACCCGCCCAATGCGGCAAATTCTTCCTCTTTGCCGTCCGCTTTATAGCGCAGGGACCCCATGCCCAGCTGCACAATCGTTTTTACGTGGCCGGGCAAAATGCCCATTTCACCCAAAAGGGCCGGTAAAATTACCATATCCACCGGCTTATTTTGGATAAGTTGTTTTTCGGGCGTGATTAAATTAAGGGTCAACTTTTTCACTACTCTTTATCCTTTACTTTTTCGTATGCGGCCAGCACATCTTCTATACCGCCGCACATGTAAAAGCACGATTCGGGGATATGATCGTACTCACCCGCCACAATGCCTTTAAACGCCTTAATCGTATCGGCCAATTTGACGTATTTGCCCGGGTGCCCGGTAAACTGCTCCGCCACACTAAACGGTTGCGACAAAAACTTTTGGATACGCCGTGCACGCGCGACGGTTTTTTTGTCCTCGTCGCTCAGTTCGTCCATCCCCAAAATGGCAATAATATCTTGCAAATCTTTGTACTTTTGCAGTACTTGGCGCACACTTTGTGCCACGTTGTAATGTTCCTCGCCCAAAATGCGCGGGTCCAAAATGCGCGACGTAGACGCCAGCGGGTCCACCGCCGGATAAATGCCCAAGCTGGCAATTTGGCGGTCTAACACAGACGTAGAATCCAAGTGCGTAAACGTGGCGGCCACACCGGGGTCGGTTAAGTCGTCCGCTGGCACATACACGGCCTGAATAGACGTAATCGCGCCTTTTTTGGTAGACGTAATACGTTCTTGCAGCGCGCCAATTTCCGTGTTTAACGTTGGCTGATACCCCACGGCCGACGGCATACGCCCCAAGAGTGCGGACACTTCGCTGTTGGCGAGTACAAAACGGAAAATGTTATCTAAGAATAACAGCACGTCTTGCCCTTTTACATCGCGGAAATACTCCGCTTGCGTAAGCGCGGTTAAAGCTACTTTGGCGCGGGCACCGGGCGGCTCGTTCATCTGCCCGTAAACAAGCACCGTTTTATCAAGCACCGAGCTCCCGTCGGACAGTTTGCTCTCGCTCATTTCCAGCATTAAATCGTTCCCTTCGCGGCTACGTTCCCCTACGCCGCCAAAGACGGAGCTGCCGTGGTGCTCGCGCGCCACGTTGTTAATCAGCTCCATAATTAAAACAGTTTTGCCGACCCCAGCCCCGCCGAACAGTCCCACTTTGCCGCCTTTCATATACGGGGCAATGAGGTCAATCACTTTAATCCCGGTTTCAAAAATTTCGGGCGTGGGGTTTTGGTCCTCTAAGCTCGGTGCCGCGCGGTGAATGGGCATAGTCATAGCGGCGTCAATTTTGCCCTTATGGTCTTGCGGTTGGCCCAGTACATTAAGCAAACGGCCCAAGCACTTTTCGCCTACCGGCACGGTTAGCGGCGCCCCGGTATCCACGGCTTTGGCGCCGCGCTGAAGTCCGTCCGTGCTTTCCAAAGACACACAGCGCACAATGTTGTCGCCCATTTGCTGGGCTACTTCGGCCACAATCTTTTTGCCGCCGTCCATTTCAATTTCAATGGCGTTTTCAATGGAAGGCAGGTGACCTTGCGTAAATTCAATATCCACCGCCGCACCGATAATTTGGAGTACTTTTCCCGTTTGCATAATTTCCCTCTAATTTGTAAGGGCCTCGGCCCCGTTGACAATATCTAAAATTTCATTGGTAATACTGGCCTGGCGCACTTTGTTAAGTTTAACACCTAACGCACTTACCAGTTCGCCCGCGTTTTTGCTGGCCGCGTCCATGGCGTTCATGGTGGCCGCCAAGTTGGCCGCTTGTGACTCCAAGAGCACGCGGTACAAGTTTGCTTTCATGAGCCGCGGCACTAAGATCTTAAAAATTTCCAGCATCCCCGGCTCAAATTCAAAGTCGCTCGCTTCCGTTTCTTTTTGCACCGCATCAAAATCAAACGGCAATAATTGCGTTTGCCGCAGTGTTTGGCTGGCAAGCGATTTAAAATCGTTATAAATAAGCGTCACGGATCCCAATTTTTCTTCTAAAAATGTTTTAAGTACCGCGTCGCCCAAGAGATCCGCATGCACGTAAGCCACTTTGGGGAAAATCCCCACACTCTCATACACCAGGTGTAAGTTTGGCATTTTAAGACGGTTTAAAAAGTCCCGCCCTTTTTTACCAATGGCAAACAAAAACACTTCTTTGTCTTTGTTCTCGCGCAAAAACGCAAGGGCACTGCGTAAAATGACCGCATTAAAAGAGCCCGTGAGCCCCTTATCCCCGGTAATTACAATGAGCCCGATTTTCTGTGCGTTTCCGGTACGGTTGATAAAAATGCGCCCGGCCCAAGTTTCACTCCCGTCGTCGGGTTGCGGCAAAGCCAAAATATCGTTTTTGAGGTCATCCACCATTTCCAGCATTTTTTGCGCAAACGGACGCGCGCAAGTCATAGCGTCCTGCGCTTTGCGGATGCGCGCGTTGGAGATCATCTTCATGGTTTGCATGATCTGCTGGGTGGATTTAATGGCCTTGATATTTTGGCGTATGTCGCGCAGAGATTCCATTTATCTGTTTTCCGCTTTTAAAATTTTGACGTAGTCGGCAATCCCGGCTTCCAACGTATAATCGGGCGTATAACCCAACTTTTCGGTGGACTTTGTAATATCCGCCTGCGTTTTTACTTGGAAGAAAGCCGTATACGGGTTGTCAAAATAGTCTGGTTCCAAATTGGTACCCATTTCTTTATTGAGGCACGCAATAATCTCATTAAAGTTACGCGGGATCCCGGTCGCGGCGTTATAAACCCCGGTTTCTTTGCCGTTGTTTAACGCACACAGATTGATTTTAACAATATCTTTTACGTACACAAAATCGCGTTGTTGCTCGCCCATTTTAAATACGCGCGGCCGTTTTCCTTCCTTCATTTGCAAGTAAAGCTGATAAATCATGCTAGCCATTTTACCTTTGTAATATTCGCCCGGACCATAGACGTTAAAATAGCGCAGGCCGATAATCGTCATATCGTGGTTTTCGGCGGCAAACTGGCGGGCCACGTTATCCATAATAGCTTTGGAAAACCCGTACACATTTTCGGGGTGGGTGGGTTGTGTTTCCACATTGGGCACCGGACCGTTGCCGTACGTAGCGGCGGACGAAGCGTAAATGACTTTTTTAATGTCATTGTCAGCGGCAAAATTCAAAATATTTTTGAACGCTTCCACGTTTTGCTGCATCATGGCTTTTTGGTCCATCACTGTCGTGTCGGTAATGGCGGCCTCGTGGAAAATGGCGTCAAAATACATATCCGTGGGTACTTGTTCATATAAGTCCGCAGTAATCACATCGCCTTTAAAACCGATTAAATTTTTAAAATTTCCGTTCTTGGCAAAATCGTCTAGCACCGTTACTTCGTGCCCTTGGGCTTCTAAGGTTTTGGCAATGTTGCTGCCGATAAAACCGGCTCCGCCCGTCACTAAATATTTTTTTCTGTTTTTCGTTTCCATAGTTTCTCCTTAAGCCGGTTTAAAAACCGTTTTAAATTCGTCTAACGCACCTTTGATTTTTTCTTCCACAACTTGCGTCAGTTCCGTGGTGGCATTTAATGCATCCAGCACGTCTTGTTTTTGCGCATGCATAAACGCCAAAAGCTCTTTTTCATAGCGCAGTACGTCGTGCACTTCCAACGCGTCTAAATAGCCGTGCGTTCCGGCATACAAAACTAATACTTCTTCGCCCACTTTTAAAGGGGCATATTGGTTTTGTTTTAAAAGCTCGGTCATACGTTTGCCGCGCGCAATTTGCCGTTGGGATTCTTTATCCAGCTCCGACCCGAACTGCGCAAACCCGGCCAGTTCCTGGTATTGCGATAAATCAATACGCAATGTCCCTGCCACTTTGCGCATGGTTTTGCGCTGGGCACTCCCCCCCACGCGGGAAACAGAGAGCCCCACGTTAATAGCAGGTTTAATACCACTTAGAAAGAGGCTGCTTTCCAAGTAAATCTGCCCGTCGGTAATAGAAATAACGTTGGTGGGAATATAGGCGGACACGTCATTCGCTTGCGTTTCAATAATCGGTAGTGCGGTAATAGACCCGCCGCCATTTTCTTTCGACAATTTACACGCACGCTCGAGTAAGCGCGAGTGCAAATAAAACACGTCTCCGGGATAGGCTTCGCGCCCCGGCGGACGGCGCAGCAAAAGTGACATTTCGCGGTACGCTTGCGCATGCTTTGAAAGATCGTCATACACAATCAGCACATCTTTGCCCTGCCACATAAAGTATTCGCCAATCGCGCACCCGGCATACGGCGCAATATACAAAAGTGACGCCGGATCCGACGCCGTGGCCGATACCACTACCGTGTAATCCATAGCGCCAAAATCACTTAACGTTTTAACCACTTGCGCCACGGTACTTTGTTTTTGACCGACGGCTACATAAATACAAATACAGCGTTCACCTTCCGGGATATTTTTTTGGTTGATAATGGCGTCAATGGCAATGGCGGTTTTGCCGGTTTGGCGGTCGCCGATGATGAGCTCGCGCTGGCCCTTACCAATCGGCACCATGGCGTCAATGGCTTTAATCCCGGTTTGCAAGGGTTGTTTGACGGGCTGACGGTCAATAATACCGGGGGCCACAATGTCCAGCGGCATCATTTTTCCTGCTGAGAGAGGCCCTTTTCCGTCTAGCGGTTTACCCAGCGGATCCACCACACGGCCGATTACGTCGTCACCGACGGAAATACTGATTACCTCCCCGGTGCGTTTAACGGTGTCTCCTTCGTGCACCAAGTGGTCAGGGCCCATCAGCACGCACCCTACGTTGTCATACTCCAAATTGAGCGCCATACCTTTTACGCCGTGGCCAAAGTCCACCAGTTCGCTGGCTTTTACATTGGCCAGGCCGTGTACGCGGGCAATGCCGTCGCCTACCTGGATAACGGTGCCCACTTCGCTCACATCTACAGAAGTGTCAAACTTTTCAATTTTTTCTTTAATAATGTTGGTTATTTCTTCGGGTCTAATCGCCATAAAACTACCCTTTTAATTCTTCCTGTAATTTTGCCAGCCGCGTTTGAATACTGCCGTCCAAGAGTTCGCCGTTGCACGTCATTTTTAACCCGCCCAAGAGTGCAGAATCCGTACGAAACACGGCTTCCACCGTTTTGCCGTAGCGTTTGGAAAGCGCAGTTTGCGTAGCTTTTTGCTGGGCGGCGTTCAGTTCACGCGCCGAAGTTACAATCGCGCGGGAAATACCTTTGCGGTCATCTAAAAGTGTTTGTACACGCGCGCAAATTTCGTTTAATAAGTTTAAGCGTTTAGCATCAATTAACACGCAAATAAAACGTGCGGCTTGCGGTGTATCTTTGAGGGCCTCGTTAAGCACCAGTTTTTTATGCGCAGGCGACAACCGCGGGTTTTGTAACGCCCCGGCAACGCTGGCTAAAACCTGCGTCGCAAGCGACAGTTCCTGCGCATTCTTTTCGGCCTCTTGTACCGATTTACTTACCGCGTCATACGCGGCGGCATACCGGGCAGCGGCAATACGGGCTTGGGCATTCATATTATTTTCCTTGCACTTCCTTGAGTACCTGCGCGACGATTTCATCTGCGCCATCCTCTTTCACTTGGCGTTCAATCACGCGCGACGCGGCTAACACACTTAAATTTGCAATCTCACCGCGCACGTCGGCCAAAGCTTTGTTTTTCTCGGCCTCAATTTGCGTTTTGGCTTGCTCCAATAAACGCGTGGCTTGTTCTTTGGCTTGCGCTAAGAGCTGTTCTTTTTGCATTTCGCCCGCTTTCACGGCTTGCGCCATTTTTTGCGCGGCCTCGGCCGAAATTTGGGCTAAGCGTTCGTTGAGCTCTTTTTTCAAATTTTCGGCACTTTGGCGTGCGTCGGCGGCGGTTTGTTTATCTTGCTCTATTTGGTTTTCGCGTTTTTCCAAGGCGCCGATAATCGGCCCCCACGCAAATTTTTTAAGCAAATAGACAAGCAGTAAAAAGTTACAAACCGTTAATACCAATACGCCAAAATCCGGTTTTAACAAATCTCTCATACGTTTTTCTTATATTAGAAAAATAAAGCCATAATACAAACGCCCAACCCGATTACAGAAGCCCCTTCTAACAAAGCGGCAATAAGAATCATGGTGGTACGTAAATCCCCGGCGGCTTCAGGTTGGCGGGCAGCGCCTTCCAAAGCGGCGGCACCAATTTTTCCCAAACCGAACCCGGCTCCTAACACTACCATACCGGCTCCAATCCCGGCGGCAATATATTTAAGTGCTGCTAATTCCATATGTTTTCTCCTTTGGGCAAATGGCCCTTTTTAAATTTAATGCGTGTGAATAACCGAGCCCGCAAAAATTGCGGTCAGCAAGGTAAACACATACGCCTGTAAAAATGCAACTAATAGTTCCAAACATGTTACAAAAATCTCTATACCCATAACGGGAAACAAAGCAGTTGCGCCCGCTATTTTACTTGTTTCCGCCAAAACAAAAATGACCAATAATAAGCATAATAAAGAAATATGTCCTGCAAACATATTGGCAAATAGACGAACAGCTAACACACACACTTTTATAATTAAACTCATTACTTCTAACACAAACATCAACGGCACCAGCCACCAAGGCGTACCTGATGGCACAAACCCCTTCAAAAACCCCACTAATCCATGATATTTAAGCCCACTGCCTACAATCAGCGCGCCCGAACAAAGTGCCAACGCGGCCGTTACGGAAATGTTGGAGGTAGCGGTTTTCATCTCCGGTATCATTCCGGCTAAATTAACGCATAAAATAAATAAAAACAGCGTGCAAAAATACGGGAGCATCCCCCGTCCTTCTTCACCCATATTGGGCAATACAATGCCGCCGCGGATAAACGATACATATTCTTCCATGAGCACCGTTACCAGTTTTCCCCCGCGGCTAGTATGCGCGCGCGCCGCCCACGTAAGCCCTAACAAGAGTAGCAAGCTGACGCAAAAAATGGTTACAGAGTGCGTGGTTATCGGGATACGAAACCCGCCCAGCACTACGCCCCAATCGTGGTCCAAAATATGGTGTGATATGGTTTCAGCTACGTCCATTTTTGTCAACCTTTTTCAAATCTTTATTTGCTAATTTTGTGGCACTAACAATGCGCCACAAACCTAACGCAAACCCTACACAAACTCCCCCCACTAAACACCACGGGAGCGTGCCCAGTTTAGTGTCCAGCCAATACCCCGCGGCCGCGCCGAGAATTTCGGTTAGCGCAAACTCCGTTCCCAACGAAGCAATTTCCAGCTGGTCCTGCGCGCCAAACGGCCTTTGCGGCATGGGCAAAATCTCCTCTACATAGGGGGTTACTTACATTATAAAAAATATACACTAATTTTTCAGCTAAAAATTATGTTAGAATAGAGAGGTAGTAAAAAAATTTGATCCTGTTTTTGGACTCGTACTTGTACGATCGGCGTAACGCCAACATCACACCAAAGACAGCTGTTTGAGGCATAAGGCGGCAAGAAGTCATGAGCTTGCTGTCTTATGCCGAGTGTTTGCCATTTTACGATGGCAGACCGCGGCTGTTGTAGTTAGGTTGAGTGATGTTAGCCAAACTATAGTAGCCGTTTCTATGTACGTATTCTCCAAAAGCAGACACACAGGAGAAATACGTATGCAAAAAGAAAAAAATGTCGTTGTAAACAAAAATGCTTTTATCACCTCGCCCCTGGAGATGCTTAGCGCACTTAGCATCTCCCTCCCTTGTGGAGGGAGTACCGCCCTTAGGCGGGGTAGGCGGGTTGTCAATAAGTATTTCCTCTTTGCAGCGGATGCCCGCAGGTCCTGTGAGGGGGTGTCCAAAGGTTTTACCCTCATTGAGCTCTTGGTCGTCGTTCTCATTATCGGCATCCTAACTGCCGTCGCCGTTCCACAATACCAAAAAGCCGTCTTAAAAAGCCGCTTTGCAAATACACTTTCAGCCATGGAAACAGCCATCAATGCTTCCAAAATTTATTATATATCCAACGGAAATTTTCCCGATAATAAAGACGCCTTAGATATAGAAACGCCTTGTTTGATTTGGAAAAATAACAAAGGGAAAACAACAGAATCTTTTATTATTTCTTGCGAGCTTTATGATCGCGGTATTTCTGCCCATACACGGGCTACTTTTTATTCATCAACAAACCCTCTCCGTTACTGTGTGGCTTATGACTATATTCCGCAAGCTATTGAATTTTGTAAAACATTTACAGAAAAAAACGCTTATTCCGAGCAGATCGGTAATTTATTACTTTATCGATTTAAAAATTAAGTTTCATAAAATTGTTGCACAAAAAGCCCGCTTAAAAGCGGGCAATAAAATTGTTGTTTCAAAGAACGCACTGTAAAAGAAACATTGTTCCTGTTTTCAAATTTGAGATGATAAGCCACCGTATGTTGCCCCGTAGCGTACGTCTGCAAGACAACGCGCAAGCGTTGCAGGTACGCAAGGTGGGCAAATCGGTGGCTTAGGGCTCAAATTTGGAAACTGAAAGAGCGTGGGTTAGATCGAGAAAGTAAAAATTTTGCACTCATAGGGTTTCAACACCAGCTCCACCCCTTGTTCCGCCAACTCCGGCGACAACTTAAACTCTTTCCCCTCAATCTCTTCGCGCACCGTATAATCGGCAATCCCCTTAAACGGCACACGGCATTGGGCGGGTGCATCACTGTAGTTGATAATCACAAACTTGCCGGTATGGCGTTGTTTCCATTGCCAACACAAAATGTTGTGGCTTGATTCTTCGCCTGCATACACGGGGACCGTTTCTTTTAAACTCCACTGCCCACCGTGGAAGGCAGGGTCCGTGGCAATGCCTAAAATTTTCCAATAATACTGTTCCACCTCTTCGTCTAGCGTAAAATCGTTTTTGAGGTACTGCACCGGCATGCGCGCCGGGCGGCCCATGAGTTGAAATAAGTGGAACAGCCGCGCCCCGGGGAGCGTGGCAATAATCGTGGCCGCGGCCAAAGATTTTTCGCGCCCGAAAGCTTTAAGCGGCTCTTCCTCGTCGTGGTTAGCAATAAAACGGATGGAGCGCATTTGAAATAAGTGCTCCGCGCGCAGGTGCCCGCGGATGCTGTCGGCATTGGCAAAGCGCAAGCGGTCGTATAACACTTTGTCGTACGTGTAATCAAAACCAAGCTCTTGGATATCCCATTCGAGGCCCCAATACACTTCGGCAATAAACACAAATTCGGGTTTTTCGGCGCGCACGGCGTTTAAGGCTTGCGTCCAAAATTCTTCGCGCGGCAGCTCGCCGCCGATAAATTCCCACCATGTATCGCGCTGTACTTTGTTTAAGGACAGCATGGCCATATCACAGCGCACACCGTCGCACATGGCAGCCACTTTTTTAAGTTCGCCCACCATAAAATCGCGCGTTTGCGGGTTGAAATAATTAAGTTGTGCAGTATCGGTCCACGGCGCAAAATACGGGTCGCGCCCGTGGGCAATAAAGTCGCCGTTTTTAGTTTGAAAAAACCAATCGGAATGAATATGCGGTGCGTTTTTGCCGGTAGTAATAAACAAATCGGGCCGCTCGGTTACGATGGGGGAATCCATCGCAATATGGTTGCCGACAAAATCTAAAAACAGTAAAATCCCGCGGTCATTTAACTGCTTACGAAACGCGGCCAAGGCCTCATTGCCGCCGAGTTCTTCATCCACCGTATATTCATACACGGCATAAGGGGACGCGGTAATATCGTCCACAGAATAGTCCGGCTTAATGGCGTGGATTTGGCTTTTGATGTCTTCGTTGTTACGGGCAATTTGCGTGCCGGCGGGGCTGCGTTTCCACACGCCCATCAGCCACACGGCATCAAACCCGTTGCGCTGGATTTTGAGCCACACGTCGTCGGGGATATCGGCCAGCGTAAGTTTATGGCCAACGCGTGCTTCATGGCGTTTAAGCCACGAAAGCGCATTGATTTCCAAAATGTGCGGATTATTACGCATTTGATTTCATCCCCTAAACTTTTTATAGCAATTTTCGGGCGGCTTGTAAAGTTTTTTCAAACAGGCGTTTTAATGATGCCAAATTACAAAAATCGTAAGAGAGCCGTAAAATGGAAGTACGCGGTAATTTCAAACTAATTTGTACCACAACGCGGCTGAGGGTTGACAAAAAGTCCTCTTTGCCTTTGCGCCGCTGGACTTTTGCGGTTAGTACGCACTTTGTTTTGCGCAGGCATAGTAACTATGCCAAGCAAAACAAGAATGTAATAGCCCAAAAGGACGCGGCCCGAAGGGTTTAGCCGTTTTTGAGTTCGGCTTTGTTAAAAAAGTTTGCCAATGAAACCATTGCCTGCACTTTTTTGCCGCGCCTCACGGTACAAAAACGGCTAAACGCAAAGAGCAATTAGAACTTCTTGCCAACCCTAATTGCGTAGCATACTTACGGGGCGCCCTTTAGGGGCGCAAGTATGTAAGCAAGCGCGTAACAAAGTTGTGATGCAAATTAGGAAGAAATTTACGTGGGTTTACTCTGCAGGTTTAAACTGGTCTTTGCCCACGCCACAGACGGGACATACCCAATCTTCTTTCACCTGCTCCCACGCCGTGCCGGCCGGGACACCGTTGTCCGGATCGCCGACGGCGGGATCATACACATAACCACATACTTCACATACATATTTCACCATAATTCTCTCCTACACATGAGTTGCCCCCGCGGGGGTTTTGCCCTTAATGACCGTATGATAATACGCATACGTTAAGGGGGGTTCCTGCTTAAAAAATTGTCCGGCCACGACGGAGCCGATAAACAGCGTGTGTGTGCCAACGTCCACCGTTTGTGTGACGCGCGCTTCAATACAACTAAGCGTATGTTCTTTGACGACAGGCGCGCCCGTTTGCCCTTTCTCAAAAGCAACTTTGGCAAACTTATCGTAATTGCGCCCCGTGCGAAACCCGAAATTGCCAATAAAAATAAGCGGCGTTTTTTCTTCGAGCGGCATGACGGCAAAGACGTTACTTTTGGAAATCAGCCCGTGCGTGAAACTGTTTTTGCACACGCACACGGCCACTTGTGCCGGGTCCGCCGTGACTTGAAAACATGTGTTTACAATCAGCCCGTTATTGTGCGTTCCGTCCGACGACGTTACAAGGTAAAGGCCGTAGGAAATGCAGTTTAAACTTTCACACACGCACGCGTCCATTAGCTAAGTTTCTCCTTGAGTTTTTGGCTCACAAGCGCGCCGAGATTTTCGCACTCTTTTAACTTTTCTTCATCGGGCACGAAAAGTGATTTGACCGCTGGGCTGACCACTTGTACGCCCATTTCTTCCAGCGTTTTAGTAAGGCTATCAATCGGTACGCCGTTCCACCCGTACGAGCCGAAGGCGGCGCCGATGAGGTTCTTCTTTTTAAGGCCTTTTAGATAGCACAGCACGTCGGCCATGGCCGGATAAATTTGGCTGTTGAGTACCGGCGTACCGACGAGAAGGGCACCGGCGTCTAAGAGCTCGGTAATAACGTCGCTGCGGTGGTTTGTGTGCATGGACATAAGTTGCACGCGTGTGCCGTTTTGGCGCAGACCGTCGGCAATGGACTGGGCCATTTTTTCCGTGCTGCCCCACATGGTGTCATAGACAATGACGGCTTTGTCCGTCGGCTGTTGGGCCGCCATTTGGGCGTATAAGTTTATAATTTTGGACGGGTCCTTGCGCCAAATAAAGCCGTGGTCCGGCGCAATCATTTTAGGGTTTAAGCCCATTTGTTTGACTTGCGCCAAAAAGCGTGTGACGACATCGCTATACGGGAGCACGATATTGGCGTAGTATTTGCGAGCTTCCTGGAGCCAAATTTGTTCGTCGTTCTCATCGTCAAAGAGTTTAGAAGTGGCTAAGTGCATGCCGAAAACATCGTTGGTGAAAAGGACGTCTTCCTTGACGAGATACGCAAGCATACTGTCGGGCCAGTGCAGCATGCGCGCTTCCACAAAGGAAAGCGTATCGCTACCCAGGTCAATTTTGTCGCCGGTTTTGACGGCTTTGATTTCAAAAGGAGGGTGCAATTGCGCTTGCAAATTTTTCACGCCCATCGCGGACGCATAGACTTCTGCGGGCTGTGTAGCGGCAACGGTTTTACAAAGCGCGCCCGAATGATCCATTTCCGCATGGTTGGAAATGATGATTTCAATTTTTTTAGGGTCAATCACGCTTTGGATGCGGGTCATCATCTCGTGATAAAACGGTTTTTTGACGGTGTCAATTAAAGTGGGTTTATCGCCCAAAATTAAGTACGCGTTATACGTGGTGCCGCGCGTGGTGGCATAGCCGTGAAAATCGCGCAGGTTCCAATCAATAGCACCCACCCAGTAAACGTGGGGGGAAATTTGGAATGCTTTCATAGTGGCTCCTTGAAGCCCCCGCACGAGGCGGGGGATTTTTATACCATTATATTATTTTTTGCTTTGCCACAGCCCGTGTAAGTTGCAATACTCGCGCGCGGTGACATTGTCCGAGCAGGCTTTGAAAGTGGCCTCTGCGGGATTGCCGGGCTTTATGTAGGAGCGCTGGACATGGTGACATTCGTTGCAGATAAGTTCAATAAACTCAATGTGATGCTCGGGCGTGGCCGGGTGCGGCACGCTGCCTACTTTAATAAGGGTGCTTCCGTCAGCTAATTTTTCAAGGACTGGCACGTGTTTTTCGGCCGCACCGTCAGTTTCGCCTGCTACCATTTTGTGCATCGGTTTGCCACAACAGGACAGTTCCCCGGCCGCAGCGTGGACGACTTCTACCATATTACCGCACACACTGCATTTGTAAATTTCGTTTAAGTTAGTCATAAGATCCCCCTTTTATTTGGTTGAATTTATTGTTATTATAACATAGGTACTGAACCGTTTGGCAAGCTAAAAAAATGATTAGTTGGGCCAAAATTGGGCTATTTTGTAAAAAACCTCCCGTTTTGGAAAAACGGCGGGTTGAACGAAACGTACCCTTTAATCCCCTTTTTTAGCCATTTATGCGCATTTTCGGGTTTTGGGCCCATTGACCTGGGGCTTTATAAGTGGTAAGATAGAGTAAATAGTTTTTTGTAAGGACAAACACGGTGGATAATTTTCAATTAGATAGTGCCCTTCTTCCCATTTTTCAAGAAGTAGAACAAGTTATTGGCAAAGAAACGTACGATTTGTGGTTTAAAGCGGCCCGGTTTTCATTAAACGGAACAATGCTTACGGTTACAACCCCCAATGCAACGTGGGGACAGACGTTAAAATCCCGCTATGAACAAATTATAACCGACGTGTTTTTAAAACATACCGGGCATACAATTACAGTGGAATATGCGGTAGATGCTACTCCGGTAACTGCGCCAACTATTGTTTCAGCAAAAGATGTATTACCTGCTGTACCACAACCGTTTACACCAGTCGTTAACCCGTTTGCGGCGCGGTTTAACCCCAATTATACATTTGATAATTTTATTGAGTCCCCGTCCAACCGGTTTGCCTATAAAGCCGCACAGGCCGTAGTGGGAAAATTGGGAGCGCGCGAAAATAATCCGTTGGTAATTTATTCGGCCCCTGGCTTGGGAAAAACACATTTATTACAAGCCATCGGAAACCAAATTTTAAAGGAAAACCCACAAGCAAAGGTTATGTATATGACCGGGGAAGAATTTGTAAATGAATATATTGAGTCCATGCAGCAGAAAACAGCAGATGCTTTCCGCAAAAAATACCGGTTTTTAGATTGCTTTTTAGTAGATGATATTCAGTTTGTAGCAGGGAAGACGTCTAGCTCCGAAGCCTTTTTTTACACGTTTAATACGCTTTTTGAGAGCGGAAAACAAATTGTTTTATCCTCGGATCGTTCCCCACAGCAATTAGAGTGGGATGAGCGCTTATCGTCGAGGTTACTCTCCGGCATTAGTACGGAAATTAAACGCCCTAACGTAGAAGCCCGTATTGCTATTTTACGGCAAAAACGCGATTCTCTGAATTTTATTATAGGGGATGACGTTATTACCTTTTTAGCCGAAGGCGTACAAACCAATATCCGCGAATTGGAAGGAGCCCTCATCCGCTTACGGGCTTATTGTACCACACATAGCGTTACCCCCACTATTCCCATTGCCCGCGAATTATTGGGAGATTTACTGATCAGTGAAGAGGATAAAAATATATCCGTAAGCGAAATTAAAAAAATAGTGGGAAAACATTTTAATGTGCGTATGGAAGATTTTAGTGCCAAGCGCAAAACGCAATCTATTGCATGGCCGCGCCAAATTGCTATGTATTTGGCCACCGAACTGACAGATTTATCCCTCCCGGAAATTGGACGTGAGTTTAATAGGGACCACAGCACAGTACTACACGCGCGGGATTTAATTAAGGAAAAAATCAATGCGGACCCCTTTTTCACTGCTGAAATTAACCAAATTATAGCCGATATTAAGGCTGTGGAAAAGTTGTAGATAAGTAGGGGGAAAAGCTGTGGGACGGTAGAAAAAGTTGGGGATTATGAATTTAAATGTGTGTAATGTGCGTTGTTGGGGCAAGTTATGCACAGGAAAGAAATAAAACGTGTATCCTGTAAGTAACAGTATGCACATTATCAACACTACATATTAGTAAGGATAAATATGAAAATAAATATTACTAAAGCAACGCTGTTAGAAGGTTTACAAATTGTATCTTCCGGGGTGGCTTCGCGCACAACCCTGCCGATATTACATAACTTTTTGATGGAAACACAAAACGGCAAGTTACGCTTAGTGCGTACAGATATGGAAATGGCAACTGTTCACTTTGTACCGGCTGAGATTGTGGAAGAAGGTAGTATTACGGTACCACTCAAAGAATTTGCGGATATTATAAAGAATTTGGCGGACGATAAGGAAATTACGCTAACGAGTGACGAAAACCATAAATTGCATATTAAATCGGGCAAGAGTAAATTTTGGGTCATTGGTACGCCCAAGAGTGAATACCCGGCTATCCCGGAAATTGAACGCAGTGGTTCGTTGCAGTTGGACCCGGCATTGTTACAGCAAATGGTGGAGAAAACAGCCTTTTCGGCTTCTACACAAGAAACCCGGTATATTTTAAACGGGTTATTGTGGAGTAATAATGTGGACAATTTTGAGGTAGTAGCTACCGATGGTGGCCGCTTAGCCGTGGCTACGCAGCCGGCTTTAGCGGGCAGCAGTGAATTTAAAATTATTATTCCTACGAAGATTTTAAATGAGGTGTGCCGGTTTATCGGGATTGCCAAACCGGATAAAGACACAAAAATTGAGGTAAACGTAGCGTCTAACCAGGTTAGTTTTATTATGAAGGAAACGACGTTTATTTCACGGTTGATTGAAGGAAATTTCCCGAACTATAAGCAAGTTATCCCTACCAAAACGACAGTAAAGTTTGAATGTTTTGTTAAAGAATTACTGGCTTCCACCCGCCGCGCTGCGCTATGTGCCGGGGAATTTGGTAGCATCGTAAAGTATAAGGTGGAAGATAATAAACTAATCGTTTCTTCTAATTCCCAAAATATGGACTTTACGGATGAACTGCCCGTAGAATACAGCGGGGAAGCATTTGAAGCAAATTTTAAACCCCAGTTTATTATTGACGTACTTAAAAATATTTCAGCGGAAAAAGTATTATTTTCCTTTGTGAATGCGTCGCAGCCGGTACTGATTGAACCGGTAGAAGATGCTACGTTTAAGTATGTCATTATGCCGATGAGGGCGTGATGAAACTGGGCGCCCCGCAAAAAAAAGGATGGCGTTCCAGCCAGGAATTGGCAGGCACCCGCAACACGTTGAGCCGCCGTTTAAACCGGCTGATGGTATTGGATTATGTGTGGGGACAACTGGTAGGAAATAAAGGGCGTTTTTGGGTATTGCATGCCGTTCAAAAAGATACATTGTATGTGCAGGTAAAAGTATCCGTGGCGCGTAATGAATTAAATGCCCGTAAAAGGCAACTCATTGGGGAGCTGAATAAACATTTTGATTCGCCCTGGATTAAAAAGATTGAAATTATTTAGATGTGTTTTTAAGGAGTTTTTAAATGACTGACGAACAAAAAGAAAAAGAGTACGATTCCTCTAAAATTACCGTACTGGAAGGGTTAGAGGCCGTACGCAAACGCCCGGCTATGTATATCGGTTCTACGGGACTGCCCGGGCTGCACCACTTGGTGTATGAGGTAGTAGATAACTCCGTAGATGAAATTTTAGCCGGTGGTGCCACCACTATTACGGTGACGATTAAAGACGATATGACGTGCTCTATTAGTGACGACGGGCGCGGTATCCCGGTGGATTTAATGAAAAACGCCAAAGACGCCAAACTGCGTAATAAATCGGCGTTGGAAGTAGTCATGACCGTATTGCACGCGGGTGGTAAGTTTGATTCCGGCGCGTATAAAGTGTCCGGCGGGTTGCACGGGGTAGGTGTATCGTGCGTCAACGCACTTTCGGACCATATGGAAGTAGAAGTGCGCCGCGACGGAAAAATTCACCATCAAGAATATAAGCGCGGCAAACCGCAAGGTCCGGTGGACGTGATTGGCAAAACCGACGAACACGGTACTAAAGTAACTTTCCATGCCGACCCGGAAATTTTTGGCAATGTGGCTTTTTCATATGAAACGATTGGTAACCGCTTGCGCGAGTTGGCTTTCTTAAACGCGGGGGTAAAAATTATTTACACCGACGAGCGTAAAGAAGATAACCAAACCGTTACGTTTCACTACGAAGGTGGAATTGCCCAGTTTGTTAAATACTTAAACACCAATAAGACGGTGCTCAACCCCGAACCGATTTATTTGACCAAGGAAATCGGCGATAACTATATTTCGTTTGCTATTCAGTATAATGAAGGGTATTCCGAAAACGTATTTTCGTTTGTAAACAACATTCACACCGTGGAAGGCGGTACGCATTTAAGTGGGTTCCGCAGTTCCTTAACGCGTTTAATCAATGAATATATTAAAAACAATAATTTGGCTAAACAACATAAGGATATTTCCGTTTCCGGTGACGATATTAAAGAAGGGCTTGCTGCTGTATTGTCTGTCAAAATTCCGCATCCGCAATTTGAAGGGCAGACTAAAACCAAGCTCGGTAACAGCGAAGTGGAAGGGATTGTGCGCTCCGTAGTGAGTGATACACTGGCTACTTTCTTTGAAGAAAACCCAAAAACAGCCCGTGCGATTTGCGAAAAATGTATGGGGGCTGCCGTGGCGCGTGAAGCTGCACGCAAAGCGCGTGATTTAACCCGGCGCAAAGGTGCGTTGGAAGGTGGGGGACTGCCCGGTAAACTGGCCGATTGCCAAGAACGCGAAGCCGCGAAATGTGAGCTGTTCCTGGTGGAAGGGGACTCCGCCGGCGGTTCGGCCAAACAGGGACGCGACCGTGTATTTCAGGCGATTTTGCCTTTGCGCGGTAAAATCTTAAACGTGGAAAAAGCTCCCCTAGTACGTATTTTATCGTCGGATACAGTGCGTGATTTGATCGCCGCCGTCGGTACCGGCGTGGGCGAAGGGGAAGGCGGGTTTGATATTTCTAAACTGCGCTACCACAAAATTATTTTGATGGCGGATGCTGACGTGGACGGACAACATATTTCTACGCTCCTCTTGACGTTCTTCTACCGCCAATTAAAGCCGCTAATTGACGGCGGGCACGTGTATTTGGCCCAGCCGCCGCTTTATAAAGTTAAAAAAGGCAAAGTGGAACAATATCTGCAAACCGAAGACCAAATGCAACAGTGGCTGATGAAAGAAGGACTGGCCACCGTTACCGTGACGGACACGAAAAAAGACAAAGCGTTAAGCGCCCAGGAACTGCGTGATTTACTTAAGGTGCTACGCGACGTGGAAGATACACTTGGCAAACTGGAAGTCAAAAACATTACGCTAGCCGACTTTATGGCGTTTTTGAAAGAAGGGCGTGTGCCGGTATATCGTATTCCGCTTAAAAGCGGCGGGTTTAAGTATTTCTATACCGAGCCCGAATACCGCGCTTACGAAGAACAATATATTGCCGAAAAACGCGAAGAACTGGCCGCAGACGGCGTAGATACCGAAACGATTGCCGATTCTGCCTTGGTGCCCGAACACCAAAGTTTGTTTGAGTTCGGCAAACTCTTAGCTGCAGAAAAGAAAATGGAAGCGTTTGGTTTTAACTTTGGGCAATATCCGCTCATTACCAATGAAAAAGAACGCGTCAACCCGCTCTTTAAAGTTAATAACGGTAAAACCGATACGCTGGTTTACAGCTTGGCCGAACTGTTAAAAGCCGTTAAAGAAGCAGCTACAGCGGGTGCGTCTATCCAGCGCTACAAAGGGTTAGGGGAAATGAACCCCGAACAACTGTGGGAAACCACCATGGACCCGTCCAAACGCAAACTCATCCAAGTAAAAATTAACGACGCCACCGACACCGAACAAGCATTTACTATGCTGATGGGTGACCGTGTGGAACCGCGCCGCGATTTTATTTACTCGCACGCGTTAGAGGTCAAAAATTTGGATATTTAACGCTGGGGGCAAACGCCCCCTACCGTTTTAGGAGATTTTGAAAATGAGTGAAGAATTAAATAATCCGCAACAGGAAGTAAACGTAAAAGTAGATTTGTTTAGCGACATTGAACAGCGCGATATTGCCACGGAAATGCGCTCGTACTATATTGACTATGCCATGAGCGTAATTGTAGGGCGTGCATTGCCCGACGTGCGTGACGGTCTCAAACCCGTGCACCGCCGGGTACTTTATTCCATGAACGAAATGGGCCTGAAATATAACCGCCCGTATAAGAAATCTGCCCGTGTGGTGGGGGACGTGCTTGGTAAATATCACCCGCACGGTGATACCGCTGTGTATGATACGCTGGTGCGTATGGCGCAAGATTTTTCAATTAGAAAGCCCTTAGTGGACGGGCAGGGGAACTTCGGTTCCATTGACGGTGACTCTGCCGCCGCCATGCGTTACACCGAGTGCCGCTTGGAAAAAATTTCCGATACCATGCTGGACGATTTGGACAAAGATACCGTCAAAATGATTCCCAATTACGACGGTTCCTTATTAGAGCCTTCGGTACTGCCGGCTAAACTGCCCGCGCTCTTGGTTAACGGCTCAGCCGGGATTGCCGTGGGGATGGCAACCAACATTCCTACCCATAACTTGGGCGAAGTGTGCGACGGTATTATTGCCTACATCCAAAACCCCGATATTACGACCAAAGAGATGATGAAAATTATCAAAGGGCCGGATTTTCCAACCGGGGCCACGATCCGCGGTACCAAAGCCATTTATGAGTATTTTGAAACCGGCCACGGCAGTGTAAAAGTGCAGGCCGATACCGAAATTGAGGACCGCAAAGGCGGCCGCCAAGCTATTATTGTGACGGCCATTCCGTATCAAGTTAACAAAACGTCACTTATTGAGTCTATTGTTGGTTTGGTGCGCGATAAAAAAGTGACGGATATTTCCGACATTCGCGACGAGTCGGACCGCCGCGGCATGCGCTTAGTGATTGAAATTAAACGCGACGGTAACGCGCAAGTGGTGCTCAACCACCTCTTTAAACACACGCAGCTGCAAACGACGTTTCCCGTTAATATGCTGGCCATTGTGGACGGCCGTCCGCGTGTGTTGTCCCTCAAAGAAGTGATGAAGGCGTACGTAAAACACCGCCAGGAAATTGTTACTAACCGCACCAAGTTTGACCTCAACAAAGCGCAAAAACGCGAACATATTTTAAGCGGGTTACTAATTGCCATTGCCAATATGGACGAAGTAGTAGCTATTATACGGAGCGCCAAAGACCCGACCGAGGCCAAATTTACCTTGATGAAACGCTTTACGCTGACCGAAGTGCAAGCGCAAGCCATTTTGGATATGCGTCTGCACCAACTGACGCAACTGTCGTCCTTGGCCATTGAAAACGAGCGCAAAGATTTGTTAAAACTCATTGCGGACTTACAAGCTATTTTGGCCAGCCCGCAAAAGATTTTGGATATCATTATAGAAGAACTGGCCGCGCTCAAAAAAGAATTTGACGACCCGCGCCGCACGAAGATTGGCCCGGATGTGGAAGATTTCTCCATGGAAGATTTTATTGAGAAAGAAGACGTGGTAATTACCATTTCTAACGACGGCTATGCCAAACGTATTCCGCTTTCCACGTACCGCAGCCAAAACCGCGGTGGCAAAGGCATTATTGGCAGTAAGACCAAAGAGGAAGACTTTATGGAAAACCTCTTTATTACGTCTTCGCACGCCACAATTTTGATGTTCACCAACCGCGGCCGTGCGTTCCCGTTACGGGCGTTTGAAATCCCCGAAGGGAACCGTATGTCCAAGGGGAAGGCACTGGTCAATTTACTGCAACTTACCGGCGAAGAAAAAGTGACCTCTACCTTAGCCATTGAGGACTTTGACCCGGCGCAGAACAAAGAAAATACACAAACGTATCTGACGCTGTGCACCCGCTTGGGCACCATTAAACGCGTGGCTTTAAAAGAGTTTGCCAATATCCGCCGCAATGGGATTATTGCCATTGGCCTAGACGAAGGCGACGTGCTCATTAGCGCGCAACTGACTTACGGCAAGAGCGATATTTTAGTGGCTACCCAAAACGGCAAGTCCATCCGCTTTGATGAAAACGAAGTACGTGCCATGGGCCGCCAAGCCCACGGCGTGCGCGCCATTAGCCTGGAAAACGGCGACGTGGTAGTGGGGATGGAACAGGCGCCTAATGACGGCTCCGTACAGCCGGATGTGTTGTCCGTTTGTGAAAACGGTTTTGGTAAACGAACCGAGTTTAGCGAATATAAACGCCAACACCGCGGCGGTATGGGGGTAATTACGATTAAGACCTCAGCCCGCAACGGCAAAGTGGTAGGGATTAAACTGGTGGACGAGTCCAAAGACCTCATGATTATTACCGAAAAAGGCATGACGATACGCTTGCGTTGCGGAGATATCCGCTCCGTCGGCCGCAATGCGCAAGGCGTGACGTTAGCGCGCATGGAAGAGGGCGATAAGATTGCGAGGATTGCCCCGGTAGTGAAAACAGAAGAAGAGGAAACAGCGGAAGAAAAATAATAGTAGTGTGTAAGTTTGATACGTACAACCCTTTTATCTTGTCAGTCCGCAAAGTTTTTGTGAGGAATATAGATAAAAGGGTTGTTTTGCGTTAGATGTATTTACCTAGAAGTTAGCCAATCACAAATTTGTTTTCCCCGGGAAGTATTATGGGTACACGTAATTTTCCCAGTGTTTTCCTCCGCATGTTTAAAGTAAAAAGAAGCAGATATGATCATTGTGGCCGATTGGCGGCAAGTAGGTTCTTCGTAATTGTTACCAGGACACCAATCCAATATAACATTATTACGCGCTAAATCAATCATAAAACCATTAGCGCAATGCCGAAGTTCATTATCACCTTGGGAACCGTTTATTGACGGGCAAAGTTTTGTCATATCTAAATCTAATTCTGTAAAATGGCGTGTATAATGTCCATTTGCCACCAAATTTGACGAGTTGGACATCGATATGCCGGGTGGTAAATTAACAGAAAGTACCGACTCTAAATACATCTATGATTGGGGAACGTGTAGTTTTGAGACGGGGGAATGGGATGGAAAAAGAGCTTGTTACAACGATAAAATTTCTATGGTATACCAGCAATTTTTTACCCATTTGAAAGGTAACAGGGGAATAAGAGTTTGTACTGCTTCTGCGCAAGATACACTGCAAAATAAAATTTGCCAAATGGAAATAAATCGTACAACAAATACTGGTGGAAGCGCCGAATTAGGGTATTTTTCCTATAGATATTAACATTTTCCCGTCGTTAAAACCACTTAATATCCATACGCATTTTGACATTTATCGGCGTACGTAAATTTGTAATCATACGTACTGTCTATCCACACAATTTGTTGGAGGCCCTCTTTTTTCATGGCTTCCAGTAACGTATCGGGCGTTTTGTTTTTATGCCACGGCCACGGGATAAACCCCAAAATCAAAAACGAGCATGACGACGCTTTTTTAAGATGTTCTACGTCGTGTAAATCAGCGGCCTGGGCGTTTAAGGTAACGGAATATTTCGTCGTACCGTATAATCCGCACCCGCAGAAGAGCATACAACTTATAACTAAAATGGATAATTTTTTCATAATTTAAAAATACAAAAAAACAATTTTCTCGTCAATAAATTTTCCCCCGAGCCGGGAACCCCAATGCCCGCGACTTTCATTTATTGCTTTTTGTAAACATACCCCGCACGAACTTATAATGCCGTGTGGTTGTAGCCTCGCAAGAGGCTTAAGCCGTTCATCTGCCCCCCTTGTGGTAATGAAGTTATAGCATTATCATCTTCCCCCCTTGTGGGGGAAGTGGCACGCAGTGCCAAAGGAGGGTTATCAAATTAGCTTTTCCGCTTTGAAGGAGTACCGCCGTTAGGCGGGGTAGGAGGGTTTAAAAATTTTATTTCTTTTCCCCCCACCTGTAGAGCTTTCAGCACTTCCCCAAACACCGAAAAAACCCAAAGTAAGCTGATTTTCCAAATTCTAACTCAGTTTGTGCCGTAAGTTGAGCGTGGCGTACGTCTTGCGGACGGCGTGAAGCGCCGCAGGTACGCGAGCGAAAATCGGCCTTGGATATTCCAAATTTGGCAAATGGTTGGTCCACGTATAACGTAACTTTATAGGTACGTCGTTATTATAACGTCGCGCCCGCCGTTATAAACTTTTGCTATAATACTCTTAATGAAAATCTTATATGTTATCACTTCTACCCACGTCGGCGGTGCGGAAAAATCACTCGTTTCTTTGGTCAAATCTCTTTCCCCCCACCACACCGTACGCGTAGTGAGTTTAAAAAAATGCGGCCCCGTCGCGGCCGACTTAAAAGCTCTCGGTGCGTCGGTCACGTCCTTGGAAATGGCAGGCTCTGGCCTTGGGTGCGTTTTTAAGTTAAAGCACGAAATTGAAACGTTTAATCCCGATATTGTCCACGCCATGTTGTTTCGCGCCATTGAGTTTGCGCGTTTGGCCTGTGCGGGCCGGAATGTAAAACTGGTAACTACCCCCCATTTTGATTTATCCCAAAAACCGCGGTGGATGCGCTGGCTGGACCGCGTCCTTAAAAGCCTCGATAGCATAAGCACAGCCGAATCGGTGTCCACGTTTAACTATTTGAGGGATGTCCAACATTACCCCCCCCTTAAAACGGTGCTTATAACTAATTCTGTAGAAAAATCCTTATTTTTTAAGGATAATTCTATTAGATCTCAAATGCGTCAAAAAAACGGCTTTTCGGACAAAGATGTTATCTTCATTAGCGTGGCGCGGTTAGCCCCGGTTAAAAACTCGGTTGTGGTTTTACAAGCCTTTGCCAAAATGGCGTTCCATTGCCCAAATGCCAAATTAGTTTTTGTGGGGGAGGGGGAACTGCATAGTGATTTAGAAAATTTAATAAAAGTAAATTTTTTGGAAGGAAAAGTGTTGTTGGCCGGGGAACAAAAAAACATCAATGAATGGCTCAATATGGCGGATGTATTTGTCCTTTTATCTAAAGAGGAATGTTTGCCCCTGGCTTTATTAGAGGCCCAGCAAGTAGGGTTGCCGTGTATTGTCAGCAAAGTTGGGGATATGCCCAAGCGGGTCATACATGGAAAAAACGGGTTTGTTTGTAACCCACAGGATGAAATGCTCTTGAGTTGCTTGCTTACGGAACTATACGAAAATAAGCAGCTTCGCGCCCGTATGGGGGCCGAATCCCTGGCCCAAGTGGGGGGGAAAAAAGATGGCGCTAAACAGTATGAAGAACTGTATAAGCGGCTATTAAACCTGTAAAAAGTTTTCACGTGAAAACTTTTTACATAGTTTGGATCAATTTTTTAATTTTAAAAATATAAAAAGTTTTCACGTGAAAACTTTTTGGAGGATTATGGAAGCTAGATTATTTACTGCCGCGTGTATTATGTACGTCTTTATGCTGGGCACACGTTGGCTTAAAAAGCATAATAAATTAACCTTACCCACTGTATTTAATAAGTGGCATGCGTTGTTTCTATTCTTAATTTTAACCTGTGCCCTCTATGTATTTTTGTTCGTAATGAATGGGGGGCGGGGGGAGCCTTACCCGGTTGGCAAGTTTATCATTGGGGAAATAATCGTAATAGGGGTCAGCATTTATGGTTATATTGCGGCCGGTAAAGCTAATGCTAAAGCCCAGGAAAAGATTATCAAGAGTGATTTAGATTGGTGTAACACGGTCTATTTTGCCGGGTTTGTGGCTTCTTTTGTGATGTTCTTTTTTATCCAGGCTTTTAAAATACCGTCTGCCTCTATGCATAATACACTTGTAGAAGGGGACCACTTATTTGTAAATAAGTTTTCCTACGGATTCCGTATTCCATTTACAAATATCCGTTTCGGACAATTGAAAGAAATTGCGCCCGGAGATATTGTTATTTTTGAATTTCCGGCTAAGGACCGCACTCAGCTTAACTGTGGGGGACAAACCCAATACGGGCGCGACTTTGTAAAACGAATTATCGCCTTACCTGGTGATACCGTACAAGTTACAAACGGCCGCCCGTGGGTCAATGGGAAGGAGTTGACAGATGAGCCTTACGCTGTGTATGAAAATATCCCGCGTGTGTCCGGGGTCATCAATGACGACCCGAAACTCTACCAGCAAATTTGGCAAGAGCACCTATTAGATAACTACCTAGGGTTGGAACTGCGGGATGATTTTGGCCCGGTTACCGTACCGGCAAACAGCTATTTTGTTATGGGGGATAATCGCGATAACTCGTGCGATTCCCGCTTTTGGGGCCCGGTACCGCGGGAAAATATCAAAGGGAAAGCCTGGTTTATTCATTGGCCGCCCCGCAAAATTGGCCTTATTAAATAGCTTGTAACAGGCTTTAAAGGCTCTAAAAAGTTTTCACGTGAAAACTTTTTAACCCATTTAAAACACTATCTAAACCCTTGCAAGAAGTTTTCACGTGAAAACTTCTTGCACTTTTTTTATAGATATGGTTTAATATAGGTAGGAGGAATTATGGCAGAAATTGTAGTAGTAGCAAACCAAAAAGGTGGCGTGGGAAAAACGACCACGTCTATCAATTTAGCATACGCACTGGCCTGCTTAAATCAGGAAGTGCTGTTAGTAGATTTTGACCCACAAGGCAATGCCGGCTCGGGCCTGGGAGTAACGGTAGAGGAGGGGGAAAAATCAGTTTACCACCTGCTTACCAAAGTAGCCCCGTTTGATCAGGTAGTCCGGCAAACCTCTAACGAGTTTTTAGATGTACTGCCGGCTTGTAAAGATTTAGCCGGGGCTGAGGTGGAACTGGTAAATGTGCGCGGGCGCGAAAATATGCTCAAAGATGCCCTTGCCCCCATCCGCGATATGTACAAATTTATTATTATTGACTGTCCGCCGTCTTTGGGGTTACTTACCTTAAATGCTATGATGGCGGCCGACAGCGTCATTACCCCCGTACAGTGCGAATACTATGCCATGGAAGGGCTTGCCCACTTTATGGGGACCGTCAATAAAATTAAACAATTTCTGCACCCCAAACTTAAAATGGACGGCGGAGTGCTAACTATGTATGATGCCCACCTCAATTTAGCCAAGCAAGTGCGCGAGGAAGTCAGCAAATTTTTTGGCGATAAAATTTATAAAACGCCTATCCCGCGCAATATCCGCCTGGCGGAAGCGCCGAGTTTTGGGCAAGCCATTTTTGACTACGAGCCTGCCTGCCGTGGGGCCGAGGCCTATATTAAATTGGCGGTTGAATTTTTGACCCGCCGTGGCGCTAACCTGGATGACTACCGCGACTTTAAACTAGCCGGCGATACGCCCTTAAATTACGATTTTGGAGGATAATATGGCCAGACAAGCATTAGGAAAAGGCTTAGATGCCTTACTCAAACAAACGCAGGAAATTTCTAATTTAACGACGGAGCAAGCCACGCAAGCCGTGCAAAATAACCCGGAAATGAGCGTGCAAAAAATAGATGTTAAAAAAATTGTACCCAACCGTTTTCAGCCCCGTCGGGTATTCGACGAGGAAAAACTAAAAGAGTTGGCCGCCTCTATTAAAGCCCACGGGCTTACACAACCAATTGTAGTGGTATATGATGCCAGTTTGGATAAATATGAAATTGTCGTCGGGGAACGGCGTTTTAGAGCCACGCAACTAGCTGGCCTCACGGAAATTGATGCCATTATCCATAAGCATTTGGACGACCAACAACTCTGCGCCTTGGCGTTAATTGAAAACATTCAGCGTGAAGATTTAAACCCCATTGAAACTGCACTCGGTTACCGCAGTTTGATGCAGAAATTTTATGTTAAACAAGTAGATTTGGCCGACTATTGCGGTAAATCCAAAGCGGCTATTTCTAACACCTTGCGTTTACTGGAGCTGGAGCCCGAAATCCAGCAAGCTTTGCAAGACGGAACGCTGAGCGAAGGACATGCGCGGGCAATTTTGATGTTGCCGGCCAACCGCTTCCGCCTGGACGTATTTAACCATATTGTGCGGTTTAAGATGTCCGTACGGCAGACTGAACAGATGGTAATCCGTATGAATAAAGAGCGGGAACGCTCGTTCGAGCGCAATGCCCACCCTGAAAAATACCAAGGGCCCGACGTGTATGCGTTTGAGCAGAGTTTGCAAGAGGCGTTGGGGACGAAAGTAGAGGTGAAGTGTGGGAGGAACCCGCAGAAGGGGACGCTAGTGATTCACTATCATTCGTTAGAAGAATTAGACAACATTGCCGGCCGCTTGAAAAATAAAATGTTGTAAACGACCCCGGTGAAGCACATTTTCGTACGCACAAAACCCAAAACGTAAAGTTTTGGGTTTTGTTGCTTTCCGGGCAACAATTTGCCAAATTTGGACATCTTGAAACCGACTTGCCGACTCGACGTAGCCCAGGTTTGACAAAAAGTCCTAATTGCTCTTTGCGTTTAGCCGTTTTTGTACCGTGAGGCGCGGCAAAAAAGTGCAGGCAGTGTACTCATTGGCAAACTTTTCTAACAAAGCCGAACGCAAAGACGGCTAAACCCTTCGGGCCGCGACCCTTTGGGCTATTACATTCTTTTTTTGCTTGGCATAGTTACTATGCCTGCGCAAAATAAAGTGCGTACTAACCGCAAAAGTCCAGCGGCGCAAAGGCAAGGAGGACTTTTTGCCAAACCTACGCCTTCGGGCAACTTACGGTTTCAATCTGCCTCAAATCTGACAAATCAGCCAACCGTAAGTTTTACGCGGTGATGTGACGGACGGCAACGACTTGTCTCCAAATTAGGCTCAAATCTGAAAAATCATCTCATTTTCTGTTCCCTGGCTGAAAAAGGGGGTAGAGGTGGAGAAACAGTATGCAAACGACAGGCGTGGAAGATCCTAGGACCCCGTATTAAGACATTACGGGGCGCGGTAAGCGGTAATACCGCGGTTCAGGATGACAGTTTTTTGATAACGGCATAAGCCGCTAACGCGGCTTTGTCAGGCAGTGCCTGACCTACAACAGCACGACACATTATAAGTCCGCGCGGAAGTGTGCTTACATAAATCAGAAAACTAAACGCGCGGGCATGGCGGCCCGCTAGGGTGCCTGACCTACAACAGCACGACACATTATAAGTCCGCGTGGAAGTGTGCTTACGTAAATCAGAAAACTAAATGCGCGGGCATTGTCAACCCGGACTCCGGGTGCGCGGGGATTGGGAGCCCAGGCTCTGGGCCGGATCGGGGTTATTGGTATAGGCTTTGTACGTCGGGCAGTTCCAATAAATCTTTGGTGACGGCTTGGAATTCGTGCGCGGTAAAAGTGGCTACAATACTGACGTGAAAGAGGTTATCCTGTTTGGTCACTTCGCGTTTTAAAATTTGGATATGTTGTTTTTCAATTTGCTTGGTAATGCTATCTACAACAGCCCAGTGCGGCGCGCAGACGACGTGTAACGTGTCGTAATGGCGTATTTTTTCTACCCACAGTAGCGTGCGGCGCAAAATAAGTTGTACGACTAAAATAGCGGCGGCGCAGGCAGAGGCCCACAAATATTCGCCATACCCAACCGCCATGCCGATAGCGGCCACAATCCACACGTTGGCGGCGGTGGTAAGGCCGGAAATTTTGTTACCGTCGCGCAAGATAGAGCCGGCACCGATAAAGCCGACGCCTGTAACGATTTGGGCGGCAATGCGGCCCGGGTCGCCCCCGGCGACACCCATTACCAAAGATAAAATCGTAAACAGCATGGCCCCTAAACAGATGAGGCAGTTGGTGGCAAAGCCGGCAGGCTTGTCGTGATATTGGCGTTCCATGCCCAGGGCTCCGCCCAGCACCAGAGCGAGGAAAATTTTGGTAATCATTTCAATGGTCATATACCTATGATACAAATACCGACGGAAAAATGCAAGGAAAAGAAACGGCGGGCGCGATGAAACTTTTTACCCCGGCAACAATTTTCCAAATTTAAACCCTTAGCCGCCGACTTTCGCTTGCGTACTTGCGGCGCGTTGCGCCGTCCGCAAGACGTACGCCACGCTCAACTTACGGCGGCTAATCATCTTAAATTTGGGTCTAATAGAACTTTTTGTTGGTGACAAGGTCTAAAATAAGCAAAGGATAAACCCATGAAGGGACGTTGTAAAATGAGGATTATCCCTGAACTTGTTTCAGGGTCTTCGACGCTGGTAGTGGCTTTTAACGGCCTGC
>JAZUSP010000012.1:0-19292 GCA_045606805.1 Elusimicrobiaceae bacterium | reverse complement strand
TGCACGCTCTTGCCCATGTTTTGATAGGTTTCTTTTCGTTGGACTGGTTCATTTTTTGAACTTTTTCCAACAGGTTTAAGTCTACAAACGGACCTTTTTTAGTTGATCTTCCCATACTTATTTAACCTTGTTTTTTCTTCTGTCACTGATAATCATCCAGCTAAACGCTTTTTTGGTAGAGCGGGTCTTCAAACCGCGGGACGGCTGGTTCCACGGAGAGCGCGGAATGTTGCCGCCTTTCCCATGACCGCGGCCACCCCCCATCGGGTGATCCACAGCGTTCATGGCGCTACCGCGTACGGTCGGGCGGTTGCCTAAGTGGCGGTTGCGCCCGGCGTTACCGATAACGATATTACCATGGTCCACGTTACCTACTTGGCCGATCGTGGCGCAGCAGTCACTGGGGACTAAGCGGATTTCGCCGGACGGCATTTTGATATGGGCATATCCGGCTTCTTTGGCCATCAGCTGGGCTTGCGAACCGGCGCTGCGCGCCAGTTGCGCCCCCTTGCCGACTTTGAGTTCAATGGCGTGGATAAAAGTACCTTCCGGAATATATTTCAGGGCCAGGCAGTTACCCACTTTAATATCAGCATTCGGGCCGGACATGAGCGTATCGCCCACTTGTACGCCGACAGGTTGCAAGATGTAGCGTTTGTCGCCATCAGCGTAGTTTAAAAGACAAATGCGGGCGCTGCGGTTCGGGTCGTATTCCACCGAAACGACTTTGGCCGGCACGCCGTATTTTTCTCTCTTAAAATCAATTTGTCTGTAAGCACGTCTGTGGCCACCGCCAATGTGACGTACCATGACCATCCCGGTATTGTTTCTGCCACCGGTTTTGCGAAGACCTTTGGTCAGCCGTTTCTCGGGCGTGGTCTTGGTGATATCGGAATAGTCCGACACCGTGATCGTGCGGCGAGACGGGGTATAAGGTCTAAACGATTTAATAGGCATAGTTCGTAGTGTCTCCTTCTCTACTTCGCAGTGGCTTCTACCACTTCGATTTTATCGCCTTCTTTCAAAGTAACAAACGCTTTTTTATAGTCGGGGCGTTTGCCTTCGAAGCGACCCATGCGGTGGGTCTTACCCGTGACGGAAATAGTGTTAATCTTTACAACAGTTACGTTGAAGATTTTTTCCACCGCGGTTTTAATTTCGCCTTTGGACGCATTTTTGCCCACGATAAAACCATAGCGGTTGTGGGTATCGCGTTCAATGAGGCTCTTCTCGGTTAAGAGGGGTTTTTTTAACGTATCGTAAGCGCCGGACATTAGTTGGCCTCCTTCGCAAACGTCTTAGTCAAAGTATCCACGGCGTCTTTGGTGAAAATCACTTTAGAGCTGTTTAATACTTCGTAGGCGTTGATGTCTTGCGTTTGGATGTGCGTTAAACCCGCCACATTGCGCCCGGCTAATTGGGCGTTTTTGTCGGCAAAGTTATCCAAGATGAGCGGCTTGCGCCCGGCGGATAAGGTTTCTAACACTTCGGCAAACGCTTTGGTTTTGGGTTCTTTGAAGCTCAAAGATTCCAACACCACCAAGTTGCCTTCGGCCAATTTGGTAGATAAAGCCATGGCAAGCGCACTGCGGCGTTTGGCGGCCGGCAAATCCTGGCGGTAGGAGTGCGGGGTAGGCCCCCACGCTACGCCCCCGTGGCGGAATTGCACCGCACGCAAAGACCCTTGACGGGCGCGGCCGGTGCCTTTCTGTTTCCACGGTTTTTTACCGGTGCCGGAAACTTCGGCGCGGGTTTTCACATCAGCCGTACCGCTGCGTTGGTTAGCCAAGAAAGCGGTAATGACTTCGTGTAAGAAAGTAGGGTTGGCTTTCACGCCGAACAAAGAGTCCGGCAGGGAAATCGTCCCTTTTTCTTTTCCTTTCAAATCTAAAACTTTTGTTTCCATAGGTCCAAGTCCTTACTTCTTGTTAGCAGCCTTAGAAGCAGAGATTTTGTTCTGCTGCGGCGCCACATAGTGTTTTTTGAATTTGGAAGTTTCTAAGACGGACACGATGGACCCGCGGGCCCCCGGAACGGAACCTTTTAGGAATAAAAGGCCGTTTTCGCTGTCTACCTTAATAACTTCAATCTTGGCAACGGTGTGGGTGGTGGTACCATAATGGCCGGCCATGCGCTGACCGGAAATTACCTTACCCAAAGAGCGGCGGGAACCTAAAGACCCCGGAGCGCGGCTGCGGTCGGACTGACCGTGCGAATCCGGTTGGCCGGCAAAGCCGTGGCGTTTCATACCGCCGGCAAAGCCGTGGCCTTTAATTTTGCCCTGCACGTCTACATAGTCGCCGGGTTTAAAGATTTTTTCAAGTGAAATGACTTGGCCGATTTCAAAACCGTTTACATCCGCGACACGGCATTCCTTCATGTGTCTGACCGGGGTAACATTGGCTTTTTTGAAGTAGCCCATTTCGGGTTTGTTGAGCTTATTTTCTTTCACTTCGCCAAAACCCACACAAACGGCGTTGTAGCCGTCTTTTTCTTGGGTTCTGACACGCACAACTTTGCAATCGCCCGCTTTTACAACGGATACACCATGCAGGTTGCCTTTTTCATCAAAGAGCTGGGTCATGCCCACTTTTTCGCCGATTACAAAACGTAACGTAGCCGGAGCTTCTTTGACAGTTTCTGCTTTGGCCGGTTCAGCAACTTTTGTTGCCTCTTGGGCACCAGCAGCTTGTTTGTTTTCTTCTGTCATACGTGTTTATTTTCCTTAGTTGCTTTTAATGGCCACATCTACACCGGCGGGCAAGTCTAATTTCATTAACTCGTCCACGGTTTTAGAGGTGGGGCTTTTTAAGTCAATCAAGCGTTTATGAATACGCATTTCAAACTGTTCTCTGCTTTTTTTATCGGTATGGGGAGAGCGAAGTACGGTGTACTTTTTAATCCGAACCGGTAACAAAACAGGACCGGCCACAATGGCCCCCGTTTTTTGCGCGGTTTCTACAATGCGCGTAACGGAAGCATCTAACATGCGGTGGTCATAAGAACGCAGTTTAATGCGGATTCTTTCTTGGCCAATTACATTGGCTTTTTTAGCTGTTTTTTCTGCCATTTTTAGTTTTTTCCTTACTGTATTTTTACAAATTATTTATCGGCAGAAAACCCTATACCTGTCCTTATTTCCGTCGGACAAGCTAGGAAATTACTGCCTTTAAAAATAACTTAGTATTATTATACCAAATTATTGTTAGTGGTGTCTAGTTTTTTAACACGTTCACCAGGTGCGTAAAATAGACACGTTTCCTGTTAGAGTTATTATACCATAAATTAGCTAGGTTTGTAAACAGCAAAAACGACCTTACCCGCAACGCCTGTTTGAGCGCACAAAAATCAGCCTACTGACTATTTTACCCGGTGTTTGGGGAAGTGTGGATAGCTCTACAGGTTATACTTATTTCCTCCCTCTCCCTGGAGGGAGAGGACGAGTGCGCCAGCACCGTGGTGAGGGGGAAATGCTGTACTTAAAACGTTCTTTTTCCCTGCGCGGCGCAAGCCTGCGCAGTATATAAGTAATTATCATCTCTTCATCATCTCATCTCTTCATTATGTATGCACTTGCATTTTTTTGCATATGATCCCGTCGGGCACTTCCCCGCAACGCCCCCCCATTTAAAGAGTCTTATTTTTTACGGTTTTAAACCGGATATAACTGTTCTTTGCATTTTATGCACTTGCTTACCCAAATTTGCTATACTAAACAAAACTATGAAACCTAATTACGGACTGACTATTGTAAAAGATTTCCCCGTTAAGGGCGTTAATTTCATTGACATTAACGGCCTGCTCTGTGACCCGGAATGTTTCCGGGCCGCCGTGGATAAACTTTGCGCGCTGATTGCCGAAAATATCCCGGCAGACAAGCTCAAAACCGCGGCTATTATCACGCCTCAAGCGCGCGGGTTTTTATTCGGCGCCCCGGTGGCCTATAAGCTGGGGTTGCCGCTTTTACTGGTGCGTAAAAAAGGGAAAATCCCCAATAAGCCCTACTCGTTCCACATTACCAACGAGTACGACAGTTACGATATGGAGTTAGATGCAGACCTGTTAGCCAAATATCCGCACTATATTTATATTGACGATATTTTTGCCACCGGGCAAACGTTGGCGGGCATCAAAGAGGCCCTGGGCAAAAAGCACAAACACATTTTGCTGGCCCTGCACATTACGGCGGTTGCGGCTTTAAAAGGCATCCGCGAACATACCCCCGCGCTTAAGAGCCTTTCCACGAAAGAAGTGATTTAGGGCTTGTTTTTGTGTCATTATTTCTTATACTTTTATTACGGGAGAAAATTGTATGAAAAAATATCTATTTGCTTGTTTATGTTTACTAAGTATGGCGTTATTTGCTCATACCCAGCAATTTCAAATGGCACAACCTGTTTGCGGACACCAACAACTGATTATGTCCAGCACTCAGGGAAGGTTTGCCTTGTTTTCTTATGCAAAGCAAATTAACCAACAAGACACGGCTGAAATAGGTAAAGACCTATATATCCTTTCCCGAAATACCCCCTTTCACATCTTTGAGGAGCCAGTTTTAAAAAACGAGGAAAAACAACTATTAGATACCTACCAAGACTACCAACGCCACAAAATTATACAAGAAGGGGAGCAAGAGTTTTTTCTGTTTATTACCAGAGCATCGGTAAACAGAACACATCTGGACTCCGACTGCCCGGCCAAAGGATCGTGGTATGCACTCCAGTTGGAAGGAATTAAAGTAGAAGGCAACAAAGACTTATCCAAAGCCTTACGTGCCCAAAATTGGAAAGAAGAATTGCAAAAAGTGCTTGCCAGAAATAAATTTCGCCCTTATCTCGTTATTTTGGAACCGCTATGTGCTGATCAGTACGGCGGAGAAAATTGTATCTTCGTAATGAAATAATAAACCAAACATCCCTCCAGGTAAAACCGGGGGGATATTTTTTTATACCCTAATTTGCTATACTTTTTGAGTAGTAACTAAAAATTTTAACCTGTTTTTGGTTCCTGCAAATGCAGGAGGACTTGAAAGAGACCTACCAAACCGAAAATAGCCATACTTAGGCACTGCGTGCATAAGCCGATCCCTTATGTGTGCGGTGCCGAATGTTCGCATTTTTATATTGCGGATTACGGCTGTTTGATGGTTGGGTCTTTGGTAGGTCTCAGCGTTAGTCAGCCGTTTTTGTTGGCTCCAAAACAGAAAGGAGAAAACAAAATGAAAAAAGAAAATGTAGTTGTAACGAATAATGCCCCCTCACCTGCCCTCCGGGCATCCTCTCCCTCAAGGGCGAGGGGAACAAGCACTTCCCCCTTGAGGGGGAAGGTGGGCGAAGCCCGGATGAGGGGGTACCTTCACGGCTTTACGCTCATTGAGCTGTTGGTAGTGGTGCTGATTATCGGTATATTAGCCGCAGTGGCCGTACCGCAATACCAAAAAGCAGTTATGAAAAACAAATACGCCACACTAAAAAACTTAACAAAATCCCTTGCAACTGCGCAAGAAACATACTATTTAGCTAATAATACATATACAGAAAATTGCAATTCTCTTTCTATTGATGTTGGAGGGAAACAACAATCCTGGACAGTAGCTGTAAAATATTTTTCTTGGGGATATTGTTCATGTAGCGAAAACAATGCTTGTATAAATACACAAATTGGGATGCAGTATAGAATTTATGGCAATCATATTTCAACTAATACAGAGATGTCTGGGAAACAGGCTTGTCTAACTTCCAGTACAGATTTAGATTCTCTACAAAATCAAATTTGCAAACAAGAAACAAATTCTACGACCCCTTTTTATCATGATGATACCCAAACAGCTTGGGTATATAAATAATAAAAAGCCCATCCTTTAGGCTTTTTATTACCCGGCATGCAGTAAAAGTTCAAACACAGGGCAAAGTAGCGGACTGAGCGAGGAGAAAAAGAAAGGGACGGGCAAGTTTTCAAATTTGAGCACAGGTAAAGCCGCAAGTTGAGCGTGGCGTACGTCCGCCGGACCGCACGCAGTGCGGCAAGTACGCGAGCGAAAGTCGGCTTTAGATGGGCCAAATTTGGAAACTGTTAGAGCGCGGACTTATAGACACAAAAAAGCCCCCATGAGTGGGGGCTTTTTTCGTCTATATCTTGTTTACGCCGCTACTTTGTCCGCCGTGCGTTTTTCCACAATCGCTTTGGCAACGTTTGCAGGCACTTCGGCATAGTGGCTCGGCTCCATCGTAAACGAGGCGCGGCCTTGAGAGAGTGAGCGCACGTTCGTGGCATACCCGAACATTTCAGCCAGCGGTACTTCGGCGCGTACATAGCGTACGTTACCGCGTACACCCATTTCGCCGATTTGGCCGCGGCGGGAGCTCAAATCCCCGATGATATCACCGAGGTTGGCTTCCGGAGCGACTACTTCTACTTTCATAATCGGCTCGAGGATGACGGGGGCCGCTTTTTTGGCACCGTCTTTAAGGGCCATAGAGGCAGCAATTTTGAAGGCCATTTCCGAAGAGTCTACCTCGTGGAAAGAGCCGTCAAACACGGCTACTTTGATGTCCACTAAGGGGTACCCGGCCATGGCACCGCTGTCCAGCGCTTCGCGGCAACCTTTTTCAATGGCAGGGATATATTCTTTCGGAATGCGGCCTTGGGTAATTTCGTTGACAAACTCAAAGCCCTTGCCTTTCTCTTGCGGCTCTAAGCGCAAGAACACGTGACCATATTGCCCACGACCGCCGGACTGACGTACGAACTTGGTTTCCTGTTCCACGGTCTTGGTAATGGTTTCGCGGTAGGCTACCTGCGGGGCGCCTACGTTGGCTTGGACGTTAAATTCGCGTTTCATGCGGTCCACGATAATGTCCAGGTGGAGTTCACCCATACCCGAAATAACGGTTTGACCCGTTTCTTCGTCGGTGCGGACGCGGAAGGTTTGGTCTTCTTCAGCGAGGCGCGCCAAGGCGTTGGACATTTTTTCTTCGTCGGCTTTGGACTTAGGTTCCACGGCAATGGAGATTACAGGTTCCGGGAACGTAATGCTTTCCAGCACAATCGGGTGGTCCGGCGAGCAGATCGTTTGACCTACGCGGGAGTTTTTAATAGCCACCGTAGCGGCAATTTCACCCGCGGAAAGTTCTTTTACTTCTTCGCGTTTATCGGCCATCATACGCATCATACGGCCAAAGCGTTCGGTGGCGTTTTTGCCCGGGAAATAAACCGCGTCCCCGGCTTTAATTACGCCCGAATAAATGCGGAAGAAGCTCAGTTTCCCTACAAAGGGGTCGGTTTGTACTTTGAAGATTAAGCCGCAGAACGGTTCGCTGTTGGACGGTTTGCGCAGTTCTTCTTCGCCCGTGTTGGGGTTGGTGCCTTTTACCGGCGGTACATCTACAGGAGAGGGTAGATAGTCGTTTACACAATCCAAGAGGGGCTGTACACCTTTGTTTTTGTAAGAAGAGCCGCAAATCACCGGGAAGAATTTACCCGTTAAGGTGCCTTTGCGGATGGCTTTTTTAATTTCCTCTACGCTAAAATCGGTTTCGCCGTTTAAGTAGCGTTCCATGATGGCTTCGTCAAAATCGGCGAGTTTTTCAATCATTTCCGTGCGGTATTTTTTAGCCAGTTCCAATGATTCGGCCGGAATGTCACCTTCGGTAAAGGTAGCGCCGTTATGGTCGCCATCCCATACAATGCCTTTCATTTTTACGAGGTCAATCACGCCGACAAATTTATCTTCGGCGCCGATAGGCAATTGAATCGGGCAGGCGTTCCCGCCGAGTTTCTCTTTAATGGAGTTCGCAGAGCGAATAAAATCGGCCCCGATGCGGTCCATTTTGTTAATGTAGGCAATGCGCGGCACATGGTATTTATCAGCTTGGCGCCACACGGTTTCAGACTGCGGCTCCACGCCCTGTACACCGTCGAAACAGCATACAGCACCGTCTAACACGCGCAGCGAACGTTCTACTTCGGCCGTAAAGTCCACGTGGCCGGGAGTGTCAATAATGTTTAACTGACAATCTTTCCACACGCAGTAAATGGCCGCGGACGTAATGGTAATACCGCGTTCACGTTCTTGCTCCATCCAGTCGGTTACGGACGCACCGTCGTGCGTTTCACCGATTTTGTGCACTTTGCCCGTATAGTACAAAATACGTTCGGAAGTGGTGGTTTTACCGGCGTCAATGTGCGCGATAATACCAATGTTGCGGATTTTCTCTAACGGATAGGTTTTAAATTCAGCCATATCTCTTACCTAGCCTACCATTTAAAATGGGCAAACGCGCGGTTGGCCTCGGCCATGCGGTGCACATCTTGACGTTTTTTAAACGCACTGCCTTCTTTTTTGGCGCCCAAAATGATTTCTTCGGCTAATTTTTCAGCCATGGGGCGGCCTTTGCGGCTTTGCGCCGCACCGATGAGCCAGCGCATCGCTAAGGTGGTGCTGCGCAAGGGTTTCACTTCGGTAGGCACTTGGTAGTTGGCACCCCCCACGCGGCGGGCTTTTACTTCCACCAAGGGGCGTACATTTTCAATACATTTGGTAAAAACGTCTAAGGCGTTTTCTTTGGTTTTTTCGGCAATGATGGCCATGGCGTCGTCCAAGATTTTGGCGGCGGTGGCAGTTTTGCCTTCAAAATTTAATTTGTTAATAAACCGGGCCACGAGCACGGAATTGTATTTGTAATCCGGCGCGGGGAGCGGTCTTCTGTCTCTGGGTCTTAAACCTTTTCTCGGCATATTGTTCATTCACTCCTAAAAAATTATTTAGCGGCTTTGGGGCGTTTTACGCCATAAAGCGAGCGGCCTTGTTTTCTGTTTTCAACGCCGGCGGCATCTAACGCGCCGCGGATGATGTGATAGCGCACACCCGGCAAGTCTTTCACACGGCCACCGCGTACTAATACGATGGAGTGTTCCTGCAGGTTGTGCCCCACACCCGGGATGTAAGCGGTTACTTCCATTTTAGAAGTGAGCTTTACACGGGCCACTTTGCGCAAGGCAGAGTTCGGTTTTTTAGGGGTGGTGGTGTAAACACGGGTGCAAACACCGCGCCGTTGGGGGCAGGCTTGCAACGCGGGCGATTTAGTTCTGTTTTGTTCTTTAGCCCGGCCGTATTTTACTAATTGGTTTACTGTTGGCATTACTTCTCTCCTATTTAGTTTCTTTTTTCTTTTGGTTAAACTCTTTGGCCATTTGCCGCGCGGAAATACCAGTACCCGCGGGGATTAAATGACCTACGATTACGTTTTCTTTGAGGCCTTGCAATTCGTCAATCTTGCCTTCAATAGCGGCATCCGTTAAAACCTTGGTGGTTTCCTGGAACGAAGCCGCGGAAATAAACGATTCGGAAGCGATAGACGCCTTACTGATACCTAAAAGGATCGTTCCCGCGTCAGCCAAACGTTTGCCGGCAGCTTTCATCTTAGCGTTTTCACGCAACCAGCGGCCGCGGCTGACAACTTCTCCTTTGAGGAAGTGGGTATCTCCCGCATCCAGAATTTTCACGTTCCCTAACATCTGCCGCACAATAACCTCGATATGGCGGTCGTTGATGGTTACGCCCTGCAAGCGGTACACTTCTTGAATAGCGTTTAACAGGAACTCTTGTGCTTCTTTTTCACCCTTCACGCGCAGCACGTCGTGAGGATCGATGGCACCGTCGGTTAAGGCTTCGCCTACGCCTACATGGTCGCCTTCATATACTACTAAGTGTTTGCCTTGCGGAATGCTGTACTGCTTGACCTGGTTGGTCTCTTCGTTCCGCACGACTACTTCAATCAAACCTCTGGGCGAAGTTTCCAAGCTGACAATCCCTTCAAACTCGGAAATGATAGCCGGGTTATGGGGACGGCGCGCTTCAAACAACTCCGCAATACGGGGCAGACCGCCGGTAATATCTTTGGTACCGCCGGCTTCGCGGCCGATTTTGGCCAGTACGTCCCCGGGGTTTACCTCTTCGCCGTCTTCCACCATTAAGATGGTATCAATAGGCAACGGAAGGTTCAAGCCTTTAGCATTGCCTTTGCCGGTAATGCTGATACGCGGGTTATGTTTGCCGCCGCGGCTTGCCGTGATTTTGCGTTCAATGACGCCCGTAACTTTGTTGCGTTCTTCCTGCAGGGTGATCCCTTCAATTACGTCGGTCAGCTTCACGGTCCCTTTCGTTTCCGCAAGCACCGGGATGGAGTGAGGGTCCCACTCGGCCAGTAAAGAACCTTTTTTCACGGTGGCTTTATCTTGTGTTAAGATATGCGCACCGTACTGAATCTTATACTCTTTTATTGTACCATTTCCAGCGGTCACAAAGATAGACCCGTTTCTGGAAATACAGATTTGATTATCAAATTGATCGGCAATGGTCTTCACATCTTTGAATGTTACTTTACCGTCCATATCCGCAACGGCCTGGCTGCGCGACAACACGCGCGAGGCCGTACCACCGATGTGGAATGTACGCAAGGTTAACTGCGTACCAGGCTCCCCAATGGACTGGGCGGCAATGATACCAACCGAGTCGCCGGGGTTACTGTTAGAAGCGGTGGCTAAGGACAAGCCATAACATTTGGCGCACACACCGTAAGGCGCTTCGCAGGTTAATACCGAGCGGATGCGCACGGATTCTACGCCGTATTTCTTGACTTCTTTGGCTTGTTCCAACGTAATCAAATCGCCTTCTTTAATGATGGTTTTTTCTTCTTCTTTGCCATCCGCTTTTTGTACTTTGACAACCACATCTTCTAACGAAGTACGGCCTAAAATACGCTCGTCTAACGGCTCCACCATTTCTTCCCCACTCATTAAGGATTTAACCACAATCCCGTTGTGCGTACCGCAGTCTTGTTCGGTAATCACTACGTTGTGGGCCACGTCCACCAAGCGGCGGGTTAAGTAACCGGCATCAGCCGTTTTCAAAGCCGTATCAGACAAACCTTTACGTCCACCGTGCGTGGAAATAAAGTATTCCAGTACCGACAGCCCTTCACGGAAGTTAGCGGTAATCGGGTTTTCAATAATTTCACCCTGGCCACCGGTCAGTTTCTTCTGCGGTTTAGCCATCAGTCCGCGCATACCGGCCAACTGACGTACCTGCTGGCGCGAACCGCGGGCACCGGAATCCGCCATTAAATAGACGGAGTTAAAGCGCTGGCCGCTATGTTCTTTATTCGTGGGGTCATATTTGGACTCTTCAAACTTTTTCATTTCTTTGAAAAGTTCGTTGGCCACATCATCTGTGACGCGGGTCCAAATATCAATCACTTTGTTATAGCGTTCGCCTTCGGTAATGATACCGGCCTCGGCCTGGGCTTGAATTTTAGCTACTTCGGCTTTGGCTTTTTTAATCATTTCCTTTTTGGCAGTTGGGATTGTCATATCGGCAATGGAGATAGACAAGCCGGATAAAGTGGCATAGTGATACCCCATCTTCATGATGTTGTCTAAGAGTTGCACGGCAGCGGCACGGCCGTATTTCTTGCTCTTGTAGCATTCATCTACCAGGGCGCCGAGCTCTTTCTTGCCAATGGTTTTATTGATAAATTCCCAACCTTTCGGCATGGCCTGGTTGAAAATAATACGGCCTACCGATGTAAAATCTTTCCAATCAGCCGGGTTGCTAACGGGTTTGCCTTTGGCGTCCATTTCGGGGATGGCATTCATACCGCGCACTTTAATTTTGGCATGATACGAAAGTTTGCCATACTCCAAGGCCACTAAGGCTTCTTCTTTGGAACCATAGATACCGCCTTCGCCAATATCACCGTCTTTAATAGTGGTAATCCAGTTGACACCCAGTACCATATCATGGGACGGAGCGGCAATCGGTTTACCGGAAGCCGGGGATAAAATGTTGTTAGAGGCGAGCATCAACGTGCGTGCTTCCATTTGCGATTCCAAGGACAGCGGTACGTGCACAGCCATCTGGTCACCGTCGAAGTCAGCGTTGAAAGCCGCACAAGTGAGTGGGTGAAGCTGAATAGCTTTCCCTTCAATGAGCACCGGTTCAAACGCCTGAATACCTAAGCGGTGCAAGGTAGGAGCACGGTTTAACATGACCGGGTGAGACTGGGTCACTTTTTCCAAAATATCCCAAATTTCAGGATGTACTTTTTCCAACATCTTTTTGGCCGATTTTAACGTCGTGCCTTCGCGTTTCATGAGCTCACCGATAATAAACGGTTTGAACAGCTCTAGCGCCATCAGTTTGGGCAGCCCGCATTGGTGGATTTTCAAGTTCGGACCGACGACAATTACAGAACGTCCGGAATAGTCCACACGTTTACCGAGTAAGTTTTGGCGGAAGCGCCCGTGTTTACCTTTAATGCTGTCCGACAAAGATTTGAGCGGACGGCCGCCGGGCCCAATAAAGAATTTGCCGCGAGCGCCGTTTTCAATCAGAGCGTCCACCGCTTCTTGCAAGAGGCGTTTTTCATTGTAAATCATTACCTCAGGCGCGCGGAGCGACTCAATATGTTTTAAGCGGTTGTTGCGGTTAATAATGCGACGGTACAAGTCGTTTAAATCGGACGCAGCAAAACGCCCCCCGTCAAGCGGTACGAGCGGGCGCAAATCCGGCGGGATGACAGGCAAGACGCTAAACACCATCCATTCCGGGCGGTTGCCGCTTTCTTTGAACTCTTCCATCGTTTTAATGCGGCGCACGAGTTTGGTACGTTCAAGTTCGCTCTGCGTGTTTTTAAGTTGTTCGTGCAAAGCCGGGATTTCTTTATCAAAATCAATATCTTCCAAGAGCTTTTTGATAGCCGGGGCACCAATATCTACTTTGAGGCGCGCGCCGTGTTTTTTGCGGGCTTCGCGCACTTGTGCATCGGAGAGTAATGTACCTTTTTTGAAATCCGTGCGGCCGGTTACGTTATCTACACAATCTTCCAACACTACGTAAGCGGCATAGTAAACCACGCGTTCCAAATCGCTGGTGCGTTGATCAAGCAAAATACCAATACGCGACGGGTTTTTGCGCAAGAACCACACATGGGCTACCGGCACAGCCAGTTCAATGTGTCCCATGCGTTCACGGCGGACTTTTGATTCAGTTACTTCCACCCCACAACGGTCGCATTTCAAGCCGCGGTATTTGGGCCAGCGGTATTTACCACAGGCACATTCAAAGTCTTTCGTGGGACCGAAAATGCGCTCGCAGAATAAACCGTCACGTTCCGGTTTTAAGGTGCGGTAGTTAATCGTTTCGGGTTTTTTCACCTCCCCGAAGGACCACGCACTGATTTGTTCCGGGCTGGCGATGCCTAAACGGATGGCATCAAAATCAAAAAAGTTTAAGTCGTTATTTTTTCTTACTTTTTTCGTTTGCATGTTCTCTCTCCCGCCTTATTTGGCTTCCTCTTTACTTTCCGCGGAAGCCTCTGCGGCAGGCTGCGGTTCTTCCGTCGCCGTGACAACAGTTTGTTCGCCGTTGTCATGCTTTTGTAGTAAATCTACACTCAGGCCCAAGGCTTGCAATTCTTTAATAAGTACCTTAAAGGACTCCGGTACCCCCGGGGCAGCCGGTGCTTTGCCTTTGACAATAGATTCATACATCTTGGTGCGACCGTCGTAATCGTCGGACTTGACGGTTAAGAATTCCTGCAAGGTGTACGTAGCACCGTACCCTTCCATGGCCCACACTTCCATTTCCCCAAAGCGCTGACCGCCAAATTGCGCTTTACCACCTAACGGCTGGCGCGTAATTAAGCTGTAAGGCCCCGTGGAGCGGGAGTGGACTTTGTCTTCCACCAAGTGAATCAGTTTCATCATGTACATGTAACCAATGGTCACTTTTTCTTCAAAAGGCTCCCCTGTACGGCCGTCGTAAAGCGTAATACGGCAGTAATCATCGGGCAAGTACTTAGCGGCATATTCTTCGCGCGCTTTGCCTGTTAAGCCTTTGTCGTCCAAAATTTTCTCTTTGGCTTTGCGAACTTCGTTTACCACTTCTTCTTCGCTTGGGCCATCAAACACAGGGGTCGCGGCATTGTAATGCAAGTAATGCGCCGCCCAGCCAAGCATGGTTTCTAAGAGCTGCCCCACGTTCATACGGGAAGGAATACCCAGCGGAGACAATACAATGTCAAGCGGGGTGCCATCGGGTAAGAACGGCATATCTTCTTCCGGCAAGATGCGGGCAACCACCCCTTTGTTTCCGTGACGGCCGGACATTTTGTCCCCTACGTGCAGTTTGCGTTTGGAAGCAATATACACTTTGACGGATTTGTTGACCGTAACAGCCAGTTCGTCACCTTGTTTGGAAAATTCGCTTTCGCGCTCATAGTGCTCTTCGGCTTTTTTCTCTAACAGTTTATAAAGAGCCGTTAAGCGTTCTTCTTCTTTCTTTAAAGCGGCAGCATTTTTGATAGTTTCGCGGGCGTTGGCAATGGCAGTTTTGCGTTGCTCTTTGAGCATGGCAATGGTGCTATCGCGTTCATCCAAGAGCGCGGCGGCCCGTTTCTTTTCTTCGTCTTTGGTAAGCTTTTCTTTGCGCACAAAGACGCGGGTACCGATTACTTTGCCACTGGTGCCGGGCGGGACCCGTAAGGAAGCGTCCACCACGTCGTCGGCTTTTTTACCGAAGATTACTTTTAAGAGCCGTTCTTCGGGCGTTAACTGCTGTTCGCCTTTCGGGGTTACTTTACCGACTAAAATATCACCGGGTTCCACTACGGTAGCGGGGAAGATAATACCGTCATCATCTAGGTGCGACAACGCATCCGTACCAATGTTGGGAATATCACGCGTAATTTCTTCGGCACCCAATTTCGTGTTACGGGCATCTACCGTAAATTCGTGCAAATGCACCGATGTAAATATGTCTTCTTTAATCAAACGGCTAGACACCAAGATAGCATCTTCGTAGTTATACCCTTCCCAGCACATAAAGCCAACGAGCATATTGCGCCCTAAAGCTAAGTAGCCGTTGTCCATAGACGGACCGTCGGCAATTACCTGACGGGCTTTTACGTCGTCACCTGCTTTTACAATAGGATGCTGGTTGATACAAGTATCTTGGTTGGAACGTTTAAATTTTAAGAGCTCGTACACATCATACGTGCCGTCTTTCGCTTCCACAACAATTTTGGAAGCATCGGCAAATTGCACACGGCCCGGACGTTTGGCAACCACGGAAGTACCCGAGTCGCGCGCCACCTCGTGTTCAATCCCGGTACCCACATACGGGGCTTCGGGCATCAAAAGCGGTACGCCCTGGCGTTGCATGTTACAACCCATGAGGGCACGGTTCGCGTCGTCGTGTTCCAAGAACGGAATAAGCGCCGCAGACACGCTGATTACCTGCAAGGGGGACACGTCCATATAGTCCACCTCTTTGGGGGCAATCATGGGGTAATCTGCACGGACACGGCACGCCACCGCGTCGGTATCAATTTTACCGTCTTTAGTGGTAGGCGTATTGGCCTGGGCTACGAATTTATCGTCTTCGGCATCGGCAGTTAACTGTTCAATCGTATCAGTCACTTTGCCGTTGACTACTTTGCGATACGGGGTTTCAATGAGCCCGTATTTGTTGACCTTAGAGTAGCACGCCAACGAGGTAATTAACCCAATGTTCGGACCTTCGGGGGTTTCAATGGGGCAGACACGGCCGTAGTGCGTATAATGTACGTCGCGCACTTCGAAACCGGCACGTTTGCGGTTTAAACCGCCGGGCCCTAAGGCGGACAGACGGCGTTTGTGCGTCAGTTCCCCTAAGGGGTTAATCTGGTCCATAAACTGCGAAAGTTGGGATGTACCGAAGAATTTGCGGATAATGGCCTGCACCGGCTGCGCGTTGATTAAAGCGCGCGGGGTGGGAGTCGTTAATTCACGGTTCATACGGTCGCGGGCGGTTTTAGCCATTTGGGAAAGGCCGATACGGATTTGGTTTTCTAACAGTTCGCCAATTCCGCGCACACGGCGGTTGCCCAAGTGGTCAATATCGTCGGTCTTAAATACAAATTCCGGCCCATACATTTTTTGCGCATCTTCGCCGGCGTTGAGGGCCAGTAAGTATTTTACGGCCACTACCACGTCTTCGGTGGCTAAGGTGCGGCGTTTTTCGCTAGGCGTATTGTATTTTTTGCATTTGAGCCCCTTAATCAGCTCAAACATCTTGGCAAATTTCTTGTTGATTTTGTAGCGGCCGACAAAGCTTAAGTCATAACGACGCAAGTTATCAAAGAGTAAGTTATCTAAGAAACTTTCAGCTTGCGCTTGTACCACAAAGTCCTGCCCGCGCATTTTTTTGTAGATTTCGGCCTGCGCTTCTTTAGCGGTGTGGGCGGAATCTTTGCGTTCTAGGGTAGCTAAAATAGCCGGGTCTTCCTGGCGGGGTTTACCGCAGATAACTTTAATGGTTTTTACTTTCTTTTCAATTAAGGTACGGAAGAGTTTGTCATCAATCGGCAAGGCGGCTTTGTCCTCTAAGTTCCAAAGCACTTCGCCGGTGGCCGGGTCGTAGATATCGTCGGCAGCATAGCGGCCGATCACGTTATCCATAGACGAGGGTTTCACTTCAATATCTTCGCATTTGTAGAAGGTTTGGATGATCTGTGCGTTGGTTTCCAAACCGCAAGCGCGCAGGAAGGTAGAAGCGGACACTTTTTTCTTGCGGTCAATACGGACCCACAAGGTGTTGTTTAAGTCAAACGAAAATTCTACCCAAGCACCACGATACGGAATAATGCGCGCCACATACAGGCGTTTACCGAAGGTAGACTGTTTTTTCTCTTCGTCTTCTTCAAAAATAATACCCGGCGAGCGGTGCATCTGGCTGACTACGACGCGTTCGGCGCCGTTAAATACAAAACAGCCGGCATCGGTCATCAAGGGTAAGTTACAAAGGGTGACTTCCTGTTCGGAAGCGTTTTTCATCGTCCCGTTTTTTTGCTTGACGTATAAGAGTAACGTGGCTTTTAGCGGGGCATCAAAGGTGCTGTCGCGCACGGCGGCTTCAGTCGGCGTGGCATAACGGGGGGTGCCCAGGTCATATTTTACAAATTCAAGGCGCATGCTGCCGTCGGGTGCTTCTACGGGGAACACGTCTTCAAAAGAGGCTTGCAAACCTTTCAGTTCGCGTTTGGACGGTGCTACATCTAATTGAAGGAAATCCTTAAAAGAATCCTTTTGCATGTCCAGCAAATCGGGTAACGGAAGTTGGTTGGTAATTTTGCCGAAATTAGTTTGTTTTTCAATCATTTCTGTCTTCCTGCTGTGTCGGGCGGATTGTGTAACGCACCACACGTGCCGCCAATACCTTTAGGGTACGTAATCCCACCCCCCAAACGGGGAGTGGGATTAAATGAGTCGGTTGACTTATTTGAGTTCTACGGTGCCGCCGGCTTCGGTGATTTTCTTTTTGAGTTCTTCAGCTTCGGCTTTGGCAACGTTTTCTTTTACCGCTTTGGGGGCGCCTTCCACGAGGTCTTTGGCTTCTTTTAAGCCCAAGCCGGTGATTTCGCGCACTACTTTGATGACGGCAATTTTCTTGGCCGCGTCAACGGCGGTCAACACGACGTTGAATTCGTCTTTTTCTTCAGCGGCAGCGGCACCAGCAGCAGCGGGGGCAGCGGCAACAGCTACGGCCGGGGCAGCAGCTTTTACGCCGAATTTTTCTTCAATCGCTTTCACGAGTTCGGAAAGTTCCAATACGGTTAATTCCGCAATCGCGTTTACTAATTCATCTTTGGTCATTTTAGCCATTTTTATTTTTTCCTTATGTTTCTAGAGTAGCGGCCTTCTGCTTAACCGAGTTAAGCCCGTACCTTTATCCCAGAGGGGCTACTACCGCACGTGGCGGGTTTAGACTTTGCTTACAACGGCGGGTGATGTTGTTGCGTTTGCTCCCATCGTACAATTTTCCAAATTCGGTTTATTTTGCGGTGACTTGGGCCTTACGTACTTGCGCCGTGTTACGGCGCCACACAGACGTACGCTACGGCCCAACTTTTCCCCGCGAACTAAATGCGAATTTGAAAAATCACTCAGCTTACAAACAACAACTTCTCAAAGAGCCGTTCCTCACACGCGCAAAGCGCGGGTGAAACGTTATTATTTGCCTTGCTTTTCTTCCAAAGCTTTGATAACGTAGGCAAAATCCCGGATCGGAGCTTGCAGCACTTGCGCAGATTGGGCAACCGCGTTGTATAACGCGCCGGCCAATTTGGACAAGTTTTCTTCTTTCGTACCGATGGTAGAAAGTTGTTTTACTTGCGCCTCATTGTACCAGACCCCGTCGCTGTAGCAAGCACGCAGCTTCAAAGCCGCATTTTTCTTCTGAAAATCTACGAGTGCCTTGGCCACGGCGGCAATATCGCCACCGACGGCGATGGCGGTCGGCCCTTGGAAGAGCTTCGCGTCCGCGCCTTCAATTTTGGCTTGGCTAATCGCATGTTCCACGATGGCGTTGCGTTCTACGCGGAACTTAGCACCGGTGGGCGCTAAGGTAGCGCGCAAGTCGGCCATGTCCACAAATTTCAACCCCTGGTAAGAGGTGAAAAACAACGTGCCCGTGGTTTTAATTTCAGAAGCTAAGTCTTGCGACTTTTGTTTCTTTTGGTCTTTTGTCAGGTTCATTTTATTTGCCTGTTTTTTTATAAGAACCGGCTGTTTTTTGCCCTCCGAAAAGACAGAGAACACGACAGCCACAAACTCCTTCCTTTCGTTTTCACGTCGGAGGAGTTATGGTTCTCGTAAAAATCTGGTCACTTCAACTGATATCATTATATCAGTTTTTTCCGCCACATGCAACTATGTTGCACCGTATTATCCGCGGAATGTATTTATATTATAACAAAAATGGTGTAAGTTGTGCAAATGGGAAAGTATATCATAATTCTATTACGCACAAATAAAGTATAATGTAAGTACAATTTTATCTGTTTTTGGGATTGTGTGCCTTACGCACACATAGCTTTTAGGCAACTAAAGGCATAACACCAACCCAAAGACAGCTGTTTGAGGCACTGTGCTGGCAAGCTGATCCCTTACTGGTGCGGTGCCGAGTGCTTGTCATATTTCTATGATAGGCCACGGCTGTTTTGTATTGGGTTAATGGTGTTAGCTCACGCAAAGTAGCCGTTTTGTGTGGTTTCATAAACGGGTAAATTGAAAATAAAAAAGAGGTGCTATTTATGAAAAACACAAAAAATGTTGTAATAAAAAAAGAATGTCATTCCAAACTTGATTTGGAATCTTCCACGCTTGCCGTTTATGAACAGCAACAACCAGCGTCGAAGATCCTGAATCAAGTTCAGGATGACAATATAATGAAAACAACTGGCGGGTTTACC
>JAZUSP010000011.1:0-12285 GCA_045606805.1 Elusimicrobiaceae bacterium | reverse complement strand
CCAATTTCATACCGCGTTCTTCGCTAATGACGTTACCACCGGTTAAAATGGCAATGTCCTCGAGCATTTCTTTGCGGCGGTCGCCTAAGCCGGGGGCTTTTACGGCGCACCCTTTTAACGTGCCGCGCAATTTGTTGACTACTAACGTGGCCAACGCTTCGCCGTCCACATCTTCAGCTACGATTAAGAATTGTTTGCCGCTTTGTACGATTTTTTCCAAAATCGGCAGCAGTTCGTTCATCGCGGAAATTTTCTTATCGGTAATAATGATGTAAGGGTTTTCCAATACACATTCCATGCGCTCCGAATCGGTCACAAAGTAAGGCGAAATGTAGCCGCGGTCAAATTGCATGCCTTCCACAATATCCAGTTGCGTAGTAGCGGTTTTGCCTTCTTCCACGGTGATGACGCCTTCGGCACCTACTTTTTCAATCGCTTCAGCAATCATATTGCCAATTTCGCGGTCATTGGAAGAAATGGTAGCAATTTGCGCTTTTTCTTCTTTGGTTTTAACCGGTTTGTGCATTTTTTCAAGCGCTTCTTTGGTTACTTCTACGGCTTTTTCAATGCCTTTTTTAACGAGCGTCGGGTTGGCACCGGCTGTAATGTTTTTAATACCCTCGGTCAGCATGGCGTTGGCCAAAACGGTGGCGGGGGTGGTACCGTCGCCGGCTACGTCGTTGGTTTTAGAGGCCACTTCGCGGATGAGCTGCGCGCCCATGTTTTCAAATTTATCTTCCAACTCAATGTCTTTGGCAATGGTCACGCCGTCGTCAATAATTAAGGGAGAGCCGAACTTTTTTTCTAACACTACGCTGCGGCCCTTGGGCCCCAAGGTTACGCGCACGGCGTTTGCTACTTTTTCAATGCCCGTTTTCATTTTGGCGCGGGCTTCGTCGCCATAAATAATTTGTTTTGCCATAATTTTTGCTCCTTATTACCCTAAAATGCCTAGGATTTCATCTTGATGCAAGATTAAAAACGTTTCGTCATCCAGTTTAACTTCCGTGCCGGAATATTTGCCGTACAGTACACGGTCGCCTTTTTTAACGTCCATAGCGGCGCGTTCGCCTTTGTCGGTCAGCTTACCGGCGCCCACGGCTAATACTTCGCCTTCCATGGGTTTTTCTTTTGCGGTATCGGGGATGATAATCCCCCCTTTCATGGTTTCCCGTTCAATAGGTTTGACAAACACGCGGTCGCCCAGCGGTTTGAATTTAATTTCTGCCATATCATTTCCTCCTAAAATTAGCTTATAGCGGTATGTGTTTATTTTAGCACTCCCTCTAGCTTAATGCTAGTTTAGCATTATCAAACAAAATTGTCAACCTCTTTTTTAGAGTGCTAAAAAAGGAGAGCTTTTTAAGGGATTAAAATGCCTTTTGGATATTGTTTAAGGCCTGGTGGCCGTCTTCTTTTAAGTATTTGGCAAACAGGTAGCGTAACGTTTTGGCTACTTGTTGTGGGTTTTTGCCTTGTGTAAGCGCGCGCAAGTCCACACGCAAGACGTTACTGATGTCTTGGGCGTCTTCTTCGGTGGTGGGCACCACTTGTTCAATGTGGATGTGGATAAAACCTTGTTTAATTTCGTTTAACAGCTCGTGCGCGCCGATACGCACTTCCCACCCGGCGGGCGTAAGAGAGTCAATCACGCCGTTCATTTCGCGGTCCGTTACTCCTTGGGTTAAAAACATATTATAGACCATTTCGTCGTCGCCGTCTAAGGAAATGTGTTGCGCGTTTAATTTATAGGCGGGCTGGGCATATTGCTGCGGGAGCCCGGTTATTTCTTCCACGTTGTGGAAGTCCTCGGCGCGCGGGATACGCGGGTTATTGCCGCGGTAGATGACGCGGTAATAGTCCGGCCCGTCTTGCCCCAGTTGCATACCGTTTACTTGCTCGAGCACGTTAGAGATGTTGACGTTAGTTGCACCGGGCACTTGGGTTTGCACGGTTTTAAGTACGGTGTTAAAAGCCATTTGCGTTTGCGGGGTAGTAATGATGTGCTTGTGGTTTTGCTTCCACCACACGCCCTCAAAATCTTCCCACAGCGTGAGCATATTATCAGCCATTTGCTCAATGGCCTCTTGTTCGTCGGCGGATAATTGTTCCAATTCTTTTTGCGTTTCTTTGGGCGGCAATTGGCCTTGCTCACGCATTTCGCCAATGGTGCGGCGGTGCTTTTTAAACAGCCCGGGAAATTTGTCCCAATCTACCTCGCCGCGTTTGACGCGTTCGCTCCATTGTTTAAGTTCGTAAATTTTTTGCAACCACGGGTCCGCATATTTGCCGTCAATCATGGTGGACTCATAATAGCGTAAGCGTTTGTATATGATGTTGTGAAGAGAATTTTCAGATTCTGTGGGATAATGCCCATATGCTTTAATATGGGTTATCAATGTCGTGTATAACTGCGGTGTCGTTTGTGCTTCGGGAATTCGGCGGTTTTCCTTTAGGTAGGCCTGTACAAGTGGGTGTTTGCTATGTTTGGCAAGTCCTTTCCCAATATTCATCTCTTGCACTTCTTCCGGTGTCATTTCCTCGCGGGAAAGTCTGTGCCCGTTTTTAGATATTTGTGCGCGTGGTTTAGTAGGATATTGCCGGGCCAGGGCTACATATTCTTCCGGGGTTTTACTTTCGGCTTTCAGGCGGTTTTCCTCTAAATAGGCCTTTACAAGCGGGTGATTGCGATAATTGTTAAGTCCTTTTCCAATATTCATCTCTTGCACTTCTTCCGGTGTCATTTCTTCACGGGAAAGAATGTGCCCTCCTCTAGATATACTTTGGCGCGGTTTAGTAGGATATTGGCGGGCTAGGGCTACATATTCTTCCGGGGTTTTGCTTTTGGCTGATAAGTGGTTTTCCTGCAAATAAGCCTGTACAAGCGGGTGATTACGGTGGGTGTTAAGTCCTAGTCCAATATTGACCTCTTGCACTTCTTCCGGTGTCATTTCCTCGCGGGAAAGTCTGAGACCGTCTCTATATATAACTGAACGCGGTTTAGTAGGGTATTGGCGGGCTAGGGCTACATATTCTTCCGGGGTTTTATTTCCGGCTTGTAAGCGGTTTTCCTGCAAATAAGCCTGTACAAGCGGGTGTTTGCAGTGTGTGTGAAGTCCTATTCCAATATTGACCTCTTGCACTTCTTCCTGCGTCATTTCTTCGCGCGAAAGTATGTGCCCATTTTTGGATATAGCTTGGCGTGGTTTAGTATCTTTGGCACAGGAAAACCCGGTCGCTTTCATACGGAAAAAACAGATTTTAAACGTAAATCCTTTAATCCCTTTGCCCCCAATTAGTTGTTTGACTTGTTTATCCGTAAAACTGACGCCGCTGTTTTGTAAAATCGTTAAAAACCGGGCCTCATAATCCCACTCGTCTTTGTTGCGCGCTTTTAATTCTCCGTCCTCGCCGCGGACAAACATCCACTCATCGGTGGCCGCAAACGCTTTTTCCACCGCGTCTAATTGTTCTTTGCTAAACATTCCTCCCAATTCCTGCCGCCACGTAGGGAAGTACTGCGCTAATACTTGCGTGCCCGTTAAATTCGTGCCCGTGTCCTGCACGGCGGGGGTAGCCGGCGTTTCTTGCAACGCATGGGCGGGCGCAACCGACGGAGTAGTTACTGCTTTTGCCGCTTGCACGGCTGTAGCACGTTCCACTTGGGTAGCCACATTTGGGCGTACAACAGGTGTAGGCGGTAAGTTGCGGGTGCCCAGCGTTTTGGGGACGGTGATGCGCGGGCGTTTCCCCCCTTTTAGTTTAGGCAGTTTTTTGGGTAACGCAAAAGCAATATCGGCACTTGCCCCGAGCACAAGCGCACTAAGTAAGATGGAAACTACTTTATAAACCCACTTTCTCATACTTATATTGTAGAGGAAATATGCCCGCAAAAAAAGGGTCTTTGGTCCTATTTATAAGTAGGTCTTTTGGTTGTTCATGTTATAAAATGTCATCCTGAACTTGATTCAGGATCTACGACGCTTGTTGTTTTAGAGGGTATATGGGTAAAATGTAATGACAAACAGCATGCGTGGAAGATTCCAAATCAAGTTTGGAATGACACCTCATTTAACAATAAAGCCCCCGCTAGTTGCGGGGGCGGTACACGTTAACAAAAAGGCTATTTAAACAACTGCTTGAGCCGTTGCATAAACGTCATTTTTTGCGGCGGCAGAATTTTGACAAGCACGCAGGAAATGTTATCCTGCCCGTCTTTGTCATTGGAATCGTGCACCAGTTGCTTGCACAGTTTCACAAGCGGCATATTGCGCCCGGCGCGCAAAATGGCGGCCATTTGGTCTTCGTTAAGGCCTTTGTAAAGCCCGTCCGAACATAAGAGCAAAATGTCCCCCTCATGCACGGGGAATTTTAAGAGGTCAAATTCAATATTTTTCTTAATGCCCATCGCGCGCGTTAAGATGTTTTGGATTTTGGAATGGTCGGCCTCGGCCTTGGTAAGCAGTCCGCGGCGGATATGTTCCATGGCTAGCGAATGGTCCGTAGTAATTTGAATCATCTTGTCTTTGCGCAGTAAGTACAGGCGCGAATCGCCAACGTGCACCGCGGTAGCGCAGTTGTTTTCCAACAAAAGTCCCGTTAAGGTGGTACCCATCATGCGGTACGTGTCCGACGATTGGGCCGTGGAGTAAATAGCCGCGTTAGCTAAGTTGGCGGCTAATAAAATTTTGCGTTCGGTCGGGGATAATTTAGGCAGGAAATTAGCCGGTACTTGCAGTTTGCCGGCGTTAATTTTGCGCACGGTTTCCGCCAATACGGAAACAGCAATGTTACTTGCAATTTCCCCCGCGCTGTGCCCCCCCATGCCGTCGGCTACAACGCCTAAGCTTAAATCGGAAGAGATAAGCACATTGTCTTCATTTTTCTCGCGGATTTTACCGATATCGGTTACTGCGGCAAATTCAATATCAAAGCTGCGCATACGTTAATCCTCTTTAAACACAATCGAACCTAAGCATAAGCTGATGCTAAGTATTATGAGTAAGAGCATCATAAAACTGTAGGCATTGTTATCCTGTGCGTCGCGGTTGAAATTTTCAATCGGGTACGTTAGCACATAGGACCACACAGCATAATTTAATTTGCTTGCTCCACCGTTATAATAATTACTAAGTAGCCGGATAAACAAAGGTGAATTGTCCTCATTAAACGTTTCCGGCGCAATGCGTTCCAGTTGTTGGGAAAGAAATTCCGTGCGCTGTTCCTGGTTCATGACAGAAATATTGGTGGTTTGATCAAAACCTGCAAACACGTCCCGGACCGATTCCACCCCCAGTTCTCGCTCAAGGGCAGCTGATTCTTGGGCTGAACTTAAAGATTTAACCTGAATATTGGCAATCAGCGCATCCGTGGTATGGCGTAGCGTCTGCGCGAAACCCGATACCGTGTATACCCACATACAAATACTTCCCACTAATAAAAACACGAGGGGCAGGATAATGCTGGTTTTTTCTTTGCGGTCCAACAAGTAATAGACGGATACGATACCGCTAAATAAAGCTACAAAGAACAAAATTTTAAACGACGCAATTTCTGCGGCCGGCGGAATACTCAAATGGGCGGCCAAATAAGAAAGCGCAATCACTAATACTACCAAGGCGGTGCCCAGTAACCCTTGTAGCACCGTGCGGTTGTAGGTAAAACAGACTCCCATTCCCCACACCAGCGCCAATACTAAATAACATAAATAATACTCGGGCGTAAAGAGATATTGCAACAGCGCATGCGTATCCAAAAACCCGGTCTGCGGGGTAAATAACCCGGCCATATAGGCGGCAACTGCTAAAAACAACAAGGGGACTGTAGATCGGGCATATTCTTTAATGGCAGCGGACATAAATGCCAAAATCAGCATAATGACCGAAGCTAGCATAAACATAAATTGCTGCGGGGCATATTCCGAGGCCAAGAACGGGTTTACCATGTTCTCCAGGATGCTATCCCCCGGCACTACATGTACGGAACATATTGTTCCAAAGCGGTAACATACATAGGCCACCAACACCGTAAATACCGCAAACACCGGAAGTTTGAGAATTAGATTGGTGATGAACTTGCGGAGGCTGCGGGCTTTTTGGCGCACTTGTTGTTGCACAAAGGTAGGCCCGGGATTATACACTTCCACCGGTTTTACGTTTTGTGCTTGGGCTAATTGCGGTTGTTTTACGGGTTCTTTGGGGGCCTCGTTGGGCGAGGTAGCGTTAGGCACTACCACGGCCGCATCTACGGAAGGCAACAAAGAGGGTTTGTTGTTGGTAGAGGGTTTAAGTACTTTTTCTTCTTGCCGCTGGCGTTGAAGAGCATTCGTCGAAAATTTTTCTTCTTGGACGATTTTGAGCGCGCTGTTTTCACCCAAGTTAATGGAGTCGCCTTTTTTGATAAGTAACTGGTCTTGGGCGCGCATTTTTTGGAAATATACGTAGGCTTCTTTGGCAGTTTGGAAACGGTCCTCCGGGCGTTTGGCCATCAAGCGTTGCACGGCCCCGGCCAGCCAAGCCGGAATACCGGGACGCAGTTTCGCGGGGTTGGGCACGGGGTCATTGATATGTTTTTGGATGATATCAATGGTATTTTTGCCGTTATAAGGGAATTGGCCCGTAAGCACATAATACAAGCTGGCGCCAACGGAGTACAAGTCCGCACGTGTATCTAAATCGCGGCCGAGGGCTTGTTCGGGTGCAATAAAATAAGCTGTACCGGCCAGCTCGGTGGTTTTAGTGGAACCTTTTTCTTTATCCATTTTTTTGGCGATACCAAAATCCACAATTTTAGGCTGGCCTTCAGGCGTGATTAAAATGTTGGAAGGTTTAATATCGCGGTGGATGATCCCCTTCGCGTGGGCTGCATCTAACCCCAGAAAAATTCCTTCAAACAAGTTAACAGTGGTATCAAGCGGGATATTTTTTTGTTTTTTGATAATTTGGGAAAGTGTCTGCCCTTCTACAAAGGACATCACAATAAAATAATATCCTTTTTCTTTGCCGACGTTAAATACTTGCACAATGTTGGGATGTTCCAGTTCGGCAATAGCGCGGGCTTCGGTCAAAAAGAGTTCCACGGCTTTTTTATCATTGGTGAGCGCGGGGCTTAAAATCTTCACGCATACGATGCGGTCTAAGGCTTTGTGGCGCGCTTTATAGACGGAGCCCATACCGCCCACGGCTACTTTTTGCAGGATTTCACATCCCGAAATTTCCTGCCCTACTAACGAAGGTTGTTGTTCTTCTGCCATAAAAAATTCCCTTTAACACCTTGATTTTATGCTACTCAAACATTAAAATATATCTAAGGGTATATTAGCATATTTTAACAGGGTACAAAAGAAATTTTTTAGAAGAAAGGGGTTTAATATGTTAGAAAGCAGTTTTGCCTTACTTAGAGAGATTGGTATTTTGACCGTGAACGAGCAGGAAGAGATTCACTTTTCCATTGATGCCTACCACGGGTTTCGGTATGTTTCGGTGCGGCGGTATTTAAAGCTGGAAAGCGGTTTTTCCGGTCCGACGCGTGACGGCGTTACGTTAACGCCCGAGATTGTCCGCACCCTCGTTCCCATGCTTTTGGCCTTGCCCGAAGATGAAAAACAGCTTAAACTGGGGGCAATCGGCAAATTTGCCAAGCGCCCCGGTATATGTATTGTGGTGGGAATAGTCGAGTTCCGTGGCGCGCGCGGTTTGGAAATGCGCCAATGGACGCAAGACAAAGGGTTTGCAAAAAACGGTATTTGGCTGCCACTAACGCACTGGACGGAACTTCGCAAGTTGTTTGCGGACACGTTAGCCGCCATTGACGACGTGCCAGACATAGATTTTTAGCAAGAATTTTGAATTTTTCCCCCCGCCCCGCTAATTTTAGTGGGGTTCTTTTTTGCTGTCAAAATTAAAAAAAGCTTGCATTGTTTTTTTTTTTTGGTAAATTTGAGATATAGCGCAAGCAAAACTTATATAAATGGAGGAGTACGCAGTATGAAAAGAAGTTGTTTTAGAGGTTGTTTTTGCTCAACAGAAGTTTTTGTAGGTCAGGCATTGCCTGACAATGCCCCGGCCAAGGGGCATCTAGCCGCCTTCACGTTAATAGAACTACTCGTTGTTGTTCTCATCATTGGTATTTTAGCGGCAGTAGCCGTACCGCAATATCAAGTAGCCGTTATGAAAAGCCGTTATGCTACCATAAAATCTATGGTAAAAAGTATTGTGGATGCGGAAGATGTCTATTATTTAACAAACGGTTCCTACACGAATGATTTTTCCAAGTTAGACATAGATATCCCAGCAGAAGTATCATGCGAAATTTCTATGTCAACCGATACACAACATGCAACCTGCTACATACTAGATAAAAATGGGAATAAATATTTGGCTTATTCGCAACGCTTTTTACGTACGGATGTTCCTCATCGACGTATATGTATGAGTTTTACGAGCAATTTAACAGACTTGTCTAATAAAATTTGTAAAAGTGAAACGAAACGTAGCACACCGAGTGGAGACTATAGTGTGTATGTTTCTTGGGGGTATAACTGAAATAAATACAAATAACTGGCCCCGCTAAAAGCGGGGCCAGTTATCGTCAAACTAAATGTTACATCTTCAGCATTTCTTTAGCGTTTTGGAATACTTCGTCGGGTGTAATATCCTTCATACACTTAAAGTGCCCCAGCGGGCATTTCTTGCCACCGTGCAACGCACAGGGGCGGCACGGCAAATCTTTTACTTCCAGCACCCGGTGCCCCTGACCATACGGGAAGAAGCCTAGCTCTCGGGTGGTTGGTCCAAAAATGGCCAGCGTCGGTACGTCAAAGGCCGTGGCAATGTGCATCGGGCCCGAATCGTTGGTAATAAACAAAGACAAATGTTTCATAAGCGCCATTAAGTCGGCCAGGCTTGTTTTGCCGCATAAGCTGGCGGCGTGGCCTTTGGCCAGCTGGCAGATTTTCTCGCCCAGGTCGGTGTCCTGTTTCCCCCCGCCCACGAGCACCACTTGCACGCCCAGCTGCGTTTGCAGTTTACTAATGAGCTCCACAAAATACTCCATGGGCCAGCATTTGGTCGGCCAGGCCGAGCCCGCATGGATACCGACAAGCTTTTTGCCTTCCAAGTTAAAGTCTTTTAACAGGCGCGCCACATTTTCTTCGGCAGACGGTGTGAATGACATGGACAATTTTTCCCCGCCAAACTGCTCTTTGGCAATACCTTGCAACAAAGATAAGTTGCGCTCCGCGTCGTGAATCATCCAGCTAAACGGTACGGTTTTGGTGTACAAAAACCACCCTTCGCTAGACGTAAACCCGATACGCACCGGCACGCCCGAAAGCCACGCAATTAAAGCACTTCTAAAACTGCGGTGCGGCACCAGCAAAATATCAATGCCCGACTTTTTGATCGCATGTGCGGTTTTCCACACACCGGCAATTTTATTCCAGCCGCGTTTGTCGTTTAAGATGACTTCGCTCACTTCGGGCAGCGGTTTAAAAATATCTTCGGTTTGCGGGCGGGTAATGACCACAATTTTAGTATCGGGGAACAATTTTTTGGTCTTTTTAATAAGCGGCGTAGTCAGCACGCTGTCGCCAATGAAAGACGTTTGGAAGATCCCGATTTTATTGATTTTTTTGCCTAACGTTTCCGTATGGCGGTAGGCCCAATCGCCCAGTTTCGGCTCGGTGTACTTCACGGGGATGTTCCACGCTTTTAACGCTTCCAAATATTTTTCAAGTGTATGTTTTTCCAACACCGGTGAGCTTTTGTGAAATTTTACAAACATGCGCCGTGCAATGGTATTTTTGTCGTAGCGGGCGCGGTTGGGAATGTTGGAAAGCCAGCCAACTAAAATACTTTTAAACGTGGCGTGCAAGTCCAAATAATGCGTATAATGGCCCGCGCGTACTTGGCGCACGATGCCCCACAGGCTCTTTTTAGCCACCAAAATTTCGTCAATATCCGGGTGCCCGGCCAGTGCTTGCGAAAACGCCGGTTTTACTAAAAGCGTAATGCGGGCCTTGGGCCACGCGGCTTTGATGTTTTTATAAACGGGCGACGACAACACAATATCACCCAGCGACGAAAAACGTACCACTAAAATGTTAGGATTATTTTGCGGTGTGTTCATATTGTTCTACTACTCCCCTGATTTTGGCGGTAGCGCCTTTAAAACTTAGCGCGGTCTGCCGGGCTTTGGCGTTCATATTATCCAACTGTTCCCGGTCGGCCAGCAGGCGCAGGACCGTCTCTTTAAAATTGTTTTCACTTACCAGTACGCCGCCGCCGTGTTCCAATAAAGCATGGGCGGTGTCGGGCGTGTTATAGAAGTGTTTGCCAAACAAAACGGTTTTGCCCAAAATGGCGGGTTCCAATAAATTATGCGCGCCGCGCGGGGCCACACTCCCCCCCACAAACGTCAGCGTGGCGCAGGCATATAACGATTGTAACAGGCCCATGACATCGGCACATAGAATATCGGTATTTTTATCAAAATTTTCTTGGCTGATAAATGCATAGCGCAAACGGTTTTGCTCTAGGGTGTGTTCAATTTCACTCTTACGTTCTAAGTGGCGCGGGGCAAAAATAATTTTGGTGCCCGTTTTAAGAATATCCGGTGCGGCGCGAAAGAGCATCGTTTCTTCCTGTGGGTGGGTGCTCCCTAGCACCAATAAGGCGTTTCCTTGCCAGCCTAGTTTTTCCAGCAGTGTTTTGACTTGGTCCACCTTAGCCGGGGTATCGGAAAGTGCATCGTATTTGATGTTGCCGCAAACGGTAATTTTTTCAGCGGGCACGCCTAAAAGTTCATATCGTTTGGCGGCATCTTTGCTTTGCAAAGCGGCAAAAGCTACCGGAGATAAAACCTTTTTAAACAATGGTTTTACCCAACTGTAAGCGCGGGCCGATTTTTTGCTGATGCGCCCGTTTACAATTCCATACGGCACCCCAGCTTTTTGGGCAGCCCACAGCATATTGGGCCAAATTTCGCGCTCTACAATAAATAAGCGGTGCGGGCGGGCGTTTTTAATAAAATGCGCACAAGACGGATAAAAATCAAGCGGGGCCAAAAAAGCGGCCGTAACAGCAGGGTTTTTGAGGGCCGCCTCTTTGCCGGCTTGGGTAGAGGTGGTGACAATAATGTCTTTTTGATAGATGTCTTTAAGTACTAAAATCAGTCCTTTAATTGAGTTTACCTCTCCCACGCTGGCTGCATGTAGCCACACGGCCTTTTGTGGGACGCTTTGGGCAAAGCCAAAACGTTCTTTGAGTTCGGCGGTCAAATGCCCCAGCAGTTTACGCCGCGGCGAGAGTAAAAACCCGGCCACTACGCCCAGGGCCGCAAACGGGAAAGCAAAATTTGTGAGTACCAGTAACCAAGTTCCCATATTTTCATTATATGATATTTTGTTGTTTGTTTTGAGCTTGGGGCAAAAAAAAGGTTGTTTTTAGACTGAATTTTAGCTATACTTAAAGGAGTCTGTTTTACTTTAGGAATTAGGTGATAAAAATGAAATATACCGTAGGAGTGTTAGGTTTATTATTAGTATCTAGTTGTGTATGGGCGGAACCCGAAACAATGACGATGTATTCCACGCTTTCCGCGCCGATGGGATCGTTCTGGAAAGTTGAAACAGCAAGCTGCAACCCGGTTGTCATGCCATCGAACAGCCAGCTCAATTTGGGACAAGTGGCTACGGGCGGTTCTGCAGGTTCCTCTGGCGGGGCAATTGTCGTGCAAGGCACCAAGCCGATCTCTATTGCCAAATTACGCATGGAAAAAGGAACCAAGTTGCAGGTCAGTAACAATGCGCGTTGGATGGTGAGTACCTTAAAAATTGCGCCAAAAGCTACCTTTAATTTGCAAGGCAATTTGGTTGCCAATGAATTAGAGCTTACAAATATTAACGAATCTGTTACGATAAACGCCCATATTTTGCGTTTAGGCCGGAATGCTAAGATTACCAATCAGATCAAGATCGATCGCATTCAAACGGGTAAGTGTGGAGCAGATAACTTTTGTTTGGAGAAAGACGAGGATCATCCCGCTAGTGCAACCTGGACACTGACAGAATGTACTAGCAAAGAAAAAGAAGAAGGAGGAAGCTGTGCTGCGAGTAGTTTATTAGTAGGGGAGTAAATCTATCTTTTAGGCCTAATGGAACTTTTTGTTGGTAATACCGTCTTAGAAATGATTTTGAACTATTTTTAGACAAAAATACATCTATAAAAATTATTGCCGAACTTGTTTCGGCATCTTCCACGCAGGCCGTTAAAAGCCACTACCAGC
>JAZUSP010000010.1:0-10342 GCA_045606805.1 Elusimicrobiaceae bacterium | reverse complement strand
GAGGGTTATTTTAGCCAGCTAAAAAGCAAAGTAAGGATACATTCAGGTCTAATTAAGGAAAGACGGATTAAACTGATTAAAAAGTTGCTGTCTGAACCCCTAAATTAGACCCTACCACCTCAAAAAAGTTCCATTAGGCCCAGAAATATATTATTTACCTACCACCACTGGGAACACAGTCAAAAAACTCATCACGTTCCATCCCTGGCGGGCACATCGCCCCAGATACCGGCGTAGCATTAGACTCCTCCTCTTCTGGTTCTGATTCTGGTTCCGGCTCCGGTTCCGTATATTCCGCAGATTCCCAATCCGGGTCTTGCCGCAAACTGGCACAAAGCTTTATCGTGGAGGAACTATCATTACAATACTTCTTAATGTCCCCCGTTGAATCTATGGTGAACGTTATGGTCGGCCCGGCAGCCGCATTTCCTTTGCGGCTGGCCGTTGCACGGGCTCCGCTATCAACTAATGCCACCGTATAGTAAGAAGTATCTACCGAGCTTACCTCTCCATCCTCTTGCGATAACCCCGGCATTTCCACCATTAATTCTTTTAAATTTGGCGTAAACGTCCCGTCTTCCAAATAATGAATCCGTTCTCCTTTCATTACATCCCCCAGCAATGTTACCGCCTCCGCTAAGCGCGATTTTTCCACCGCTTTGCGGTATTCCGGAGACGCCAGCGTCACCAAAACCCCGATAATCACCCCAACTATTAACATCTCTATTAATGTAAAACCCCGGTTCATAAGGTTACCTCCTAATTACAACATACTCCCCTATACTAAGTATAGTCTTAATTTGTAAAAAATCAATACTTTTTTCAATTCCTCAAAAACCCCCCTGCAAAAGCAGGGGAATTAATTTATGCAAAATCTTTATTTAATCACGATGAGCGAACGTCCATCTTTTTCGGCGGAGTACGGGTCGCGCGTGTTTTTGCCGTCAATGATGTATAAGAACTTATATGTACCAGGGGAAATGGAAAGCGTCGTTTCCCAGTGGTCGCCCACTTTTTTAAGCGCTTGCGGTTTGGACATGGTAAACCCGCTCACAATGGCCACTTTTTTGCCGCCCTCAAACCATTTAAACGTCACGCGGCGGTACTTGCTGTTAGGCACGCTGGCCACTATCACGCTTTCTTTAGCTGGGGCCGGCTGCACTTGCTCAGGCGTAGCTTGCGTTTGCGGTGCCGGGGCTTTTTCTACCGCCGGGGCGGCTACTTCTTTTACTTCTTTAGCCGGGGCCGGCTTTGCTTCTTCCTTCGGCTCGGTAATTACTTCCGTTTCCGTTACGGTAATCACCTCGGCACCCGGAATTTCGGGCAACGCTTCTACCGTTTCGGTTTCCACCACAGCCGCCGGGGCCGGGTTTATCAACTTGGCGGTGAAATGTTTATAAAGAAAAAAACCAAAGACGCATAAAAAAATCACGTCCAGCACAATTAAAAACAACCACATGTCTTTATTAGAAGACGTTTTAACGTTGAGTTCTTCGGGAGTGTTTTCCATAGCGGGTCCTATTAAAAAAAGCGGGCGAAGGGAATCGAACCCTCGTCTAAAGCTTGGGAAGCTTCCATTCTACCATTGAACCACGCCCGCACAAATTAGACACTTTATTGTAGCAAAATTTTGAGCCCGGCACAATTTTATTTTACCGGCAACTGCGCAACGTCCAACTTTTTAATATAGTTAAGGGCATCGTGGCGGGTTTTAATTTTCCCCTCCACTTGCGCCACGGCCACGGCTTCCAGCACCGCGCCGATTTGCGGCCCGGGTTTTAAGTGCAAAGCTTGCATCACATCCACCCCGGTAATCATTTTAACGGGTTTCACGCGCGCTGGCTTATCAAAAAATTGGCTTAACATATACGTAAGCAGTTGCAAATGGCGCAATGTTTTGCCTACATTTTTAAAACGTTCGGCTTGGGTAATTGTCATCATACGCTCGGCACTGTGGGGCAAAATACGGCGCAGTTGCGCGTCAGTCACGTAGCTGGTGTAATCGGCCCAACACAAGAGCAGCATGGGGATAGCGGCTTCGCCCAAATCGCGGAAAAAGTGGTAGACGCCGCGTTCGGTTAAAATATCATTACTGGCTAAATTGGACGGGCGCAAATGCTCGCCGATCATAGCGCGCATGAGGTGGCTGTCCGCACGGCTATAGCGCAAATCTTCTAAAATCCACCGGGCCATTTTAGCACCCACTTGCTCGTGATAAAAAAACCGCAAGCGGCCTTTTTTTAGTTTGGCGGTTTTAGGTTTGGCAATATCGTGCAACAAGGCCGTCATTTTATAAAGCGGTTTATTTTGGCACAGCGGGGCCAATTTTGAGGCGTATTTCGGGAAAGCTTTATCCAAGTGTTCCAGCAAATAATCCATCCGCTTGCAGACAAGCAGCGTGTGGCGCAGCACCCCTTCGGGCCCGTAATACACCTCGGCACAACCGCGCTGAGCTTCCAATTTAGGGAACAGCGCCGTTAACAGCCCGCATTGATCCATTTGCACTAAATAATCATAGGTTTTACCGGGCACGGCAAACAGCCGGTCCAATTCTTCCCGGGTCCGTTCCCCGGCGGGTTTGCGCGCCAGCTTTTTATCTTTTTTAATTTGCGCAAGCGTAGCAGGCACAATGGTAAATTTCAGTTCCGCCGCACACCGAAACGCGCGCAACATGCGTAGCGGGTCCTCTTTAAAGCGCGTCGGGCCGTTTAAGCGGATTTGCTTTTGTTTAAGGTCCGTGAGTCCGCCCGTCACGTCCACAATTTTATCTCTGCGCAACCGTTTTAAAAGCACGTGTGCCGTATCATTTTTGCGCGGTGTAATGACAATTTGCGGTTTAGCCGCCACCGGGTAAGCCAGGGAATTAAACGTAAAATCACGGCGTTTTAAGTCGGCTTTCAAATTTTTTCCTTGATAAGCAGTCAAATCAATTTGGACTTTATCTTCGTGTGTAACTAAACGCCACACCCCCAATTCGGGGTCCATTTCAAAGGCGGCGGCTTTAAGACGTTTAGCAAGAGAAAGGGCAACGGGTTTTACCTCGTGCGCGGGAAGGGTAATATCAATATCGCCCGATTGGCGCCTGAGCAAACTGCTACGCACAATGCCCCCCACGTAATGCCCGTGGGGTATTTCTTCGGCTAAAATGCGCGCCAGGTCTTGCACGGTTAATCCTCGGACGGCGTAGCAGCCCCGGCAGCTACCGCTTTTTTGAGTTTTTCCACCGCATCTTTGCGCAGTTCACGTTTAAGCACTTTGCGTAGCGCGTTTTTGGGCAGTGCTTCCACAAACTCAAAATCGCGCGGGCGTTTGTAGTTATCTAAGTGAAGTTTTAAGAATTTCCGAAATTCCGCGTCGGACAGCTCAGCCCCTTCTTTTTTAACGGCATATACTTTAACAAATTCGCCGCCGCGTCCGTCGGGCACGCCGATTACAGCACATTCTTCAATGGCCGGGTGTTCGCAAATGACGGCTTCCACTTGCGCGGAAAATACTTTAAGGCCTTTAATAATAATCATGTCCTTTTTGCGGTCTTTAATAAAGATAAATCCGTCGTCATCCACTTCCACAATATCGCCGGTTTTAAACCAACCGTCTTCGGTAAAGGCATCGTGGGTGGCTTTTTCGTTGCCCCAATAGCCCTTAAAAAGGTTCGGGCCTTTAACGCACAGTTCCCCCTCGGTGTTGCGCGGGACTTCTTTGCCGTCATCATCTACTACCAGCGTGCTGACTGCCGGGATGGCCGGGCCGACCGATTTAATCTTTTGCAGTTCCTCGGTGTTTACACTGACCACCGGGCTGGTTTCGGTGAGTCCATACCCTTCCAAAATTTTCACGCCGATTTTTTCTTCAAACCTATCTTTAATTTCTTGTGTCAAAGGTGCCGCGCCCGAGATACCAAACCGCACGCTCTTAAACGGCCAAAAACGCAAATAAAGCTGTTTAAGCCCTTTGGCCTCTTTAGACAGCACCGCATAAATTTGGGGCACGGCCAAGATGAGCGTTACTTTTTCGGTCCCCATGGCGCCCAGCCACTTGCTGGCCGGCATCACGTTAGCCACAATGACTACCTTTAAATTGAGGTACAAGGGAATGACCACACACGTGGTCCACGCAAACGAGTGGAACATGGGCAGTAAGCACAAAAACACGTCGTCATCATTTATTTTAAAAATCTGCGCGCAGGAAATGACGTTGGCCGCCAAGTTGCCGTGGGTAATCATGGCGCCTTTGGGAAGACCCGTCGTGCCGGAAGTATATAGGATAAAGGCCAAATCGTCTAATGTAGCACAGGCCGAGGCTGTTTCGTCGTGATACGTAGATTTATTGACTTCGTCCCAAAAGAGTTGCACTTTATCGCACCCGGCGGCAGAAGGAGGCACTTCGTCCGTCGTGAAAATAGTTTGCACCGTGGGTAAATTGGGGGCACATTTAACATAGTGGCGCAAAAATTCGGCTTGCGTTACCACCGCCTTGGCTCCGGCATTATTTAAGATATACTCAATTTCTTCGGGCTTAGTGACCATAAAGTTCATAGGGATAGATACTGCCCCTAACTTATAAAGCCCGTAATTAGCTACAATGGTGTCAATGGAGTTACGGTGTGCAATTGCCACACGGTCGCCTTTGCGGATGCCGTGCTCAAAAAACATATCGGCGGCGCGGTCCACTTGCATTAAGAGTTCATGGTAAGAAACTTTCTTCCCGCTTCCGGCTTCCACTAAGGCCACTTTGTTCGGGTAGCGAAATGCGCTGTCAGCCAAAGAAGTATATAAGTCTTTACGGCGAATCATAAGCACCTCTCAAAACGAGTATAGTTATATTGTAGCATTATCCTTGCCGGGGGTCCAAAATATCCCGGAAGGCATCTCCCAACAAGTTCCAACCCAATACAAACAAAAAAATCGCTCCGCCCGGCGCCACGACTGTGTACCAATACGCCAGCGGGTGCCCGGGTGTGCCAAGCACCCAGTTACGCGCCATGGCAATGAGTTGCCCCCAATCAGCCGTGCCCGGCTGCGCCCCTAAACCTAAAAACGACAGCGACGCCGCAGTAAGCACTACGTACCCGATATCCAAACTAGCCACTACCACAGACGGATAAATAGCATTGGGCACAATATGGCGCGTAAAAATCCGCACGCCGCCGGCCCCCAGCGTACGCGCCGCGGTTACATATCCTTGCTGTTTAATAGATAAAATATCCCCGCGCACCAAACGTGCGTAACTGGGCCACGCTACCGCGGTTAAGGCAATCATCATATTTTTAAGGTCCGGCCCCAACATGGCGGCAATTACCATGGCTAGCACCAAAGACGGCACTGCAAACACTACATCTGTTAGGCGCATTAACGTTTCATCAACTTTGCCGCCAAAATACGCAGCAACTCCGCCGATAAAGAGCCCGATTAAAAACGCCAGTAGTGTCACCGTAATCCCAATTTTAAATGCAAGCCGCGTCCCCCATACCACGCCGTAATAAAGGTCATACTGTTGCTCGGTCGTGCCGAACCAATGCTGCGCAGAAGGTGCTTGCGGCTCAATTTGGTACCCGGCTTGCGGTAGCTCATAGGGATTATTTTTATTTTCCACCGGGGCCAGCACCGGGGCCAACAAGGCCGTCAGCGCGAACAGCGTTACCAAAATAAGGCCGCACAGGGAAGTTTTATTTTTATAAATTCGTTTTAAAAGCCGCATATTACTCCAACCGGATCCGCGGGTCCACCGCCGTATATAAGATATCACACAGTAAATTGCCGCACACAAACAGCACGGCCACTAAAAGGGAGAATCCCATAATCCCGGCAATATCTAACTGTTGGGCCGCCATCACACCAAAGCGGCCGATACCGGGGTAATCAAAAATCGTTTCTACTATCACGGTACCGCCCAAAAGCCGGATAAACTGAATCCCGGCCAGGGTAATTACGGGGATAATGGCGTGTTTCCCGGCGTGCTTGTAAATTACTTGATACTCCGGCAGCCCCTTAGCCCGCGCGGTGCGCACGTAATCTTTGCCGAGTTCTTCAAGCATGGACGAGCGCATCACCCGCACCATGAGCGCAAACGACCCGATACACAGCGTAACCGCCGGCAGAATGAGGTGCGAAAACACATCCCCAAACACGGCAAATTGGCCGTTGAGTAAACTGTCAATGAGTAAAAACCCGGTATAGGTTTTAAACGTGCCGCCGTGGATAATAATATCGGTTTGGATAGAATATCCCCCCGGCGCAAACCAGTGCAGTTGCCCGTAAAATACCATTAAGAGCAACAGCCCCAGCACAAAAATAGGGAGCGAAAACCCGCCTACCGAAATAAACCTTGCCAGGTTATCCTGCCACTTGTCTTTATGCACGGCCGAGGCCGCCCCAAACCACACGCCAAAGAATACGACTAAAATAATGGTAACAAACGCCAGCTGGATAGTGGTGGGTAGGTATTTTTTAAGCGCCTGCGCCACCGGCATGTTGGCACTGGGGCTATAGCCCAAGTCCCCGTGTGCTACATTTGTAAGCCAACGGCCGTATTGTTTAAATACGTTATCGCGCAGACCATACTGGCGGATGACTTCTTCCAAAGCGCCCATTTGCCGAGGGTCTTTTACATATAAAGAGGCGCGCATCTCGGGGCTTAAACGCTGGGTCAAAAAGAACAGCAAAAACGTAACGCCCAATACCACCAGCGGCAGCAAACACAAGCGGCGCAAGATAAAACGCATCATAGGCGGCCCTCCACGGTGGGCACCGCGGCCAACAGTTTTTGCGTGTAGGCGTGCTGCGGACACTCAAAGAGGGTTTTAGACGGGGCAAATTCTACAATTTTGCCGTGTTGCATCACAGCAATTTCGTCACATAAAAAGCGTGCGACGGCAAAATCGTGCGTGACAAACAGCACCGATAAATGGCGCTTTTGCTGAATTTCTTTGAGTAGGTTTAAAATTTGGGCTTGCACAGAAACATCCAGCGCGGAAACAGGCTCGTCGGCAATCAAAAGTTGCGGCTCAAGGGCCAGTGCACGCGCAATGGCAATGCGTTGGCGTTGCCCGCCGGAAAATTCATGCGGGTAGCGGTCCAAAAAAGATGAATCCAACTGCACGGCGCGCAGGAGTTCTTGCAAGTACGTTTCGCGCTTGGTTTTATTGGTGTATAAGCCGTGAATTTGCAGCGGCTCGCTAATTAGCTGGCGCACGGAAAAACGCGGGTCCAAACTAGCATACGGGTCCTGATACACTACTTGCATCTTCCGGCGCAGTTCTTTCCAACCGCGGCCTGAAAGTGCGGCGATATTTTGCCCCAAAATTTCTACTCTGCCCGACGTAATAGGCTCAATGCCCAACAGCACTTTGCATAGGGTACTTTTGCCACATCCACTCTCCCCCACCAGCCCAAGCACCTTGCCGGGACGTAATGTTAAGTCAATCCCTTTTAGAACGGGCTTTCGCACCGGAGCCCCCAAAAACAGGCGGCGCTCATACGTTTTACACAAGTTTTTCACGCAAATAGCCGGGGTCATTTTTTCTCCTGCAAAAAGCACCGTGTGCGGCGCGAACCGTTTTCATAGAGCGGTGGGCAACTTTCAAAACATTTGGGGAAGGCTTTAGGGCAACGCGGCGCAAACGGACAGCCGGGCAAAACTTCACCGGGGCGCGGCGGATTGCCGGCAATGGCGGGCAGTTTTTCCACCTTTTTATGCACGCTAGCCAACGAGCCTAAAAGCCCTTGTGTGTAAGGGTGTAACGGATTTTTAAAAAGGACAGTGGCGGGGGCGTGCTCCATACATTGCCCGGCGTAAAGGACTAAAACGTCGTCGGCCACTTGGGCAGCCACGGCCAAATTGTGCGTAATAAAAATAACTGACATACCGTTTTTACGCTGCAAGTCTTTGATAAGTTTTAAGATTTGGGCTTGCACGGTAACGTCCAGCGCGGTGGTGGGCTCGTCGGCAATTAAAATGTCCGGATGCAAAGCCAGTGCCATGGCAATCATTACGCGCTGGCACATCCCGCCCGAAAATTGAAACGGGTACTCGTCTAAGCGTTTGGCGGCCTCTTGGATGCCCACTTGCGTTAAGAGTTCTGCGGCGTGCACGCGGGCGGTTTGTTTAGTCATTTTTTGGTGAGCACGCAAGGTTTCGCACAGTTGCTCGCCAATGGTTAAAATCGGGTTTAAGCTGGAGCCGGGATCCTGGAAAATCATGGCAATTTTGCGCCCGCGGATTTTACGTAGCGCCGCCTGTTTCATACTCAGTAAATTTTTACCTTGGTATACGATTTTGCCGCTTTGCACCCGTGCTGTGGGCGGCAGTAAATTTAAAACGGAAAGCGCTTGCACCGTTTTTCCGCTGCCACTTTCCCCCACCACGGCCAGCACTTTGCCTGTAGGCAAGGCATAAGACAACCCGCGCACGGCAGGTACGGTGCCTAAATCGGTACAAAAACGGACGAACAAATCTACTACTTGTAAAACAGGCGCTTGCATAGTTACATTATAGCAATTTAATCATAACCTCCGGCGTAATTTAGAGGATGCACCCCGCCCACAAAAAACCCCCTTCCGGGGGTTCTTTTTTGATGAACATAGCATTTATTTGCTGCGGCCTGCGCACCCTTTAGCACCTACCACATACGAAGCGGCTTGCAAACTTTACCAAGGGTTCGCATGGCTCCCTTTGCGCATATCAATCTAATGTTTTTTATTCTCCCAACGATACGCAGAAGAAATTTCATTATTTTTCACACGCATATCCCTCTACGAATTGTCTTTCCGGATATACACACAAATCGATTGCCATTGAACCCGAACCAGTACTTCCGTGGCCGGAAGGGCCGCCGGACATGCCGGCATAACCAATCTGTGCATGCGTTGGTTCAGACAGTCCCTCACAATACTCGCAATGATTGGGCACTAAATCCGAAACATGAATCAGGCTACCTCCGGTTCCACAAAGCAGTTCATCATATGTTGGGCTAGCATGCGTACGACCTGCAATCCTATAACCTTTGGGAATACTACCGGATAGTTTTGCAGTACAATATGTAGAACCTGCTGACGGAGTATCATATACATACAATGCACTAATCTGCTGTTCAAGGTGGTCGGGATCATAACACTGAACATTGCATTTCTCCTTCGTAGCATCACAGGCAGAACACAAGTTTTTTAGTGCTTCTTCTTTAACGTAAGAATCACTCCCTTTACTCCAACAAGCCTTCGACACCACTGTCCCGGAAACAGTTCGGCTACAATTACTACCGGAGATTTCCGCATCAGCGCCAAACACTTTGTTTGTGGCATTAGCCAATACACTAAAATTATCGTGCGACGTAGCAACAAACCTGGGCGCACATTTCTCTCCATCAAAATAATAGTTGGGGCCGGCCCCACTGCACCCACATTCAAAAAGATTTTTCTCCTTGTTAAAAACAGATCCTTCCCCGGAAGGGCAGCATATACCATGCTCCGTCATTGCGGTTCCTGCAGGGCAGTCCACACAGCAAGTACTTACCCATTGTTCTAGCGTTGCGTCCAGGGACAAAGCGGCATCTTTCAAAGAAGTTTCAAAAATTGGAAGCTTCTTTTGCACATAACATAAGTCGGCCGGGTCATTGCCCAGGGCGTCAAACAATTTATCAAAAACCTCTCCTCCACACGAAGACATTTCCTCTTCGCATGTATCGTCGGCCGGCTCACAATCTTTTATTTCGCTGGCTTCCCATACCCAGCCGGTATCTTCGCCACAATGCCATTTGTAGGTTTTTTCCCCGCATTTACAACCATCTTTCTGCTTAAATTCTTGTCCTTCCTCGTACGAAGAATCACAGGCTTTAGGCAAAGGCACTGGTTCCCAACAATCGGGTTCCACCCCCGTCCACTTCCAGGCCGGATCCCCCGCCTCATGTTCTCCTTCCTTTCCGTCACACGGACTAGACACCGGCTCCGCCTTTGCATTACAATGTTCATTGCCTTCAATAAAATGGTCCAGTTCTGAACATTTGGGATAATTTTTATTTAACTTATTTTGGCAATAATCATCATCACAACAGATGCGTCCATCCACGTACGACGGCATCTTAAGCGTATATTTGTAGCTACCTCCATCTTTGGCTTTTGCTATCATTCCCACGCCTTCACTATCAAAATAATCAAAGTTCTTACTACCCGCACGGTACGCCTCTAATTTGGTCAGGTCTTTTTGATAATTCTTGCTAATGCTGCAGCGCGCTTCTTGCTCCGTGCGCACCGCCGCCATCATTTCTTCCGCTTCCGTTGTCTTGCGCGTTTCTATTACCTTGGTAAATTTCGGCAACACCACCGCAGACAATACGCCGATAATTACCACC
>JAZUSP010000009.1:0-71895 GCA_045606805.1 Elusimicrobiaceae bacterium | reverse complement strand
GGGTAGGTAAGGCCGCAAGTTGAGCGTGGCGTACGTCCTGCGGACGGCGCATAGCGCCGCAGGTACGCGAGCGAAAGTCGGCCTTAGATAGCCCAAATTTGGAAACTGTTAGAGCGCGGAATAAACTATAAAATCTCTAGCGGGGCAAATTTGAGCATAAAGGTCCGCCGCGTGCCATTCCCAAAAAGTACCGTAATTTTTGCACTATCCCCGCTTCCCACAATTTGCACAATTTTGCCTTGTCCAAATACGCCGTGTTTTACAAGCCCCCCCACGGCTACACCGTCCTCGTTTTTGGGGGCAGGCTTGGCTGGGAGTTTGGGCTCCTCAACAAAGCCGGGCACGCGGCGCGGGTCGGCTAAACGCGGGGCAGAAGTTTTTGGTTTGGCGTACAAACTACCCACAGACGGGATATCGTCATAAGACGGAAAATCGTTATCTTCGGCACGTTCAATTTCGTAGCCGTTTTCGTCATATTGTTTTTGAAAACGGCTTTTACGGACGTAGCCCGAAAAAGAATCGCTAAACTGGCGTTTGCGGTTGGTAAACCGTTCGTAATTGCCGCCAGAATAAGAGGAATTTTCCCCCCACGCAAAGCGCGTTTGGCGCGCTTGGGCTTCTTCCTCGGTTAACAGCCCGCTTTCAAATAAGAACCGGCTGGGTGGGTTTTCTTGACGTTGACCGAATTTGCGCCGGCTCTGCGCATAAGTCAAAAACAGTTTTTCTTTGGCACGCGTCATGGCGACGTAGCATAAGCGGCGTTCTTCTTCGGTATCGTCCTCGTTGTCGCACCCGATAGGAAATAAATTTTCCTCTAACCCGGTTACAAAAACGTTTTGAAACTCCAACCCTTTGGCTAAGTGTACCGTCATTAAAGTTACGGCACCGCCCTCTCCGGCTTGGCTCTCGTCCTCGCCGGACAAAAGGGCCACTTCTTGCAAAAAATCAGCCACGGACGGCTCTTTTTCGCCGCGCGCACAGCGTTCTTCGTACTCTTTGACGGCGTTAATAAGGGCGTCCAAGTTTTGCAAGCGGCCTTCGGCCTCGGGGTCTTTTTCCAGATCGGCTTTAATACTGTCCAAATAGCCGGACTCGTTTAAAATTTTATTGAAAATATCGGCCGGGGCGGTAAAAAGCATATCGCCGCGCCAATTTTCAAACAGTTGCACCAGCTTGATGGCGGCCTTCATGGCCGCACTGCCCAGGCCGGGCACATAGGCGGCTTTTTTAAGGGCGTCATAGAGGGAAAGCTGGTGCTCATTAGCGTAAGCGAGTAAGCGGTCCTGCGCCACTTTGCCCAGGCCGCGCGTGGGCGTGTTGATAATGCGCAAAAGGCTCACGTTATCGGCCGGGTTAATAAGCATACGCGCGTAGCATAGGATGTCTTTAATTTCTTTGCGGTCGTAAAAGCGCACGGTGCCGATCAAGCGGTACGGGATTTGGTATTTGCGGAAATAATCTTCAAAGCTGCGGCTTTGGGCGTTGGTGCGGTAGAAAACGGCGATGTCTTTTAAACTGGCGCCTTCATTTTCCACAAGTTTTTGGATTTGCACGCTGACCCAGCGGGCTTCGTCGCTCTCGGTTTGGCACGCGTGGACTTCAATGGGCTCCCCCGCGCCTTTATCGGTAAATAGGTTTTTGTCCTTGCGCTTTTTGTTTTTGGTAATCAAGCGGTTGGACGCGTCCAAAATGGCTTTGGTGGAGCGGTAGTTTTGCTCCAGCGTGATGATTTTGGCGTCTTTAAAAGCTTTTTCAAATTCCAAAATGTTGCGGATATTGGCCCCACGCCACGAGTAAATGCTTTGGTCCGGGTCGCCCACTACGCACAGCTTGCGCGATTTTTCGGTCAGGTACTTGGTAATCATGTACTGGGTGCGGTTGGTGTCTTGGTATTCGTCCACAAGTACGTATTGGAAAAAGTCCTGGTAATAGGCGCGGATGTCCTCATGGTCGCGCAACAGGATGACGGTTTTGACTAACAGGTCACCAAAGTCCAGTGCGCCGGCCTCTTTTAATTTTTGCTCGTAGCGGCGGTAGATTTCGGCCGCGCGGATTTTGCCGTCTAGGCCCGAGGCGGTGGCCTGTTGCATGAGGCCGTCCGGAGTGACTAGATCGTCCTTGGCGCGCGAAATGATGCTGACAATTTGGTTGACTTCTTTTTTGGGCTCTTTCACGCCCATTTGCTCTAATAAAAGGGTGACGACTTTCTTTTGGTCGCTGTCGTCGTAAATCGCAAAATCTTTAGTAAGGCCGAGTTTCTCGGCATTTTGCCGAAGTAGCCGCACGCCAAAGGAGTGGAACGTATGAATCCACACGCGCCGCCCGGCACCGGGGACCAGTGCGTCCACGCGCTCGCGCATTTCTCCGGCGGCTTTGTTGGTAAACGTGACCGCCAAAATGCGGGCCGGGTGATAGCCGTCCGCAATGAGCTTGGCGATTTTGGTAGTTAAAGTTTTTGTTTTGCCCGTGCCCGCCCCGGCCACAATGAGGCACGGCCCGCCGTCGTACAAGACGGCCTCTTTTTGTTGCGGGTTTAACGAGTTAATGGCTTCTTCTACAGTCATTTTGTTTCTTCTTGTTTTTGCGGCACAGTTTGCACTACTTGCAATCCCATGAGTTTTTTGCCCAACGTTTTGCCCCAACAATGTTCACAAATAGAGAAGTATAATAAAACAGCACCTATAAAAGTAATAATTCCGCCGACAACAGCCCAATCACCGCCACTGCTTAGTGTGATTATATAGAATACCAATATCCACATCATCAAATATCCAACTATCGACCCAACAATGCTAAGTAATAAAAAATCAATCCCATACGCGCCTAACAACCGCCAAAAACTAGGTTTGTTCATTTGTTTTCTCCTTTTTCTTGTTCTTGCGGTACGGCTTGCACTACTTGCAAGCCCATTAGTTTTTTGCCTAAAGTGCAACCATATTTATATTCACGAAATGCAAAGTAAAAAACCCACATTAAAATCCCGACAACTATTCCACATAAAAACACAAACCTTTTTGACACATCAAAATTGTTTAAAACTACCATCACGAAACGTTGAAAAAATTGACTCACTATTCCGGCAAAAATCATATCTATAAAATAAGACGCGATTAATCTTCCAAAAGAGGGCCGAATTTTGTTAGATTTTTTCGTGATAACTCGAATATAAAATAATTTTTTTCCCAAAGAAGCTCCCATGCGGTGTTCCAAAACAGAATAATATAACAAGTATGATAATACACTCAAAATACCCGCCCCAATTATGACCTTTATTGTGTTCCCGTTCATACCGATACTTAAAAAGGGCACAGCCATCAATAAAAAAACAACTCCTATCGCATAGTCGACGAGGTATGCCAAGAATATATCTTGGAATGCAGGTTTATTATTTTTTTTCATAAGCATTCTCCTTTACTTCAATCTCAGTTGTACAAACGTTTCTATATGCTCGCTATGTGGAAAGAAATCAAATGCTTCCACGTGTAAAATTTCGTAATGTTGCGTGAGCATTTTTAAATCGGTTGCCAATGTAACCGGGTTACACGAAATATACAGCACGTTTTCCACACCGCTTTCGGCCACCGCTTTACACGCACGCGGGTGCATACCGCCGCGCGGCGGGTCCAAAATAATCAGCGCATCTTTGCGCTCAATAGGTTGCTGGCGCACAAAATCTTCCACGCGCGAGCAGAAAAACTGCACGTTTTGCACGCCGTTTAGCTTGGCGTTTTCAATGCCGTTATAAATAGCGGGCGCTACACTTTCCACGCAAATACTTCTTTCGCACAAATCGGCGCACGATAAGGAAAAACTACCCGCGCCGCCGTATAAGTCGTAAATCTTTTTAGGCGCAATTTGTTTGACGATAGCGCGCACGCGGCTATACATCTTTTGCGCGGTTTTGGTGTTGGTTTGGAAGAACGATTGCGGCGAAAGTTTAAATACCACTTCGCGCTCGGTCCTGCCGTCTGCTCCGCTTAGCAAAATTTTCTCAAAAATATGGTCTTTGCCTTTGAGTACACGCAAGCTTTCCGGCTCAGCGGTATCAGCCAAGCCGTTATTCACAGCGGCCATTATATTAGCGTTTGGCAGCACACTTTCCACCGCGGCTACAAACGTTTTTTCGTTGAAATCATCTGTTACAAACAGCACCACAATTTGCTCGCCGGTGTTCTTGCCTTCGCGCACCATGAGGTGGCGCAAAATGCCGGTGTGTTTGCGTTGGTCGTAATACGGCAAATTTTCCGCTTGCGCCCACGCGCGGATAGCCGCCACCAAAGGCACTAATTGTTCGCTAAATAAATGGCACTCTTGCAAATCCACGGCGCGGTCCCAGCGGCCTTTTAACTTAAAACCTACGCATTGTTCAAATTCTAAGGGGCGTGTTTTGTTGGCCGGGTCCTTTTTATCGTAATCCTCGCGCCATTTGACTTGGTGGCAAAACCCAAGCTCCACTTTATTGCGAAAATAAACAGGGTTGTCCGTTACCGTAACGGGAATTTCCAGTGTCCAAAAGTCTTTTAAAATTTCTTGCAAGCACGCGCGTTTTTTTTGCACCTGTTCTTCGTAGGGCAGATTTAACAGCGTGCAACCGCCGCACGTGCCGAAATGTTTGCAGGTTAAATTAGGCATTGATTTTAAACAGACAAACGTCGCCGTCCTTTACAATATAATCTTTGCCTTCACTGCGGATTAAACCGTGTTCGCGCAAAGCTTTTTCGCTGCCGAATTTTTCAAGGTCGTCAAACGTGTACACGTCGGCGCGGATGAAACCTTTTTCAAAATCGCTGTGGATTTTGCCGGCGGCTTGCGGCGCGGTACAGCCCACGGGGATGAGCCAACTGCGCACTTCCACTTCGGGCCCGGCGGTAAAATATGTGCACAGGTTTAAGAGTTTCATACCCTCGCGCACCACTTTTTCTAGCCCCGTGTATTCGTTCCCGGTTTCGGCTAAAAAGGCCTTTTTTTCTTCGTCGCTAAATTCGGCAATGTCGGCCTCAAATTTGACGCACAGCTCCACAAAGCCCGAGCCGTTTTCCTTAGCGTAGGCGGCCACTTTGGCGGCATTTTGCTCGTTGCGTTGTTCGCTGTTATTTCCGACGTACAAAACAGGTTTGGCGGTTAAAAATTGGTATTCTTTGAGCTCTTCGGGCTCTAAACCGAGTGACGAAACCATTTTGCCGTTTTCGAGCGCGGCCTTGATTTCTTTCATGCGCTCCCACGCGGCCACGGCGTCTTTCTTGCCCGATTTGGCGTTACTGGCCAGGCGGTCGCAAATTTTGGCGGCGGTTTCCAGGTCGGCGAGCATCAGCTCGGTGTTAATTACCTCAATATCGCGCAAGGGGTCTACGGAGTTCATGACATGCGTGACGTTTTCGTCTTCAAACAGGCGCACAACGTGGATAATGGCATCTACTTCACGAATGTTGGCTAAAAATTTATTGCCTAGCCCTTCGCCCTGGCTGGCGCCTTTGACAATGCCCGCGATATCCACAAATTTGATAAACGCGGCCGTTTTCTTGGGCGGTTTGAACATATCAAAGAGTTTATCAAGGCGTTTGTCGGGGATGGCCACGATACCGACGTTGGGCTCAATGGTACAAAAGGGGTAGTTGCTGGCCTCGGCCCCGGCACAAGTCAAAGCGTTAAACAGGGTGGATTTGCCTACGTTGGGCAGGCCTACGATACCGATTTCCATAATGAAGAACTCCTAAAACAAAAATACTATTTATATTTTAGCATTTATGTATATAAGGTGCGAGGACATTTAATTAAGAAGAAAAATTTGCTAAAATATAGGTATGATGTCCCGTTCGTCTAGTGGCCTAGGACGCCGCCCTCTCAAGGCGGAGATCACGAGTTCGAATCTCGTACGGGACGTTTTTTTCTGCTTAATTTTGCACATTTCGTTGTTAGGTGCTCGGTCTGATACCTCCGCCCCCGTATTACAACCTTACGGGGCTTCGGGCCTGTGGCCCTTCAGCTCTATTTAATCGCGCGCAAAGTTGCCCTCATTTTCTTCAAAAGGGGTTGACTACCCCCCCCCTTAGTATAATACCCTTGTTGTTTAAATTATATTGGAGGAAGTAAACTATGAAAAAAGGTTTTACCTTAATTGAACTACTCGTTGTAGTTCTTATCATTGGTATTTTGGCCGCGATTGCCGTGCCACAGTATCAACGGGCAGTAATCAAAGCTAGGGTGCATACTTTTCTACCGATTATGAAGAGTATTGTACAGGCAGAGGAAACCTATTATTTAGCCAACGGGACTTATACTATAGATCCCGAGAATTTAGATATTATGATACCCGCTGAATGTACGATGGAATCAAATCGCAAATGGTCTTGGAGTTGTGGAAAAGATTTTATGTTGGTTTTTGGAGATACTGATCGGTTCATTATATTGCGTTATTGTCCTAATTATACAATGGATTATGATTTGTGTAATTCTAAACGAGATTTTAGTATTTCCTTTAACTATGCTAATTATAGTAAACCTCGGGATGCTATACGTTGTTCATATCCTACGGATTCTGCTCTTGGCAAATATATATGTGGTAGTTTAACAAAATAAAATCCCCCGGCGGTTGCCGGGGTTATTTATTTGTTTTGCCGTAACGTTTCAAATAATACAATGGCCGCCGAACTGGACAAATTTAGAGAGCGCACCGGGCCCGTCATGGGGATGGTAAACAGGCGGTCTTTGTAGATTTTGTAAAATTCTTTAGGCAAGCCAAACCCTTCGGCCCCAAAGCACAAAAACGCGTCGGCGGGGATTTGTACGTCCCAATAGGCTGTTTTGCCTTTGGTAGAGAGGAAGAATAGTTTTTCGCGCGCGGGTTGTTCGTGGGCTAAAAAATCTTCCCAGGTTTCATAACGGCGGTAGTCCAAATTGGGCCAATAGTCCAGGCCGCTGCGGCGGATTTCCTTAGAGGCAATTTTAAAGCCAAGCTTGCCAACCAGGTGTAGGCGCGTGCCGGTAGCGACGCAAGAGCGACCGATGTTTCCGGTATTAAAGGGGATTTCAGGGTTTATGAGTACGATATTTAACATAAAAAGCTCTCACCGCGATGTTCCTTTGAGCGCACAAAATTGAAATACAAAAGATATTTCAATTTTGTTGCTTGCTAGCGAAACAATTTTCCACATTTGGGCACCTTTGCACCGACTTGCCTCTCGCAGGACCTATCAGTACAGCTTCGGGCAACTTACGGTGGCTAGTTGCCGTCCGCAGGACCAAATTTGAAAACACGGTGTATAATAGTCGTTTGCACCGCGCGTAGCGCGGCAAGTACGTAAGGCCCAAGTCACCGCAAAATAAGCCAAATTTAAAAAATTGTTGCCGGGGGTAAACGCAACATCGCGCCCGCTGTTACTCTTCCCAACGAATATACAATGGGGTTAACACACTCGGCAGCGCATCATTTTTCGGAAGTACCCTAAGCGCATAATCTTGCCGCCCACTGTTAAGCGGTGCCACTTGCGCCTCATACAAATACGTTTCCCCGTCTTTACCCTTGCACTCCATGGGGATTACGGCCGTTTTTACCAGGCCGCCAATGTTACCGCGCTGGCCTAGAAACACTTCCACTTTAATTTCTTCGGGTTTTAAATTGCCGAGCGACACTTGCGCCTTAAAGTTCACTTTGTCGCCCATTAAAATGGCTTGTTCCGGGGCGGTAGTCGTGTCTTTAATGCTTACGCGGTACCAGTTATCGGCAATTTGTTTGCGCCAATCAGCCACCGCTTGCACTTTGCCGGGCTCGTTAAGTCCTAAGCCGTAGTTGTGGGCGGGTACGTAAAAGCGTTCGTAATACTCTTTGACCATGCGGTTGGTGTTGAAAACCGGGGCAATGTGTTTGACCGATTCTTTCATAAGCGCCACCCACGGGGCCGAGAACGACTCTTTATCCCCCTTGGCATAGTAAGCCGGGGCGATATCCTGCTCAATGAGGCTGTAGAGCGATTCGGCTTCCACGCTGTCGCGTTCGGCGTCGCTCTTATAGGTTTCATTGCCGCCAATGGACCAACCAAAATCACACGGGCCCACTTCGTCCCACCAGCCGTCTAGGATGGACAGGGCCAAAGCGCCGTTTAGCGCGGCTTTCATACCACTCGTACCGCTGGCTTCCATGGGGCGGATGGGGTTGTTGAGCCACACATCCACGCCTTGCACCATATAGCGGGCCACGTTCATGTTGTAGTCCTCTACAAACACCAGTTTGCCCTTAAAGCGCGGGTCGCTCGTCAGGCCGACAATCAGTTTAATAAATTCCTTCCCGGCCGTATCGGCGGGGTGCGCCTTTCCGGCAAACACAAACTGTACGGGGCGGGTGGGGTTGTTGATGATTTTATCCAACCGGTTTAAATCTTTAAACAGCAAGGTTGCGCGTTTGTAAGTAGCAAAGCGGCGCGCAAAACCAATGGTCAGTACGTCGGGCCGCAATACTTGCGAGGCCTTTTTCACGCTCATCACATCCATGCCTTGGCGGGAGAGTTGGCGTTGCAAGCGTTCACGCACCATGTTGATGAGTTTATTTTTGCGCGTGGTATGTACGCCCCATAATTCGCCGTCGGGGATGTTGGACATTTTGTTCCATGGTTCCGGCTCGGACGGGTCAATGTAGCCCAGTTGGTTGTTGTTATACAAATACTTGCGGTAGAGGTCGTTAAGTTCGTGCGAAATCCACGATGCGCTGTGAATGCCGTTAGTAATGCTGGTAATCGGTACCTCAATTTTGGGAAGGCCGGGCCAGAGGTTGCGCCACATGTCGCGGCTGACTTCGCCGTGCAGTTTAGCCACGCCGTTGCAAAAGGCCGACAGGCGCAAAGCCACTACCGTCATACAATACATGGGCGATTGCGGCGTTTCTTTACCCAGTTCCAAAAATTTATCCCAGCCAATGCCCATTTCATTGGCGTAAAAGTCCATATATTTGCGCACGAGGGCGGGGTCAAAATGTTCGTTCCCGGCAATCACGGGTGTGTGGGTGGTAAAGACGGAAGTGGTCCACACTTTTTCGCGCGCTTGTTCAAAGGTCAGCTTTTCGTTTTTCATCATGTCAATGATGCGCTGGAACAGCAAAAACGCGCTGTGCCCTTCGTTAATGTGGTAAACGGTGGGGAAAATACCCATAGCGGTTAACGCTTTTACGCCGCCAATGCCGAGGACAACTTCCTGGCGGATGCGGTTTTCGCGGTCGCCGCCGTAGAGTTTTTCGGTAATGGCACGTTGGGCGGGGGTGTTTTCCTGCAAGTTGGTATCTAATAAATAGAGTGAGGTGCGCCCGACGGGCACGCGCCACACACAGGCTTTGACGGTTTCGCCGCCTAAGGGGATATCCACAATAACGTCTTTGCCGTCTTTTTGCACGCGTTCTACGGGCATGTGGGCCCAGTCGTTATCGGGGTATTCTTCGTTCTGCCAGCCTTCGCGGTTGATGACTTGACGCACATAACCTTGTTTGTAAAAAAGCCCCACGCCAATAATCGGCATCCCCAGGTCACTGGCGGATTTAATATGGTCGCCGGCTAACATCCCCAGACCGCCCGAATAAATCGGCAACCCTTCGCCAATACCATATTCCATAGAGAAGTACGCGGTCAACAAGTTGCCGTTTTCTTTGTGATTATCGTTATACCAAGTGTGTTTTTCGCTCTTATAAGCGTAGTAGCTTTCTTTTACTTGGTTTAACAGGTTGATAAAGTTTTGGTCTTTGCTGAGCTCTTCAAAGCGTTCTTGCGGCACACAGCCTAAAAACCACTTGGGGTTGCGTTTGGCGGCCGTCCACAGTTGGGGGTCAATTTGCACAAAGAGCGCGATAGCGTGGGCATTCCACGTAAACCACATGTCACTGGCAAGTTCTTCTAAAAATTTGATATTGTCCGGCAAATTAGGTTGCACATTAAACGAATGGATTTTCATAAATTCTCCCTGAAAGATGATATAGGGTTATTATATAAAAAAACCGCCCGGTTTTGGCGGACGGTGTTTGAGGCGTAATTTTAAAACAATTTACCAATAATAGCTGTTCAGTTCGTTTCCTGGTACAGGGTGGTTACCTTGTGTAAGGCCGGATTCTTGCTGACAAATTTGAATAGCAGTGGGGTTACCATCGCTTGCTCTGCATTTTTGCATTCCGGCATATTGAGGGTATGAGGCAGGATGTTGTAGTATTTTTGCATAAGTAAGCTCTGACGCATAATTGGCACATTGTACTCTTGTTATACCTGTAATTTGCAGGACACAAGCTCCTGACGGAAAATAATATACCCCGTTTGTTGCATCAGGGTTGGATGGCGCTTCAGGAAAATCAATGTCTAGTTCCTTAATAGTGGAAGCATATTTCCCATTAGACAAGTAATAAACTTCTTCGGCATCTGCCAACGCTTTTACAAGCGGTTTTAAAGCATTGTAGCGGCTTTTGTAAACAGCTTTTTTGTACTGCGGCACCGCCACGGCAGCCAAAATGCCGATAATCAGCACCACAACGAGTAGCTCAATGAGGGTAAACCCACGTGTCGTTATCTCCCGCCCTTGTGGAGGGAGTACCGCTGTTAGGCAGGGTAAGAGGGGCAAAAAAAGGTTTTTCTTATTAGCCCCTCTTTTTGTCGCTAACGCGACGTTTCCCCCACAAGGGGGACAAATGACTACATTTTTTGATTTCATAAGTTTTTTCTCCTGTGTTTTAATTGCAATTTACCCGCTTATGAAACCCAATGAAAACGGCTACCTATGCCAAGCCCAAACGAGTAACCCGACACAAACAGCCGCGGTCTATCACATTACGTGACAAACGCTCGGCACAACACAAACGGGTAATTAGTCCGTTCACGTTGCGCCTAATAACAGCTGTTCTTGGACTCGTTTGGGGCCTTTATAAAAGGCTACCTGTATTCCACATACAGTTCCAAAAACAGGATCAAATTGTATTTACATTATAACATAAAACCTGTAGGGCAGGCAGTATTTCCTCAAGTACCGCGTATAATGGTGGATAAGATGATTTTTCAAAGTCGCGTGGAAAAAAGAAAGTTTTGTCCTGTTTTCAAATTTGAGATTAGTTTGCGGGGAAAAGTTGGGAAAACATCACCGGGTAAAATTTTCAGTACCCTGATTTGTCAAAATCAAACCAGTTTGCACCGTAAGTTGAACGCCGCGTACGTCATTTCGCCCGCGCAAAGCGCGGCAAGTACGCAAGTGAAAGTCGGTGCAAAATGGAAAGATTTTGGCAAATTGTTGGCCCCCGTAAAAAGAATGTTCACCGGGGCGTTGTTTATAATACCGCCGTTAAAATTACAAAATAAGCTATCATTAACACCAGCCCTAATCCAAACGCCGCCTTTACCCACTCTTTGCTCTTAATCCCCAACTTGGACGCGCAAATAATGTTGGGGATGTTCCCCGGAATGAGCATCCCGCCCGATATCACTAAGCTCATCAGCAGAAACGTCAGCGTGCGGTCGTCAATGGTGGGGGTCACTTCAATAGCGGCCAGGGTGGCGTTGTCCAACACGGCGGAAAGCATGTTAATCCAATACAGCCAAGACGCCTGTAAGTGCGTAATCGTTTTAAGGGCCAGCGGTTTTAACCCGTCGCCCAAAAATATCAGCGCCATCACAAACACATACACTTTTCCCGCGCGCACGGCAATGCCTTTAATCGTATTATCGCCGCCGATATGGGCGGCTTTGGCGCCCGGAGCGTGGGCCACGGTGCCCTCGCGGATAGAGCTGGCCATACCGGCCATAAAAAGCACCCCGCCCAGCACAAACCAGCCGACGTGTTCAATAAGGTAGAAAAACCCCGCGTTATGCGGCGGCCCGGCCAGTTTGGAAATCACGACCGTGCCCAACGGCTCGCCGATGGACGTCAAAACAGCCCCCATGCCAATGGCATAGCACGAAAACGTGATAAGCTTGATGCGCCCAGCCCGCTCCAAGGGAAGCATGACGGCAATTTCAGCCAAAATTAAAGCGGCAATAATCGCGGTGATAATACTGGACGTAAGCCCCAAAATCAGCACAATTAAAAAGAGCGTCCAGCGCAAGCCAATCGTTTTAACGGCTTTTTGCGTAAGCTTTTGTAAATGGGTATTAAATTGACGGAACAACAACCCGGCAATCAGTACCGCAAGGGTAATTTTAATGGGCTCCACAAGGGCGGCCCCGACCAAGTGTCCGCTCCACTGATACGAAACGGTTACGGCAAACGCGCCGCAGGCAAATAGAAACAGTTCCAAATTTTCTTCTACTTTATGCACGGTTAGCGGCAAGATAAGCACTACTCCAATCAGCGCGGAAAGCAGAACGGTTTGTAAGGTGGAAAGTTCCATAAGTTCCCCCAAAATGCTAACAAAAAACGTCTAAGACGATACATTTTATTATAGCAAATTAAGGTCCGGGCCGTGCCGGGATCGTACCGGGCATCGACAGTATACCTTATAATTAAGCCCGGCACGGTAGTTAAATTAGGCTTGCGAATCAATTATAATATGTTACAATAAATTAGCAATACGATAACAAAATTTTTAAAATTGATTCTGCCAAATTTATCTGTAAGTTGTTGTAATTTGAACAGAATCACAAATTGGGTTAAAAAAGAGGTGCCTGAATGAAAAGAATCGCCATATTAGTTGCCGGAGCATTTTTGTTACAACAATTTGCTCCTTCTCTGCTGTGGGCTGAAACATTGGCTACAGCAATTGCGGACCCGGGTACGTCCAGCTATACATTGCCTGTTGGTGGAGAAAATGTAACCGCTACTCTTCCGGCCTATCCCGATGGTAAAACCGAGTTTACCGTTAACGGAGATGGAAAAACCCTAAGCGGAGGTGACAATGTGCTGGGTATCCAAGTAGGGCAAGGGGAAACCTTAAATCTTGATAACATTACACTAACCGGGTTTTCCAATCCGGTAATATATAAGGCAGTTATTAACGATGGCACCGTAGTTGCCGATGGCAATGTAACCAACCAAAGCGCGATTGCATTTAAATGGGACGATACGGTTGCTCCACAACCTTCCGACTATAAAGGCACGCTTATTATCAATGGCAATTTTAATAATGATGTAACTCTAGGCAGCGGCGACGATGACCCCGTGCTGGGTATTGCCCAACGTAACTTAGTAGTAAATAACGGGGCCACTTTAACAACGGATTTAGAAGCCGCCCAAGTAATTAATTTTACCAATCAAGGCACTGTGCAAGCCACAGGCGGCAGCATCCGCGCCAATATAACCAATGGGGATGATGCCTCTACCGGTATACTTTATTTTAACGGGGATGTTCATAACGGCAATTTCAATCCGGATACACAAGAAGCACAGAAAATCTATACCATTACCCAAAAAGAGATACACTTGGCAGACGGTAAGCATTTTAATAACCTGGGTACGGTTACCGCTGAACTTTATACCGGGGAAGGCAGCCGTATTTCCAACGCTGCGCCCATACCGGGGGCAGAAGGCAAATTAATTGTGCTGGGTGGCGAAAATAGAGGCGATATCGGCGGGGATGCTACCAGTTACGGAAGCCTTACCGTAAAAGACGGCACATTCATTAATAATGGCTCCATCCATCAACAAACCGTTTCCATTGATTCAGGCACATTACAAACCAACCTTTCCGGATTTAATGTAGAAGACGGTGCTATTACCAACAATGGAACATTGATCTTATCCAATGCGACTGCGATGGGCAATGGCTATGATATTTCTGGCACTGGTACCTTGGTATTTACGGGCGGTGTAGATGCTAACTCTGGACTTATTGAACAAGGCACCATCCAAATCGGCACCGCGGATGACGTAACGCCGAAATCCTTTCAAAATTTTCGAGATGCTATGAAAGGACGCTTTGTGAACTATGGCAACTTGAATACCAGCACGGGGCAAATCCGTATTTTAGGTACCGAAGATGACCCTAGTTACAACTATGGAACTATTGTGGGTGACGGCGGACCGGTTTCTCCCAGTGGAATTTCTCATGTTGCGCTGGAAGAAGGTGCTTATTTGGTCAACCAAGGGCAAATTGATGCCATGCGTAACGACGGTGGCACATTGGAAACTGCAGCCGGAAGCGTGGGAAATATTCTCAACAAAGGCACGGTGAAGTTAGATAGCGGAACGCATACGGGCATTATTTCGTACGCTAAAATTGATATTGCCGACTACGCGGACCCCAACAAAGAATACCCCGTTGACGGTACCGTACTGGTACGCGGGGATGTGATTAACAACGGCACTATTAAACAAGAAACTATTTCCGTTGAAGAAGGAGCCAGCTTGAAATCCAACGCCGACACGTTGGAAGCCGACATTACCAACAACGGGGAACTTACCTTTACCGGCGGCACGAATTATAACGCTATTAGCGGGACCGGTACGTTAAATATTCACGGAGCCGATGGTACTACCGTTATAAACTCAAATACAGTGATTGACCAAGCCCAAGTAAATGTTGCGGCCAATAATACGTTTGCGTTGGGTGGTGGCGGTGTACACACCGCTCAAAGCAACAGCGTTGTTACTAACGAAGGGAAAATAACTAGCAACGGGGTAGTTCAAATGGATAAACTGGTAAACAAAAATTCCGTTTTGATAAACGATGGGGATTTGAAGATAGCCAGTTTAGATAACCAAGGTGAAATTACAAACGGAGGGATGCGCTTATTGGTTACCGACGGTACCAACGCGGGTAGCATTACCGATGCAGGCGCCGGCCAGTTGGATATTTTGGGCGAGTTTTCTAATACGGGCGATGGCAGTATTTCCCTTAATAAAGTGTTTGTGCGCCAAGGTGCTCAATTTACTACCGCGGCCGATAAAGTCACAGTAACGGGTAGCCAAGGCCTGTCTAACGGGGGTACCCTCATTTTAACCGGTAGCGAAGAAGGCCTTACCAATAATAACAAGATCGAAGGCGGCGGGGATTTAATCATCCGCGACGGCAAAGTGATTAACGCAGACGGTAAAACGATTGATCAAAAAATTATCGTAGCTGCGGCCGACACAACCGCCGGAACTACAGCCGGAAACTTTACCGCTTTTGTAAAAGACTTCCGCACAGCTGACATGGAAAACAACGCGGTTGCTACCTTAAAAGGATTTAACGACAGCTCGGAAGAACCTCAAAATTTCCTGGATACCACAGTAACCGGTACCGGAGATTTGTATATAAGTGGAACGGTTGTAGCCGGGCGCGAAATTACCCAAGGCAGCTTAAACCTGGAAAGCAACGAGGGAATCAATCAGTTCTATAACTTAAAGAACGGCCACGTGCAAGCGGATATTAACACTGCGGAAAATGCCCGGATTTATAACCGCAGTACGTTAACCATTACCGGCGGTGAAAACAACGGTAACATTTTAGATGACCGCGAGACTAAAGAAGGCGAGTCTGAGAGCAAAATAGAAATCACCGGCGGTAAGTTTACAAATACCGGGATGATTAAGCAAGATGTTATTAACGTGTTTGAAGACGGGGAATTCCAAACCGCCCAAAACACGCTCATCTTGCCCGAAGACGGCCAAATTTCCAACAACGGTATCTTGACCATCACCGGGACCGGTGAAAATGATCATGGTGCCTTGCGCGTGGGCAAGAACGACTTGCGCGAAGGTCCGGCCAAGACGCTCATTACCGGGGCACTTGATAATGTGGCACGGATTTATCAAGACACGCTGTTTATTACCAAAGACGGCAGTGTGGAAATGGATATCGGCGATGATTACAGTAAATTTAATGTAGCCAATGTCCTTAACAACGGTATCTTTACGTTGACCGGCGGTACCATTCAGCAAAATATTAACTACGATACCACCCAAGAAAATGCCAGCAAGCTGGTCATCAGTACCGGCGGGGTAAAAGTAGCCAATGAAGATATCGTGCTTACCCAAAAAGAAATTGCCGTTGGCGAAAATGGGGATTTCTCCGTCAAGGCCAAACAGTTAGTGGCCGACAAAGTTATTAACGATGGTATACTGAAATTAAACGGCGGTACCAATACCAATAAAATTGACGGCAACGGGGAACTGAGCATTACAGAAGATGTAATCAATAATGCTCATATTGACCAACGTAAAGTAGTGGTGGATGGCGGCGTTACATTTACCCACAGCGGGAACGCAGCCGCAGATACCCCCTACATCCTCAAAGCAAACGTGGAAAATGACGGTACCTTGAAAAATGATGCCATCATTACCGCTATGAATGATGAAAGTAAAGAGGAACTCTTGGCGCAAAGCAGCATCAACCACGAAGGAGCCCTATTGACTGGAAACGGGACCTTGCGCGTAGGAGGGAATTTCTATAACGAAGGGACCCTTGAACAAAATGCAGTTATCGTTTTAGCCCAAGGGGATGAAGACGGCATGACGCAAGATGGTCACTTTATAACTGGCGTGGACACCGTTAAGGCCAACATCACCAACAATGGGCTGTTAACTTTGTCCAGTGGGGTTACCGGTATCAACACGAACACTATTGACGGCAATAACGGTACTTTAGAATTGGCGGGTAATATTACCAACAACGTCTCTATTACTCAATACAAAGTGGATACCAAAGGAAATATCCTTACCAACAATGGGGCATTGTCATTCAACCAAGCTGGTGAGAATAACCGTATTGTAGGAAACGGAGATATGGTATTTGCGGGCGCAACCTCTTTTGGATTAGGAAATGTACAACAAAATTCATTGACAATTGCCGAGGGAAGTTCATTGTACACGGGCTTAGCCGATATTCATGTCAATACGTTGTCCAATGATGGCACGTTAAATATTTCCAACGATAGTACTATTACCAACAACATTACGAATACGGATGCTGATGGTAGTAAAGGCCGCTTTGAAGTAAATTCCAAAGTAATCAACAATGGCAGTGTGTTGCAAAAAGAAATAGTGATTGCTGATGGTAAATCTTTGGAAACTTCAGCTAGTAATGTAACGGGTACTTCCTTATTTGAAAATGCCGGAAACTTGTATTTAACCGGGGGTACTAATACCAATACCATTACCGGTGCCGGGGCAACGTATGTTATTCAAGGGGAAGTAACAAATAATGGGAGCATCACACAAGATTTGTTGCGTGTCAAACAGCCGGGCACATTAACGACCGCGTTAGATAATGTGGCAGTAAACCATTTCTACAACAATGGTACGCTCAACCTAACCGGCGGTACGTTAAAACAAGCTATTACCAATAGCCCGGATGCTACCAGCTTGGTAGGTGTTGCAAAAATTGCCGGAGACGTAACCCTAGGTGAAAACGGATCCTTTACTCAACAATCCGTAGAAATTCTTAATGGGGGGCGTTTAACCGGGCAAATCGCTGCGTTTGACGAGGTAGTTACGCTCACGAACAATGGTACGTTTAATGTTAGCGGGGCGGAATTTAACCGGTCACTTTCCGGGAATGGGGAATTGGTCATTGCCAGTTCTATGGAAAACACCAATACTGCCGATAACGCTATCACGCAAGGTAAAGTGACGGTAGACAATACCGGTGTGTTTACCACGGCGGCTAACACCCTTAAAGCCGATATCGTCAACAACGGTACGCTTAACTTAACGGGTGGTACCAACAACAACGTTATTACCAACAACGCCACTTTGGCTTTCCAAGGCGGTAGCGAAGATGCCGCTATGCTTAACAACAAAGCCATTGCGGGTAATGGTACCTTGAATATTGAAGGCGTAGTAGAAAATGCCCAGGGCCAAAGCATTGCCAACAACATTGCCATCGCTTCGGGCAAGAGTTTAACCGCCTATGCTGATGATATTTTAGGCAATGTAACCAACAGCGGTACGCTTAAATTCAACGGAGGTACGGTTCAACAAGCGGCTTTAGCAGGTAATACCCATATTGTAGGAGACGTAGTCCTTGCACAAGATACTACTTTTGATAACGTATTGGTGGCGGCGGGCAAATCGTTAAATATGAACACCGCCCAGGTAACTGCCGCAGATATGGCCATTGACGGTACGCTAGGGATGAGTATTGGCGGCCTAGCCAAAGACGCTTCTGCCTATACCGGGGCCAAATTAACCCTGGGGAATAAACTTACGTTAGGTAGCGATTCTAAATTGTTACTTACAGTTCTTTCGTCTACCTTGCAAACTGATGACCAAACCGATTGGTTGACCCTGGTGGATGGTAATATGGAGGGTACTTGGAACGGAGTGTTATCACAAAATACCCGTTACGAAATCACCCGCGATGAGGACAACCAAGGTAAAGTTAAACTGACGTACAAAATTTCTGCCGGCGAAGCCGCGCAAGAAGCCGGTGCTAATAAAAACGAAGCTGCAGTGGCCGACGCTTGGGACGAAGTGTCTAAAGATGTTTCTGCCAGCCCGGTGGTAAAACAAGTGGCTGCTAACATCAGCACGTTGTCACAGGATATCGGCCGCAAACAAGAATATGTAGAGGCCCTGGAATCGTTAGCCCCTGTACAAGTGGCTATGACCAAGGCCAACGTATCTAACTTAAACCAAGGCATCTACACGGTAGCCAATAACCACATGTCCGGCGGTGCGGGTATGGCAGCCGGTGATCTGTTTAGCTACAAATCAGTTTGGATGCAAGGTATGTTCAACAATACCAAGTATGATGTAGCAGGTGGATTTGACGGTAACACCTATGGTGGCGCGGTAGGGTTGGATGTTTCCAATGATGACGAAACCACCCTGGGTATTGGGTATGCGTATGCGTATTCCTCGTTAAATGCCACGGGTAAAAAGATTAAAGCTGATACGCAAAACGTATTCCTGTATGGTAATTATACCGGGTTAGAGGACTGGTATTTTGACGGTACTTTAGGTTACAACTTTGGTTCTTACAAAGAAGACAAAACCGTTACCGGCATAACGGGGCAAGGTAAATATCACGTTAATTCGTTAGCGGCGCAGGCCATGGCCCAATATACGTTTAATGAATATTTAGCTCCGTTAGCGGGTTTGCGCTATGTGTATGCTCGCCAAGGTTCTTATACCGACGGTTTCTTGCAGACCATAAGTGCTACCAATGACCATACCTTAACGGCTTTGTTAGGGGCTAGAGTCGGTAAGAATTTCCAAGCGGGCAAGTTAGTGCTTAAACCTTTGTTTAAACTGGCTGCCACGTATGATGTCATGCAACACGGGGATGCTGTAACCGTAACCATGACTAACAGCTCCTACAAAATAGACAGTGAACAGCTTAAAAAATTCGGGGTAGAAACCGGGTTAAGCTTGGGTATGGACTTGACGGATCACTTAGAACTGACCTTTGGTTATGACGGGCAATTTAGAAGCCACTACTATAACCACACAGGTTCTGCCAAACTTAAATATAGTTTCTAACACCTAAGTATTTACTAAAAACCGCCCCCCTTACCGGGGGCGGTTTTGTATAATAGAAATATGAGAAAAATTTATTTTCTACTACTCTTATTTACAGCGGCCTGCGCTTCCCAACCGTTACAGACCCCCAAGCGCTATCAGTATGCGGAACTTCACACGCCTGCTTTTACGTTAGCTACTTGGGTAAAAGAGGCGAGTGCCACCACTCCGTTCCATATCTATATAGAAGGGGACGGTCGGGCCTATACCAACAGCGGTTTTCCTTCTAAAAACCCCACCCCTAAAAATAGTCTTATGCGTCAAATGGCTTTTGAGGATAACGCTGCAAATGTTGCTTACATTGCGCGTCCTTGTCAATATGTGGCGGACCCTGTTTGCACACAAAAAGATTGGACTACAGCGCGTTTTTCACCGAAGGCCGTGATGAGCGTGGCAGAAGCCATGAAACGAATCGTGGGGGATCGGCCCGTGGAAATCTATGCTTATTCAGGTGGGGCACTTCTAAGTGGACTGATTATTGAGAATTATCCCGAAATTAAAATACAAAAGTGGACTACTTATGCCGGCCTACTTAACCATACTTCTTGGACGAAACAAAAGAAATTAGCTCCGCTTACCGGGTCCATGGATTTGGAACAACTTCCGGCTGTTTCGCAAACGCATTACGTGGGCGGAAAAGATAAAATAATTCCACTTAAACTCAGTGTATTGTGGACGAATAATCAAAACCTGGTCATTGTGCCCCATGCAACGCATAAAGGACCGTTTTTAACCGGAAAATAATCACAAAAAACCTTGCAGCTGGCGTCCAAAGATGCATTAGATGCTATTAACTCCAACCAAATGTACCGCCAAATTTACGACTCTTACTTATCCCAAACCAACGACATGCGCCGCAGCTACGAGCTTACCAAAAAGCAGGAAGATGCGGGGCTTATCGGTGTGACGGATCTTTTGAGTGTGGAAGAAACTTATTTATCGTCTGAGATGAATTTATCCACGGCGCGTAAGAATGAATTAGACGCGGCGGTGGATTTAGCCAAGGCGTTGGGCGGTGGCTGGAATAACCCAAACGGTAAATAAGTTAAAAAATAAAAATGTTTTTATAAACGAAAGGGGGATCCATTGGTGGTCCCCCTTGTTGAGTGTTGGTTAACAAAAATACTCTTCGTAACCTTCTGTTTCTAGGGACTTATAGATTTTTTGGCCTAAATCGCTGCAGGGATAAAAGGCTTTTGTCCAAGTGCGGTTGTTCGAAAACCACAGCGCAAAAGAATAATCATCTTTATCTTTTGGTTTTGCTGCTACAAAGCAATCAGTAGGAGAACATTTAGCGACATAGCAAAAATGAGTGCTGCATAGGGCATTCCTACTCCCAATACCAATAAAACTCTGCGCTTGCGCAGAAAGATGCGAGAAATCGATATCCAAAAGCCCTGCATTAAGCACATCCGTGTCTGTAGCAGGGAAACCGTTGCTTAGGGTATAAACTTCAATGGCATTTCTTAAAGCGTTGATATTGGTTTTAACTTCAGTCAACCGACTCTTTTCTACGGCTTTAGTATATTGTGGCACGGCTACTGCCGCTAAAATACCGATAATTAGCACTACCACTAGTAGTTCAATGAGCGTAAACCCGTGTGCCGTTATAAAATTAGATAATCCCTGAAATTTTTTCAGGGTCTTCAACGCTTGTTGTTTTGTAACGACATGCGTGGAAGATCCCGAAACAAGTTCGGGAATAATTCTTTTTAAATAACGACTAAGTACGCGGAAGATTCCCAATAGAGACACTCGGGAATGACAACTTTGTTTTACAACAACATTTCTATTTTTCATTTTATATTTCCTTTTGCTTTATGGCCGGATTAGCATAATAAAACGGCTGTTATACTAATCTGCAAAAGGGTTAGATTAATAGAACAGCCGTGGCTTACCATATAAATGGCAAACACTCGGCACAAAACCCGGCGGGGAGCTACCCTGCCAAGTTTTGTGCCTTATAACGACTGTTCTTGACCCTTTTGCGTAATTTAATTCGCGCTGTACCCAAGTACAGCTTCAAAAACAGGTAAAAACAATTGTAAGTGGTGCGCCTATGGGCGCGGTATTAAACAGCCTCCTATCTTAAAAATATACTTTATTATAACAAATTGCTACAATAAAAGTATGAACACGTCTGCTTTAAGCCCGTTGGACGGGCGTTACGCCGCAAAACTGATCGTTTTATCCGCCGTAATGGGCGAAGATGCCCTGTTAGCTGCCCGCGTGCGCGCGGAAATTACGTGGCTTACCGTTTTGTGCGGTTTAAAACTGCCCGGCGTTAAAAAATTAACTGCGGCCGAGCAAAAAATTTTAGCCAAACTTATGGATTTATCCGCCGCAGACGTGCAACTCATCCGCACGTTGGAAACCAAAGGCCATGGTAACATACCGGCCACCCGGCACGACGTAAAAGCTGTGGAGTATTTTCTGCGCCTTAAATTGGAAAAAACAAGTTTAAAGGACCGCTTACCGCTTATCCATTTTGCGCTGACGAGCGAAGATGTTAACAGCGTTTCGTATGCGCTGCTGCTTAGTGACGGCGTGGAAAAAGCACTGCTCCCCACGCTTGGCAACCTGCAAAAAGAGCTTTTAAAATTAGCCAAAAAAGAGGCCCGCTCGGTCCTCTTGGCCCGCACGCACGGCCAACCCGCCGTACCGACGACGTTTGGCAAAGAAATACGCGTATTCGAAACGCGTTTAGCGCGCCAACTTAGCGCGTTAAAACAAAAGCAAATTTCGTGCAAATTTTCGGGCGCGGTGGGCAATTTTAACGCCCACACAGCAGCGTTCCCGGCAGTGAATTGGCCGCGCGCCGCGCGCCAGGTTATCAGCGCGCTGAACAAAAACCGCAAACTAAAACTATTTTTAAGCCCCGTTACCACGCAGGTGGACAACCGCGACGCTTACGCCGAACTGTTTGATAATCTGCGCCGCATAAACGTCATTTTAACCGATTTTAGCCGCGATATGTGGGCGTATATTTCCGCCGGGCTCGTCAAACAACAAGCCGTCAAAGGCGAAGTTGGCTCGTCCACCATGCCGCAAAAAGTAAACCCGATTGATTTTGAAAATGCCGAAGGCAATTTGCAGTTATCGTCGGCACTTTTGGACTTTTTATCCAATAAGCTCCCCGTTTCGCGCTTACAGCGCGACCTGTCGGACTCTACCGTGCTTCGCAACATCCCGGTGGCGTTTGGACATGCGCTCGTGGCGTATGAATCTTTGTTAAAAGGGCTATCCAAAATTGCGTTTGATAAAACGGCCGCGCAAGAAGAATTAAAAAAACATCCCGAGGTGCTCGCCGAGGGAATTCAAACCGTTTTGCGCGCCTACGGCTGCCAAAACGCTTACGAACTCTTGCGCGATTTTACGCGCGGCCGCCACTTAACCGCCGCCGCTCTCACAGATTTTATAGACGGGCTTGCCATTCCGGCGCCCGTCAAAATGCAACTGCACATGTTGGAAGCAGAAACTTACGTGGGCCTAGCGCCCCAACTTGCGGAGGAAAACTATGATTGATTTAGTATGCGGCGGACAAGCCGGCGACGAGGGAAAAGGCAAAATTGCCGCCTATCTTTCTTATAAAGGCAATTACGATTATTGCGTGCGCGTGGGCGGCCCCAACGCAGGCCACACCGTCGTACAAAACGGTGTTTCCTACACGCTTAAAAACATTCCGTCCGGGTTTTTAAACCCCAAAACTAAGCTTGTTTTAGGTGCGGGCGCGTACACCAAAACCGAGTGGCTTTTGGACGAAGTCAAAAAAACAAACACCCAAGACCGCTTGATTATTGACCCCTATGCCGTGTTGATTACCGACGAGCAAACCGCCGCCGAACGTGGAGCTGCGCATTTTATGAGCAAAATCGGTAGCGTGGGTACCGGGCTTGGCCAGGCCGTTAAAGAGCGCATTGAACGGCGTGAAATTAAATTTGCCAAAGACGAACCGCTCCTCAAAGATTTTATTCAAGACGTGCCCGAACTTTTAAACGGTTGTTTGGATAAAGGCGGGCATATTCTCTTAGAAGGCACGCAAGGCATTAAACTTTCGCTTTTGCACGGCGAATATCCGTTTGTAACCTCGCGCGACACGACGGCCAGCACATTTTTGGGAGAGGCGGGGTTAGGCCCCAAGTCCGTGCGCGACGTATATGTAGTGTTTAAGCCTTACATTACGCGCGTAGGCCCCGGCCCGTTGGAAAAAGAAATGTTTGACGAAAAAGAGCTTGAAATTTACCACACCAAAGGGCACGAAATCGGCAGTGTGAGTAAGCGCCTTCGCCGCGTGGGCGAGTTTGAGTGGAAGTCTGCCGCGCGGGCCATTATGATTAACAACTGCACCAAAATTGCCATTACGCATATTGATATGTTTGAAGGTAATGACCGTGTAAAAAACGCGGCTGATTTTACCGCGGACGCCAAGAAGTTTTTGGCCGATTTGCAGGCACTTAGTGACAGGACGTATCCGCACCCGAAGATTGCGCTGATCTCCACGGGCCCGGACATGGAAGACACGTTAGTTTTATAACGGCCACCGCGAACTTGCATTTGGCGCACACAACCCAAAACAACTTGTTTTGGGTTGTGTTGCTCTTTAGCGATACAATTTTCCATATTTGGGCACCTTTGCACCGACTTGCCAACTCGACGTAGCTCTGCTACGTCTTCGGGCAACTTACGGTGCAAATCTGCCTCAAATCTGAAAAATCATCTTACCCTCTATTTTACCCAGTGCTTGTTTCTCGCACGCTCAACTTACGGTCTTACCTAGCCTCAAATTTGAAAACAGGAGTAACCTTCCTTTTACACCACACTTTTTAATTATTTTGAAATTGCCCTGTGCTTTTTTATTGTACGGCTTTCTTGCGATTTGAATTTTAGCCCTTAGCCGCCGATTTGCCCACCTCGCGTACCTGCAATGCTACGCATTGTCTTGCAGATGTACGCCACGGGGCAACATACGGCGGCTAATCATCTCAAATTTGAAAACACGTCCGTCCCCAACTTCTCCCCGCAAACTAAATATCCGACAAATCAGGGTGCTGACTATTTTACCTGGTGTTTGCGCTAAATTATTTTGAAATTGCCCGTTGTGTGGTTTTTATGGTAACTGATATTGACGGAAATAATTATTGGGGTCTATTACAGTGCCGTTAAATAATTTTTCACAATACATCCCTTTTTGAGAATAACTAAAACCAGCACTTGAATCTTCTACGCACATAGGGATAGACGAAGTCCCTGTTATAACAAATCCTGCGAATTTATACTTGCCTGAAGTTCTAAGCACCATAATCATGATACTATTGCTAGGATTACTTGACCAAAGTTGTAATGACCAATCTTCATTAGACCTGGTATCTTGAATCTGAGTTAGATGCACTTTTGTTGTTCCAGTCCAAGCCGCCATATCTACGTCCAGTTGTTCAAATTTGGTAGGATATTTTCCATTAGCCAGATAATAGCTTTGAGTGGCTTGTGCTAATGATTTTAATAAAGACAACGCTTGCGTAGCTTTGCTTTTTTCTACGGCTCGCTGGTACTGTGGCACGGCTACCGCGGCTAGAATGCCAATGATTAAAACAACAACCAATAACTCAATGAGCGTAAAACCCCGCCGGGTATTTTTGTTTTTCATTTTTGTTTCCTTTTATGATGTTCGGGCCGCGATATAACAAAAAACGGCTTTTATACCGGGTCTCCGAGAAGTTGACACAATATAACAGCCGTGGTTTGCCGAAATGACAAACACTCGGCACAAAACCCACAGAGAGCTACCCTGTTGGATTTTGTGCCTATAACGCCTATTTTTGACTTCTCGGAAAGTTTTTTCAAACTAACCCGCACGCTTGCCGTGCGGTTTCAAAAACAGTAAAAAACAATTGTAAGTTTTTGCGCTATTGCGCGGGTGCTTTCACACCTCCTTAGTAAGATAATTTATTATATCAAAAATCTATTTCAAAAACGTTACGCCCTTTTATTTAATAGGCAATTGCGTAAGCCGCGTGTTTTTAAAATTAAAGTGATACGCCCCTTGCAGCGCCGAAGTACGCGGTTTACCTAATTTCTCATACAAGGCAAAGGCCAGCGGGGTTAATTTATACCGTTTTCCCTCATATATTACTTCTCGTTCTCCCACAACCTTGGCGGTGAAAGAAGGATTTGCCCGAAAAGCAATGATATCGCCATTTTTTAAGCCACGTCTATAAAAATTAAAAGGGGGATTTTTTGTTTTAGCTTGTGTAACTGGCACGGTGGAAGGAGGATAAATCATTTTTCCTTCAAACGCAAGCAGCAATTTTTTTACTAATTCTTTGTCTAAAGCAAATAATTCACTATTAGGAACTTTATGTTTACTAAAAATAGCATGTAAAAGTTTTTCTTTTTTGTCATAATCTTTAAGTTCAAAGGCACAAAAACATTTTAGGCCTACTATATTACGGTAGCCGTTATCTTCCAAATATTTCATTCGGTTTTTGAATTGGTTTGTTTCTGTTCGGCCAATTTTAATAATGTTGTTTACTGCGGTTGTCATTACGTAAATGATTCCTTTTGCCATAATTTTCTCCTATTTATCCAAAAAACTTTTGCCCACACCTTACTTCCTGTCATGCTGAACTTGTTTCAGCATCTTGTTGTTTATCTATAAAAAACTTTCACCCACACTAAGCGGCGGCAACTTAAAATAATCCGCCACTGTTTGGCCCAGGTCCGCATACGTATCCCGTTCGCCGATAAACTGCGGTTTTACCCGTTTGCCAAACATAATGACGGGCACATGCTCGCGCGTGTGGTCGGTGCCGGTATAAGTCGGGTCGCACCCGTGGTCGGCCGTGATAAACACCACATCATTTTCGCCCAGTTGCGCGGCCAGTTCGGGCAGGCGTGAATCAAAATACGTAAGCCCCTCTGCGTAGCCTTTTACGTCGCGGCGGTGGCCGTACACCATATCAAAATCCACAAAATTCGTAAACACTAAGCTAAAATCGGGCGCGTTTTGGGCCTCTTGTAAAGTTGCGTTCCATAGTTCCGGCAACCCGGCCGCTTTCACGGCTTTGGTAATGCCTTGCCCGGCAAAAATATCGCTGATTTTACCGACGGAAATCACAGAACCGCCCGCATTTTTGATAGCGTCCAAAACGGTCGGTTGCGGAGGTTTCACGGAATAATCGTGCCGATTTTTGGTACGGACAAATTCGCTCTTTTTCTCACCTACAAACGGGCGTGCAATCACGCGCGCAATGTTGTACGGTGCCACGTGTTTAAACGCAATTTCACACAGTTTATAAAGGCGGTCCAAGCCAAAATATTTTTCGTGCGCGGCAATTTGAAACACACTATCGGCCGACGTATAACAAATCGGTTTGCCGGTTTTGATATGTTCTTCGCCCAGTTCTTCTATAATTTCGGTGCCGCTGGCGGCCTTATTGCCCAAAATACCGGGCAGACCTGCCTCGTTACAAATTTTTTCAATTAAATCTGCCGGAAAAGACGGAAAATTGGGAGGAAAATATCCCCAGTTAAACAGCACAGGTGCCCCGGCCATTTCCCAGTGACCCGATGAGGTGTCTTTGCCGTGGCTGACCTCGCGCATAAAGCCATATTTGGACGGCAAATTAAGGCTGGCCGCGGGTTGCGGGCCCAATTCCAACGCATGCCCGGTAGAGGCCTGGGCGGCTTTGTCCAGGCCTAAAGAAACTAAATTAGGAACTTGTAAGCCGCCGTTGGCCTTTGCAATGTGGCCTAGCGTATCGGCTCCGGCGTCGCCAAATTTTGCGGCGTCTTCGGCCCCGCCAATACCTACAGAGTCCAACATCAAAATTACGGCACGCTTGATAGTCATATATTTATTATAGCCAAAAAAGACGCGCGCGTCTTGCACAAAATGCTATAGTAAACAGAAGGAGAAATTTTTATGAATAAAGCCTATCAAAATATGCGTGCCTTTTGGTTAGATGCCAACAATATGCAAAGCCGCAAAGGGGTAATTGAAATCGGCCCAGAAAAAATTGTAGCCGCCGCCGTTGAAATGGCCATGCCCGACGGGGAACAGCTGAAACATTTACTCATTACCACTAATTCTTTGGGTGACTGCAGCCTGTATTTTGAAAATAACAGCAAAAGCGGCCTGGGTGGCCTGATTGGCGGCCACGGCAACGAGCCTTTGCAAGAAGCGGCCGCGCATATGTTGGCGTATGCGGCCAAATTAACTGCGCAAATGACCAAAGTTCCGGCTGGGGACAAAGTGCCTCCCCCGTCGCAAACCGGGCAAGTGTGTTTGCTGGCAGTTTCCAATGATGCTGTTTTTTACAAGGAAATGCCTGAAAAAGAAGCCCGCAACCCGGAAAATCCGTTTTACCCCATGTTTGCCTATTCCCAACAAGTGATTGGATTGTTTAAAACCCAACAGCAAGCGCCGCCTTCCGCGCGCGCGTAAGTAAATTGACATACAGACGCGGCTTACAAATTGATATAATAAACGTATGCCGCGTGTTTCTTTCCGTTCGTTTTTCATTTTTGCGTTAATTGCAGCCGTCGTCGTAACGGCGGGTGTGGTACTGTATTGGCGGCAAGTAAATATCCTGCTGGAAAAAGACGTTAAAACCCACATTGCCGACGCCGCGCGCGATTCGGCCGGCAACTTTGTGCGCCTTGTGGAAAAGGATCACGAAATTTTAACAACAAGTGCCCTTCCCATTGAAGATTCTTACCCGTGGAAAGACGAAAATTCGTTGCAGGAAATGCTGGCCCGTTTGGACGAAAAAGATCATTTTGACGCCTTGGCTTTCATTTATGCAGACGGTCGGGCTATTTATTCCAACACGACGGTCCGTCCGCTCAGCCAAAACGCGATTAAAGATTTGCTGGCCCACACCTCTAAACGGAAATTTTACAGCACCGTGCGCCAACGGGAACAGGGATATCCCTCGGCTATTTTAATCCAAGCCGTCCCTGTGGACCCCAATGATGGGGTCCCGGTTGGGGCGTTGGTAGCTGTGCAAAAAGAGGGGTATTACCGTAACGTACTGGCCCTTACATCTATGGGCAATGATGGGCATTCCATTTTGATTTCCCGCAACGGGGATATTATTTTATCGTACGAAAATCTGCCAGCTACCAATTTATTTGCCCTTTTAGAAATGGTTCCTTTAGATGCGCCGCTTACCTTGAGCGACCTGCGTGAAAAAATTGCGGCGGGCAAATCGATACTGGCCGGTTATTACACGCGCGACGGGAAACATAATTTTTTGCAGTTTGTGCCACTCCCGGTGAACGGTTGGTATATGGTATCGGCTGTTCCGGCTAAATATGTAGAAGAACAAGCCACGCAAGTAGCTAAACTCTCACTCATTTTATTTGGCGTGGTGTTTTTTGTATTTTATTTGTTAATGTTTTTTATCATGCGCGTGCGCGACGACAGTAACCGCCAATTGTTTACCACTGCGTTTGTGGATCCGCTCACAGGCGCCGATAACTTTAACCGCATGTGCGAACAATTCCAAAGCCGTTTGGCCGGGCTTAACGGAAAGGCCGCACTGGTACTGTTTGACATCAACAAATTTAAAGTCATTAACGATTTGCACGGCTACGAGCGCGGTAACGAGGTATTAAAAAGCGTGGCCCAAGTGTTACAGCAAGAGTTAGCACCCGAAGAAAGTTTTTGCCGGTTGGCCGCGGATAATTTTGTACTGTTATTAAAATATGACGAGCACCGCGCTTTTTTAAAACGTCTGCACGCGTTGGGCACGCAGTTAAAACGTAATTGCACGGTAGCCGAGTCGTGCCTAGTATTGGATATTGCCTTTGGCATTTATGAAATTACCGAGGATATTCCCTTTTATATTATGTTGGACCGCGCTCACCTGGCGCTGGAACGTGCCAAAGCCCGCACGTTTGATAAGTGTGAATTTTACAACGTGGCCGACCGCGACCGCATTGTTACGGAGCAGCAAATTGAAAACACCATGGAAGCAGCGCTTGCTAACCGAGAATTTGAAATTTATTTGCAACCTAAGTGCGATTTTGTAACCGGTGAAATTTTAGGGGCCGAATCCCTCGTGCGTTGGAACCACGAAGGGCGCGTCGTCCGCCCGGATGAATTTATCCCGCTTTTTGAGCGTAATGGTTTTATTTTGAAACTGGATATGTTTATTATGGAAGAGGCCGCCCGTCTGCTGGCTAAGTGGAAAGCAAACGGTACGCCGGTGGTGCCGCTAGCAGTTAATTTTTCGCGCCTCCATTTAAACGATTCACGCCTGATTCCGCAAATGCGCCGCATTATGGCACAGTACAATGTGCCCAATAAACTCTTAGAAGCCGAAATTACCGAAAGCGTCATCTTTAATAACTTAGAGCGTGCGCAAGAGGTCATTGGCGGCCTGCACTTGTACGGGTTCCCGGTAGCAATGGATGATTTCGGCTCGGGTTACTCGTCCTTAAACGTGCTGAAGGAACTCAAGTTTGACAGCATTAAGCTGGACAAAGAATTTCTTTCCGGCTTTGAAGAAAACCCGCGCGCCCAAAAAGTGATTGAAGGCGCCATTAGCATGATTAAAAACTTGGGCGTAAAGGTAGTGACCGAAGGTGTGGAAACACGCGAACAGGCCGATTTTTTGCGCCGGTGCGGGGCGGACTTGGCGCAGGGGTATTTTTTCAGCCGTCCTGTTACAGTTAGTACCTTTGAGCAACTCCTCCAAAAGAAAACGTTGTTATAATTTTCGTTGTTTGGAAACTGTTACTTCGCGTTTGCTTGTTTAATATCCGCGCTTGTCCAGCCGCCACCCAAGGCTTTGGCTAAGTCCACTACCGCGTCTAATTCGTTTTTGCGCGCGGTAGATAAATTCATCTCGGAAGATAAATAATTTTCTTCTACACTTAAAAGATCCGTCACGCCGATAAGACCCGCGTCTTCCTGCTTTTTGGTCAGTTCATAACTGCGGCGCATATCGTTGGTTTGCGCCAAGTAAGAATCATAAATTTGGCGGTACATTTGGTTAGAGTTAATGGCGTCTAGCGCGTCTTTAAACGCCAGTTGCAACGTTTTTTGGTAGTTGGTCAAAATCTCACGGTATTTGGCCTCGGCCTGTTTGTTTTGCGCGCTGATTTTACCGCCTTCAAAAATAGGTGCCGTAAGCCCGGCCCCCAAACTCCACACGCCTGCACCCCCGCTAAACAGGCTAGTCAACGCACTGCTGGCGTACCCAGCCGCGGCCGTTAAAGAAATGCTTGGGAAATAGGCCGTGCGTGCTACCCCAATATCGGCATTGGCTGCAATTAAGTTTTGCTCGGCCGTCATTACGTCCGGGCGACGCTCCAATAAATCAGACGGCAAATCGGCCGGTACATCCGGCACGAGTGTCAGTTCGTTTAAGTGTTTGCCGCGACTCATTTTTTCTTCCACAATCGCGCGCGGCGATTTGCCGAGTAGCACCGCCAACGAGGTTTCGGTCTTGGAAAGTTGCAAACGCAAATTATCTTCTTGCGCTTTAACGCTTTGCAAATTGGCTTGCACACGGCGCAAATCTACTTCCGTAGCGTAGCCCGCTTCGTAGCGGCTTTGGTAGATGCGCACGTTTTCTTGCCGGGCGGCCACGGTTTGCCGGGCAATTTCAATTTGGTTATCAAGCATAAGCATGGTAAAATACTGCTTGGCTACGTCGGCCGTTAAGGTAAGGCGCACGGTGTCGCGCGCGGCTTCGGTAGCCAGTAATTTAGCGCGGGCTGACTCTTTTAGGCGGCGGTATTTGCCCCACAAATCAAGCTCAAACGAGGCTGTTAAACCCGCCCGGCTTTGCATTTCACCCGAGCCGGCAGAACTACCCTCGCGTCCGGTAGTACCGCCCGCTGAGATACTGGGAAGTTGGTTGGCCCCGGTAATGGTTACTTCGGCGCGGGCCTGGTCCACACGCGCGATAGCGGCTTGTAAATCCCAGTTATATTTGAGCGCAGTGTCTTCCATTTGATTGAGCACGTCATCGCCAAACATGGTCCACCAGTTTTGTTGGGTAAACACATTATAATTTTTGGCGTCAGCCCCGGTGGGCAAGTCCGTTTCCGGGCGTTTATAATTCGGCCCCATCGTGCACCCGGCGGTTAATATCGCGCAGGCAGTTAGTAAATTTATTAGTTTCATTTTTGCTCCTTTTTATCTTTTCCGGCAAATAAGGTAAAGAACCACGGCACAAACATCGGCGCCACGCCCGTGGCAATTAACATCCCGCACACTACGGCGGTGCCAATGGAGTGGCGGCTAGCCGCCCCCGCCCCAAAGCTAATGGCCAACGGCACACACCCTAAAATAAAGGCAAGTGACGTCATCACAATCGGACGGAAACGCAGTAGCGAGGCCTGCAAGGCCGCCTCAGCCTTGGCCATACCTTGTTCTTTTAAAAGTACGGCAAATTCTACAATCAAAATAGCGTTCTTGGCCGCCAAACCCACGAGAGCCACCAGCGCAATTTGGAAGTAAATATCGTTAGACAACCCGCGGATCCACGTACCGAGTAACGCCCCAAATAACGCAAACGGAACGGCGAGCAGCACCGCCACGGGCAGGCTCCATTTTTCATATTGCGCGGCTAAAATGAGGAATACCACCAACATCCCTAACATAAGGGCTGAAGTGGACGAACTGCCGGCTAATTTTTCTTGATACGTGGTACCCGTCCAGGCGAGCGTAAAGCCGCTGTCTAATGTTTCGCGCGCGGTTTCTTCTACGGCGCGGATGGCGTCTCCCGAGCTGTAACCCGGGGCAGGGCTGGCCATAACTTTAGCCGATGGGAACACGTTAAAGCGTTCCACAATGTCCGGCCCTAAAGACGGCGTAAGCGTTACCAAAGATGAAAGCGGCACCATAGCCCCGGTGGCAGATTTTACGTAAATCCCGCCGATCTGGTCCGGCCGGGCGCGGTAATCGCCTTCGGCTTGCATCATGACTTTAAAACTGCGGCCCATGTACGTAAAATCGTTAATGTACATATTGCCAAACGTACCTTGCAATGTGGCGTATAAGTTATCTAACGAAACGCCCATAGATTGTGCTTTTACTTCATCCACCGTCAGCGCATACTGCGGCACCGAGGCCGAGAACGACGAGGAAACACTGGTTAGTTCCGGGCGTTTGCGCGCGGCATCTAAAAATTTATTAAGCTGGGCAGCCAATTCCGTTGAACCGCCTTCGGAACGGTTTTGGATATACCCCTCTAAACCACCGGTGGTGCTCATCCCCATAATGGGCGGCGGGTTAAACGGCATAACTAGCGCACCGGGTACCGCCGTTTGCGATTTTACATACACTTGTTTGACAGCCGCCGTAGAGGACTCGTCCTCTTTTTTGCGCTCGTCCCACGGCTTTAACATGACGAACGACGCTACCGAGTTATTCTTTTGCGCCCCGGTTAGCATATCATAACCGGCAAAGGTCATCTCTTTTTCTACAGACGGCAAGGACAACAAAACGTCTTCCATTTCTTTGGCAACTTTGTCACTGGCCCCTAACGAAGAAGACGGATCCAACTGTGCGGCTACCATAATAATCCCTTGGTCTTCTGTTGGGAGTAAGCTGCCGGGCACTATTTTAAATAAGCCCAAGGTAGCCAAAAACAGTACCGCCATAATAATCGCGGACACGACGCCTTTATGCAAAATAAAGCTGACCAGTTTGCCGTATTTTTGCGTGAGTTTATCAAACCATTGGTCAAACTTATAGAAGAAACCGTTGGTTGGGCGTTCTTGTTTTTTAAGAAGCAGCACACACAAAGCCGGCGTTAACGTCAAAGCCACTAAGCCCGAAATAACGACGGAAACCGCAATCGTAATAGCAAACTGTTTGTACATCACGCCTGTTAAACCGCCCATAAATGCCACCGGCACAAACACCGAACACAAGACGAGCACAATGGCCACGACCGGGCCGGATACTTCGTCCATGGCTTTAATGGTAGCTTCGCGCACGGGGAGATTTTCCTCGTGCATAATACGCTCTACGTTTTCAATAACTACAATGGCATCATCTACTACCATACCAATTGCCAGCACGAGCCCAAAGAGTGTAAGTGTGTTAATGGAAAAGCCCATCACGGCCATTCCGGCAAAGGCCCCAATAATAGACACGGGAACCGCCAAGCACGGAATGAGTGTGGCGCGCCAATCTTTTAAGAACAAGTACACCACCAAAAACACGAGCACCATGGCTTCCACCAGGGTTTTGATTACTTCTTTAATGGATTCGTTTACAAAGAGTGTGGTATCGTAAGCCGTATCGTATTTTAAGTCCATTTCCGCGGGGAAATTTTCTGCCGCTTCTTTTAAATAGTCTTGCACAGCTTTGGCGGTGGCTACCGCGTTGGCACCCGGGGACAAATAAATCCCCACCGGCACCGCGGGCTGGCGGTTAAAACTGCCGTTAAATTCATAGGTCTGGCTGCCCAACTCCACACGGGCTACGTCTTTGAGTTTAAGAGTCGTTCCGTCCGGGTTGGCCCGCAAAATAATGTTTTCAAATTCTTCCACGGTAGAAAAACGACCAGGTGCAATAATGGAATAGCTGCGATCCACTTTGACCGGGAGCGGTGCCTGGCCGATTTTACCCGCAGCGCGCTGTGCGTTTTGCGCTTGCACGGCTGAGGCAACCTCGGCAATGGACAAATTGCGCTGGGAAAGGACGTCCGGCTTGACCCAAATGCGAATAGCGTAATCATTAGCGGACATAACCATGGCGTCTCCCACGCCTTCAATACGTTTTAAGTCATCTACAATGTTAATGAGTACATAGTTACCAATCGTCGTCGTGTCCGAACGGCCCGACGGCGAATAGAACGCAATCATCTGCAAAATAGCAGATGATTTTTTATCTACCGTTACCCCATAACGGCGCACGTCTTCCGGGAGTGTGGCTGTAGCCCCTTGCACACGGTTATTGACGTTAATCATGGCCTGATCCGGGTCCGTGCCTACTTTAAACGAAACGGTAAGCGCCATATCTCCGTTGGCGGACGAAGTGGAGTTCATATACAGCATGTCTTCTACGCCGTTAATTTGCTGTTCCAAAGGAGCGGCTACGGTGTTGGCAATAACTTCGGGGCTGGCGCCCGGATATTTGGCCGATACGGCGATGGTGGGCGGGGTTAAATCCGGGTATTGCTCTACGGGGAGTGACTTAATAGACACAATCCCAGCTAGCGTAATTAATAATGAAATTACAGCCGAAAAAATCGGGCGGTCAATAAAAAATTTAGAGAACATATTGGCTCCTAATTAGCTGCCGGTTGTTGATCATCCACCGGTTGTTGCGCATCTGCCTCATCCGGCAACGTTTGGGCGTCCGGCGCTTCGGAATCCGAAATCACTTGCTCTAATACGTCCATTTTCGTTTCGTCGGCAATGGGGGCTTTGTCCTCGTGGGCCGTGTTTACCGCAAAATCTTGCAGCTGCACCGTTACTTTTTGACCGGGGCGCACGCGCGATAAACCTTCGCTAATGACAATATCGCCCGCTTTTAAGCCTTTGGTAACTACGTACATATCATTTTGCAAATCAGCCTCAATGGGACGGGCTTCCACGGCATCATTGGCATCTACTACATAAACTAATAACTCTTTAGCCGTGTGCAATACCGCCGAGGACGGAATCAAAATCGCGTTCTTAAACGTGGCCCCCACCAAATGCACGCGCACAAATTGCCCCGGCATCAAAAGGCGCGAATTTTTAGGATTGGCAAATTCAGCCTTCATGGCAATACTGGACGTTTGGGCATTTTCGGAACTGTCAAAGAAAATAATTTTACCGCGCTGGGGATAAATTTCCCCGTTGGGCAAAATAGCTTCCACATACACGGCTACGTCGTTGACGTCTTTATCCTTATACGCTTCCATATTTTCTTTTTGCTTGCCGATTTCCATATTCCCAAACGCAATTTGGCCCGACAAAAACCCTTGCGAAAGTTGGTCAAACTGGCTGCCCGGCATAGAAAATTTTACATACAGCGGGTTAATTTGCACCATGTTGGTTAAATAGCCCGATTCCCCGGCCGGCGAAATTAAACTTCCTACCGACGGAACGGCCTGCCCCACAATGCCCGAAATGGGCGCCGTTACTTTGGTGTAACCCAAATTAATTTGGGCCCCTTCCACGGCGGCTTGGGCCACTTTTACGTTGGCTTGGGCCGTTTCATAAGCGGACAGTGCGTTATCGTAATCCTGTTGGCTTACGGCATTGGAAGCGCGCAATGTTTTCATACGTTTAAATGTACGATAAGTGCGCCGTTCTTCGGCTTGCGCTTGGGCCAAAGAGCCTTGGGCTTTTTCAAGCGCTACCTTATATTCGGAATCGTCAATTTGAAAAAGTTGTGTGCCCTCGGTTACAAATTCGCCCTCGTCATATAAGCGGCTTTGTAAAATACCGCCTACTTGGGCCCGTATTTGAATTTCTAAGGATCCGGCTACCTGCGCGGGATATTCAATATTCCACGGTAAATCTTGTTGCAATACTTTGACGGCAGTCACCGTTACGGCGGCAGGTGCCGCAGCTTCTTTATTTTTGCACGCGGCAAACAGTAATACCGCGCACACTACAATCCAAACTGCTTTGTTCATAGGAACAACCTCCTAAACTAGTTATAGAAAAATTTTATGAAATTGCCCCAGGCTTGGCAACAAATTTTAGTGGAATTTTGCTAAAAAAACCGTATAATAATAGTATGAAACATTTTTATCCTTTTTTTATACTGGCAGCTGTAGCACTGCCCGCTGGTGCTTTGGACGATTTAGACAATTGGCAACTTCCGCCGGAAACCGAAGCACCCAAGAGAGTTGTTGTCCAAAAAGAAACACCCAAAGTGAAAAAAAATGAGCAAGAAATTGTCATTGAAATGGCCGGTACCGCTACCCCCTATGCTCCCGCGGCTACCCGCACGGATGCCGATGCTATCTATGTGTTTAAACGCTCCGCCAAGGAACATAGTAACCGTTTAATCGGCAAAAGCCGCTTTTACGTCATGTTCAATGCTGACGTGGTAGCCGCTTATGACGATATTGTCTACGCCGATAACGGCGTCCAATATGCTCTCGTGCGTTACGGGCAGGAAGGTGGAGACAATTACCGCAAATTTTTATTTGAAGGCGGCGGTGACCAAAAACTCCTGGCCGTGGCTGACAGTACCGCCGGGGTGTTGGCTATCAATAAAAAATACAACGTGAATATCGGCCTAACGGAAACGGAGTTTAAAAAGAGTTTCCCCAACGCTATTTTTACTCCGGTAACCAATGCCCAAAACGGTAAGGAATACCATGCTTACCAAATTGCCGGGGATTCGTTTGTGGTATTTGAAGGAGGCCAACTGGCGTACCAATTTGCCAATGCAGAGGCGTTCTCGGCCTATATGAACACGCTTTCCGCCGCCAATATGGGTTATGCGGCCCAACAAGCCAAACAGCAAACTGCACTGGAAAAAGCCCGCCAAAACCAGGCAACCGCGCAGACGACGTCCCAAACGACTATTTACACGCCCTTAGTCGTAAGTGGCACAGCCCGCAACCCGATTTACTTGCCCGCTATTGTCCGCCCCGATAACGTGCGCAAATTGCCGCCCTTAAAACCCAGCGGTCCGCCCGCCGGAACGGTCCTCATGCGTGACGTGGACGGCAAATATATGAATAATAAATAATGTATGCAGGCCTTCTTTTTAGAAGGCCTGTTTATTTCTGCTCATACCCCTAAATATGGTAAAATATAAGTAATATGAACCAGGACAATAAAGCTATCTATTTCCGCCGTACCGCGCTACGCAAAATTGTGGAAGCGTTTGATAAAGGTTTATTGGAAACCAATGCTTACCGCATCCCTTATGAAGTAATCCCGCAAGATTCCAAATCTTCCGTGCGGTGCTGTATTTATAAGGAACGCGCCGTTTTCCGCGCCCGTACCTTAGCTGCACTTGGCTGTAGTGTAGAGGAAGACGACGAGGCTACCTCTTTAAACGACTATGCTAAAGCGGCCCTCACGCGCACGCAAATTCCGCAAGTTCCCTTGACGGTTATGGATATTGCTTGCCACGGCTGCCGCAAAGCCCGCCACATGGTAACGGAAGCCTGCCAAGGTTGTTTGGCGCGCCCGTGCCAACAGGCGTGTAAATTTGGCGCTATTAGCTTTATTGACGGTCGCTCGTTTATTGACGCGGACAAATGCAAAAATTGCGGTGCCTGTAAACTGGCCTGCCCCTATAACGCCATTACGTTTATCCCTGTGCCGTGTGAACAGGCTTGCCCCGTAAACGCCATCCACAAAGGCGAAAACGGCGTGGCCGAAATTGAATTTGACAAGTGTATTTCCTGCGGGCATTGTATGGAAGCGTGCCCGTTTGGCGCTATTATGGAGCGTAGCCAACTTATTGATATTTTGGGCCAGCTTAAAAAAGGCGCGCCCGTGGTGGCTATGATTGCCCCGTCTATCGTAGGGCAGTTTGATTGCACGCTCCCGCAACTAATTACCGCTATTAAAAAAGCAGGGTTCCCTCATGTAACCGAGGTAGCTTTGGGGGCCGACGTTACCACCGCCAACGAGGCGCGCGAACTGGTGGAACGGTTGGAAAACGGCGCGCGGTTTATGACGACTTCGTGCTGCGCCGCATGGGTACAAGCCGTTAAAAAACATTTGCCCGCGCTTAAAGAATTTGTATCGCACACCAAAACCCCGGCCGCTTACACGGCCGAAATTGAGAAGAAAAAGGGCAACGTCACCGTGTTTGTGGGGCCGTGTGTTTCCAAACGTGCCGAGGGTATGGAAGACCCGAATATTGACTACGTGATGACGTACGAAGAACTGGGTGCCCTATTTGATGCCAAAGGCATTAACCCCGCCCAATGCGAAGAAACGGCGCTGGACCCGAATATCTCGGGCGAGGCACGCTATTACGGCGTGACGGGCGGTGTAGCCCAAGCCGTAGAAAACGCGATTGCCGGCAAAAAACCGTTTAAAAAAATGGCTATTAACGGCCTGGACAAAAAAGCCATGGCCTTACTTAATGCTTTTGCCAAAGGCGCGGGCGACTTTCAACTCTTGGAAGTGATGAACTGCAAGGGCGGTTGTATCGGCGGGCCGTGCACGCTTAAGCCGCAAGCGCAAGTAATTAAACCCATTAAAGACTTGGTGGAAAAATCCCCCAAAGTCAAATGCGCGTTGGACGAAAAGAAATAAAGAGTCTGTAAAAATTCTAAACGGGTACATTGTAAAATGTACCCGTTTTTATTTATAAGAATTATCCCTGAACTCGTTTCAGGGTCTTCGACGTTTGTAGTTACTACTAACGACCTGCGTGGAAGATCCCGAAACAAGTTCGGGAATAATCCTATTTTATGCTATAATGTAGGTACAATTTTTTGACGTTTTTAGAAGCGTTTAAGAAACGCTGAGCTTTGTAAAAAGCACAATCGTAGTCTAAAAACAGCTGTTTTAGGCACAATGCGAAGGAACTTATAATCCCTTTGTGTTGTGCCGAGCGTTTGTCATTTTTATGACAAACCGCGGCTGTTATTTTTGGGTTACTACGATTGGCTCAAACTTACCGGCCGTTTTCTTATTACGTTTCATAAACCGGGAAATTGCAAAATTCAAAATATAGGAGAAAAGACTTATGAAATGTAAACAAAATACTCAAACAGTCATCCTGAACTTGATTCAGGAACTACAACGCTTGCCGTTGTTGTTAATGAACGACATGCGTGGAAGATTCCAAATCAAGTTTGGAATGACGTCTTTATATAATAATGGCGGCTTTACGCTTATTGAGCTGTTAGTCGTCGTGCTCATTATCGGTATTTTGGCCGCGGTGGCCGTACCGCAATATCAAGTAGCGGTACTAAAAAGCCGATTTATAAAACTATATAACTTAGCCATGAGTTATGACCGCGTTATCCAAGAATATCAACTGGCCAACGGAACTTATCCCGACAGCTTTGACGGGTTAGCTATAGATAAATCAGCGGGAACTACCAAAAAAAATACATCAGCTTATTCTTGCGTCAAAAACAATGAATTTTACTGCTGTTTAATTCCAAAAATATTGGGCAGTTATTCACAAGCTATTAACTGCGGAGATAGCAACTATACGATTGCTTTCCACTATATGAATGATCGTAATATAAATATACAATATTGCGTAGCCAAACAGACGGATTCCATAGCAACTAGAGTTTGCAAAAGTTATGGGTCTGCTGACAATGCGTGGGATCTCCTCAGCCCAGATGGACGGAAAACTGGCTACATATATTATAAAATGAACTGAAAACTCTTCGCCCCCGTAAAAACACGGGGGCGACATCATTTTTACAACCAATCTGTTTGCTTACGCGGATAAAACAGCAAGGAGTTTTTCCATCGGCTCGCGAGCTTCGCCGCCGCCTTGGGCAAAGTCCGGCCGTCCGCCGGCGCGTCCGTTAATCCCTTCGGCCAATTTTTTGGCTACGGTTACGGCGTCGGTATTAGGCAGTTTGCCCGCCATTTTAACCACAAACGAACGTTTGCCGTCATGGTCGCACGTAACGATCACGAGCGCCTGCTTTTGCTTTTGCGCTAAAGTATCGGCGATATTGCGCAGCTCCTTAGGTTGGGCCTCGTCGGCCTTGCGCAAAATAACGGTGGTGCCGTTTTTCAAGGTCAAGTTCATCTCATTCACGCCGCCTGCGGCTAAGGTTTTTTGGCGGAAATCTTCATAGCGTTTTTTGACTTCTTTGAGCTCGTCAATAATCGCACCCACACGCGTAAAAACGTCTTTGGCGGGAACGACGAGCCGTGCGGCCAACGTGTCGGCCTGTTTGTTTACTTCTTTGAGGTAATCCAGCGCCGCATAACCGGCCACGCCTTCAATACGGCGCACGCCCGCGGAAACGGAGCCCTCTTTAAGAACTAAAACAGTAATAACATCCGCCGTGTTTTTCACGTGTGTGCCCGCGCATAATTCCAAGCTATATTTGTCTTGCGGGCGTTCAAAACTGCCGCCCATGAGCACAAAGCGCGCCGGGTCGGCATACGTTTCGCCCAAGAGAGTAACCGCGCCTAATTTTTCGGCATCCGCCAACGGGCGTGTTTCACACGTAACGGGCAGGCCGTCTTGCGCGGCACGGTTGGCAATTTGCCAGGCTTTATTTAGTTCATCTTGCGACGGGGTTTTGGAAAGTGTATAGTCAAAGCGGAAACGCTCCGGCGACACGTAAGACCCGCTTTGGTGCACCGTCGGCCCAAACACTTGCCGTAAGGCGGCGTTAATTAAGTGAATGGCACTGTGGTTGGCCATACAGCGTTTGCGCAAATCCGCATTGACGCTAAGCGTAACGCGCGCACCTTTTTTAAGCGTGCCGTTCACTTGGTGTAAGAAAATTTTACCGAGCGGTTTTTGCACATCCAGCACGCGGGCCAATTCGCGGTTGCCGTCTAAAACGGCGCCTTTATCGCCAATTTGGCCGCCGGACTCGGCATAAAAAGGCGTCGTGTCAAACACGGCAAAGCCGCTGCCGTTTAACTGATCCACGGTTTCAAATTGTTCATTTAAAAGGGCAAGCACTTGTGCGGTTTGCGTGAGTGTATCGTACCCTACAAATTTTGTAGCCGGGAGCGAGTTTTCCAACTTCTGCATGACAATTACTTTGCCTTTGCTAAATTCATCGGCGTAACTGCGGCTTTTTTCTTGCGCCGATTCTTTGGCTTTTTTATAGCCGTCCTCGTCAATGCTTACGCCTTTGGCCAGGGCAATTTCTTTGGTAAGCTCCAGCGGAAAACCGTACGTTTCGTGCAAGTGGAAAGCGTCCTCGCCGGAAATGGTTTTGGTACCGCTGGCAAGGAGCTCAGCCAGTTTTTCTTCGCCGGTGACAAGTGTTTTCAAAAACGCTTTTTCTTCTTGTTTTAAAACGTCTTGGATGTGCGCGGCGTTTTTATCAATTTCGGGGTACAAACCCGCAAAAATTTGTTGCACCACGGGCACCAACGTGTACAAGTACGGCTTATCGTTGCCCATCAGTTTAGCATAGCGCACCGCACGGCGAATGAGGCGGCGCAGAATGTAGCCGCGGCCCTCGTTAGACGGTAAAATACCTTCGGCAATTAAAAAGCTCGAACTGCGCGCATGGTCGGCAATAATGCGCAAGGCGGCAATTTCTTCGCGCGAGTTGCCTTCAATGTGCAAATCTTTTTTGGCTTGTGCCGTAAGCGGGGTAAACAAGTCGGTTTCAAACACGTTTTTGGCGCCTTGCATCGCCATACACAAGCGTTCCAACCCCATACCCGTATCAATGTTGTTATGCGGCAAGGCGGCTAAGGTACCGTCCTCTTGGCGGTTGTAGCTTTCAAACACAATGTTCCAAATTTCCACATAACGCCCACAATTGCACGTAATATCACAATGCTGGTTTTTACAGCCCTTGTCGCCAAAATCGTAATAAATTTCCGAGCACGGACCGCACGGACCGGTGGGGCCCATGGTCCAAAAGTTATCGGCTTCGTCCAATTCAAAAATATGGTCGGCGGGCACAAATTGCTTCCAAATTTGGTAGGCCTCTTCGTCGCGCGGGGCAATACCGCCTTTGTAGATGCTGACGTAGAGTTTTTCGGCCGGGAGCCCCTGTACCTTGGTTAAATACTCCCACGCCCAGGCAATGGCCTCTTTTTTGAAATAATCGCCAAAAGAAAAGTTGCCCAGCATTTCAAAAAACGTGAGGTGCCGCTCGGTAAACCCAACGCTGTCAATATCGGTAGTGCGCACGCATTTTTGGCACGTGGCGGCGTTTTTTAACGAATTATCAATGCCTAAAAAGTTTGCTTTAAACTGCACCATGCCCGCCGAGGTAAACAGCAAAGTCGGGTCCGAGTGCGGAATAAGGGAGCTGGACGGCAAAATAGGCAATCCTTTCGATTTAAAAAAGTTGAGGTATCCGTTACGGATTTGTGTACTGGTTTTCATAGTATAAAATCTCTCTTAAAAGGTATAATATAATTATACAATTTTATGAGGGCGCTCTGCCCGGGGGATTATATGCATAAAATTTTAAGCTATTTACTTATTTGCGTAGGACTCTTTATCATTTTGTTTGCGTTGCACGGGATGTACCGCGTATTTATCGGCGGCGGGGCGGTTCTCTCGCTTGTGAACTTTGCCGATTTGACCGTGCAAACCCAGTTTGGCCCGATGGTGTTTCCGATGAAACAAGCCAACGTGATTGCCAACTTAGGCTTATTTGCCCTGTTTATGGGATTTTTGGTAGCGGCGGGCGGCAAGTTGGCGCAAATCGGTTGCCAGCTCCTTAAAAACGAACGCATTTATGATGCACTCTTAAAACTCAAACCGCAGGAAGTTACCGTACACACTTTTAAGAATGTATGATTCGCTTTATTTTAAACCCTAAAAGCGGCAAAGAGGCCGCCGACCAAGAATATATCGCCAAGTGCATCCAGCTCAACTTCCCGGGCGCGGATATGCGCCTGACGCGCGCCCCCAAGCACGCCACCGAACTGGCGCGCGAAGCCGCCGCCCAACATTTTGAAAGCGTGGTCGTTTTAGGCGGCGACGGCACCATGAACGAAGCCGCACAAGGTTTAGTGGATACGCAAACTGCACTGGGGATTATCCCGCGCGGGTCCGGCAATGGCCTGGCGCGCGAAATCGGCATGTTTTTGCCTTTGGAAGAAGCGCTGGTTAAATTACAGCGCGCCACACCGCACGCGTGCGACGTGGGACTGGCCAATAACGAGATTTTTTTAAACGTGGCCGGCGTAGGCATAGAGGCCGCCGTGGCCTGGCAATTTATGGAACACGGCAAAACCGGCGCGCGCGGCAAAGCACCGTATTTCAAATTGGGTACCAAAACATTTTTTACCTATAAGCCGAACACGCTGCGCGTAACGGCAGACGGACACACGCAGGAAATAGCACCGCTTACCTTGGTATTTGCCAACGGGCGGCAATACGGCAGTAACTTTAAAATTGCCCCGCAGGCCAGCTTAACCGATGGCAAACTAGATATGGTGGAAATTAAAGATGCGCCCAAATACAAACTGGCCGCCGCCGTGCCGTTCTTTTTTACGGACAAAAAACCGCCGTTTGAGGTAACAAACACTACGCAAATTACAAGTGCGGTTGTGGAAAGCGACCACGAAATTTTGTATCACATTGACGGCGAGCCACGCAAAACGGACCGCCGCTTGGAAATTACCGTTAAACCCGGCGCCTTGCGCCTGTTACTCCCGCAATATGGCTATTAGAAAACGCACCTCTTCGCGCCGCAGTAGCGGTAAGTATTCCCAAAAGCAAGCCAAATTTTGGCTAACGATTATTGTGGGTGTGATTGCTTTTATTATGCAGCAACAAGGCAAGCCGCTTTCACAAGATGAAAATACCCCTACCCCGGCCAGTTTTGAGGATGTGTCTATTGCGTCCGTCTATGACGGGGACACGTTTAAAATTAACTTAAATTGCTCCCTGGCCGTGTATTGTGAAAAAGTACCTGTGCGCGTGCTGGGAGTAGATACGCCCGAAATAAAAGGCAAAACCGAGCGCGAGAAAAAACTGGCGCAACAGGCCAAAGCGTTTACAAAAAACTTTTTGGCACAGGGCCCCGTTTCCCTTTCTAATTGCGGGCGCGATAAATACTTCCGCTTACTGTGCGACGTGACGAACGGACAGGGCAAAAATTTAGCCCAAGAGCTTATTAAAGCCAAATTGGGCTATAGTTATTACGGCGGCACAAAATCAACAAAGTTTCGGTAATACTGGTAATATCAATTGAAAAGAGCCCACTTAATGCGGGCCCTTTTTCTTTTTAAAACATTTTTACCAACGGTGGTGGCGATGATGCCGCGGAGGCGGTGCCGGGCGGTACGAATGATGCCCGTGACGCGTCCAGCGTACAATATCCCACGCCAAACCGCCTACGAGTAGCCCGCCTATAACCGGGGCCACGTAAGAGCTGCGGCGCACATACTTGGTATTTTGCTCCTCTTGTGCCAAACGCGCCTGTTCTAAGGCGGTTTGTTGCTGTGCTTGCTGGGCCGCATAGGCCGAGTTGGCCGCCGTTACCGTTGCCATAAAGGCTTGGTATTCTTCGGCCGTGGCAAAGTTGCGCACCAGTTGCCCGTTTTGAAAGAGCGCAAACGCTCCATTATTTTGATACACCTGGTATTGGGTACCATTGGCCACATCCTCCACGGTCGTCAAAAATACACCCGTGTTGCGGGCAAAACTTTGCTCCGTCACCGGGATATTAAGGCCGTACTTTTCATTAAAAGCCAGTATCCCTTTGGGGTTATCGGCCACCCCCACCAAGGTTTGGGGCAGTTTAAACTCAAAGAGGAATTGGCGGTAGTCCTGGTGGGCGCCGCCGTAGCGCACCAGTTCATATTCTTTGCCGTCCGTGCCGGTATAGACTTGCTCCGACGCCGGAACGGTGTTAATAGCCGCCACTACATTTTTGCGGGTTTGGCCCGCAAACTGGGCGGCCAGTTGGTCGGCCGAGTAGGCAAGCACAGCCACGTTGCGCGTGGTCTGTGCGCAGAGTGTGCCCCCCAGGGGCGTAAACAACAAAACTGCTAGGATTAGTTTTTTCATACGTATATAACACATACTAGCAAAATTATATTGCAGTTTGAGATAAAAACCCCCCTGCGATGTTGCATTATATGTGATGTTTTAAACGCAAGTTTATCGTACAAATGAGCTTCGCGATAATTTCAAACTAATTTGTGCCACAACGCGGCTTGCGCTTGCGAAGAATACTTGTGTGAACTGCCCGTAGGGCAGAGGTATTTGAGCAAGCGCGTAACAAAGTTGTGGTGCAAATTAGGAAGAAATTATATAGAATGGAAATGTAGTAAAAAAACAATTTAATCTGTTTTTGGAACTGTACGAAGAATACAGAGGGCTTTAAAAGCACTAGCGATCTCCAAAAACAGCCGATATCAGGTGCAACGTGAACGGACTAATTACCCGTTTGTGTTGCACCGAGCGTTTGTCACGCAAGTGACAGGCCACGGCTGTTTTGTCTTAGGTACCGATCGCTAGGTCTAAGCATAATAGCCGTTTTGCATGCTCTATTTCCAAAACAGTTAAATTGAAATAAAACTAAGGAGATAAAGTATGCAAAAAAGAAATAAGGGTTTTACCCTAATAGAGTTATTAGTCGTCGTGTTAATCATCGGTATTTTAGCTGCCGTAGCCGTGCCACAATATCAGAAGGCAGTAACTAAAGCGCGGGTAGCGGAATATGAAACTACAATGAAAGCCATTGGTACCGCGGCGGCAGTTTGTAAACTACAGCATGATGGAACTTGTACCCTTGATGAATTAGATATAGAAGTACCCGCATGTAAACTAATTCCTGGAATATTTGGTAATACTGATACATCTTGTGAGTATAGCATATTTTCAGATAGTGTAGTTGCTACTACTAATTCTAACACCCCGATGTTTATATATTACTATGCCCAGTCTGGCGTAATTAAAGAGCTAACATATAATCCCGATCACACAATATCGAAGACAATGATGCCGGTCAGTGGATTCTTTTGCCGGGAGAATTATTCTTGCAATAGATGTGCTAACTTCGGTTATCCTAATCGAGTCGGAAAAAATGGCTATAGTTCTTTATGCTCTGAATAATGCTCAAAAACTACAAGCCTTCATAAAAACAGTTGGTTACTGGTGCAACTTCCACCACTGTAGCATAATAATCGTCTTAGCGTCGCAAATTTCCCCTTTTTCCACCATTTTATAAGCGCGGGTAAAGGGGATTTTTTTAAGGTTAATAAATTCATCCTCATCCGGGCTGTCTTTCCCGCGCGTTAAGCCAGTAGCTACAAACAAATGCAACTGTTCATTGGAAAACGCGTTAGTGGGGTTAAACATCATCACATGTTTTAGGCTTTTGGCACGCATGCCCGTTTCTTGTTTGAGCTCGGCCCGGGCACAGGTTAAAAAAGTTTGGCCCACTTCACGCTTGCCGGCCGGGATTTCTAACGTTACTTTGCCCACCGGGTAGCGGTATTGTTGTACTAAATAAACATAGTCTCCCTCTACAGGTAGCACGCCGCTGGCACCACGGTGGTCCAAATACAGGCGCGTGGCCGTGTGGCCGTTGACGAGGCGCACCGTGTCCAACTTGACGCCTAAAATGCCTTTAAAAATCGTACGCGAAGAAATGCACGTTTCTTTTAATTTACTATAATGTTTCATAGACATATCTTATAACATTTGGATTTCCTTATGGCAGAATTTGTACAACTCCACAACCATAGCGACTATTCGCTCCTAGACGGTATGCTGCGCATTTCCGAAAACCACAAGCCCTCGGCTTTTTTAAAAGGGCTCGCGGCGCAAGGCATTAAAGCCATGGGGCTTACCGACCACGGCAATATGTACGGCGCGCTGGACTTTTACGAATCGGCCACCGCCGCAGGCTTAAAGCCGCTCGTGGGGTGTGAGTTTTACGTCACAGAAGGAAAATACAACGTTAAAGACAAATCCTTAACCGGGCACCTTACTTTACTGGCCCGCAACCACGAAGGCTACCAAAATTTAGTAAAGCTCAATTCCATGGCCTGGGTGGACGGGTTTTACTACCACCCGCGCATTGATACCGAGTTACTTGCCAAACATTCCGGCGGGCTACTCTGCCTGTCGGGCTGTTTAAAAGGGTTGTTATCCCAATATGTGCGCAGTGTGGACGGGTTTGACAAAGCCTGCGCGTTTGCCAAGCAGTATGAAGATATTTTTGGCAAAGGCAATTATTACATTGAGCTTATGGATCACGGCATCCGCGAGGAAATTGAGTCCATCCCGCTTTTAAAAGACGTGGCCAAACGCACCGGCATTCCCCTGGTGGCTACCAACGATTGCCACTACGAAAAAAAGGAAGACTGGGAAGCACACGACGTGCACGTATGTATTGCCACGGGCAAAACGCTTAGTGACCCACACCGCATGCAAATGTCGCACGAGTTATATTTTAAATCGCCGGAGGAGATGTGCGCGCTTTTTTCGCACACGCCCGAGGCGTGCAAAAATACCTTAGTCATTGCCGATAAGTGCGATTTGCAGTTCCCCAAACACGGTTTTATTTTACCTAAATTTGATATCCCGCCGCAGTTCCCCAATTCGGCTGAATACTTTAAGGACCTGTGCCGTAAAGGGCTCACCCAAAAAATGCATGGCAACGTGCCCGAAAATTACTGGAAACAGCTGGAATACGAATTTGACGTCATTATTACCATGGGGTTTGACTGCTACTTTTTGATCGTAAGCGACTTTATCAACTGGGCACGCGCAAACGGCATCCCGATAGGGCCGGGCCGCGGGTCGGGCGCCGGGTCCTTAGTGGCATATAGCTTGGATATTACGCGCATTGACCCCATTCAAAACAAACTACTCTTTGAACGCTTTTTAAACCCGGACCGCGTCAGCATGCCGGACTTGGATATTGATATGTCCGACGCCGGGCGCGAACGCGTCATAGACTATGTGCGCGGCAAATACGGGGCGGACCGGGTATCGCAAATTATCACGTTTGGAACGATGAAAGCCAAACTGGTGCTTAAAGATGTAGCCCGCGCCATGGACGTTCCCTTGGCTGAGGCCAACCGCCTGACCAAAATGATTCCCAACGACCCGAAAATGACACTTGAAAAGGCGCTGGAAATCAACGAACTGAAAACCGCTATTAATAATAACCCGCAAGCCAAAAAACTCTACGATATGGCCCGTAAACTAGAAGGCCTTAAACGCCACACGGGTATTCACGCCGCCGGCGTGCTCATCACGCGCGACCCGGTTAGTGAATATGTACCCCTCGCACGCGGGGCCCGCGAGGCCATTACCACGCAGTTTGAAGGAGAGCCGTGCTCCGGTTTAGGCTTACTGAAAATGGACTTTTTGGGGCTGCGCACTCTTACGGTCATTGATAATGCCGAAAAAATGATCCGGCAGCGCCACGACCCCAATTTTGACATCAACCAAATCCCGCTAGATGACAAAAAAACCTACGAGATGCTTTCCGCCTGCAAAACGCTGGGTATTTTCCAGTTAGAAAGCGGCGGCATGCGCGACCTTATCAAAAAAATCCAGCCCAGTGAGTTTAGCGACTTATCCGCCTTGGTAGCTCTCTACCGCCCGGGGCCCATGGAATCGGGTATGATGGATATGTTTGTGCACCGCAAAAACGGACAGGAAAAAATTACATACGAAACGCCGCTCCTAGCCGAAGTGTTAAAAGACACGTACGGTTGTATGGTATACCAAGAGCAAATCATGCAAATTTCCAAACTCTTGGGCGGGTTTACCCCCGGCGAAGCCGACACGCTGCGCAAAGCCATGGGTAAAAAGAAACTGGACGTTATGGAAAAGTTCGGCAAAAAATTTGTGGAAGGGTGTAAACAAAACAAAATCCCCGAAAAAACCGCCACTCACATTTACGAGCAAATGAAAGCGTTTGCCGGGTATGGGTTTAACAAGTCGCACTCGTACGCGTATGCGCTGGTTACGTATCAAACTGCCTATTTAAAAGCCAATTACCCCATTGAATTTATGTGTTCGGCCTTGACCAACGAAATCGGCCACAACGCTATCGGCGCCGAGGACAAAGAAAACAAAATTGTCACATACTTAGAAGAAGCCCGCAAAATGGGTTTTGAAACGCTGCCACCCGACGTAAATAAATCACAGCCGGAATTTTCGGTAGAGAAAGTGGGCGACAAAGAATATATCCGCTACGCGCTGGAAGCCATTAAAAACGCCGGGGAAGAAGGGTGTATTTCCATTGTTAAGGAGCGCGAAAAAGACGGGCCTTATACTTCGCTAGAAGATTTGTGCAACCGCATTGATTTATTTCAGGCCAACAAAAAAACCATTGAAAGCTTAGCCAAAGCGGGCGCGCTAGACAGCTTGTACCCCGGGGGAGACCCCAAGCAAGTGCGCGCGGATATTTTGGCTAACATTGATAACGCCGTAGATACCGCCCACTTGGTAGCCAAAGAAAAAGAAAACAACGTAGGCAATTTGTTTGGCGACGATTTTTCCAGCGTACTTAGCGTCAAGAAAAAAGACCCTATTAAAGCCCACCCGCTCACGCAAAAGGAACTTTTATTTAACGAAAAAGAAGTGCTGGGCCTCTTTTTCAGCGGGCATCCCATGGCACGCTATCAAAACAATTTGGCACGCTTAAAATGCACCCCTATTATTGATATTTTGGAAGGAAAAGCCAGCGGCCGTTTAAACGTACTGGGCATTATTACGCTATTTAAAAAACGCCAAAACAAAGAGAAAAAAGAATGGTGCCAGTTTGTAATAGAAGATTGCACGGGCTCTTTGTCCGTTAACTGTTTTGCCAAAGCGTACGCCGAACTGGCGGGAAAACTGGCCCCCAATGCCATTTTAAACTTTATGGGCGATATTAGGGTAGATGATGAAAGCGCGCGCGTAGAGCTTAACTTAAAAGACGTGAGCGACGTGACCGAGCTGATTGCCTCGGCTGCAGATGAATTTACGATCCGTATTCCGGCCGGATATCCCAAATTTGGGCTGGAAAAACTTAAAACGTATTTGGACATGACCAAAGGCACCACGGTGGTGTTTTTGGAAGTGCCGTCCAAAGAAGACCCAAAAAAAATCCACCGCATTAAGACCAATAAACGCATTTTACTGCATAAGGGGCTCTTGGAATACATAGAAAACACCATGGGCAACGCGTGGTCGTTTAAATGACAACTCCCCGGTGATGTGGCATTTTTAACGCACAAAACCTAAAACGGAATGTTTTAGGTTTTGTTGCTTCCGGGCAACAATTTGCCACATTTGAGTATCTTTGCACCGACTTGCCCCTCGCAGTACCTATCAGTACAGCTTCGGGCAACTTACGGTGCAAATCTATCTCAAATCTGACAAATCAGCCCACTGTAGATTTTACGTGGTGATGTTTCCTCGCTACGGGTCCACATACGGTGGCTAATCAGCTCAAATTTGGAAACAGGACCGTCCCCAAATTTTTCCCGCAAACTATGCGGGGGCGGTAAATTTTAGTTCATCCTATAATAAATATAACCAGGTTTACTATCATCTGGGGTAAATAAATTCCATCCGTTTTCTTCAGGACCATAACTTTTGCAAAGTTTGGTGGCAGTTTTATCTGTCGTTTTGGCCACACAATATTGTTTATTGGCTTTATTCATATAATGGAAAGCTATCGTATAGTTGCTGTCTCCGCAGTTAATTGCTTGTGCATAACTGCCCGGTATTTGGGGAATTAAACAGCAGTAAAATTCATTGTTTTTGATACAAGAATCGCTCCCTACATTTTGTTCAGTAGTTCCGGCGGGTTTATCGATAGCCAACACATCAAAACCGGTAGGATAAGTTCCGTTGGCCAGTTGATATTCTTGAATAACGCGGTCATAACTTATGGCTAAATTATACAGTTTTATAAACCGGCTTTTTAGGACCGCTACTTGATATTGTGGCACGGCTACCGCCGCTAAAATGCCGATAATTAATACAACGACCAACAACTCAATGAGCGTAAAACCCCGCCGGGTATTTCGATTTTTCATTTTTATTCTCCTTACAATTTCAATTTCTGTCTAAGGAGTATAAAAATACGGCTACTTACACCGGGCCAACGCGACGCTAACCCAACATAACAGCCGTGGCTTGCCGCAAAGCGGCAAACGCTCGGCACAACACAAACGGGTAATTAGTCCGTTCACGTTGTGCCTGTTATCGGCTATTTCTGGCGTCGCGTGCTGAAAGGTTGGCCCTACAGCGCACCGTATCTTTTACGGCTTCCAAAAACAGATAAAATTGTATCTATAGTATAACAAAAAGCGGCCAAAATAAAAACCCCGCTTTCGCGAGGTTTTAAATTTTGGACCTGACAAGGATCGAACTTGCGACCATGCGCCATTTTCGTAAGCAAAATAGCGCCTGCCTGGCCGCCACATTTCCAACAAAAAACCCGCCTTTCGGCGGGTTATTGTTGTAAATGGTGGACCTGACAAGGATCGAACTTGCGACCTCCTGCATGCCATGCAGGCGCTCTCCCAGCTGAGCTACAGGCCCGTTACAGATATAGTATATCAGTTTTGTGAAAAAAATGCAACTTTTACTCTTTATACAACCTGCGCAACAACTTAATTTCGCGCGCGTAACCGTCTAAATCATTCGGGGTTTCCAAGCAAAACGGCAAATGTTTTAAAGCCGGGTGGTTAATCACGCCCGCCAAGGTTTTCGTGCCAATCGTACCCTCGCCAATGGGCGCGTGGCGGTCCTTGTGCGCGCCTTGCGGATTTAAGCTATCGTTTAAATGCACGGCTTTCAATAAATTAAGGCCCACTTGTTTATCAAACTCGGCCAGCGTATCATCTAGTTTTACAAGCGAATACCCGGCGTCGCTAACATGGCACGTATCTAAACACACGCCAAGCAATTGATTATGTTTCACGCCGTCTATAATGCGTTTAAGCTCGTCAAATTTCCCGCCGATTTCACTCCCCTTGCCCGACATAGTTTCCAAGAGTACCGTGGTATGCTGTTTGGGGTCTAAAATTTCGTTAAGCGTGTGAATAATGAGCTCAATGCCTTTGTCCACGCCTTGCCCCACATGTGAGCCGGGATGAAAATTATACAGGTTGCCGGGCACATATTCCATGCGTCTAAGGTCGTCGGCAAACGTCATCAAAGCAAACTCGCGCGTTTTGGCCTCGGCCGAGGCAGGGTTTAACGTATAAGGCGCGTGGGCGATAATCGGCGCGAAATGGTGCTCTTTCATAAGCACAATTAAATTTTGAACATCCTGCGGGTCAATATCTTTGGCTTTGCCGCCGCGCGGGTTGCGTGTGAAAAATTGGAACGTATTGGCGCCGATAGACAAGGCCGTTTGGCCCATGGCTTCAAACCCGGCCGAACTGGATAAATGGCACCCGATATGCAGCATATTATTTGCCCACCAATTTAAGGATGTCAGCAATCAGTTGGTCCACGTCCTCTTGGCGCGTGGCCCAACTGGTACAAATGCGAATAGCGCTGTGGTTTTTATCTACGCGGCCCATGTGCGCAAACGCGTAGGTTTCTTCTAGCGTGGCGAGCACATCATTGGGCAAAATGGGAAATTGCTGGTTGGTGGGTGAGTCATACAAAAAGGGCAGGCCGGCTTGCACGCATGCTTTTTTAATTTGAACGGCCATATCATTGGCGTGCTTGGCAATTTTTAGATAAAGGCCGTCCTCAAACAATGTTAGAAATTGAATTCCCAAAAGGCGCCCTTTGGCCAAAATACCGCCTTTTTGTTTCATAAAGTAGCGGAAATCTTTTTGTAGTTTGGGGTTGACAATAACAACGGCCTCGCCCAGTAGCGCACCGATTTTCGTGCCGCCAATATAAAACACGTCCGCCAGTGCGGCAATGTCGGCTAGTGCCACGTCGTTGCCCGGGGCGGTTAAGCCGTAACCCAAACGGGCCCCATCAATAAATAAAAACAAATGGTTTTCGTCGCACACACGGCGGATTTCTTTGAGTTCTTCCAGCGTGTAGAGCGTGCCGTATTCTGTGGGGAACGAAATATATACCGTGCGGGGCTGCGGGGCAAATTCGGGGTTGTCGTCCTCCCAATGCGCCTTGCACACGCGCGCAATTTGCGCGGCCGTAATTTTGCCATGGTCCTGCGGGAGTGCTTCAATGCGGTGGCCGGTGGCTTCAATGGCGCCGGCCTCGTGCACGTTGATATGGCCCGACACGGGCGAAATAATGCTTTGGTACGGGCGCGAACAGGCGGCAAGTACCGTTAAATTGGTCTGCGTACCGCCGCATAAAAAATGGACTTGCGCTTGCGGTGCCTCGCACGCTTGTTTAATGAGCTGTGCGGCTTGGCGGCAATACGGGTCCGCGCCATAGCCGGCAGTTTGTTCCAAATTGGTCTGCGTCAAACGCTCTAAAATGCGGGGGTGGGCCCCTTCACAATAATCACAATTAAACCAAAGCATATAAAACCTCTTATTGCTATTTTACCTTTTTCCAGGCATCGTTGTCTTGCGGCAAGGCGGGCGTTTCGTCCTCCACCAGTTCGGGCAGTTTGCGCGCGGACTTCAGGCGCATGTCTTCCAGTTGTTTAGCCGAAGAAATAATGCCTTGTTTGCCGCGTAGAGCTTTGTCGGCATCTTCGTAAGATTTGCCCAACTGGTTAATACGCGTGTGGATATCTTCCATACGTTGGGCAAAACGGCCGGTGCGTTCGAGCATTTCTTGTGCGGTTTTAAAGATTTTTTCGGTCAGTTGGCTGGCACGTTCCTGGCGCCACAAGTTATCGGCCACTTGCAAGACGGAAAACAAGTTGGACGCCGTCACAATCGCAATGCGGTGCTTGCGCGCAATTTCGTTGAGTTCAGGCTTGGCTTGCACGGCAATAAAGTACGCGTACTCAATGGGGATAAACATAAATGTAAAGTCCAATTTCTCGTTGGGCAGTAAGGCCGTGTAATCCTGCTCGGCCAGTTCTTTAATGTGTTTTTCAATAGAGGCCACGTGTTCTTTTAAGTATTTTTGTTTATCTTCTTCCGTCGTAGCGGCTTGCCAATTCATATACGCGGTAAAGGACATTTTGGAGTCTATAACAAGGTCGCGCTTGCCGGGCAGATGCAAAATAAAATCGGGCTGTTTGCGTTGGTTGTCCTCGGTAGTGAACGAAACTTGCGTATCAAATTCTATCCCCTTACGAAACCCGGCCGCCGTCAACACGTCTTCTAAAATAATTTCCCCCCAGGTGCCTTGGCGCTTGGGGCTCTTAAGCGCCTCAGTTAAGTTTTGCGCCTCTTGCGAAAGGTTTTCGTTTAGTTGCAAGGTGCGCTCAATCGCGTTTTGTAAAAGGCTGTGGCGAGTGGTACTTTCGGTGCGTAGTTCGCCCACTTGCTTGGTAAATTTATCAAGCGTTTCTTTAAGCGGGGAAACCATGTCTTTGTTTTGGTGGACCAGTTCGGCCTTTTGCTCTTTTAAGGAGTCCGTTGCCAATTGCTTAAAAGAATCTTTAGCAGCTTCTTGCAAGGCTAAAAATTTTTTGTTTTGTTCAGTAAGTAGCCAGTAGGCCAAGATAGCCGCTACAACAGCGCCGGCTAAAAAAGCAAGTAACATTTCCATAAAAATCTCCTTAAAAATATAATAACAATTTGGCGGGAGATAGTCCAATTAAAATGAGGTGCAAAATTAGGGAAAAATTATATAGAATGGAAATGTAGTAAATTAAAAAATTTTGAACGTTTTTGGAATTGTGCCGCGAGGGCACAAAGAGCTTTTAGGAAACTAAAAGCATAATGCAAGTCCAAAAACAGCTGTATTGAGGCACAACGCGAACGGACTAATTACCCGTTTGTGTTGTGCCCAGTGTTTGCCATTTGAAAGAATGGAAAGCCACGGCTGTTTTGTATTGGGTTACTTGCATTAGCTCAAGCAAAGTAGCCGTTTTTGTTTGAGCTCGGCAAAACAGACAATAAGGAAAAATCAAATGAAAAAAGAAAATGTAAATGTTGGCCTAAATGTAAACCTCAACAAGCACCTCTCCCTTGAGGGAGAGGGTGGCACGCAGTGCCGGGTAAGGGGGAAAGTAAAACAAGGTAACTTTATTAGTACCCCCTCATCTGCCCTCCGGGCATCTTCCCACTCTAGGGGGAAGGGCGGCTTTACGCTAATTGAGCTATTAGTTGTTGTGCTCATTATCGGTATTTTGGCGGCCATAGCCATGCCGCAATATACCAAGGCAGTGGAAAAAAGCCGCCTTAGCGAAATGCAACAAATGGTGGCTACACTTGAAAAAGCTGCAGATATTGCTATATTATCATCGGGCTTTCCTAGTACGGAAGAACGAATAGATTATATACCCTTAACAGATATAGACTATGGGGATTCTTTTTCATACAATGAGGATAGGCATGCTTACTGCAATTCAGCAAAAATTTGTATAAGCTCACAATGGGAAGGAAACACCAGTCCAAAACAATGGCTCATTTGTGTCGAATCTCGTCGGAAAAGTGGGTTTCAAAGTGCTCCGGACTATTATTTATGTAGCGAGAAACAAAACTCAAATGAAAGTTGGAGCAGAAGCTATCATTCCTGTGATACAAACATTGATTCCTTTGGCTTGGAAACTTTCGGATATTCTTCGGCAAGCTGTTAAAAACCAAATCGTCTTTTTATGGGACACCGCCCGGCACACTTAATGCCGGGCGGTTTTTGTTACCACTTACCAACTTTAGGACTTATATTTTGATGAGCCCGCGGCTAAACGCATAAACGGCCGCTAACGCCGCAAGCACCAGTAAAGTTACCACGGCTTTTTCGGGCCCGGTAAAAATAGGTTTGCCGTCCTTTCGTTGTTTGCGCGCATCTATAAACACCGGGATCCCTAATGCCAAGAAAATAGCCGCCAGGAATAAGTATTTAAGGCCCGCCGCATACAACAGCCATAGCGCAAACCCCGTACCCAACACAGAAGTTGCCAACGCGGCCGCACGGCCGGTTTTGGATAGTTTTTCAAAATCGCCGTCCTCCACCAGTTTCCACAAATAAAGCGTGCTAGCCAAATACGCAGGCAGTACCATGACCCCCGTAATAGAGAGCATGGTGTTCCACGCATTGTTGGAAAAATACACCATTAAAATGGCAAGCTGCATAAATGCGCTGGTTACCCACAGGGAAACGTCCGGCGCACCCGCTTTATTTTGGTGTGCAAATACTTTGGGGAACGTGCCGTTTTCGGCCGCCGCGGCCGGGATTTCAGCCGTAATCATCGTCCACGCGAGCCACGAAGACAGCACCGCAATTAAGAGCCCGCAGTTCATAAACACGGCGCCCCACGGGCCGACTACTTTTTCAAGTACCCCGGCCGTAGAAGGATTGGCCACCGCGGCAATTTGCTCTTGCGTTAAAAATCCAAACGGCAAGACCGAAAGCCCAATGTAAATGACCAAACACCCCAAAAAACCAAGGATGGTGGCCTTGCTGACGGCCGATTGGCTTTTGGCCCGATTGGAAAGCACCACCGCACCTTCAATACCGATAAACGACCATAGCGTGACCAGCATGGTGCTCTTTAACTGCGCGCCTAAGCTGCCCAGTTTATGCCCGCCTTCGGCCAGTTTGCCCAAAAAGTTAAAGTCAAACTTACCCGCGTGAAAGGCGAATAGCATAATCACACAAAACGCTAAGAGCGGCACCAGTTTGCCAATGGTACCGATGATGTTTAAAATGGTGGCTTGCTTTACCCCGCGTAGCACAATAAAGTTAAACCCCCAAATAAGCACCGAGCCGCACACAATGGACAGTAAATTATTTCCCCCGGCAAAATGCGGCGGGAAAAAATAATTTAATGCGTCCATGGTAATGACAGCATACCCCACGTTGCCAAAAATTTGACACAGCCAATACCCCCAGCCAATCGTAAAGCCGACGTACGGGCCGAACCCTTCGCGCGCGTACATGTAAATACCGGCGGTTAAGTCCGGCTTGACGCGCGAAAGCACACTAAACGTGTTTGCAATAAAATACATGCCAAAGCCCGTGATCACCCACGCGAGTAAAACCGCGGCGGCCGAAGCACTGGCTGCCATGTTTTGGGGGAGGGAAAATACCCCTCCCCCCACCATGGAACTAATCACAATACTGGCTAAGCCGATTACGCCTAATTTGGCGGCCGTTTTGTTATTTCCCATAGGCGGCTCCCGTTATTTTAAATTTACCGGCTCGGCAAATTTAAAGTTCAAGAAACCCATCACGGTTAAGCAGTACGCAAACGGCTGGGTGATGTTAATATAGTTGTGCCAAATTTGAAATTCGCTGTGTTTTTCCACCCCGCGGATTTCCAATTCGTGTTTTAAGGATTTGTTAAGCCACATGTGGGCGTGTCCTTCGGCAATTTCGTCATCAATAGGCGTATCAAAATACTCCACGTATTCAGCCGCCCAACCGCCGATTAAATTGCCTTTTTTGTCTTTGCCCCAGCACACCCCAACGCCGGTAGCAATGGCTTTATGATCTTCAATACGGGCCCCGTTACCGGCCATAATCACTTCCAGCACAGCACCGTGTTTAAAGTATTTGGTTACCTGGTCCACGGGAACAATGTTGCCGTATAATTCTTTGGGAAGGACCGAGGTGTAGGGCACAATGTTAAAGTTTTCCACTTTTGCCTGTAAAAGCGCGGAGTCATAGCAAAAAGTTTCAAACGGCTGGGGCGGAATACCATCTGCGGCTTGCCCGGCGCCGCCGGAAATGAAAGCCAAAGTAGGATAGCGTGTACCTAATACAAGTTCGTTTTTTTCCATAGTAGTTTCTCCTTATTTTACAGTTGTACGGTGGTGCGTAAACCCACTACCGTTGCAATTTCTTTTTTGTTGTTAAACGCCGCACGCGGATAAATTTGCAAGTCCGGCGTGATCGTAACCAATTTGCCGATCCCCCATACCCATGCCAGCTCTAAGGCGGTTTCGCCGCTGCGCATATAGTTGGGGTAACCTTGCCCCGCGGGGCTCAAACGGTTATACGCTACGCCCAGTAAAACGGCATCCTGAGAGTTGCGGTTGAAAGGATTTAATAAAGCTCCGCCCAACGCATAGGAATTTTTAATCCCGGTTACGCCGTTGTTGGAACCGTTGGCGCGGCCGAATACCGCCCATTTATCCCCTAAATTTTGTTGCATATTAAACGATAACCCATGCACACCGCCGGGCTGTTTTTCCACCGAAGGCTGATAGTAATATAATAAGGCATATTGCCCCGCGCCAAAGTGGAAATTAGGCGTCCACGCGGCGTAACCAAACGTGGTATATTTGCCGCTAAACGCGTCGCCCAGTTCAATATGCTCGCCGGAAATGTTAGTACCGTCCTGATAACCGGCGGCGAGCGTAAAGTCTTTGGTTTGTGCTTGCACATACCCACCCAGCGAGGCCGACGGATAAGCCGACGTGGCATTTTGCGAGAGCGCAAAGTTCATCAGCGCGGTTTGCTGGTTATCCAGATACGTTGTACCGTCAAAGTTGTAAAGCGGAAATTGCCCGATGGTAATGCTGAGCCAATTTAAATCGCCGGGGAGAGTGTGTGTGTAGGAAAATTGCGAGAAAAATTCCTGGTTGCCCGCATAATCGTTAAACGCCGTTGCGGTGTTAATGCGGTTTTGCAACTTGGTGGCCTGTGTGCCCCAATAGCGCACAAACGTGTAGTTGATGTTGAGCTGCCCGGCCCCAAACGTATCATCTTTAAATAAATTCCACGTTAAGTAGGGGTAATAAACACCCTGGATAGCCGTTTGTTTACCATTAGGGGCGGCGCGTTGGGCTAAATAAGACACATCTATTCCGATATCTAACCCTATTTTATTAGCAGCGTGTTTGGCATGCTGCCAAGTTTTCTCAAGCGCCCCTTCTGTTTCTTCTAGCGTAGCAGCCCGGCGATTATGCACGCGTTGGGCGTGTTTGGCGCTGGGTAAAAACACTGTTTCTTCGTCGATTTCACTAAAAAATACACCTTGTGCCGAAAGCGTACTTGCAATCAGTAACCATACGGCAACTAAGGCTGTTTTGGGTTGGAACATAGCGATCTCCTAAGCTTAAATTAAAGTTATCTATTAAAAAATAAATAACTATGCAAAATGTACTAAAAAAATTTTAAAAATGCAAGTCTTTTTTTAAAAAATATTTGAGTGTGGTGTAACATTAGTTATATTCAAAATGCAAGAGAGTCATACAAACAGACTTCGCGATAATTTCAAACTAATTTGTGCCACAACGCGGCTTACGCTTGTGAAAAATACTTGTGTGAACTGCCCGCAGGGCAGAGGTATTTGAGCAAGCGCATAACAAAGTTGTGGTGCAAATTAGGCAGAAATTATATAGAATAGAAGTGTAGTAATTAAAAAATTTGATCTGTTTTTTAGGACATCCGCGAGGATACGGTTTGTGCAAACAAAACGATAGTCAAACCTAAAAACAGCCCGTTTAAGACATAACCGAGCCGGAAGTCATGAGCCTGCTTGGCTATGTCTAATGTTTGCCCTCGTAAGAGGGCAGACTACGGCTGTTTGTTTTATGCGTTTGACTATCCATAAAGCAAGGAGCCGTTTTTGGGTTCTTCTAAGCAGACACTAAGGAGAAATCAAATGAAAAGAAATGTAAAAGCGTTTACGCTTATTGAGTTGTTAGTGGCTGTGCTTATCATTGGCATTTTAACCGCCGTAGCGTTGCCGCAATACAAAGTGGCCGTTCATAAAAGCCGCTATGCCACGTTAAAAAATTTAGTGAAAAGTATTGCGGAGGCCCAAGAAATATATTATTTAGCAAACGGAAAATACGCAACCAGTTTTAATGAGTTAGATATTACGCTGGGGAATAGTGAAACTAATAAACAAACTTACGATTGGGGAGAATGTACTTTTGTCAATTCCACAGAAGATGCCCATGTTATGTGTGCACGCACAGACATCAAATTACGATATCAGATCTATTTACCACATAGACCCACCCGTCTTCATAACGATATATGTGTCTCTTTAGAGAAAACAGACGATATTTCCAATAAAATATGCAAACAGGAAACCAATGAGGGGTCTTCTTATGTAGATCACAATATGAAAGTATGGAAATATCCCGGTAAACACATTTAATTTTTTGAGTTCTTTTTAGCGTCTTTCCAACCGCCGTCGGCGGCCAGTTGTAAGTATGGTCGTCTAGAGTCGGTTGCCCGGCATCGACGTAAATAAGGCCGGCCTGATAGGCCATTTCGGGGTTAGCGGCAAATACTTCGTGCAGAATAGATTTAATTAAACCTGCCGCGCATAAAGCAGTTTATGCGCTACCGGACAAATTTAAAAACCACCCAAAAGGGTGGTTTCCAAATTTGCCCAGTACAGGGATTGAACCTGTGACCTTTCCCATGTCAAGGGCGAAATGCGTTTTTACTTGTTAATTCTCCGACGATAAAATGGCTGTTGCATTGGCTTGTTTTTGTCATTGCCAAAATATTGACAATGGGGGTTATTTATAGAAAAGGAGTTTCTCTGTTTTAGGGGGCAATTTCCCGTTAGTTATGCATTTTTTAATTAATAAATTGAGTAACTTAACAGTATCAGGCAAAATTGTTTCAGGTATCTCAGATTGCACACCATGTACAGCTTTAGAACGGAAACCATATAATTTCTTAGTCTTCTGATATAAAGATAATCCTTTGGAAGAATTTGTAGGTTCTAGAAATTTAGCAATAGACGCGCTCAAGCGAAAAGAAATTTCTGATTGTATATTGAATAAAGATTCAATTCCTGCCCATAAAACACTCAATTGTACACTAGGAACAGAATGCCAGTAATATGAGGATAAGCTGTGGACCGCTGTACGAAAACTATCATTATCTAGAAGAGAGTATGCTTTAGGATAATATTTTGATAACCAGGCAATGTCTTTTTTCTTGATAAAATAGGAAGACCGAGGTAAATGAATATACCAGGACATAACATTAAGCGAAGTTTCTTTAGAAAGTTTTTCAATAGGAACTTTTGATTGTAACAGAGAAGTGGCTTCGGCACAAAATATAGCGTTTAAGAGCAAGATGTCCCACTGACTGTTCCATGCTTTAATAGCCAAGGCTTTAGGCCCTTGAGCTGTAATTTTTAATTGTGAATAGACTCCGCCTAATAACAATGCAATCATACCAAATTCCATCGGAGTATGTGTTGTTGGGATGAGCTCTTTAATATCAATAGAACAACGAGCAGGCAATAGGAAAATTCCTTTGCGTAGTTGAAAAAGGTATGGAGTCCTTAAACCATTTATAAAGAAATACGTTTCTTTCCCTGCACCGATAACGGCCATATTTATCAATTCCTCAATTATAGAATGTTATTTATTCAGTTTATAATGTGTTGTTCTACCTGCGCCAATCTGCTCTAAAATGCCACGTTGTTGTAAGTCGGCCATATCACGGCTAGCAGTATCGTGGGAGCACTTGCAGATTTTGGCCCATTTAGTACTGGTTAAATGACCTGTAAAACCATCAAACAGCATATTGAGCATCTTGCTTTGGCGGTCATTAAAAGTTTCGCCAGAATGTTGTTTCCAAAATGTCGCCTTGGCAAGTACGGTCTTTAATAACTCGTCAGAGTTTTGGATGGCGTGTTGTAGCGTAAGTAAGAACCATTCTAGCCAATCGGTAATATCCAAATCGCCTTGCTGTGTAATTTCCAGTTGTTTATAGTACTCTTTGCGTTCTTTGGCTATTTGTGAGGACATAGAATAGAACCGATTAGCCGAATTTTCGCTTCGTGCTAACAACAATTCCGATAAAGCGCGTGCAATCCGTCCGTTCCCATCGTCAAAAGGGTGTAAAATTACAAACCATAAGTGTACGATAGCTGCCTTTAGTACGTTATCTGTTTCATCCGTATTGATAAATTCAAACAGTTTTTCCATTTCGCTATTGAGTACGGTTGCGGCAGGGGCTTCATAATGGACTTTTTCGTTTCCCATTGGGCCAGAAACTACTTGCATTGGGCCGAGGGCATCATCACGATAATCTCCCGCTTTAATGGTATAAAAGCCACTTTTTCCTTCAGGAAACATATTTTTATGCCACGCACACAAGCGGACTTTGGTAACAGGGGCTTCGTAATGTTGAATGGCATCCAACATCATATCTACTGTTCCTTCTACATCACGGGAAACAGGAATATTTGCATTGGGGAGTCCTAACCGCCGTGCAATAGAGGAACGAACTTGCTCTATATCTAATAACTGCCCTTCAATCTGATTGGATTTTAAGATTTCTTCCGTAAGGGTTTGTAACAACGCATTATCTTGCATAGCAAAGCCAATATTTTGCATTTTCCCAAGTAGTAATCCTTGCGCCAGTTTGACCTGTGCAAGTAACGTCAAAATCTTTGTTTCATCCCACGTAAAGTGCGGCCAGTTTTCATTTTGATAGATATACATAGTTCGCTCCTGTATTACCATTATATCATAAACTACGCATAAAGTACGCAAAAAATGCGTAGTTTATTTGTTCCCGCTTACAATATCAAGCGGAATCATTCCATCCATTACCATCATCTTACTAGCAATTTCACCAGTTTTAAACCGCAAGTAGCGTTGCGTAGTGGTAATTTTGCTATGCCCAAGTAACCGTTGTAAATGTTCCAAAGTGCCACCACGGTTTAGGAAATTTACTGCAAAGGAGTGTCTCATATCGTGCGGGCGGATATGTCCTATTTCTGATTTCTCGGAGGCCTTATTAAGTTGGTATTTCAGTTTATTTTCAGTTACCTTTTCGAATACAAGCCCGTTCTTTTGGGGGTTCAATCCTTGTAAAATCCGTTTAATATCGGGTGTCAGTCCCAGAGTACGCGGTTGTTCGGTTTTAGTTTTAGGAATGAAAATTGTTTTGTGGGTAAAATCAATATTTTCCCAACGAAGGCCCAATAACTCCTGCCGTCTTAACCCTGTATAAAACCCAATCATTACACAAGGCCGCGCTTCATCACTAATAAATGGCAGGAGCGTTTGAATTTCTTGCTCATTTATTGGATGTGGGTTGAAAGGTTCTTCAGGTTGCTTTTTAACTTTACAGCACGGATTAGGACCATTATATTTATCCCAATCGTTCAAGCAATTGAAAAACTTACTAATAATGCCGAAATATCGGTTGGCATTAGAATAAGAAGTCTCTTGGGCTTTTTTATGATAAAACGTTTGTACAACTAGCGGAGATACTTCTTTCAAACGATAATTACCAAAATGGGCTACAATCTTCTCAAACATTGCTAAATAGGTCTGCTTGGAAGGGCGTAGATTGATATGATTCTCAATAAATACGGGAGCCATATCTTTAAACAATTGGCTTTCTTGCATTAAGTGCGGGTCATTTTTGGCTTTGTAAAATGCATTGGTCCGCTTCGCTAATTCTTCCTTAGCAGCTGATTCGCTCGTCGCCACGATATGACGATGTCTTTTTCCTGTTTCATCGATATAGTCAATTCCATAAAGTCCTTTTTCGTTTTGATAAATTTTCATATTTAATATTCCTCAGTATTATAATACAATATTATATAATATTTAATTATATTGTCAAGTATTATATTTTCATATCTAATCAAATTTGCTATTATCTATATATGTCCGAACAAGATAATAAACAAAAGATGAAGACGATTAGTTTTACGCTTCCCGCTGAACTGTTGGCTCTTGCTCAAGCGTATGCCCAACGGGAAGACCGTAATTTATCGTCGGTTATTCGGTTGGCCCTGAAAAGGTTATTAGAATCAGAGCAAACTAAATAACAAAGTTTATGTTAAAAACGCCCAAATGACGGCTCCACGGAGTCGACTATTAGTTGGTCTATCTTCTCACGCAAAAACATAAGTTTGCCGAATATCTTTACCGTACTACCCTTTGGAAACGCTCCACGGCATTTTTTAGAATATACCGTGGCTTTGGAAATACGAAGATAGGCAGCTACTTCTGCAGGAGTCATTAGGGGACTTTGGGGTTTGTTTTTTTCCCAGTCAATCATCATAATACCCCCTCAATGTCTTGCGCTAACATATACACACGAATAGGCTTAAATTCAGTTAAATACTGGCCTATTTTCTGTGCCAAATATTCACGCTTGATTGTGAATTTTTTATTCAGTTCATTGTGTTTTTTACGTAAGGCACTATAGGTCATTAGTGAAGACTTCCCTTGTAATTTGGATTTTGGAGTTACAAGCAGGTGTTTCAATGTAGTAGCACCTATTTTCTGCTCCAATAAATCAAATCCCAATTTGAAGATAATTTCTTCCTTAGTGGCTCCGTTTTGGATGGCTGTATAGATAGCCTTTATGAGTCCTGCTTGACGGCTACGTATAGGGGGCAAGGTAACAGAAAGTTTATCCCAATAATCAAGCAAAATGGCTTGAACCAAACGTGCATTCCATAAATTTTTAAATGTGGGGACCGTATTAAAACGCATTAGTTCTCTGTTCACCGTATCTGAATTTTCAAACTTGACCTCATAGCGAATTACGTTCCATCCTTCGTTTAACATCCATTCAAACATCTCTTGGTTTCCCATGTTATGTTTTCCACCGTGGCACAATTCTTTGGCGGTTTTATCATAAAAATATACTTCCCGTTTAGGGCACCAAACAGATACTTTAAGCCCTTCACGACCAATATCGGAATAGTATTTTACCTTCCCTACTCTATTGGTACGTTGAGCCAAACAATTGCCTAACCGACTGAGCATTGCTAGAGAACAATGTTTAGTGCTAATGGGCATATTTTTCCCAATTTCCACATAGTATGGAAGTGCGTTTTCAATACTGGCGGTAGGGATAGAAATATTCTTGTACATTGCTTGCCGCTGAATTTTGTAAATGACACTGTCAAAGCAAGTCTCGTCAGCCTCTTCTAAAGTGTTTCCAAATAACAAGCGCGGAACGCTCATATCAATACGTAGTATTTTGCGGCCCCATATTACCGAAAATACAGGGTAAGACATAGGGTTTTCTTGCCCGTGATACCCAATGTTTTTAATGGCATTGAGGGTTAATTCTTGAATTTCTCCAAGTGGTATTTCAATTTTGACTCTGTCAATATTTGACATTTTATTGCTCCTGTTTAAAGACCATAGGTCTAAATGTTGGCAGGACGTACTGTCTTGCCATACACACAGGCTGGCACATCATTTATTGTGAAGAGAAATCAGATTCTCCGTCTGAAAAAGTGGAGATAAATGTGGAGAAAAGCAAAAAATAACCACCCCATAAGGAGTGGCTTTTCTGACGAGAAAAAAGTGGAGATGTTTATTTCTCCACAGTTTTAATTTTTACACATCTTTTTTCGCTTGTATCAAGAGTTAAATGTGCCTCGGCTAACTTCTTAGATACTTCCTGTACTAATTTACGGAATCTATCCTTCTTCCGTCTATTAAACCCCTTTTTAGGCCCTTTCTTAATGCCTTGTATTCTATTTATTGGATATTTTGGGGTTTCTTTAGCATTGTTTTTATATTTAAGCACGTCATCAATAATATTATCACGGTAAGCAGGTCTATCTTGGCAACGAATTAAATATTTAATAAGTTTTATTTCTTTCGTATTTTTCTTAAAAGGCAATAGTATATCCCCGAAATAAATTTTGTTGTTATCTACAATACGCAACCCCAAATAAGCGTCAGGGTTGTCTTCTTCCTCATTTGGCGAGTTATTATTAGATGTGTTAGTTTTTACTACTGGTTGTGCCTGTGGAATGCTTGCTTCAAGTTTAGCGCCCTCAGGTAGCAGTTTTTCTTGCATAGAACTAACATCTCGGTTAAATAAAGCAGTAAGAGAAAGAACGATAGCACTATGGGCCTTTAATGTATCTATATCCGTTGCGGCATTATCGGTAGAAAGATTGCCATAGGCATACTCTATATCCGAAAAGGAAATAAAACCTTCTCTGCACAAAATAAATAGGTCTTCTAATAAGCGGCTTCTACTATTGGCGCGGATGATATTACCTGAACCATCATCTATTTCTCGGCGAATGTAGGCACTTGTTCCATTGTTTTCTTCGTACGTATGTAATAAGTTAAGGGTTGCTTGCATACTTTTCTTATATCCTAATGCGGGCATACCTCTGCCGATAATTTTGCCCTGTTGATAATGTTCTATGTAATCCAAAACCAATTTTTCTAACTTTGCGACATCTTTACAACTAGCATTTATTCCAACGCCATTTTTAGACGTACCCAAAACCTCTTTCCATCTGTGATAATGCTTGCGTTCTAGCGGGTATATTTCAAGGTCTAAGCAAGGTATATTTCTAATGCTCTGTAGTTGTTGTTCTGTATCTTGCAAGGAATAACGAGATAAAAAGTGTTTAATGCCTACAGGTTTCCATAGACAAGCCAAAACAATAAGCCATTCAAAATCGGTTAGATAATACTGGATGTATTCGTTGATATTGGGTTTCATATTTCCATTATAGCTATTTTAACGGGACTAATCTAAATCTAATACATAATTCCTTTTGCTCTTCGTCCGCATATAGACGTGCATATGTTAAAATATAGATATGAAGGATTTTAATTTCAAACCGATTGCTCAAAATGGTATAGATAAGGCAAAAAATGCTTATCAGGTTATCGTAACAATGTGTGAAAAGTTGTTACAAAAAACGAATCTGCCTGACAGGTATCTTTCCCATAGTGAAAGAGCGCAAATAATTGAAAATATAATTAAAAAATGTACAGGAACTTTAAATAAAATAAAATTTTTCAACAAAATAAAACTTGAAAATATTGCAACCATTCAAAACATACTATCCACTATTCTGGAGCAACATAACAAACAATTTGTAAATAAAGAAGTAATACGCTGTTCGAATCTTTTTGACAATATATTGGGACATTCTTTAGATGATGAGCAAAGGAAGGCAATTGTTAGTGATGATGACCGCTGTTTAATTATTGCAGGGGCAGGGGCAGGGAAAACACTTACAATGGTTGGAAAAGTTGCCTATTTATATCACGTTAAGAATATCCTGCCTGAAGAAATCCTTTTGATTTCTTTTACAAACAAGGCTGCAGAGGAAATGCAGGAAAGATTATCCAAACAATTGAACATCCAAATTCCCTCTTATACTTTTCACAAATTAGGAAAGGATATTATTACCCAAAATACTCCTGATGTACTTAATGTTGCAGACACCAATATTTTATCCAAGACAATACGGGATTACTATACACAGACTCAAGACCATAATAATACTTCCTCTGAAAATCTATTACACTTCCTTTCTTATTATTTATATGTACCGATAACGAAAGATGAAAATGTTTCTATTGATAAGATTGAAAATGCTGAGAAAGCAAGCGACTTAGAAACATTGCGTTCGAAAGTCTCTTTAATTGGCGAAAAAATGAAAAGCCAAGAAGAAGTTATGATAGCAAACTTTCTGTACTTAAATGGAATTGAATATGAATACGAACGCCCCTATCCTAAGAAATTAAGTTTTTCTTATAAACCTGACTTTTATTTGCCTGAGTATAATATTTACTTGGAACATTTTGGTGTTACTAGAAAAATGACTTGCCCGTGGCTTTCCCCCGTTGCCGCCCAAAAATATGTTGCCGATATTAATAAAAAAAGAAAACTTCATAAACAATACGAAACTAAATTAATAGAAACGTATTCATATTATCAAAGTGAAGGTGTTTTACTAACTAAACTTCGAGATGAGTTGTTAAAGAACGGAGTTAAAATCAAACCGCGAAATCCTCAAGAAATAGTTAAAAAGATTTTAGAGCGCGGAGATAGAAGACTAATGGAATTTGAAAGAATGATGTCTTCTTTTATCACGTTGTTTAAATCACAAGGTTATAGAGAACAAGATTTGTCATATTTTTCAGCGGAACATTCAGGGAGAGAAAACTCCTACCTTATTGAAAGGAACAGATTGTTTATAGCAATTGCTAAAGATATATTTAAAAAATATCAGGAAGCATTACAAAATAGCAATCTAATAGATTTTTCTGATATGATTTGGAATGCGACTTCTATTGTAAAAAATGACATAATGGCCTTGCCATACAAGTACATCATAATAGATGAGTATCAAGATATAGGAAAAGATAGATACACTTTAATAAAAGCAATTTTAGAGAAAACAGGAGCCAAACTTGTTTGTATTGGGGATGACTGGCAATCAATCTATCGTTTTGCGGGAAGTGAAATTAGTTTATTTACATCTTTCAAAGATTATTGGGGACCTAGTGCGGTATTTAAATTAACGAAAACATACAGAAATGCACAAGAACTAATAGATATTTGTAATAATTTTATTGCAAAAAATCCTATTCAAGTTCCCAAGCAACTCATATCGGATAAACATTTGAAAACTCCCATTAAACTGGTGGGTTATACAGATACATTACCCAAGCAATCTCAGAAGACACTAACACACATTTTAGATGAAATAGCACAAAATTTTAGTGATTCTTCAGTTCTATTATTGGGTCGTCATAAAAACGATATAAATTTTCTTCAGGAATCAAATGTTTTTTCAATATGTCCCAATACGTTAAAAATTGTGTACAAAAAACATCCTAATTTAAAAATTACCTTTTTAACTGTACATAAAGCCAAAGGATTGGAAGCAGACAATGTTGTTCTAATTAACTGTAAAAATGCTTATTTAGGATTCCCCAATAAAATTACAGATGACCCTATTATGAGATTTTTATTGAGCAAGCCAGAATTTACACCTTATGCAGAAGAAAGAAGATTGATGTATGTGGCATTAACACGTACCAAAAACTATATTTATTTGATGGTTCCTCGGGAAAACCCTTCCGAATTTGTTTCCGAATTAATTCAATTAGGTATTCCCAAAACTACCAATTCAATCAGTATTCGTAGTGTATTGGTGAAATAAATACGTGATGTACGAAATTATCAACTTCTTTAATTTTATATTGATAGTTATGAATCAGGTCTGTACGGTTTGTATTCTTTATATAAACTAGAATAAAAAGACCATTTCGACTAAAAATTGGATTAAAGATATGCGTATGTTCGGTTGCTTTTGCTATGTCTTCATCTGTTAAGTCCTCAATGGGTTTATTTACTACACGCACACAACACCACGCCTCTGAATCTTTATATTTTTTTTCTAGATATACAAGTTGTGGACTGTTTGCAGGCATAATATCATTCCATTCCACAATTGTTCCGTATTGTTTTGATACAATTTGTTTGGCAATTTCGGTGGCAAAATTGTATTGTTCATACATTGACATTTGAATAGGCGTATCGGTTGCCTTTTCTAGTGGATTTACTGCTTTATTTGTTACAGCGTGTATTAAATTCCAACCGTTATTATCTTTGGGGGCAAAATGTGTGCTTGTTGCTTCAGTATCGGGAAAGCGCACACCATATCCATATTTTGAACTTGTCGGAGTCAAAGCAAAGTTCAATGGAAACAAGCACGGAACGAGATTGTTCTTACTACAGAAATCAATAAATTTCTTCTTCTTGTCAGGTGTTTGTTCCAATAAACTTTTGCCATTATGATATATGTCAAAAAGTATCGAAAAAAATTGATTTTTATATCTAAAACTCATATCATCAAAACCGAAACTGGCTAGTCGCATTTTAATGAAAGTGAAATCTTGCGGAATAGACAAATTGTTCTGAAAAGCCAATTGATTTAAGTGAAGCCCCACAACATCCATCACTTCTTGCATATCTAACCTGATTGTAGTTTCCATAATAACTCCCTAAACAAGATACCTTTTTTGTATTCTACTACATTTACTTGTTGCTTCCAATGCACAAACACCCTTTAATTGAGCAAAATTGGGCTGTATAAAGTTTTAAATTGAAGTCGGTAGGTTGTTGTGGGTAAAAGTATTCTGGGGCGAAATAGCAATATTTAATTTATGGAACAAATAACTTGCTACACTATGTCATATTATAAAAGAAAAGTCCTAAAAATTTTTGTAAAAATTTTTTGCCCTGCCTTTTTATTCTATAATCCAAAATTTATTTTTACTATCTGATAATGGTTCGCCGCTTGTTTTGGCTTGCTTTTCTTATTTTTGGCAAGCGAGATATGGCCGCCTACAACCGCCATAACCTGCTATGATTCGCTATGTTCTTACTTAGTTTTGTAGGTTTTATATTCTGCTTTGTCTTGTTTCCATATTTTTCCTGTTATTTAGTTATACTTTTATTGATTCTTCCCATTATAACCATTTCTAACAGGTTATTAGCATAACCTGTACCCCAAGCCTATTTCATAGCCTTGTGGTTATACTACACACTTATCTCCTATGTACTGGTTATTATGTCTTGCTATTAAGTATATGCTTATTACCATACTAGAATAATATATTTACTTATTCTTATATAATATGGGACATTCCGATAAATATGCCTATGAATCCCTATTTTTTCACCTTTCCCGTGGCGGTTAGAACTCTCCGACGATACGATTTTTGAAAATTGCCAATAAAAACTGTCAAAAAGCCCCGTTTTCCCTGTAAAAGTCATTGCCAAAATATTGACAATAAAACTACAAAAACCTGCAAAAACGCGCAAAAAATGGCCTTTTTGGAATGTCTGCCAAAAAAACCACAAATCAGTATAAAACAAGAAATCCTCGTCGATAAACGAGGATTTTAAGAACTGCCCAGTACAGGGATTGAACCTGTGACCTTTCCCATGTCAAGGGAACGCGCTACCGCTGCGCCAACTGGGCTTAAATCTAAAATTATTATACCATATTGGTTTTAAGAAGGCAAAACGCTCGTCGTAAAAACACATTTTAATTGCTCAATTTGTGCTTAAAATTTGTGTCTGTTTTTAAGGGTCCATTTTTAATGGATTTTAACCAATTTTAACGTTTTTGGATACATTTTGGACACTTTTTGGACACTTGTTTTAACTCGGCAATCCGCTGCAAATTGGACACTTTTTTACAAAAATGACCGTTTTTTACAGCAAAAACCGCCAAATTACGAACACAAATCGCACTTTGCCTTTTGGCATAAATTGTTGCCACATGGCTTTTACACAATAGGATAAAAATGCAGGAAGGCCGAATGCCAGGGGATTTTGTGTTTGCAGAGTGAAGAACACATATTTCATTGATACGGCAGTAAAAACCGTAATTTTTTTCTTCTTAATTAGAACTACTCAAATCTTAAAATTATGTTTGTTAATTTACCATAGCACTTGTTGATTAAGATATATAACTTATCTGCTACAGTTTCAATCAACGGGTTAAAACATTTATTAAAAATAATCGAAATTATTAAAGCAGACAAAAAAAGGATTAAAGCAAATGATATCACTGCTACTATAATATTTTCTTCCCCAGTTAACGAATACCACCAATTAAACAAATTTGATCGAATGTATCTTCGAAAAAGCAAATTCTCATGAAATAAATAGACTAGTAACATATATGATGAGATTTTGTTTATAAGCATGCTATGAAAATTTATATTGCGAAATAAATTGAATAAAGAAATACCTGATAAAACCCAAAAAACAGAATAATTACTCCCCCAATACAGAACTTGGTGAGAAAATGCAGTAATTTTTAATCCAAGAAAATTCATTAAATAAGTGAGCACAAGAAAGCTACCAATACTGCTTACAAATATTAAAATATTTAGATTCCTATGATTTGCTAGATGCGGTAAATAAAATTTAATATATCCCATAGTCAAATATAAACTAACCCATAAAATCAGTACCGATGGAAAGAAAAGTTTGGGTTTTAGAGTATTACAAATGACGTATAAAAAGAACAAAATCATAGATATTTTTAACAATCTGGGTTTTGGGCCTAATAGACAAAAATCTGGGTGATTAGGTCTAAATATGTGGTTTGCTAAGTAACTTTTTTATCAGTTTAATCCGTCTCTCCCTAATTAGGCCCGAATGTATCCTTACCTTGCTCTTTAATTGACTAAAATAACCCT
>JAZUSP010000008.1:0-22743 GCA_045606805.1 Elusimicrobiaceae bacterium | reverse complement strand
CTGGTAGTGGCTTTTAACGGCCTGCGTGGAAGATGCCGAAACAAGTTCGGCAATAATTTTTATAGATGTATTTTTGTCTAAAAATAGTTCAAAATCATTTCTAAGACGGTATTACCAACAAAAAGTTCCATTAGGCCAAATTTGGGCTATCTAAGGCCGACTTTCGCTCGCGTACCTGCGGCGCGTTGCGCCGTCCGCAGGACGTACTAGGGTTGGCAAGAAGTTCTAATTGCTCTTTGCGTTTAGCCGTTTTTGTACGGTGAGGCGCGGCAAAAAAGTGCGGGCAATGTAATCATTGGCAAACTTTTTTAACAAAGCCGAACTCAAAAACGGCTAAAGGCAAAGAGGACTTTTTGCCAACCCTTAGCTCAACTTGCGGCCTTACCTACCCTCAAATTTGCTTCCTGTGTTCTATTTGCTGACGTACGCTACGGCCCAACTTTTCCCCGCAAACTAAATGCAAATTTGAAAAATCAGCTTACTGTAAGTTTTATCCGGTGATGTATTTTTCACTTCCCCCCTGGCGGGGGAGAACAAGTGCGTCAGCACCGCAGAGAGGGGGTACGCAAATCTACCACCTTAAATTAGGTTGCCGTGCGGCCGACACCTCATCAATGCGTTTCACCGGTTGATGATGCGGTGCCTCTTTAACTACTTGCGGATTCGTCTGGATTTCGTCGTAAATCCGCTCCATCGCCGCCGCAAATGCGTCCAGCATCTCTTTATTTTCCGTTTCCGTCGGCTCTACCATTAAAGCCTCGGGCACAATGAGCGGGAAATAGATAGTCGGCGCGTAAAAGCCATAATCTAAGAGCCGCTTGGCAATATCGCTCGTATGCACGCCGGTGGTGTGCGGGTCCGGCGGCGTGAGCACACACTCGTGCATGCAATTTCTATCAAAAAATGCATTGAATTTACCTTTGAGGCACGCCCGCACATAGTTGGCATTTAAAATGGCGTTTTCGGCAATGGTTTTGAGCGTAGCCGCGTCAAATTGGCGCAAGTAACAATACCCGCGGATGACCACCGCCATATTACCGTAAAATGCTTTCATACGGTTATGGCTTTGCGCGCGGTTGTCCGTGAGCGTATATTGTCCGTTCGCGTATGACACAATCGGATGCGGCAAGAACGGCGCCACGTGCGCCGCCGCCCCCACCGGGCCTGAGCCCGGCCCACCGCCGCCGTGCGGCGCGGCAAACGTTTTATGCAAATTAAGGTGCATAATATCCACGCCAAAATCAGCCGGTTTGGCTAGGCCGATAAGCGCGTTAAAATTCGCCCCGTCCATGTACAAGAGGGCCCCCACACTGTGCACCAAGTCGGCAATTTCTTTAATCTCCGGCTCAAATAGCCCGACGGTATTGGGCACGGTTAGCATAACAACCGCCGTTTTTTCCGATAAAGCGGCCTTGAGTGCGGCTTTATCCACACAGCCATTGGGAGCCGACTTAATGTTGACCACCGTGTAGCCTGCCATATTGGCGGTAGCGGGGTTGGTGCCGTGGGCCGTGTCAGGCACGATGACTTCCGTGCGGTTTTGGCCGTTGTGCGCATCGTGATAGGCACGCGCCGTTAAAATGCCGGTTAGTTCTCCATGCGCTCCGGCGGCGGGCTGCAAGGTAAACGCCGCCAGTCCGGTCACTTTTTTAAGCAATTCCTGCAAATTGTAGGCTAGTTCCAACGTCCCTTGCACGGCACTTTCGGGCGCAAACGGGTGCGCGTTTGCAAAGCCGGGCAATACGCTTAGTACGTCATACGCCTTAGGGTTGTATTTCATGGTGCACGAGCCGAGCGGGTAAAATTGCGCATCCAAACTGTAGTTTTGTTGCGAAAGGCGCGTAAAGTGCCGCACCGTGTCAAATTCACTCAGTTCGGGTAAATTCGGCACCGTTTTGCGCAAATAGTTTTGAGGTACGTACGCGTTCGCAGGTTTTTGCGTTTTGGTAAATTGCACGCCGCGCCGCCCGGGGCGGGACGCTTCAATAGATAACTGGTTTTTCAAAATTTCTTGCATATTAAATCCCTCCTAGCGCGTCCGCATATGCTTTTAAATCTTCCTCGGTACGCATTTCCGTCGCACACACAAGTAAACAGTTTTTCATTTGCGGGCAGAGTTGCCCCAAGTCATACCCGGCGGCAAAGCCTTTGGTTTCCATTTTGGCAATGACCTCGGCGGCCGGGATGGGGCACTCTACCATAAACTCATTAAAAAACGGTGCAAAAGTTTTCACGTGAAAACTTTTTGTGTTAATTAAGTTAGCTAACCGGTGTGCACGCTCCAAATTAAGCTCGGCTACTTCTTTAAGCCCTTGCGGCCCCAGTAACGTCAAATAAATGACTGCATTTAAGGCACAAAGGGCCTCGTTGGAACAGATATTAGAGGCAGCTTTTTCGCGCCGGATGTGTTGCTCGCGTGCTTGTAAAGTTAGCACAAAAGCACGCTTACCATCTTTATCTTTGGCAATGCCTACCATGCGGCCGGGCAGTTGGCGCACATAGGCTTTTTTGGCCGTCATCACGCCCAAACCGGGCCCACCGAAACTGACGGGGTTGCCCAAGGGTTGGCCTTCGCACACGGCGAAATCGGCATCATATTCGCCGGGGGATTGCACCACACCCAGCGAAATCGGGTTGACGACGGATACTAACAGCGCCCCCGACATATGCACGGCGGCAGAAACGGCTTGGGCCTCTTCCAAACAGCCTACAAAGTTAGGCGTTTGCAAAATAAAACAGGCCGTGTCGGCGGAAAGTTGCGTTTTTAGCGCATCCAAATCTAATACGCCTTCGTCGGTGACCTTGGCTTCTACGACGGAAATTCCCATGTGGCGCGTATAGGTTTTCAGCACCTCTTTATAGTGCGGGTGCAGGAGCATGGACACCACTATTTGCTTGCGCCCGGTGATGCGGCAAGCGGCCAGGGCGGCCTCGGTCATGGCGGTGGCTCCGTCGTAGTGGGAGGCAGTAGCTACGTCCATATTCATAAGAGCACACATGCAACTTTGAAATTCGTAAATCGTTTGTAAGGTGCCTTGGCTGGCCTCGGCTTGATACGGTGTGTAAGCGGTTAAAAACTCCCCGCGCGACGAGAGCGCCGGCACCGCCGCCGGTATAAAATGCTCGTACATACCGGCACCGATAAAGTTTTTTAAGGGTTTATTTTTTGCGGCCAGTACGCGTACGTGGGATGTGAGCTCTTGTTCCGTCATAGCCTTGGGTAAATCTAAGGCCGGGTACAAAAATTGTTCCGGGATTTGGGCCAATAGCTCTTTAATAGCTGTAGCACCAATTTTAGCGAGCATTTGCTGTTGGTCTTCTTTTGTGTTTGGGATAAACATAATCGTCCTATATAAAAAATTCCCCCGCCGAAGCGGGGGGTTGATTATTTAGCAATCGTGGCGCTGTAAGCGGCAAAGTCCAGTAGCGCGCTCACTTCGCTCAGGTTCGTCATTTTGATTTTGAACAGCCACCCGCCGGCGTGCGGCTCGCGGTTTACCAAAGCGGGGTCAGCGTTTAGGGCCTCATTGACTTCCACAATTTCACCCGACACGGGGGCGTAAATTTCGCTCGCGGATTTAACCGATTCAATCACACAGCAATTTTCGCCCGCTTTGACGGTGCGGCCCACTTTGGGCAAGTCCACAAACACAATATCACTAATTTCTTCTTGCGCGTGGTTGGAAATACCGACGACGGCTTTGTCCCCTTCCACAAAGGCCCATTCATGGGTTTTTAAAAAACGGCAATTTTCCTCATTATACATAGTCACTCCTTAAACTCTATTTTTATAAAACGGTGTTTTGACAACTTCAGCCGGCACTTTGCGGCCGTGGATTTCAATTTCCACTTCCGCGCCGACGGCAATGTTGCTGTCCACATACCCCACGGCAATGCCTTTAAACAAGGGCGAGAACGTGCCGCTTGTAAGCACGCCGGTTTCTACACCTTGGTAAAACACTTTGCAACCCTCGCGCGGTACGCCGGGGTTTTTGAGCTTAAACGCTTTTAATTTTGTTTTAAAACCCGCAGCTTTTTTAGCCTCTAAGGCGGCCTTGCCGATAAAATTTTCTTTGGTTAGTTTGACGACCCAACCACAGTTTGCCTCAAACGGCGTTTTGGTTTGGTCGGCATCCGCGCCGTTTAAGAGGTACCCGGCTTCCAAACGCAGTACGTCGCGCGCGCCTAAACCGCACGGCTTAACGCCCAGTTTCAAAAGCGCGTTCCACAACGCCTCTATTTGGCCGTTCGGGAGCATGATTTCTACGCCGTCCTCGCCGGTGTAACCGGTGCGGGTGACATAGCCTTTAGCGCCAAACAGTTCAATTTCTTTGATGTGAAAGCGCGGCAAATCCATAATGCCGGGCAAAATTTTATCGGCCACGCTTAGGGCGGTGGGGCCCTGCAAAGCGATCATGCCCCAGCGGTCACTTTCGTTGATAACGGTTACTTTGAAGGCAGCGGCTTGCTTAGTCAGCCACGCAAAATCTTCGTCCACGCACGCCGCGTTGACGACGACTAAAAATTCTTCTTGGCCCAGGCAAAAGGCAATGGCATCGTCGATAATGGTGCCCTGTTCGGTCAGCATATGGAAATACGTGCCTTCGCTCACGCCGCTTTTAATAATGTTACAGCTGACGTACTGGAGCAGGTGCAACGCCTCTTTGCCGGCCACGCGGATTTGCCCCATGTGGGACACATCAAACATCCCGCACGCGTTGCGCACGGCGTGATGTTCGGCAATGATGCTGTCAAACTGGACGGGCAACAGCCACCCGTGGAAATCTACCATTTTGCCGCCGGCAGCTTCACAAGCGCCGCACAGCGCAGTTTTCTTAAGTGTATGGGTCATAGTTTCATTGTATAATTAAAAGGCTTTTTCCGCAAGATTGTCATACCGAAAAATCTTACCGTATGCTTTATATGGCTCCACTATCGAAAAACCTTGTTTGCTCTTTAATAGTGGACAAAATCAGGCGAAGCTAAGCTTTTGGAGCAAAAGAAACCCCGAGTGTTATACCCGGGGCATCCTAGATGGTAGCATTGAAATGGATTAAGGATTTTCGTCATCCGTGTATTCGTACCCTCTAGAAGTCGCAAAAGTGGTACAAAATTCTTCATTATGTAGACATCGTTTATCTAGTTGCTTTATTAGGCCATTACAACTATACGTCCAAAGGTCTAAATGGGCTCCAGCATACTTACCACTATTTCTCTCAAGGCGATAAGTATAGGCGCCTCTTTTAGTAAAAGTATATCCTTTTATTTCAGACGGAGAAACCTCAAGTCCAGCTTCTTCTAGGTGCTTAAAAAAATCCTCACCTTTATCAGGGTTTTCCAAACACCATAATGCACGTTCACGCTCAAGACTGTTAACAAACACATCCACTTCTACAAGTCTTGCTCTCTCTACCGCTTTTTGATATTGCGGAACGGCTACAGCCGCCAAGATGCCGATAATCAGCACCACTACCAATAATTCAATGAGGGTAAACCCCCGTTTACAACTTATTTTTTTCATTTTGTTTATCTCCTTATAAGTACCGTTCAAACGCGCTAAATCCTTTTATATTGCGTTTTAATACAGGGGCATACGTCCCTATCCGGCCTAAGAAAATCGTATCAAAAAAAACAAGTCAAGTAAAATGTTTGGGCCGCCGATAAATAATGCCGTTGTAGGGCAGGCAGTCCTACAAACCGCAGTACCAAATTAACGAAAGGTGCGAATTTAGGAAAAATTATGGTAGAATGAGAGTGTAGTAAAAGACAATTTAAACCTGTTTTTGGAAGCGTTTAAGAAACGTAGAACTTGTAAAAGTGCTATCCACGCCAAAAGCAGTCGTTACAGGTACAAGACCAAGCAGGTAGCTCCTGCGCGGTTTTGTACCTAATGTTTACCGTGTAAACGGTAGGCTACGGCTGTTATTTTTGGGTCTGTGGATAGCCCTGGAAGTAAACGGCCGTTTTATACGTTTTCCAAAACAGTAACTGGGAGGAAAACGTATGAAAAAAGAAAATGAAATTATAACAAAAAATAGTGTTGAGCACCTCTCCCTTGAGGGAGAGGGTGGCACGCAGTGCCGGGTGAGGGGGAAAGTCAATAAGGCTGGCCTGATTTGTACCCCCTCATCTGTCCTGCGGGCATCTTCCAAAGCGGAAATACTTTTTAACAACACCCCGCTATGCGGTACTTCCCCCGCAAGGGGGGCAGAGAAAGAGGCACTATGCGCTAAGCACCCCTCAAGGGGAAAGTGGATAGGGGCTTTTACCCTCATTGAGCTACTAGTTGTGGTGCTGATTATCGGCATTTTAACGGCGGTAGCGGTGCCACAATACCAAAAAGCGGTCAATAAGAGCCGTTTTGCTTTATTACAAAGTATGGCTACCTCTTACGCTAACGCCGTACAAGAGTATTATTTGGCAAATGGGGACTATCCCACCCATTTTAATACACTGGTTTTAGATACACCCGGGGATTTAAAACAAACCGCTAATCCATATGGGAGCGGAAAAGATACTGGCACTTGTGCCCACAATGATGAAATATATTGTTGCGTTTTGCCTAAAAAGGAAGGACAAAGCGCCAGTATAATATGCGGACGTCAAGATTATTCGTTTGCTTATCAAAAAAATTTTACACATAAAAGGACCGAATGTGTTGCCAAAAAAGACAATCTCCAAGCAGTTCATTTATGTTCCTCTTTAGGCCAATTTCGAACGGATGCCAATATGCCCACTCCGGATGGACACAGGTCGGGCTATTCTTATTATACGCTACTGAACTAATTTTGTGTGAACCGCCCTTTAGAGCGGAGGTATTTGAGCAAGCGCATAACAAAGTTGTGGTGCAAATTAGGAAGAAATTACATTTCGCGCAAGTTTGGTATAATGTATCTATGGCAGATACACAGACGGTTATCAGTGACGTAAAACTCTTTTTAGAACGCCTCAAAAAGGACCTCCCCGAAGTGTTCGGCACCCCTGCGCCTAAAAACACCCAGCCCGGAGAGCCCGCCGCACCGGTTCCGCACGACAATAAAGTGCTTTATAACGGGGATTTGTTCCCGGCTAAGATGTACCTGACGCCGGACCAAGAGCCCGGCGTGGCCTTTGACGGACAAACGTTTCACGTGTATTTGCAAACCGAACAGGATAACCCCGCTGCGCTGGTAACCGAGTGGCTCAAAAATAACGCCAAGGAAGAGCTCGTCAAAAAAACGACCGCGTGGGCGCAGAAAATGGGCGTGGAGTTCAACCAAATTTTCATTAAAGACCAACAGACGCTGTGGGCCAGTTGCTCGGGCAAAAAGAATCTCAATTTTTCTTACCGCATTGTCAAAATGCCACTCGCCGTGCAAGATTACCTCATGGTGCACGAGCTGTGCCATTTAACCTTTATGAATCACGGCGCGGAATACTGGGCGCTGGTGGCGCAGTATTGCCCCGACTACAAACTGCACCGCCGCTGGCTCAACGAAAACAAAGACGCCATTTTTGCCGACGTGGAACTGGAATATACGCCGCAAAAAGAAGAAATTGCCGTGCCTGAAGCGCATGCCAAATTATAAACGGATATGGGCTAATTTTTCTTGCACTTCTACGGATTTACCCGATTTTTTAATAGAACTGCCGTCAGCAAAGGTTAAATGGACTTGTGCGGCTTTATAGTTGCCGTCTTGCACACATGAGGTAGGAAGAAGTACATGTGTCTTGTGGACGGATAAGCGGCCTGTGCAGGTTTGCTCTTTATAATCTACGCGGATGACGGTGTCTTTGGTGCCGCGCACGGGGCGGAACATTACATCGGACATATAAACGGGTTTGGCTAATTTTACGTGTATTTGTACGGTGATTTTGGCAAGCGCTTGTGCGGCAGTGCGTTCTAACTGTTCACTTAAAGTTGTAGATAAACCGAGCGCGGGGATGGATAAAACAAATAATACAGCTATTTTTTTCATAAACTAATTTCTCCTTACGTATATATTATATAAAAGTTAGCCTAAACTAACAAGTATTATTTTTTACCGTCTAAAAAATTAGTTTATAAAAGTTAGCTTAGTATAATAAAAGGCCTAAAATAGCACTGGCTACAAGTACGGCTATCGGGCCGCGTTTAAATTTCCACACCGCTAAAAAAGCACCCGCGCATAAGAGAACGCTTGTGTAATCCACAAAGTTTTCACTGTTGCATAGCGTCAGCGCGGCGGCGGCTATGAGGCCGATTACCGTCAGGCGCAACAGGCGCCAGGCGGCGGGGAATTTATCTTGCGTGGCAAATAAATATTTACCCGCTAAAATGAGCAAAATAAGCGATGGCAAACACACGGCGGTAGTGGCTACGAGCGAACCAAGCACACTGCCGCTGGTGATGTAGCCCGTATAAGTAGCCAGGTTGATGCCGACGGGGCCGGGCGTCACTTGCGAAATGGCTACAATGTCGGTAAACTCGGCCGTAGAAAGCCAGGCTTGCTTGTAAACGACTTCGTTTTGCAGAAACGAAATCATGGCGTACCCGCCACCGAAATTAAACAGGCCAATTTTAAAAAATGTGGCAAAAAGTTGGAAATAAATCATTTCGCACGCTCCTTTTTGCTAAGTAACACGCCACATAAAACCGCGATTAACACAACATATACCGGGGAGATTTTTAAAAGCCACACGGCCAGTGCCACGGCTACGCACACCCACACAGTTTTGAGCGTAACGCCCGCCGATTTAGCTAGGCTAAACACCGGCACCAAAATAAGGGCCACTACCGCCGGGCGCACCCCTAAAAAAATGCGGCGCACAACGGGGTTTTCGGCAAATTTACGGAAAAATAATGCGATAAGTAAAATGATAAAAAACGACGGTAAGGCGGCCCCAGCGGCGGCAAAAACCGCGCCAGGCGTGCGTTTTAAGCGGTAGCCTGTTAAAATAGCCACGTTAACAGCCATAATGCCGGGGGCCGATTGCGCCACGGCCGTGACGTCTAAAAAATCTTGTATAGACAGGTACGGGCCGACAAGTTCACGCTCCATTAAGGGCAACATGGCATATCCGCCACCCAGCGTAAACAGGCCGATTTTGGCAAAAATAAAAAATAGTTTGGCTAGCATTCTCACCAAACTATTGTACTAATTCAATAAGAGGTACGGAAAGAAAAATTAAGGAAGTGCATACACCCGGACTCCGCCATTATGTATAAGTTTCCCATTAAATAATTTTTGACAATAAGCGCCGTCTTCTTTTTGAAAAATTTGTCCAAATCCATTGGCATAATTTTCTGAACAATATAGCGTATGAGGATACATAGATACAATACCACTTATTTTATTATATATTATAAATTTGGCACCGGCATAAGGGCCTTTTTGTCTTTCTAACCCAATAGCATTTTGTGTGGAAGTATTCCATAAATATAATCTCCATTCTCCATTATTTTTTGTTTTGTCATCTACATCAGGCCAGTCCATACTTACATCTAATTCAGAAAACGTAGTGGCATATTTGCCATTGGCTAAAAAATAAGCCTCTTGCGCTTGATAAAAAGATTTTAAAATTGCAAAGACTTGGGTAGCTTTGCTTTTTTCTACCGCTTTCTGATATTGCGGCACGGCTACCGCCGCTAATATACCGATAATCAAAATAACTACTAACAATTCAATAAGCGTAAACGCTTTTTTCATAGTATTCTCCTAGTTTAAGATGACTTTATTATAGCATAAAATGATACTTATAGTCCGTGTACTTATAAAATGCAAAACAGTACCGTGTATGTATGAAAAATACATACACCAAACAAGATAAAGCGTATTTGAAAAAATTCGGTGCGCACGTACGCGCTTTGCGTAAAGCGGCAGGATATTCGCAAGAAGATTTTGCGTTAGAAATTGGGTTGGATAGAACCTACATGGGTGGTGTGGAACGCGGCGAGCGTAATTTAGCGCTTTTGAATATCCGCAAAATTGCGCGCGGGCTTAACATCCCGGAAAAAGAATTGTTTACTTTTTAGTAAACGGCAAGCGTGGAAGATTCCCGATAACATGCCTCGGGAATGACAACCTTTTTGAAAACAGCATAAGCCTCTTACGAGGCATTGTCAGGCATGCCTGACCTACAACAGCCAAACAAGCCCCCTCGCGGGCGTATATGGGGTGCATATTTAAACGTACGGTGCAAGAATTGGGAGCCCCGTACTCCAGGTGCCTGACCTACAACGGCAAGAGCGCGACGAAAAAAGAGAGACGGACGTGTTTTCAAATTTGAGATGATTAGTCACCGTATGTGGACCCGCAGCGTACGTCTGCAAGACAACGCGTCAGCGTTGCAGGTACGCAAGGTGGTCCTATCGGTGGCTAAGGGCTCAAATTTGGAAACTATTAGAGCGCGTGGAAAATACATATGATATAATTTTGACAATGAATGTATTGTTGACCACTCCCGCTTTAAACGTATTTGAACAAATGGCACTGGATGAAGTGCTCGTACGCGCGCGTGCAAGCGCGCATACGCTGCGTTTTTATAATTGGGCGGGCGGCCCGGCGGTTACGTTTGGTTATGCACAATTTATTAGCGAGGTACGCCGCGGGGTACAACAAGAACATTTTACCGGGGAAATTTGCCGTCGGCCTACCGGGGGTGGCCTTGTCTATCACAAGGACGATTTGACGTTTTCACTCGTTTTTCCGTCGCAAGAAAAACCTGCGGAAATTTATAAACAGTTGCATGGGGCTATTCAGGCTGCATTAACGTTAAGCGGGCTGTTTGCCAAAGTGTTTGAGCAAAAACTTCCGGCCGCCGCCTATGCACCCAGCCAAAATCACAGGGCGAGCGCCTGCTTTGTAAACCCCGTGGAAAACGATTTGCTTTTGGAAAACGGGCAAAAAATGCTCGGCGGGGCCATCCGGCGGTTTGGCACGACGGTGCTTTATCAAGGCTCTTTGCAGGTGCCCGGTGCGCGTACCAACCCCGCGTATAAAGAGGCTGTGATCCACGGGGTGCGTGGTTTTTTTAACACGGATTTAAAAATACAACCGGCGCCGGAAACCTGGCTAAGTGAGGCGCGGCAACTGGCCAAAATGCAATATCAAACGGTAGCGTGGAAGGAGAAATTTTGATGGGAAAATTTTGGAAATTTTTACTGGCCCTTGTATTATTGCCCATTACGTGTTTAGTGGTGTGGCAGGAAATGCGCCTGTTGTGGGGAGTGTTAGAACATTCCAGCGCGGCGATTAGCTTTGTGGCAGGGGCGGGAATTTATGCACTCATTCACTATAAGTGGTACAACTTTTCACGCCCGTATGTATTTATGCACGAACTCACCCACGCTGTGGCCGCCATTTTGTGCGGTGCGCGCATTAAAGACGTGCATGTGGGCAAAGAAAGCGGATACGTCAAAATGACGCGTACGAACACGTTTATTGCGCTAGCGCCGTATTTTGTGCCGGGGTATGTGGTGTGTGTGGCACTGGCGTATTTGTTTGTTAGTTTGTTTGCCGATATTGCGCCGTACCGGCAAGCGGTGTTGTTTTTAGTCGGGTTTTTTATGGCGTTTCACTTTATCCAGACGTTTCACACGTTGTGGGATGCCGACCAACCTGACCTGGAACTGGCGGGGGGGAAGTTTTTCTCGTGCGTGACGATTGTGCTTGTGAATATGCTGGTGTTTGCGGTGGTGCTTAAAATTTTGTTCCCCGAAAATGTGCATCTGTTAGAAGCGGTTTCTCAGGTCGTCCGACAGGCAAGCAAGGGCGGGCAAATTATAGTAAACTATATGAGAGAGAAACTGCACTGATTTATGCCCAAAACAACCCGCCAGCGTGCCCGTAAACGCCTGTTTGTCCGCAAGACTAAACGTGCCACCCGCGTCGGTTTTTTAACCGTGTGGCGCGCGGTGCTACTTTTAGTAATGCTAGGCTTACTAGCTTTTTGTGGCGCGTGGATTCTATTTGTGCGTGCGTTTAACGCCCAGCACCTAAGCGAAGTAATTACCCGGCAGTTGGAAGAAAAATTCAACCGCCCGGTGATGATTTCTTCCTTAGAACTTAAATTTATTAACACGTTGGAACTTAAAGGCTTTTACGTCGTAGATACGGTGGGCGAGCCGGGCAAAGCGTTTGTGTCGGCGGATTCAGTGACGCTGCATTTAGATTTATTGCCGCTACTGGAAAAAAAGCTCGTCATCCACGAGGTTACGTTAAATGCCCCGCGCTTTAATTTCGTGCGCAACCAGGAAGGAATTTACAATGTGCCGCAGGTGAATGTTTCCGGTAAGCCGGCCACCTATACCAGTTCGGCCGGCAGTAAATTTACGGTAAGCATTGAAGACTGGAGTATTAAAAACGGCGTGCTGAGTTTGAAAGATTTAACCTCGGGTGCGGCTCATGCGCTGTATGATATTCAAGCCCGGTTTGATAGGTTGCGCTTAGATGAACTTTCCCGCTTTGAGCTTTCCACCGTGCTACGTAACCAGTGGAAAGAGAATATTTCCGAAATGGAAATCAAAGCCACAGGGCACGTCAATTTTGCCAATTTTAATTGGCGCGGGTTTGCACTGCGCAGCGTAAAAACGCAGGTGTTTTTATTTAAAAACCCGGTGGATGTGGAACTGGATATGGATAATATAGCCGAGCCTTCGTTTAAGCTGGCGGCCTCGGCCCCGGCGTTTAGCGCGAAAGATGTCTCCGTGTTTGGGGTGGACAAGTTTTCGTTTTCTGTGCCGCCTTCCACCATTAACGCCGAGGGAAAACTGACCGAAAACTACCGCAAACTATCCATGACGGATTTAACCGCACAGGCGGGGGATATTGTGTTAAACGCCAGCGGGCAGGCCGATTTTTCCACCGCCCCTTGGACGATGCAAGCCGATTTTTCCACCGCGTTTTTTACATTACCGGATAAAGAAAATTTACTGCCGTTTTTGGCGCGCTACCAGTTAACCGGCCGCGGCGCCGTGGGCGGGCAAGTGGCCCGCAATCAGGGTAAGTTTACGTTCCCGTTGCTTACCGTGCAAGCCGATAACGTTTCGGGCGATTTTTACGGCTTTAAAGCCTATAACGTAACCGGGGAATTTCAAGCCAAAAACGGGTTTGATGACTTATATGTGCACACCAAAACCGGTAAAGTGAAAGTGGACCGCTCTACCTTTGACAAACTGCAACTAAGCGGCACGTGGCATAGCGGCAACTTATACGCGTATATTGCGTCTACGCAGTTAAACGGCGAAGATTTGAAACTGCGCTTGCGGGTGGATAAACTAAAAAAAGACAGCCGCCAAATTACCGCTAATTTGCACTTTGGTAACTTTGACCCGATGGCGTTTATTGGAACGGTGCAAGATTTTGTGACCGTGATTAGCCAACTTAGCCCGGGGAAACCTTCCACCCCGGTTACCGGCGAACTGGCGTGGTTGCGTAACTTCCGCGACCGTCTGCCCAACTTTATGCCTAACTTGGCGGGCACGTTATCAGCTGATACGTTTTCGTCCACGGTGCTTTCGGGCAATGCGTTTAAAGCACAGTTTGATTTAAAGGGCATGAGTCCCGGGGCGCGCAAATTATCGGGCCCTGTGAAACTTAAACTGCAAAACGGGGTCATTCACCAGATGGAAAAACTGGCCGCCGAGAAAGAAGCGTTAAACGTTACGTTTCAACCGTTTATTATGATGCACCGCATGGAGCGCGCCGGAAGTTTTAGCGTGGGGAAAGTACTGCGCGATGTAGAAGTAAGCGAACTGGCCACTGATGTGCAATTTGCCGGGGGCGGCATGCAAATTAACAACGCTTATACCGTGGGGCCGACAATTTCCGCCGCTGTAAGCGGGTGGACCGATTGGGTCAAAGAAACGTTTGATTTAACCATTTTTACTATGTTTACCAATACGTCTAAAAACGGGGTGCTTGCGGAAAATTTAACCGACGAATCCGGCAACCCGGCGCTGGCGTTTCGGGTGTCGTCTTCTATGATTAAACCCAAAGTGGAAATGCTGCGTGCTAAAAAAGCCGGCGACACCATCCGCACCGCCCAGCAAAAGGGCGTAAGTACCGATTTTAACGACGTAGAAAAATTCATCCAAGGAGACTTCCATGCCACGAAATAACTTAGATGTTTTATGCCTCTTGCAAGAGCATGGGGCCATTGTGGAAGGCCATTTTGAAATGCCTTCCGGCTTCCACAGCCAGACGTATATCCAAACGTCTTTACTACTGCAGCACCCGAATTTAGCGCAAAAAATTGCGGGTGCGCTTTCGGACAAATTTACCAAAAAAGCCGACGTCATTTTGGCGCTCACCCCGTCGGATAGCGTACTGGCGCAGGAAGTAGCGCGGGCGCGCGGGGCGCGGGCTATTTTTGCGTCCAAGGATGACAACGGCGAAATGATTTTAAAGCATAACTTTACCATTAAACCCGGCGAGAAAGTGCTTATAGTGGACGACGTGGCCGTATCGGGCCGCAAAATCAACCGCGCCATTGACCTGGTGCACCGCTTAGAGGGGGACGTCATCGGCGTGGGCGTAATTGTGGACCGCTCTATGGGGTACTTGCCCTTAACGGTGCCGCTACGCGCGCTGCTTTCGTACCCGGTGCAAACGTTTACAGCAACGCAATGCCCGCTATGCGCGGCTAAAATTCCTTTCACGCAAATGGAGGAAATGAAGTGATTGAAATTAAGCTCAAAGCCAAAGAAGAACGCCGCCTAAATGCCGGGCATTGGTGGGTGTTTTCCAACGAAATTGACGGCCTGGATACGTCCATTGAGCCGGGCATGTTGGTGCGGGTATTGTCGCACGAGGGAAAGCAAGTGGGGCACGGGTATTTTAACCCGCACAGTTTAATTGCCGTGCGCCTGTTGCAAAAAGGCGAGGAAGACCTGCCCGAAGATTTTGTGTTTGAAAATTTGGATAACGCCTACGCGTACCGCAAAGAAATCGGCGTGCGCAAATACGGGCGCATGTGCTATGGCGAGGCCGACAATATGCCCGGGCTTGTGGTGGACCGCTATGGCGACGTACTAGTTGTAGATGTGTTGACCGCGGGCATGGAGCGGCTGAAACCCCAAATTACCAAAGCACTACAAAAGATTTTCAAACCCACCGGGATTTATTACAAAAACGACAGCGCGTTCCGCGCGCTAGAGGGCCTGACTAATACGCCGGAAATTATTGGCGAAGTGCCCGACCAGGTGGAAATTGAAGAAAACGGCGTGAAGTATTTAGTGCCTTTGCGCGGCGGTCAAAAAACGGGTTTTTATTTTGACCAACGCGAAAACCGTGCATTCTTAAAGCCGTACTTCAAAGACAAACTGGTGTTAGATTTGTATTCGTATATCGGTTCGTTTGGTATTACAGCCGCTCTCTCGGGGGCCAGCCAAGTGTGGGGGTGCGACAGTTCCGCTGCTGCCGTGGAGTGCGCCAAGAAAAACGCTGAACTCAACGGTGTGCAAGATACGGTCGTTTTCCACCGGGATGATGCCGAGCGGCTTTTATCCGCCCTTAAAAAAGGCGAACTGCCCGACCAGCCCGATATGATTTTACTGGACCCGCCTGCTTTTGTCAAAAGCCGCAAGGCGTTGCCGCAAGCGGTGGGGCTGTATGTAAAACTCGTCAAAATGGCGTTAGAGGGTATGAAAGCCGGTAGTTATTTGGCATTTTCCACGTGTTCCCACCATATTTCGCGCGAGCTGTTTGTGGATATTATCCGCCAAGGGGCGAGTAAAGCCGGGCGGCAAGCGGTACTCGTGGAACTGCGCGGGCAAGCCAAGGACCACCCGATTTTAATCGGTATGCCGGAAACGGAGTACTTGCATTTTGCGTTAATACAAGTAAAATAAGAATAGGAGGCGTTTTAAAAACTGCGCGTTAGGCGCATAGAAAATTTGAAACTATTTTGGAAATAAGTAATTCAGATGGCCCTGTGCCATACAAGGAAACTCCAAAATAGCCGCTAGAGGTAGCAAAGACGATTGCAAGCGTTTTTCTACCGAATGTTTCTCACCCGTAAGGGTGGGGGCTACGGCTGTTATGTTTGGGCTGGTTTCCTTGTCCCAAGTGTAATAGTCCGTTTTTTTTATACTTTGGGACCGGCAATCAAAAAGGGCCTAATGGCCCAAAAAGGAAACAACGTATGAAAAACAGAAATGAGAATCAAACAGCAGTGAATAATAAGATTATTCCCGAACTCGTTTCGGGATCTTCCACGCAGGCCGTTATAAAACAACAAGCGTTGAAGACCCTGAAAAAATTTCAGGGATTATCTAATTTTACAACGGCCCGCGGGTTTACGCTGATTGAGCTACTGGTGGTGGTGCTGATTATTGGGATATTAGCTGCCGTTGCCGTGCCGCAATACCAAAAAGCAGTACTCAAAACCCGAGTCAGCGAGGCTCAACAAATTGTTGCTAATTTGGAAAAAGCCGCTGACATTTGGAGACAAACCCATGGATTGCCAACAGAAAGCACGGATATATTGGGTGAGTTGGATGTAGATTACTCAAGCGCTTTCCCCGAAGGGGAACACGGGCATTGTAATGAAAATGATGTGTGTGTGCTTGCGAGAGCAAATTCTGGTTCGATGCATATAGCTGTTCTGGTACGGACGCGTAGCGGCTATCAGGGGGCCCCCGATTATACGATGGAAAGCGGGTGGGATCCAAGCAGTGGGTGGGGAAGAATCTATCTCTCTTGTAATGTGGATATAGATAATCTAGGCTTAGAAACATTTGGTTATGAACGCCGGTGGTGTTAAAAGAAGATAACAATAAAAATGCCGCTCTGTGTATCTTTGTAGAGCGGCTTTTTTCAAACTAATTGGGTGTAGTTCTGGGAGTGAAAAAGCGAAGTATACTGTCGGTACGGGCGCGGTCACTTTTTCTAATTAAATTGGTTCAGTTCTAGGCGCGAACGAGGTTTGGCAAAAAGTCCTCTTTGCCTTTGCGCCGTTGGACTTTTGCGGTTAGTACGCACTTTGTTTTGCGCAGGCATAGTAACTATGCCAAGCAAAAAAAGAATGTAATAGCCCAAAAGGACGCGGCCCGAAGGGTTTAGCCGTTTTTGAGCTCGGCTTTGTTAAAAAAGTTTGTCAATGACTACATTGCCCACACTTTTTTGCCGCGCCTCACGGTACAAAAACGGCTAAACGCAAAGAGCAATTAGAACTTCTTGCCAAACCTAAATACTGACGGCACGCGCCCGTAGGGCGGAGGTATCCGACCGAGTGAGCAACAACGAAATGAGCCAATTTAAGACGAAAAAGAATGCCGAGGGACAGGATCGAACTGTCGACACCTGGTTTTTCAGACCAGTGCTCTACCACTGAGCTACCTCGGCATTACATTTATATCTTACCAAATTTCTAACAGTTTTTCAAATTTGGGTTAAAAAGCTCTCTTTTCTATATCCCGCACAGAAAATCTGCGGGATGACGAGAAAAGAGAGCTAAAGTATTTTTTGCGCCCGTTGTTTATACCGCCTCAAAACCGGCTTCTAATGCTTTTTTATTCAGCTCCAACATCTCGGGTTTGGCGCGCTTATAAACTTTTTTCATCGCATCCGCCACGGCCTCAATCGTCACCGCCCCTGTGAGCTTAATAAACGCCCCTAGTGCCACTAGGTTGGCAATGCGGTCCATGCCCAGTTCTTCGGCAATTTTATTGCACGGTACGCACACGGTTTTAATGTCCGTGCGCGCCGGGCGCGAGTTAATGAGCGAGCTGTTTAAAATCAGTAATCCGCCTTTTTTGAGTAACGGCTCAAATTTGGGGAGTGAAGGCTCGTTCATGACAATCACGGTATCGGGGCGGGAAACAATGGGCGTGTAAACTTCACCGTCGGAAACTACTACCGAGCAGTTAGCGGTGCCGCCGCGCATTTCGGGCCCGTATGAGGGCAACCAGCTGGCGTTTAATTTATTTTCCACGCCCGCTTGCGCCAGTAAAATCCCGGCTGAAATTACCCCTTGGCCGCCAAATCCGGCAATACGAATACCTTGGTACATTAGTTGGCCCCCTCGTCTTTAAATACGCCCAGCGGATATTGCGGCACCATTTTGGTGCGCACAAATTCCAGCGCTTGTTGTACGTCGGCATGCCAGTTGGTGGGACATTGGCAAATCACTTCCACCATGGAAAACCCGACGTTGCTGACTTGGTTTTCAAAAGCTTTTTTCAAGTATTGTTTGGTTTTAAGCACGTTTTGCGGCGTGTCTACCGTTCCGCGCGCTAAAAACTTACTGCCTTTAATTTGCGCAAGCATTTCGCACATATTGATAGGCCAGCCTTGCAGTTTCGGGTCGCGCCCTTTGGGGGCGGTGGTGGCCACTTGTCCCACTAGCGTGGTCGGCGCCATTTGGCCGCCCGTCATGCCGTAAATAGCGTTGTTAATGAAAATCACGGTAATGTTTTCACTACGTACAGCGGCGTGGACAATTTCGGCCATGCCGATAGAGGCAAGGTCGCCGTCACCCTGGTACGAAAACACAATGGCTTGCGGTTTAGAGCGCTTAATACCCGTGGCAATGGCGGGGCCGCGGCCGTGCGCGCCTTGCACACAATCGCACGCAAAGTACGAGTCCGCAAACACCGCGCACCCGACGGGCGCCACGCCAATGGCGCGGTCAGCTACGTTGAGTTCTTCTAACGATTCGGCAATTAAACGGTGCACAATACCGTGCCCGCAACCGGGGCAGTAGTGCATAGGTGTATCGGTTAAAGCGTTTGGTTTTTTAGCTAAAATGGTGCTCATTTGGTTTCCCCCTTGCGGTCGCCCTGAACGCCGAGTTTTAAGTCGCGCGTGCAGTGATAAGTAAATCCGGCGGCGTGGTCTTTGAGCGTAAAAAGGCCGTCTTTTTGGCCCGTTAAGAGCGATTTGGCGGCTGTTAAAATTTGCGTGCCGTCGGGCTGGCCTCCGGCCGGATAAGCGTTGAGGCCGACGGGGCATTTGCCCGCTACGGCCAGTTGTACGTCCTGCACCAGTTGGCCTAAGCTTTGCTCTACAGTCAAAATGGCTTTGGTTTTTCCGGCCAGCTCGGCGAGGCGTTTTGACGGGAACGGCCACAGCGTAATCGGGCGGAACAGGCCCACTTTGAGGCCTTGCTCTTGGGCGTGATTTACTGCCTCTAAGCACGCGCGGGAAGATAAGCCGTAGGCCACTAAAATAACGTCGGCATCTTCACAATTGCGCTCTTCATAGCGTTGCTCGGTCTGTTCAATAAGCCCGTAGCGTTTGGCGCGTTCCACGACGTCGGCAATTAAGTTATCGCCTTTGTAGGAAAACACGTTATTTTTGGCGCGGCCGTTTTTGTGGATGTCTACGGCCCAGTCAAATTTGCCTAGTTTGTTGGGATCCACCGGGTCAAAGTTAAAGGACATACTTTCCATCATTTGCCCCAAAATACCGTCGGCCAAAATCATGGCCGGGATGCGGTATTTTTCAGCCAAATCAAAAGCCAGTTTGGGAAAGTTGCCCAATTCTTCTACAGAGTTGGGGGCGAGCACCAAAATGTGGTAATCGCCGTTACCGCCGCCGCGGGTGGCTTGGAAATAGTCGCCCTGCGCCCCGGCAATACTGCCCAGGCCCGGTCCGCCGCGCATGACGTTGACAATGAGGCACGGTAAATCGGCGCTGGCTAAATAGGTAATTCCTTCTTGTTTGAGGCTGATGCCCGGCGAAGAAGACGATGTCATAGCGCGCGTGCCGGTAGCGGCTGCCCCATAGACCATATTGACGGCGGCCAGTTCACTCTCGGCTTGCACAAACGCGCCGCCGGCGTCCGCGATATGGGCGGACATATATTCGGGTACTTCGTTTTGCGGGGTAATGGGGTACCCGGCAAAGAAACGCACCCCGGCGCGGATAGCGCCTTCGGCCAGGGCTTCGTTTCCTTTACGTAATGTTTTTTGGGTCATAGTATAAGAGTCCTTAATCTTTCAAAACGGTAATGGCAACGTCGGGGCACATTACATAGCACATCTTGCACCCGATGCAGTCCTGCGGGCGTTCTTGCACCGCGGGGAAATAACCTTTTTTGCTGATGGTTTTGCTTTTGCCCAAGCATTTTTTAGGGCATACGCTTACACACAGGTAACACGCTTTACAGCGGTTGGCATCTACTTCAATTCTTGGCATAAGTCTCCTACAGGCCGGGGATCGAATCGGCCCTACCTTTTATTTTAAGTCTTTTTGCAGGTAAAATGCAATAATAGTACAATAAAGTGATGACAAATTATGACTTGTTACTCAAGCAACTGGAAAGTATTTTATCTATGGAAACCGACCCTGTGGCCAATATGGCTAATACGGCGGCCGTGTTGTTTAACGGCCTGGACAATTTGAACTGGGCCGGGTTTTATGTGCTTAAAAACGGCGGGCTGGTGTTGGGACCGTTCCAAGGCAGACCGGCCTGTGTGCGCATTGCACTAGGTAAAGGGGTGTGCGGCACGGCCGCGCAAACCGGGCAGACCGAGCGCGTGGACGACGTGCATAAATTCCCCGGCCACATTGCGTGTGACAGCGCGTCACAAAGCGAAATTGTGGTGCCCATTTTGAAGGACGGCGCAGTGTGGGGGGTACTGGATATTGATTCCCCGGTGTTGGCGCGGTTTGGCGCGGCCGAGCAAACCTTTTTTGAACAAGTGGTGCGGATTTTTACTACTTATACGCAACTTTAGTTTTTCGCTTTCCAGCCGGCCCAGGCACCGGGCAGTAAAAATAAACTGGCCCCCAATACCGCTACTTTTAGGTTCCATGTATTAGACGCCCACCCAATAAGGGTGGGCGATAACGCATCGCCCAATAAATGAATGATAAAAATGTTTGCGGCAAACGCCATAGATCGGATTTTTTCGTCTGTGGTGGCTACCAACGCGGCGGCAATGGCGCCCGTGGGCATAAACAGTAAAATAAGTGCTACTCCCAAACAACTAAGTGCGCTAAATGTATGGGTCGTGCAAAGCATCAGCCAGCAAAACGGCAAAGCCGCCAAGAAACAGCCGCCAACTAGTTTATAATACGCTTGCGCTGTGCGTGCCAACAGCCGTGCGGCTAACTGCCCGCCCGCATACGTTCCTACCGCGCCGCAAATGATAACCAAGAGCCCAAATTGGGTGCCCGCTTGTGCGCTGTCCAACCCTAAATAGCGGTGCAAATACATGGGCATCCACGCGGCTAGGCCGCCCATGACAAACGTCATCATGGCTTGTGCCAAACAAATACACAAAAACGGGCGGTTTTTAAAAAGCGGGATATATTCTTTGAGCGCCGGGCGCGGGGCGTTTTTGCATTCGCGCGCTTTGTCTTTGAGGAACGTTCCGGCCAAAATAGCCAGTAGTATGCCGGGCACGCCCGCTATCATAAAGGCTATTCGCCACCCCCAATGGCCGCCCACCACGCCGCCCAGCACATATCCCAGCGCACTGCCAATGGGAAGCGCGAGCCCAAACGCGGCCAGCAAGGGGGCATGTTTTTCCTTAGGCGCGTGTTCGGCCAAAAAGGGTTGGGCAATGGTGGTAAATCCGCCCTCGCCTACGCCGATTAACGCGCGCGGGATGAGCAAAGCCAAATAATTTTGCGCAAGTCCGCACGCTAGGGTAGCGCCGCTCCATAAAAACGCACTCCAGGCAATCAGTTTGGGGCGGCTCATGCGGTCCGCTAAAAAACCCATCACCGGGGCATAACACATGTACACCACCATGAAGGCCGAAGCTAAGGTGCCCAGTTGCAAGTCACTTAAATTGAGGTCCGTTTGCAAGAGGGGGAAAACAGAGTAAAGTACTTGCCTGTCTATATAATTAAGCAAGTTTAAGCAGAATAGAATAAGAAAGAGGCGCCTCATGTTCATTATCTTTTTATTATTCTATAAAATAAGGATTATTTTTGTATAATAAAAATATGAAGAAGGGATTTGGATTAATTGGCGTACTGGTTACACTGGTTATTATCATGACCTTGTTGGCGGTAATGCTCCCAAAATATACCAAAACGGTGCAAGCACAACACACGCAGCAACAGCAGCTCTTGCAGCAAGTACAACAGGTGCAACAACAGTTAAACGCTCAACAAAAAGCGCGCGAGCGCCAACTCAACAATTTATAAAGGAGAAAGTATGAACAAATTTTTTTGGAAACATTTAGCAAAGCAGGAAAATCAACGTAACAGCTTTTTTAAGGCTTCGTTTTGCTGCGAAGGATTTACGTTAATTGAACTTTTAATTGTAATGGTAATTATAGGAACGCTTGTTGCCCTTGCGCTTCCGAAATACCAAAACGCGTTGGAGCGCGGCCGTGCCTTAGAAGGGATACGCAACGCACAATATGCCGCGGAATATGCCAATGCTAAGCACATAGCGTGTGAGGCAGCCGGACAAAGCGATTGCGGATATAATTTTGTGTTACCGAATACGGACCAAGTAAAAAGCCGGTTTTTTGAAGCACCTAGTATAACTAGTGAGGGGGTAGTAACGGTTAGCCGTAAGGGTACAGATTGGGGTTATTCCATTACAGCTACCATTTCCAATGATGCGCTTAGCGAGATTACATGCGTTGACCCAGAGGGAAAGACGGATGTTTGTGAGAGCTTGGATTTGGCCGGCAATTTAATGACACGCAAATAAAAGTATTTCTTGAAATTAGGCCTAATAGACAAAAATCTGGGTAATACCGTCCTAGAAATGATTTAATATTATTTTTGGGAGCCGAATATGATAAAAAAGTATGCCATAAATGTGGAAGTTTAGACATTATTAAATGGGGTAAACACAAAGGCAAACAGT
>JAZUSP010000007.1:0-4961 GCA_045606805.1 Elusimicrobiaceae bacterium | reverse complement strand
TAGGCTCCATACAAAAATCAGTAACAAAAGTTTGGATGTTTTCATACTTATATTGTAGAGGAAAACACGCTCCAAAACCAGGGTCAAAAGGCCTATTTTTACCTAGGCCCCTAATCGGGGCCTCGTCAGGCAATGCCTGACCTACAACGACACGCGTGGAAGATCCCAGGACCCCGTATTAAGACACTACGGGGCGCGATTAAAGGTAATATCGCGGTTTGGGATGACACTTTATGGATAGGCAGTTCTTCCCCAAGCACCGGGTAAAACTTTCAGTAAGCTGATTTTTCAAATTTGCATTTAGTTTGCGGGGAAAAGTTAGCCCGTAGCGTACGTCATCCGGACCGCGCGTAGCGCGGCAAGTACGTAAGGGCTAAGTCACCGCAAAATAAACCAAATTTGGAAAATTGTTGCCGGGAAACAACGCAGCATCGCGTCCGCCGTTTCAAGTATTCGCGCCCCTTATCAAAAACTGCTATAATTAAAATATGAAGGTATTAGTCTTTGGGGGCAGTTTCGACCCCGTCCATAAAGGCCACGTCGCCCTATTCAAGCGCGCACTCAAAGTCGTTGCGCCCGACGTAGCACACATCGTACCCGCCTATCACTCGCCGTTTAAAGCCAAGTCCCCCACACCGTTTCGGCTACGGATGACTATGCTCAAACAAGCTTTTAAAGGCGCGGGCAAAAACATTATTTTTGACGATTACGAACTCAAACAAGGCGGCAAAACGTACACGTATCAGCTCGTCCAATACCTCAAAAAACGCTATGAAAACCCGGAAATTTTCCTTTTAGTGGGTACCGATTGTTTGAACGATTTGCATAACTGGAAAAACCCGCAGTATATTTTTGAAAACGCCGTGGTGGTAGCCGGCAAGCGCAAAGGCTATGACGAAAACCCGGCCACGTTCCCGCATATTTTTCTGCCGGGGTTTTTCCCAAAATTATCCTCCAGCCGCGTGCGCGCACATATTTTGGCGTGCGGCGATATCCCGGACACCGTGCCTTCGTCCATTGCGCCTACGATTCGCAAAAACAAACTCTACGGCCTAGATGTGCACGATTGGCTCAAAAGCCACCTAAAACCCAAACGTTATTTACACTCCAAAAATGTGGCCGAAATGGCCGCCGCGTTTAGCGATATTTATGCCATTAACGTAGAATCGGCCGTCAAAGCCGGCATTTTGCACGACGCCGGCAAAGGCATGAGTGCCGAGGAACTGATTGCGTTTTGCAAAGAGCATAAAATCAAGGTACCGTTTTTTGACGATATTTGCCGCATGGAGCCGCAGCTTTTGCACAGTTTTGTGTCGCGTTGGTTGGCCAAAAACCAATTTGGCATCCACGACAAAGATATTTTGGACGCCATTGCCGAACATACGCTGGGCAGTTTGCACATGAGCACGCTTTCCAAAATGCTTTTTGTGGCGGATATTTCATCCAAAGACCGCAAGTACAAAGACGCGTTTGTCATCCGCACGCTAGCATTGCAAGATTTGGACAAGGCGCTTCGCTACGCGGCCAACCGCAAATTACTGTTTACCATTGATTCACAAAAATGGCTCTGCCCGTTGGGGATTGACTTATGGAACCATCTTATCAAACACGAAAACTAATCGGCCGTGTGTTGCTGTGGGTACTGCTCGGCGGCGTGGCTGGGGCGTTTTGGGCACAATACAATTCCCAACTGGTGCAAACGCTGTCCGCACGTAAACAAGACGCGGTACGTATTGCCGTTTTTACGCAGCCCGCCATGCGCTTTGCTTACGACCCCGTCACCCGCAAATCCGTCATTACTTTGGCCGATAAAAAGTGCACGCCAGACACGAAAGAAACCTGTTTTAGCGGCCAATACGACCGCTTTTACATCCCAACGCAAAAAGAGCAAGCCGCCTATTGGGAACAATTTAAAAGTACCTTGGAAACCTGGCGCTTTAACCCGGCCGTGTTAGGACCGTATGTGCGCGGCTATGTAAATGCGCTGGTGCAGCGCCGCACCAACGTACGCCCGAGCGAGTATATATTGCTCTCTATGGAACTGCCCTATTTAACGCCGACCGATTTTGCCGTAGAACAAGCCGTCAAGAAAAAGGTAATCGGCCGGCGCAAACCGGACCCGGAGGAAACAACCCCCGCCAAGCCGGAAATTACTTTACCCACCCGGGCAGACACCGAAAAACCGCTGGTAGTGGAAATTTTAAACGCCTCGGGCAAAAAAGGGCTGGCATCCGAACTGAAGCAATACTTGCGCGAACAAAATAACAAGGGCCTTTTGCGCGTGGATGTGATTGATACGGGGAATTATCCCACCGAAGAAAGTACTTCCTTCATTATTGACTACAGCGGCAAGCTAGTGCAAGTGACGCAAGTCAGCCGCGCCATCGGCCTCTCCCGCGAAATCCGCTCCGAAAAATCTTCCACCGCCATTTGCGATTCCCGCATTGTACTGGGAAAAGACTTTGAAATGCCCCTATAAAATGCTAGACTAAAAAGAGAGAAATTTATGAATACAAAAGAACTTGTTTGCTTAGCCGCGCGCCTGGCGGACGAAAAAAAGGCGGAAAACATCAAAGTCATTGACCTCAAAGGGCTGTCGTCCTTGTGCGATTTTGTAATTATGATGACGGCCACCTCTAAACCCCATTTAGAAGCCGTGGAAGAAGAAATCAGCAAAAAACTAAAAGAAATCGGCGTCTATAAAACCAGCCGCGACGGGGCGGACAGCCTACAATGGCGCGTGAGCGACTATGGGGCCTTCCTCGTGCATATTATGACGCAGAACGCGCGCGACTTTTACGCCTTAGACAAAATTTTTAGCTTTGGGGAAGAAGTTGATTTCACAAAACCCGTCAAAAAATCCCCAGCCAAAAAATCCACTAAAAAAACTGCGGCTAAAACCGCCAAAAAGGCACCTGCCAAAAAAGCTACTAAAAAAGCGGCCCCCAAAAAAGCCGCTAAAAAAACAACGGCAAAAAAACCAACCAAGAAGAAATAAACCATGCTAGAAAAACTAAAACGCGATATTACCGTAAAACTATCCAATGCCGACTATTTTAAAGGACACCCATTGCCCGAAGTAGTCCTGGCCCCCGCCCCCACCCATACCGGGGCTGACATTTCCCTCGTGTGGGCCATGGCCACCGCCAAAAACCTACGCAAAAACCCCCTGGCCATTGCGCAAGAAGCGTGCAAAGTGCTGGCCGAAGTGACCGGCGTCAAAAGCGCTACCGCCGTGCCGCCCGGGTTTATCAACCTGGTGTTGGAAGATAAATTTATTATTGATACCGCCGCGGACCGCCGTATTAAAGACCGCGCCAACGAGCAAAACAAACAACGCCTGCTTATTGAGTTTGTGTCCGCCAACCCCACCGGGCCTTTACACGTGGCCAGCGGGCGCGGTGCCAGCTTGGGCGACAGTTTAGTCAAAATCCACCGCGCTTTAGGCTACGCGTGCGATAGCGAGTATTACGTCAATGACGCCGGCAACCAGGCCGAGCTGTTGGCGGTAAGCTTAAAAGCCCGCAAAAACGGACAAGAGCCTCCCGAAAACGGGTATCACGGCTCGTATTTAGTAGAGTTAGCTAAACGCATCCCTGCGGACTTGCCCGAAGAACAATACGGACGCTGGGCCATGGAAGAACTGCTAAAAACCCAACAGCAGGACATGAAAGATTTTCACGTAGATTTTACGCGTTGGTTCCGCGAGTCCGACTTGCATAAAGAAGACGCCCCCAAAAAAGCCGTCGCGTTCTTAACACAACAAGGCTACACGTACGAAAAAGACGGCGCCGTGTGGTTTGGCTCTACCCAAGACGAAGAAGCGCAAGACGACAAAGACCGCGTACTCGTGCGCAAGGACGGCCGCCCGACGTATTTTATGGCCGATATTGCCTACCACAAAAGCAAGTACGACCGCGGCTACACCACGCTTATTGACATTTTAGGGGCCGACCACCACGGTTATGTGCCGCGTATGAAGGCTGCCGTACACGCCCTGGGACATGACGAAAAAACCTTCGTGCCGATTATCCACCAGCTCGTGCACTTAACCGAGCATGGCGAACAAGTCAAAATGTCCAAACGCGCGGGCCACTTTATTACCCTGCGCGAGCTGATGGACGACGTGGGAACGGACGTGTGCCGTTTCTTCTTTGCCAGCCGCACGCCCAACGCGCACATGCTCTTTGATATGGACCTGGCTAAAAAGCGCACCAACGAAAACCCGGTTTTTTACGTGCAATACGTGCATGCGCGTATTTGTTCCATTTTTGAGGCCGCCAAAGAAAAGGGACTCACAGAAGCGAACACCGCTTTGTCCCCCCTGGCCCCGCAAGAGCGTGCGCTACTGTTAAAACTGATTTGGTTTAAGCACGTGTTGGAAAACTGCGTGGCCGACTTGAGCCCCCACCATTTGACGACGTATTTGGTGGAGTTGGCGGGCTTGTTCCACGCGTTTTACGACAACTGCCGCGTCATTGACGAGCAAAACCCGGAGCTGACAGCCAGCCGCTTATTTATTTGCCAGCGGGTGGCAGAGCGGATTAAAAAGGGGCTTGAGTTTATTGGCGTAAGTGCCCCTGAGAAAATGTAATTTTCTTCCTAATTTACGCTGATACTTTGTTGCTCGGATAATTGGATACCTCTGCCCTCCGGGCAGTTGCGCACAGTATACTTTCTATCCTCGCGTCGCGTTTTGCGCAAAATTTCCTTGAAAAAGCCCGCGCGCCCGTACCGACGGTATGTGTCGCTTTCTCACTCCCAGAACTACACCCAATTAGTTTGAAAAAAGCCGCTCTACAAAGATACATAGAGCGGCATTTCATTTTATCTCCTTTTAACAGTTCTGTCGTTCATAACCAAATGTATCTAAGCCTAGCTTATCTATATTCACATAACAAGAGAGATAGATTCTTCCCCACCCACTGCTTGGATCCCACCCGCTTTCCATCGTATAATCG
>JAZUSP010000006.1:0-53083 GCA_045606805.1 Elusimicrobiaceae bacterium | reverse complement strand
CTTTTGGGCTATTACATTCTTTTTTTGCTTGGCATAGTTACTATGCCTGCGCAAAATAAAGTGCGTACTAACCGCAAAAGTCCAGCGGCGCAAAGGCAAAGAGAGCTCCTTGCCAACCCTAAGCTCCACATACGGTGGCTAATCATCTCAAATTTGAAAACACGTCCGGCACATTCTTTTCAGGCGCGTTTTTAAAAAATCAGCCTACTTTTAGTTTTACGCGGTGATGTTGCGAACGGTAATAACACCAAAAAAATATTTTAGTAGTTATATCGCACATTTGCTACAGGAGTACTTTGCCCGGTTTCAGCTTGACATATTTTGTGCTGTGGAGTAGTTGTATCAGTGCCGTACGCATAGCAAGCCATTCGTTTATCAACATGTGAGTCCATATTTAAATTGATAAGGTACCCAATTTGATTATTCCCGTTTGCATCATGCCAAATGCAGTAAACTGCTTGCACGTGGGCTTCTCTGTTTTCTAAAATACATTTGCCCCAAGGGTACAAATGTACCCCATATTCGTCATTTAATGTAGAAGATGTTGGCGTAGGAACATCAACATCTAATTTGCTGATATCAGAAGTGTAACTGCCGTTTGCTAAGTAATAGACTTCTTCAGCATTAGCTAAACTTTTAGTTAAGTTTTTAATCGTGGCAAAACGGCTTTTGAGCACCGCTTTTTGATATTGCGGCACCGCCACGGCGGCTAAGATGCCGATTATTAACACTACAACCAACAATTCAATTAGCGTGAAACCTCTGGTGGTAAGTTTCATAAGTTTTTCCTCTTTTATACATTTTTATCATTCCAACTAACAGCCAACAAAAACGGCTCTTATCTTGGACTCCACCAGGTATCCCCAAATAACAGCCGTAACTTGTTACCCGAAGATAACAAGCATTCGGCACCAAACAACAGGCTCATGACTTCCAGTTATTTAGTGCCTAATACGACTGCCTTTGGACTGGTGGAAGGCGGGCGGTTACCCGGCCAACGTGCACCCTTGCGGTGCGCTTCCAAAAACAGTTTAAAAATTTTTCGTTCCTACTTGCATAGCTTTATTTGCTACGCGGGGCAATCCTCCTGTGCGTAAATCTATTTCTATTATACTAAAAATGGCTGATTCTTCCAGGCCTACTTATTTCCTAGGTCCTTTGGCACTTGCCGGGCTACCGACGAGATTTTGTATAATATAGTAAGTGGTTTTTGTCCGACGGAAAGATTCAAGGAGCCGCAACATGTTTTTATTTAAAAAAATAACGGTTTTGGTATTGCTTTTGGTTGGAATTACCGGCCCAGTTTGGGCGCAGCGTTTGGGAATTAAGCCCGACGGCTTTATTAGCCGCTTGCGGGCCGGCGGGCAGGCCTATATAGTGCCCAATATGCGCGTGGGACAGGAATCTTTGCATGTGGGGATGCTTTCGCGCGTGGGAATGGCGCGCCTTACAATGGCCGATAGACTCAAATACAAAGCCTATGAACTAGGAAAAAAGAGCTTATCCTCGGCTATGTTGGACCGGTTGCTAGAACGCCGCTTGGTGAAAGTTCCGTTTCCGGCGTATTATATTGATTTTGGAGAAACTTGGAATGAAACAAAAGAAAAAACGCATGCAAACTTGCGTACCTTGGAAGTAATTTTAGAGGCGGCTTATGGAGAGGATACCCAGTTTGATGGCGCGTTTGTAGCCTCATACCGAGAAGTACTGGAGTTCCTGCAACAGGAAAACACGCACCGGACCGCGTTGGATGCTTTAAAACAAGCTTCGGCACAAGCCCGTCAAAAAAAGAGCGGTTTTTTTGTAATTACCGTGTATAAAACTGAAGAGCACGAACATGATGTGTTGTTACTCGATTTAAAAAATAAACAGTTTATTTCAGTAGGAAAAAGTATCGGGGAAGCCTGGGTAAAACAGCATGCCCCCATGCAAGATTAAGTTGAAATAAAGAAGGAGAAAAAGATGTCTGTAGTTGGTAAAAGTAGTGCGGTGTTGGCGTGCATGTGCATGCTTACCACAGTGGCATTTGCCCAAAATAAAACCGTTATTATTAAATACTTAAACCCTAAGCAGGATGTACGTAAAACTTTACAAAGTATGACGCGGGTTCCCTCTAAATATGCGCGGGTAAACGCGTTAGATGAAATACGTAGAAATAATTTTCAACATGCCGTATTGGATGGGCTGGAAATGGCGTTTGAACGTCAGGCCGTGCAAGCGGCCTCTGCCCAACGTGCTGTTTTGCCAAGCGCAGATTTAAACTTGAACTTGCATCAGCGGAAAAGTTGGGTCGACCAAAAAATCAAACCCATAAAAGACTATTTGGCTGCCCATCAAAATAATTGGCCGGAATATAATAAATATTCGGAATCAAACCATTTGTTGCGTTATATTGCTAGTTTTATGGAAGTAGAAAATCCCACCCCGGAAATACTGGCTTTACAGCGCGAAATTATCCGTTTGCGCGCTACTTCTAATGCTCCCGCTCCGTATGATGTGGTACAAATAGTAGGGGCTATGATGGAGTATAATATTGTGCCTGCGCGCGCTACTGTAAGTGCACGACAAAAATCAACTACGTCCGAAGAAATAGCACTGGGGGAAGACTTGGCTTTTGCCATGGCAGCCGTAAAAGTGCCTATGAAAGATAATCCTTGGAGAAAAATTTCCGGTTTTGACCGAATTGTTGATATTACCAATACTTATAATGCTATGCGCCGGCAAGATCCTTTATTGGACGGAATCCCTGAAATTTATCTGCGGGATGAGATGGGAATTCATTTTTCCAATATTCCGTTACTTACTAAAGCACAATATTTAAAAGAGCAACATCTCTTTGCCCAAAAGCATCCTTTTGAATATGTATTGGCCCCCTTTTGGGAACATGTTTTTGGCCGTTCTTTTTACCGTATTTTTAATAGGTTATCTGAGGTGGAAAAACAAGCTATTTTGTTCAATGCTCCCAAGTTACCGCAGGCCGTGAATATTGATTCAAATGTTTTTTCCCTTTGTTATGATAACGCCGTGCGTTTGTGGGAAGAGTATAATCACCGGGAAGTAAGTAATTATGCTGGGGTGGAACGTACCAATAATTTCATGCGCTTTTTGAAGGCAGAAGATTCCTGGAAAAATTCGTTCCAGTTTCGGACAACTGCCGGGCTAGTGTCATTTGGAGATTTGTCTTATCCGCAACAAGTGGAAGTGTTGATGTGGGGATGGAAACATTTACATATGTTGCCTTCCCAAATGTTAAAACGGTTTGAAGTGGATAGCAGAAATTATTTTTAACCGGTCTTGCACTAATTTTTTGAAATTTTGGGAATGTATTTTCGGACAGTGTTCCCATAATTTAGTAAAATATGTATATCTTATTATTAGGAAACCGTAACAAATTATGAACAATACCCGCCAAGACGTACGTAATGTGGCCATTATCGCACACGTGGACCACGGCAAGACCACTGTGGTTGATTCCCTCTTAAAATTTGCCGGAGAATTTAAAGTTAAAGAAGATGAAGCACAAGATACCGTGCTAGACTCCAACCCCTTGGAGCGCGAGCGCGGCATTACTATCTTGGCTAAATGTACATCCATTGGCTACAAAGGCCATACTATTAACATTGTAGATACCCCCGGCCACGCTGATTTTGGCAGCGAGGTAGAGCGCGTACTTAAAATGGTGGACGGCGCTATTTTGATGGTGGATGCCGTGGAAGGCCCGATGCCGCAAACGCGCTTTGTACTTCGTAAAGCATTGGCACTGGGTTTGAAACCGATTGTGGTTATCAACAAAATGGACCGCGAGCATATCCGCCCCAGTGAAGTGATTGACGAGGTGTTTAACCTGTTTATGGAGTTGGGGGCCACGGATGAGCAGTTAGATTTCCCGATTATTTACGCTTCCGGCCGTGCCGGGTGGGCCAGCTACAAAATGGAAGAAAAAGGCAAAGACATTGCGCCGATTTTGGATACGGTTTTATCGCACGTGCCCGCACCGCTGGCCGAGCCCGATGCTCCCTTGCAAATGCAGGTAACCATGCTGGACTATAACAACTTTTTGGGTCATGTAGGCATTGGCCGCATTTTAGCGGGGAATATCCAAAAAGGCCAAACGGTGGCTTTGATTCATCCCGATGGTACCACCACCCAAGCTAAAGCCGCCAAAATTGAACGCTTTTTGGGGTTAGGGAAAGTGGAAGTGGAAAAAGCGACGGCGGGGGATATTGTGTCTATTGCCGGGCTGGAAGGGGTGGACGTGGGCGATACCATTTGCCGCCCAGATGCGTTAAAACCGCTGCCGCCACTCACGATTGACGCGCCGACCATGTCTATGGATTTTTTGGTCAATGACAGCCCGTTTTCGGGCCGCGAAGGCAAATTTGTCACCAGCCGCCACCTCAAAAACCGCCTGGAAAAAGAAGCCCAAACTAACGTGGGCCTCAAAGTGGAACAATTGGAAGGCGAGGGGAAATTTAAAGTGTATGGCCGCGGCGAGTTGCACCTTACCATTTTAATTGAAAATATGCGCCGCGAAGGTTTTGAGCTGGCTGTATCTTCCCCCGAAGTGATTTATAAAGAAGAAAACGGCAAACTCTTAGAGCCCATGGAATCGCTCATTTTGGATATTAAGAGTGAATACCAAGGTGCCGTGTTTACCATTTTAGGCACGCGCGCCGCGCAGCTTGAAAATATGGTAACTGAGGGCGAGGACCGTTTGCGTCTAGAGTATTTAATCCCGTCGCGCGCGCTTATCGGTTTTAAAAATGAACTCTTAACTAGCACCCGCGGAACGGGGATTATGCACCACAGTTTTAAAGGGTATTTCCCTAAAGCGGACTTGCCGGACTTGCGCCACAACGGGGTGCTGATTGCCAAGGAAGACGGCGAAACGACGCCGTACGCTTTGTATGCGCTGGAAAATAACGGCGAGCTCTTTTTGGGCCCCGGCGAGAAAGTATATGCCGGGCAGATTGTGGGGCAAAACTCCCGCGCCAACGATTTGGTAGTTAATCCTTGCAAAGCCAAACATTTAAGCAATATGCGCAGTAAAGCCAGTGACGAATCCTATGTGCTCACACCGCCGCGGCAGATGAGTTTGGAGCAAGCGGTAGAATATATTGCACCAGATGAATTGGTGGAAATTACGCCCAAGTCGCTGCGGCTACGTAAAAAGATTTTATCACACCTGGTGCGCAAACGGACCGAGCGCGCCGAAGAAGCCGAAGAAGAAGCTTAATTTTAACCCCGCTTATAAAGCGGGGTTTTTAGTGAACCGTTTTTAAAATAAATTAAAGCCCAGTTTGGTAAAGAATTTACCTAGGATGCCTTCTTCTTTGACTTGCGTGATGCCCAGTTGGGCCTGTTCACGTACGAGTGCATGCTGCAACAGGGCGAGCACGCCATCGTATTGGGGGCGGTCTATTTCACAATCGGCAATGAGTTTATCAAAGGTACATAAACGCGCTTTGCGCAGCCCCAATTTATTTTTAATGGCTTTTTGAAGCACCGGCCACGCCCCTTGCCCGCATAAAACGGCTTGGGTGGGGGGGCGCTGGATGTAGGGGAGTGATTGGACTAATTCTTTATGTAAAGCGTTTAGTAAGGGGACGCAACCTTCCGCAATCACTTCATCCATAATGGGGTCGGGCTCGTAGTCACGTAGTAAGTTGCGGGCGGTTTGAGAATCGTTTTGGAGTTGGTCGGCCACACTTTCGGCCACTATATCCAGGCCGAAAGGTAACTCCCACGCTTCTGCGATAGATTCTTTTTGATAGAACGCCACCGAAAGGCTGCTTTCGCCTACATCCACCAGCAGACACGAGCCCGCTTGCTCGGCAGACGTAAGGGCGGTTTCGCCCAGCGCTACCGAGGTGGGCATCCACAAAAAATCCCCACAGCCGCAATTTTCCAACACACTTTTTAAATTGGCTAAGTGCGTAGCCACTCCAAACGAAAGGAACGTTTCCACGCCTAAGCAACAGCCCGACATGCCTTTGGGGTTAATAACGCCGTGCTGGCCGTCAATGCTGTAGGATTCCGGGAGCATATCCAACACTTCTAACGATTCGTCTAAATTGGGGGGGATCGCGTCTTGGAGGGCTTCGTCAATGGTTTCTTCGCGGATGGTGCGGGTGCGGGCCGGCGTATAGGCAAAGCCTGTGCGGTGCTGGAACGATAAAAAACTGCCGCGCACACCCACAATCACCGCCGGAGAGGACGACACAAATTCACTCATTTGGCTAAATACATGGGCCAGTTCTTCCTGCGCGCCGATTTTATCGCGCACGAACGCTCCGGCGAATGCCTTACACGGTTGGCGCAGGATATGACGAATGCGTAATGTGTCCGTTTCTTCGTCAAGCGACGCTACGGCGGCCGTAATGCCTTCACCGTAAAAATCAAGGGCTAGAATATCGCGGTTCATAAGTGGGTTATCACATTGTAGCAAAAAAAGGGGAAGAACAACACCCCGTTGATGAAACTTTATATGTGGACCAACCATTTGCCAAAATTGGTACATATTGCGGTGACTTTCCCCTTGCGTACTTGCCGCGCTATGCGCGGCCTGGCAGACGTACGCCACGGGGAAACTTTTCCCCGCAATCTGCACTCAATTTTGACAAATCAGGGTACTGTAAATTGTACCCGGTGATGTTTTCCCAACTTTTCCCGTCCAACTGTTTAGATTTTGAAAAATCAGCTTACTTTTAGTTTTCCCCGGTGTTTGGGGAAGTGTAGCGGTTTGGGGCAGATTATTTGTTTTTTGATGTTTTTTTCGTCGTGAAAAAAATTTTGCTTGACTTGTTTTTTTTTTTTGGTACAATTTTCCCAGGCCGGGTAGGAGGGGGTATATCCCCTTGTATCAAAACGCTGTATAAAAGGTTTTAAAGCGTTTGAACGGTACTATATAGGAGAATGTAACATGAAAAAAACAAGTTGTAAGCGGGGGTTTACCCTCATTGAGCTGTTAGTTGTAGTGTTAATTATTGGCATACTGGCGGCGGTAGCGGTACCACAATATAAAAAAGCCGTTAAGAAATCAAAAGCCACTCATGTAGAAGTGATATTGGATACTGTAGCCAAAGCAGTAGATATGTATCTCTTGGAAAATGGTTTTCCGCAGAGTGGCACTGTCTATTTCACCGGGAAGAATAGTGTTTCCACAATTGACCTGCCCGGCTATTGCAGTAAGGACAACTACTGCTATACGGATGTGGGGAACGTTCTTGCTCTTTGTGACTCTTTCAGATGTGAGATTGTTATGTACTTTTACTACAATGCAGATGGTACAAATAACCCTAAAAATACCTGGCTATCGTCTAAATCTGCGTCTCTGGATCTGAACAAAACCGCACCCGGAGGGAAGTGGACGTTTATGTATATGGGCTACATAAACAAAAACAGTACCGATGCCGAGCAAAAGCAAGCGGGCGAGGTTATCTGCCCGATTGTAGAAAAATACGTAGCAGAGGATAATGCACAATTTGTAGCCAACTGTAAATAATCATTTGCGTACGCGCAACGGTTGTAAACAAAACCCCCGCTTTTAGGCGGGGGTTTTGTTTAATGCGTGTAAGTAGCTATTTGCCGGTGGAGCCAAAACCGCCCGCGCCGCGCGAAGTGTCCGAAAGCTCCGCCACTTCTTCAAACGTCGGGTACAGGGTGGGCAACACTACTAACTGTGCTACTTTTTGGCCGGCTTCAAATACAAACTCGGTGTCGTTTAAGTTATACATACACACAATGAGTTCCCCGCGGTACGGGGCGTCCACCAAGCCCGCCATGGCTTTGATGCCTTTGCTCTCCACGGAGCTTTTACCCCAAATGATGCCCGAGGTGTTTTCGGGCAGTTCCACGGCAATCCCCGTGCGCACTTTTACAATGCTGTGCGGCGGCAATACGGTGCGTTCCAAGGCAAATAAATCGGCACCCGAATCCGTCGGGTGGGCACGCAAAGGGAGTTTAGCGCGGGGGTCTAATTTTTTTACGTTCATAGGGTCCTCTGCATCAGTTTTTCAATTTGATTTAGCGCATTTTGCGCGTAGGTTTGTTCGTCCTTGGAGCCGTTGTTTGCAAGTGCCGTAATCTGCGGGATAAGGCCTTTAAGTAAATGCGTATCAAAAGCGCGGTCCGATGTGTAGGCAAACGCGTCCGGGTTGGAAAGTACCCCCGCCATATACGCCGCGGCGCGCAAGGCGTTGACACGTTGGTTTTCGTCCGTGGATAATAAAGCAGTTTTTAAGGTGTTCACGCTGTTGCCCGTCATAAACCCAAGGGCTAAGGCATAGGTGGTGGCGGCGGGTTTTTTGTAACTTAGTTTGAGGCCTTCGGTCGCTTGCGTAAGGGTAGCGTCGGGGTTGGCGGCTAAGGCCAGGGCTAACTGGGTTTGCACGGTAGAAGCGGTTTCTTTTTTGGCGCGTTTGGTAAGCAAATCCAATGCTTCGGGCGTGTGGAGTATCCCCAGCCACGCGGCGGCGGCGCCGCGTACTTGCGGGTCTTTATCCGTGGCGGCTTTTTTAAGGATGTTAAATTGTTCTTTGGCATCTTTGGTAAGCATATTCATGGCGCGTTGGGCGAAGGCCGGGTCAAAAATATAGAGGCGCACGACGTCCACGGTGTGGGTTTTGTCGGCCGGGTTTACAAGCCCATACGCCCCGGCGCCGTAAGCACGCAACACAGGGTCCGTGGTTTGGAGCGTATCTTGTAAAAGGGGAATAAGTTCTTCATATACCGAGCCCATAGACGTTAAAATAACGGCCGAAAACGCCATTTTAAGCGGGTCAGCCGCACTGATAATTTGGTTAAGTAGTGCGGGCTCATACACCTTTTCCGGCGGGTTTTTAACTAAATACGCGGCCGCGGCAAAGGTGGTTTGCGGGTCTTTAGCCAGGCGGAACTCGTTAAGGGCTTGCTGGGTTTTGGGGGTAGTCTGGGCCGCCAATGGCGCGGCGAAAAAGGATAATACAAGCGAGAGAATCAGTAATTTTTTCATACTGTTATTATAACAATTATTCGCGCGCGGCGGTATAAAAAACCCCACCCCCAAAATGAGGGCGGGACGGGCAAACAGCAAATTTATTTGGAGACGAGTGCTTCGGTTACGTGTTCGGCCGCAATGGTGTGTTGTTTGCGGGATTTGGCCGTGGGTTGGTTGGTGTAGATGTGCAAATCGTTCTCATCTTGCAGGACGACCATTTTGGTATTGCCCAGGGATAATAAAAAACGCAAATTGGTTGTTTTGGTATTCATAAGTAAACTCCTTCAAAAATCTATACTTTATTAAACCTGTTTTTGGGGCGCGTTGCAAGCGGAATTTGGACCCGTTTTAAACCTGGGCCCGATGTATAGGCCCTGGGGTTGGGCCCGTTTAGGCCCTAAAATGCACAAGTTGTCCACAGTTTGTTAGGATTTGTGGAAAAGTTACGTTTACTAACAAAGGGGGATTTTCCCGTCGAAGAAAGGGCGTAAATCAAAAAAAGCACCCCGTAAAAAGCCGGGTTATCCACAGAAATATCCACTTATCCACAACCCCTGTGTTTAACTGTGCTTGCGAAATTTACAGCCTGGGTCTAAAAAGCAGTAATTTTATATATATAAAGGTAGTTATCCACAACTTATTAACAGCTGTGCACAAGTTTGTTTACAAATGCGCCGTATTTTTTTATAATACAGCGTAGGAGGGTACTATGAATTTACGCAAATTATGGTTACTGGGAGTGGTGCTGGCGCTGGGCGCGTGTGCATCCCACCAAAATAAAGACGAAGTGGATGATACCCCGCGTTTGGCGGCGCAAGACCCGAATATTGAGGCCGTAGAACGGAAAAATTATAAACTGGCCAAACAAAGCATTACGCAGATGTATACGTCCCTAAAACTGCCGTCTATCAATTACGATTTTGACTCTATCCGCCCGCCGGAGTATGCCTACCCCATTTTGGATAAAGTGGCCACGCTTATGAAAGAAAAAGGCAATATCCACTTGATTTTGGAGGGCAATTCGGATGTGCTGGGCTCGGATGAGTATAATTATTGGCTTTCGGGCTCGCGCGCGGCGGCGATAAAGTCGTACTTAGTCAGCCGCGGCATCCAGGCGGACCGCATCCGTATTCACGCCTACGGCAACACGCGGCCGATTACGCTCGATAACTCCGCCGAGGGGCGCCGTCTTAACCGCCGCGTAGATATGAAACTGACCCGGCGGGAGTGGAAATCTATTTATTAAAAAATCGGTTTTGCAAATAAACAGCCCCCGGTTGAACGCCGGGGGCTGTTTGCGTGTGTTTAGAATAGATATACGTTTAAGGTGTTGTAGTCGGCAGAGGTATCTTTAGTTGATTTATTTGATAAATTTTGGCATAGCTTATTAGCGTAATCATTACCGGCTTTTGCATAACAGGCACTTTTGCGCGACCAATAATGTTGCGAATAGAAAGAATAAATTACTATATTGGGGATTTTGCTGTCTGTGGCGTCTACGTATTGTGAAAAAAGGTGCAAAGTCCAGCCTTCATTTAAGTGTAATTGGTCGTTAAATTTTACAGTTCCGGGAAATGTGACGTCCAGTTCATTCCAGTTGGTTGTATAGGTACCATGGGCTAAGTAAAACGCATCTTGGGCCCGGGACACGGCATTTGTCATAGATACCAGTTTTTGAAGGCGTGCTTTGTCCGTTGCTAGGCGGTATTGCGGCACCGCTACGGCGGTCAAAATACCAATGATTAAGACGACGACGAGTAATTCAATGAGTGTGAAACCTCGTCTAAGGTGGAGATCCTGAAACAAGTTCAGGATGACATTTTGTTGCGTGAAACCCCGCCGGGTGTGTTGTGTGTTCATTTTGTTTCCTCTCGTTATGTGCATTGTGCTCAAGCGAAAACAAAATGAGACGGCTGTTACGCTTGAGCCAATGTCAACACCCAAGAATGACAGCCGTAGCTTACCACTTTTCAAATGGCAAACATTCAGCACACGCAGGTGGCCGCCCGCATGTGCTTTTTATCGGCTGTTTTTGGATTGACATTGTGTTTGTGTTTTTCACAAACGTCCGTTTTTCACGGATCCAAAAACAGATTGAGATTGTGTTTTTGGTACGACCCTAACATTTTAACATAATTTCTTTTTAATGTGCATGAGCCCGTGGCCCCTTTTCTTGGCCGTGTGAAATTTTCTAAAATATAGAAAAATTTTTACAGGGATTTTGTATGCTTAGTTTAACCAAACCTCAAAAAGAAACTGTTTACATGAAAGTGGTCCGGGTGTTGCTGTCGGCTACATTTCTCGTCGTGCCGCTAATTTTTTTTACCGACCTTACGCAAAACCCGTTCTTTGCGCAAAATGTGCTTTTGTATGTGCTTATTGCACTTATTTACGGCACGCTGGCCGTCAAATTTTTGCGCACGCAAACGATTGATTTTACTAAAACGTTTTTTGATTTGGCGTTTTTTATTTACGTGATTTCGTGCGCCATGGGGTGGCTGTCCGCCGTGTCCAGCGCGCCGCAAGCGTTGCGCCAGACGTTGTTTTTCAATTTGCTAAATTACGGCACGTTACTTTTAATTGTGGCGGTGGGTGCGTATATCATCAGCAAAAATGTGGTGTTTTCGGGCGTGATTGAAAGTAAAACCAACTACATTTTGCTTTTCTTTGTGTGGGGGGGGCTGTGGTATTTGTACCCCGTGTTAAAAACAACGCCGTCGTCGGAAAGTTTCTTGGCCGCGCTGTGGGATTGGTATGCGGTGTTGTTGTGGGGCGTGGGCATTTATTTGGGCGTGCGCGTGCTACGTAAACTAACGCAAGAAAACATTTTTGTCCTCATTTTTGTAGCGGTGTTTTTGGCGTGTTGTTACGGTGTGTTGCAGGCCTTGGGCTTAGATTTTTTGTGGCCGTTTGAAATTAACCAATTTGCCACGAAAGCATTTTCCACGTTTGGTAACCCGAACTTTTTATCGTCGGCGGTGGTAATGTTACTGCCGGCACTCTTAGTTTATTTTATGCGCACAGACAGCAAAAAAGATTTTGTAGTGTATGGGCTGTTGGTCCTCGTTTACATTTTGTATTTGTCGTTTGGGTTGGCGCGTTCGTGCTGGATGGGGGCTGTGTGCGGGCTTATTATGATGTGGATGTTTAGTACGCTACGCAGTTTAATTTGGAAACGCAAAGGACGTGTGTTTTTGCTGGCCCTTTTAGCCGTGGGGGTGGCATATAGTTCCGTCTATATGCCGGGGCCCGGTAACGCCATTAGCCCCGTGAAAAACCGCGCGCTTGAGTTGCGCAGTATAGAGCTGGAAGATTTATCGTTAGACGTTAAAAAAGAGCGCATTTTCCAATCGCTCCACCAGCGGCTCCTCATGTGGCATACGTCTAAGGAAATTTTTTTGGCGCGCCCGGTGCTCGGCAGTGGGGTGGGCAATTACCAAATGGCCTTTGCCAAATATCAGCCGCAAACACTTTTGAAATATCCCGAACTACGCGGTTTAAAAACCACCACCAACGCGCCGCATAATGAAATTTTATTTCAGTTAGCGCAAGGTGGAATCGTGGGCGTGGGGCTGTTCCTATTTATGTTTATGGTGCTGTTCTTGGAGGTAAAAGATTTTGCCGCGCATAAAAAAGAAGGTGACAAAAAACAACTTTTGCAAGCTATTTTCTGCGGGATTTTGGGGATGCTCGTTGACAATATGCTTAACATTTCGTTGCACGCGGTTGTGCCGGCATTTTTGTTTTGGTGGTTCGTCGGGGCAGAAGTCAGCGGCGTGGGGAAAGAGGAAGGTAAAATTGTGCTGACCGCCAATCCGGTTACCAAAGCGGTGGCGCTAGTTGTGCTGGCGGGATGTATGGGAATTTTGTTGTGGCAGGGCGTGTGGTTTGCCAGTGAGTATGAATCGTTTATCGGGCAGAAAAAATTAGCCGCGCAAGACAGTGACGGAGCGGTAAAAAATTTATCGGCGGCGTTGACGCTTTATCCGGCCAATACCGAGGCCGGGTTTCGGTTAGGACAAATTTTACTGGCGAAGCAAGATTATAAAAAAGCGCTCAATGTGTTTGAAAAAAGTTTGTCGGCCGCCGCTTATTACGAGGAAGTTTATTACCAGGCGGCGCTGGCGGCTTTGGGCACCAACGACATCAAAAAAACCGTACATTATTTAATGGACCATTTGCGTTTACACCCGTATCATTTAGAAGCATACAAGTTGCTGGCGCAGTTACTCCACGATAACTTAATGTACGCCCAAGAGGATGAACTGAATATGTTGGAGCGCGGGCTCGTGCTGTTTGCGTATGAGACGGATTTGTGGCGCACCGTGGGCGAAATTTACGAGAAACAAGGCAACGCAGAAAATGCTAAAAACATTTATTTGCGCGGCCTTACGGTGGACACGTTGGATGCTGATTTACTCAAACGTTTGGATAAATTATTCCCGGTCAAACAAGACAAACCGGCCCTTCTTACGCAGGCGCGTACGCTGCAAGGTTATCAAGAGAAAGTGGCTAAATTTACTAAAATGTCGCCGTTTTACCAACAGAAATTGCGTGCGAATTTAGAACAGTATCTCAAAGAGTTCCCCGGCGACAGTAATGCAAAAATTCTGCTGGCGCGTGTATTGTCTTTAAGCGGCAATGACTTAAAAGCCGAAGAAATACTGCGGCGCATTTTACGCACTCACCCCGATGATATTTGGGCCGGATTGGCCTTGTCAAGCTTGTACTACAAAGCCGAAAATTGGCCCGGAGCAGCGCACGCGTTAGAAAATGTATTGTTCTATTATCCCGATAATACTTTAGCTAAAAAACGGTTGCAGCAACTCAATAAAATGCGTGAAAAATAATTGTAATTTTGATACAATTTTGTAGGAAGAAAAACAGAACAAAAAAAATAAAGGTGTAAAAAAATAAAAAAGCTCTTTACAAATCGTACGAAATTGCTATAATAGCTGTATCGGCGTGTAGTTGCAATGAGCCTAAAATCCTAGCGCAAGGAATATTTAGATGAGCAAAACAAATAAAACTTGGTTGTATGTGCTGGTTTTAACGGGCGGTCTTTTGACGGCGGTGCAAACCGCAGTGGCCGCTTCTGCAGAAAAACAACTGCAAAAAGGTATTCAAGCCTATCAAAAAAACGATACCGACAAAGCCTTGGATTACTTTGTGGATGTACTGATGAACGGGGACAGCGAACAGGTGTCCACTGCCAATAAGTATATTGAAGCGATCCATAATAAAATTGGCGGTATTAAAACACCCGTAGAAGTGGATGTTTCGTTCCCCAACCAACCGACCCAAACGATTGTGGATAAAAGCGAAAATTTGGCGAACTATGGTACCGAAAAATTAAATACCTTAGCCACCGAAGGGGAAACCGTTTCCAAACAAGCGCAGGCCGCTTTGAATGTCCCTAAAACATTGACCGAACAAATTGAAGAACGTCAGTTGGCCGGATATGTGCAAGACGATATGGCACCCTTGAATGCGGCGCAAGGTGCCGCCATAGATGCGGCCGCTGTAGCCAGTGAAAAAGCGGTTAACGGGTTGGAGGCTACCCAGCAAGATTTAAATGCTATTTCTAACGAGGTAAAGCAAGAATCGAAGGCTGTTGTGCAGCCGGTTGAACGCTCGATGGCATTTCCCCAATCTTCGGCGCAAGGCAATTCCCAAGCGCTGACCGTTTCTGCGGTGCCCGGTGCTTCTTCTACATTTGCGGATTTGACCAGTCCCTCCGCCATTGAGGCGCGCAATATCTACACGGCTCAAAAATTGCAAAGCTTAAAGGACGCCGCGGTAGCGGAGTTATCCGCGGATAAAGGAGTTCACTTATATATGCGCCCGGACGGATGGCCTGATGCCATTGATATTGACGAGGGCGTTTTGTTTAAAAACAATGCTTTTCGTCCCGAATCGTTGCCAACCCTTAACAGTATATATGAACTTTTAGCACTTACCCAAGGGGCACAATATGTTATTTTGCCCGCTGGGTCTTATACAGATGATGTTACGTTGTCCGGTATCCGCCAGGCGATGGCTCTTAAGTCGTATTTGGTAAAACGCGGTATTTCCCAAGGTAAACTTTATTATAATATGGGCTTAGTAGATAAAGAAGTGCCCGCACAATTTTCTAATTTAAAAGGTCTTTCCATTGTTTTTGATTATGATGCCAAATTGCCGACCCGTTTACTGGATAACGAACAGGACGAGAAAGGGCCACTGCTGAGTATGGCCATTGTGCCCCAGTGCCACGCGATTGACCGCTCTTTAGGGGAAGCGTATGCTATTGATTTTTCTGTATTGGAAACGGTAGATACCTTAGATAATTGGATGTTACAAGTTGTTGAGCATGGCCGTGACGGTAACTTTTATATTGTCCGCCAATTGGAAGGGTTTTCCCCGGTATATCATCAAATTTTATGGAATGGCCGTAAAGGGATTATCGGCCCGGAACTGCCTTGCGGGAAATATACGATTGTGTTAACCGGCGTAGATTTAAAAGGCAAAAAACAAACTTTACGTCGCCGCGTAGTTGTAAAATGTGCGGCAGACCCGGCGCCGGCTTGCCAAATGGGTACGTGTAAAACAGGTGCAAAAACAGCGCAAACCCAGGGAATTTTGAACTATAAAGCGGCCCGTTTGTGGACAAAACCCGGTCGTAAAATGTATAATATTTCGTTTGAAACAAAAGCCGCACCCGTTGTAACAGAGACGGCGGAAATATCGAGGGCGGACCAAGCTCAGGCTTCATCCACCTCGGATAGTTCTTATACGGTTACGAAGACAGTTCGCAATGTGGTAACAGATGACACTTCTGTTAATAATGGGGTTGCGGCTTCTTCTGAAGAATTTGTATCATATGCACCGGTGACACCCAATAACCCGTATGATATGCCCTACGAAGAGGAATATACGGAAACAACGACGACTTATTAAAAGGAGTCGGGGGGAGATGAAAGTATGAATTTGTCTGAAGTTTTAGTTGGCAATAACATGAAAGCACATCCTGATTGTGTGGGCATTTATATTGGCTTGGATGACCTTTATGTAGCCCAAAGTGCCAAACGGGATGGCGGTGTGTCGTTGGAGTCTTTAATTCGTGTGCCTGTCAACTTAATAGACAGAAGTAAATTAAAACCGTTAGATTTGAATGAATCCTTTTTTACCATGGGGTATTGGCAAGATGCGTTAGCAAAAGTAACGGCTAAAAAATCTTGGAGTACTACTAAAGTAGTGATTAGCTTATCCCCCGACTTTTGTCTCTTGCGGCATTTTGTGATTTCTATCCCTTTAAAACGCCAGGAATGGGCTGAGGGAATTCCCAACGAAGCACGCAAATATATTCACTTTTCTTTTGATAAAGCGGTGTATGCTTACCACGTGTATGAATTTGAAACCGCAGCTACCAAGCAAAAACGTTTAGGTGTTGTGTTTGCCATGACGACTAAAGCCATTATTTCCAGTTTGGAAAAAGGCTTAAAAGCCTTAGGGTTGGAACTTGTTTCCGTGGAACCTTCTTGTTTGTCTTTAGGACGTACTTTCTGTGAAAATGATAAAGAAGCCGTCGGAGAAGGGGGGCGCATCTATTCGTTTTTTGGTAAAGAAATGGCTAATTTTGTCTTTATGAACGGGACCGTTCCCGTGCTAGAGCGTGATGTGGAAATTTTGGGCTCTATCCCGGCTGAACGCCGTCGTTTTGAAATTACTAATAGTGCGGAATTTATTTCTAAACAGTTAGAAAAAGATCCGTTTGAAGAAGTAGTGGTCGTAGGCTATAATACAGATCAATGGGTTCCGGTATTGGAAGCAGAATCCCGCAAGCCGGTGCGTAAATGGAATTTAAGTGAAGTGTTTGGAATTGAAACCAAGACTTCTGGAGAAGTGGCTGCAATTGGAGCGAGTGGGAAATTTTTTAATGATATAGCTCCGGATATTGATTTTACCAAAGGGAAACGTCTTAGTTCGTATGAATTTAATGCCTGTTGGACGTTGTGGAAAGTGGTGTTGGTGTTGGTAATTTTAATGTTGTTGTTCTTGCTGATAAGTTACGGCGGCATGTTGCGCACTAACTACCAGCTTAAAAAGAAACAATCCGTAGCTAGTCAAACGTTGGACGATTTTAGAGGTCTTTCGTCCACCCAATTACAGACGAATTTGAATAATATTAAAAATCAAAATGATGTATTGACGGATGTGTATGTTAACAGCCCGTTAGTAACCCCGATTTTAGATGGGATTGCCCATGCTGTAATCAAGGATATGTGGCTGACTAAAGTAGTATATACAGCTCCTTTTCCGGCAGACCGCCCAGGGATAGGAAATTTACTTCTAGAAGGGACGATTCATTCTGAAAAAGATGGCACGGAAGATTTAGTCGTGGGGGGTAAGTTTAAGGAATCTGTCATGCGTCAATCTGCTTTAAAGCGTTTGTGCCGCAATGCGGAAATAAAATATCCCAGCATTGCCAGTTCTGGGTCACGTAATAAGATGCGAGCCTTGGATAATAACACCCAGTTTGTACTTTCGTGCAATAATGAGGCCGGTAATAAGGCAAGGGGGCGCTAAACAATGGCTTTTGATTTGGAAAAAATTAAAAAGAATTTAGCATCCGGCAAATTGGGGAATATGTTCCCTAAAAAAGGCCAGGATATGCCGGTTTGGGCTAAACAGAGCCCGAAACTTGAGGAACTCAAAGCTGGATTGCGGGATATTAAGAATGTATTGGCCGAGGGAAAATTTTCCTTATTTGTAAAGCAATTTGTGGTATTGGCGGGGGTCTTTTTATTAGTGCGGACGGTAAATGGTAAGTTGAATGCGCATAATGCAGAGCTTAAAGACAAAATGTCTGCTATTACTATCCAGCAAACCAATAAAGGGGAGTATTTGAGTAATAAAGACCATTTATTACGGTTGGAGCCATTATTTCCAGATATTGAACAAAAAAGTGACTGGTTGCCCAGCAAACTGATGGCCTTGTTTAGCAAACATGATTTATCCCCCAAATTGGACGGCAATTTTTCGGAGAATGCGAAAGGAAACCTTACAATTGTTTCGCAGCCTATTTCGTGGCAACAGAGCTATAAAAAATTGGGTGAGATGATGGCGGATTTAGAAAATGGAGAAGATTTTTTGCGTGTTTCTGAAGTATCGATTGCTAAACTAACCGGAAAAGAGGAACTGGGCGATAATACGGTAACCGTTCGGTTTAATACGGTATTTCCGAAGGAAAAGTATGCCCAAAAATTATTTAAAGATTATAAGCAGCAAATGGAAAAAATAAATGCCGAAAAGCAAGCGGTTACAACGTCGGCAACATCAACAGTATCGGCTAATACCCAAACGGAGGAAACGAAATGAAAAGCCAGACACTTGCAACTATGATAGCGGTAGGCGTTATGGCCTGTGTGGGAACTGTAGCTTATGCTCAACATGATTCGGCCGATAAGTCGAATATGGCTACCTCACAGAAGGACGTGGAATCCGGCGAAGTTTCGCCCCGTGAAACCATTACCAAACCGCAGGTATCCTTTTCCTTGGAAAAACAACGCGACCCGATGCTTTCTCTGGATGATTTGCTTCTTATCCGCCATCGCGAACAACAACGGATGCTTGCCGAGGCTGCCGAACGTCGTAAACAGGCAGAAGCCGAAAAGAAACGTTTAGCGGAAGAAGAGCGTCGCCGCCAATGGGAGCTGGCGCTAATTAAAGATCCGACGATTATTATCCGCAACCAAATTAATATTAGCGGGCTTATTGATAAAGAAGTTTTGATTGACGGCAAACTTTATACCATAGGGCACACTTATAAGGGTGCTAAAATTGTGGCGGTAGGGCCTGATTCGGTGACGTTTGTGTATAAAGGGCACCGTTTTGTAAAGAAGATAAAAATTTAGGACAGATTTGTAGTATTTAGTTCATTTGAAGGATACTCACACAGGAGGATAGATGACAAATCGTTTAGCAGTAATGTTGGCAGGCATTGTCACCGTGGGCATTACGGCCCCTGCAGTTGCACAGCAGGAACGCCAAATATTTCCCAGTGATGGTGCCATTGCTTTGACGGAGGATGTAAAAGTAACCGCAGATACATCCGCCGCTACGGACCTGTATAAGGAAGTGGAGACTTCTTCTCCCTTAGACAGAAAGGTGTCCATTCGGGTAGCTAATGTGCCGATATCGGCTTTCTTAAACAGTATTACTACCCAGGCCAAAATCAACTTTATTATGAGCGAAGAATTCGCGAATAAGAAAGTGACTGCTTCTTTAACACGTGTAACCGTGCGTGAAGCATTAGATACGTTGTTACGGGTACATGGGTTAGCCTATCAGCGCATTGGGAAAAGTGACAGTTATGTAGTTACGAAACGTTCCAATGATGCTCCTGATACAATTACCAAAATTTACACCCTGAGTTATATTTCTTTACAAGGGGTCGGCAGTGCACAGAGTGAACTCAACAGCATTATGCCGCAAGATGTGACCAACGGGGGAGGGAGCGATTATGGTACTTCAACCAATTCTTCTTCTTCCAATACCCAGGGGACGGATTCGTATGCTTCCGGTTCTACGATTACCAGTATTGTGGGAAGCATGTTGTCCCCGGTAGGTAAAATCGCGGTAGACCCGCGCACGAATAAGTTAATTATTACGGACGTGCCGGAAGTGTTTCCGCAAGTAGAAAATATTTTGGCGGAACTGGATATTAAACCGCCGCAAATCTTAATTGAAGCCCAAATCGTGGAAGTAAACAAAACCAGCGGTTTAAGCGTTGGGTTTGAATACGGCGGTTCAGATGGAACGATGGCTTCTGTTTCTGCGCCTTCCCGTACGCTTACTTCGGAATTTTTCCACGGTAAAACGTATGATGGTTCCCAAAAACTGCACGGCTGGGATTGGATTTTCCCAAGCTCGAAAGAAATGGAAAATACCAGCACCGAGGGTAGTGGGTCGAGTGCTAAAACCACTACCACGGGTAACAGCGACAATGAATCCGGTGTGTTGAGCCTACAAGCGTTTAACATTGTACTCAAGGCGTTACTGACCCGCGGGGAAGCAAAATACTTAGGGAAACCGAAAGTTATTACGCTCAATAATAAAACCGCCACGATTACCACTTCTACGGATGCGACGGTAGGCCGTACGGTAACTGATTCCGGAAGCACCACCGCTACCGCGACGACAACGACCTCTGCCGAACGTAAACGGGTGGGGCTTACTTTGCAAGTAACGCCGCAAGTAAACCGTGAAGGTTACGTAACCTTGTATGTACAACCTACGTATTCCGATGTGATTTCTTCCGGCTTTGATTTCTCATTGGATACAATTACCCGTGCCGCTTCTACGCTTGTGCGTGTGAAAAACGGACAAACGGTAGTTATCGGCGGTTTACTTACTTCGCGCGAAACGGATCAAACGCGCAAAGTGCCGCTCTTGGGGGATATCCCGATATTGGGTTGGTTATTTACCAGCCGTTCTAAATCTAAGAGCACAACAGACCTAGTCATCTTTATTACGCCTACTATTTTGGCGGAATAAGTGTGAGAGTTTTACCTGCCCCCATTGAGTTGGGGGCAGGTATAGCTGTATATGTAGCAGTTGCAATAGGGTTTATATGGCAAAACAGTTAAATGAAATTTTAGTAGAGCAGGGGAAAATTACTCCGGAACAAGATAAACAAGCCCGGCTTTATTCCAAACAAAACAATATTTCTATTTCCGAAGCTATTTTGCGCTTTGGTTTTGCTACGGAAGAACAAGTCACCATTGCCTTGTCCAAGCATTTTTCTATTCCCTATGCTTCCCGCGAAAATGGTATTTTAGTGCCTGAACGGGAACAGAATTTACAAGACATTATTTCTGAAAAATTTGCGCGTGAAAATTTGGTCGTTCCATTATTTGTGGAAGACGATTCCTTGGCTGTTGCGCTGTTAGACCCTACTAACCTATTTTTAATTGAAAATATTAAAATGATGTCCGGCAAGCAAGTGCAGCCGTTCATCACCAGCAAATCTCAACTATTAGGTGTTATTGATTCGTTCTATTCTAACAAGAACTTGTTGGAAGAAGTCATGAACGAAACAATACAGGCGGGAGTAGATCCGGTTGCCCAAGCTGCCAGCGACGAAGAAATAGAAGTAACCGGTGTGTTGGATTTGGATCGCATGAATCCTAATTCTTCACAATATGTTAAACAGGTTAACGCTATTTTACGTCAGGCTATTTCGGAGCGTACCAGTGATATTCACCTAGAGCTATTTGATGAGCGTGTCAGCTTGCGTTTCCGCATTGACGGTTCCTTATATGAGCGTACGGCCCCGGCCAAAGACGCCGTAAATGCAATTATCTCCCGTATTAAAATTTTGTCAAAATTAGACATTGCCGAAAAACGTTTACCGCAGGACGGCAGTTTTACCATTCGTTATCAAAACCGTTCCATTGAAGTCCGTGTATCTGTGTGCCCGGCGGTATATGGGGAAAAACTCGTGCTTCGTATTTTGGATAAAGGCACGGGGGAAATGAATATTGATAAATTAGGATTTGAGCCGGCTCAAAAAAAAGCGTTTTTGGAAGCGGCTAATTTACCGCACGGGCTCATCTTCTTGACGGGGCCTACCGGTTCGGGTAAATCTACCACGTTAAACGCGGTACTTACCACCATTCGTACGTCTGAACTAAACTTTATGACGTTGGAAGACCCTGTAGAATACAAGCTGGCCGGTATCAGCCAAGTACAGGTAAAGCCGGCCATCGGGCTTACGTTTGCGGCGGGGTTACGCTCGTTCTTACGTCAGGACCCGGATGTTATTCTGGTAGGGGAGGTCCGCGATAATGAAACGGCCGAAGCCTGCTTGAAAGCGGCCTTAACGGGTCACTTAGTGCTTTCTACTTTACACACCAACGAAGCGTTGGGGGCCATTCCGCGTTTGATTGATATGGGAATGGAACCCTTTTTGTTGGCTAGTTCCATGGCCTTGGTGGCTGCCCAGCGTTTGGTGCGTATTTTGTGCCCGTATTGCAAAGTGCCGCACATGCCGGATGCCGCTACGTTAGAGCGTATTATCCGCGAGGGGCACTTAAATCCGCGCGACCAAAACGCCTGGACGTTCTTTAAAGCGGTGGGCTGTCCAAAATGTTTTGGGACGGGTTTTAGCGGCCGCCGTGCTATTTATGAAGTATATCGTATGACGGACGAAATGCGTAATATTATTTATAAAACGCAAGACTTAATCGCACTCAAGCAAGCCGCCAATGCTTCGGGGGCTCTCAATTTGCGTGCAAACGGTTGGCACAAAGTAGTACGTGGACTCACAACGATTGATGAGATTTTAAGTATTACTACGGCCGATGAATAAAATTAGTTTATAAAGGATAAGAATATGCCTAAATATACATATAAAGTAAGAGATGAACACGGAAGGACCTTTACCGGGTCTTATACGACGGACAGCAAGGACCGTTTACGTGCGGCCTTGCAGAACAAAGGGTATTTAGTACTGGATATTACCGAAGCAACCGGGGGATTGTTTGCGCCTAAGCAAACCGTCCGCAAACGCGGCGGTAAAGTGCCGGGGCATGTGCTGGCCTTCTTTGCGGAACAGCTTTCTACGCTTATTGCCGGGGGGGTTCCTTTGGTGCGTGCCGTATCTTTGTTGGGGCAATATGCTTCAAACCCGACGCTCGGGATGGTGCTGATGCAGGTAGCGCACGATATTTCTGGCGGCCAATCCTTGCATGAAGCGTTGGCGCAGCATCCTAAAACGTTTAGTCATGTATGGTTGTCATTAGTGCAAGCCGGGGAAGTCGGCGGGCAAATTGCTGATACGCTTATGCAGCTTTCTATCTACACAAAAACTCAAGAAGGGATGAAAAGTAAAATCATTACTGCCGTTACGTACCCGGCCATTTTGTGTGTAGCCTCGGTAGGGGTACTCATTTACTTTATCGTGGGGATTGTGCCTACTTTTGCCCAAATTTTTGCGGACTTTAACTTGACGCTACCGTTATTGACGGTAATTGTGTTAAAAGTGTCCAGTGTTATTACTAACCATGCCGTGGCCATTATCTTGACCCTAGTGGCGTTGTTTTTTGCGTTTCGTTTTTATATCCATACGCCAAACGGGCGCAAACGTTGGCACTCGTTTTTGCTCACAATGCCGCTTTTTGGTAATTTCTTAAAGAACATCTATTATGACCGTTTGCTCTCTACGTTAGCTACCTTACTACGTAGCGGGGTAACGATCTTGAATGCGATTGGCGTACTGGAAGAATCTTTTGACGGAAACGTAATTATCCAAAACGCACTTAGGCAGGTGCGCGCGGATGTAGCGGCCGGGAAATCTATTTCCGATTCGTTTGCAGCCACGGGTGTATTTCCTGGGCTGATGACCGAAATGATGAAAATGGGGGAAGAATCCGGCAAACTACCCAGCATTATTCAAACGCTTGCTAAATTTTATGCGGATAACGTGGACCAGTTTATTGCCCGTTTTTCGGCGGTAATTGACCCGATTTTAATTGTGGGGGTCGGTGTGTTAATTGGTATTATTGTGGCGTCTATCTTTTTACCTATTTTCAAACTGTCCCAAATCGGCGGTTAAAATATCCGCGGGTTATTTTGCCTATTGACAAAGTTGCATTTTTTACCGATACTTAATTAAGTGCCAGTAGGGGTTAGTATGCATAAAAAACATGGTTTTACCTTAGTAGAAGTATTATTTGTGGTAATGATTGCTGCAGGTATCATGGCGTTTGCCCTGCCGGCTTATAAACGCGTGCAGGAGCGCGCTAAGTATAATGCGGCATTGGGTACGTTGTTGGATATCAATAATGCTGTTAATTCTTTAAAACAGGACTTGAAAGTTTCAACGAACGTATCGGTAGACATTCCGGGAAGTACCGCAAGCTATATAAAAAATGGGACAGACGATTGGAATGGTACGGCTCCTGCACCTACATCGGATGTAGCAAAAGGGGAAATCTCTTGGAATCAATACGTAGTGAGTCAAACTGGGGACAATTTGACAAAGGCCTTTATGTGGGCGTTGCATAAGTTTAAGTATTTAAAACCCATTCAAAATACAGACTATGACTTTTATATATTAAAAGAGGGCGGATCCTCTGATTTGACTAAGTGCCACGTCGGAAGCATTAAGGGAACCGCTTGTATGTATAGAGCGGATAAAGAAGATTCAATAGAGGCAAAGGATTGTTATGGGGGGGCTCTTGTAAAAGAGGATGGCAGCATCGTGCGTATTAAAGGAAATAAATGTACTAACGAATAGAAAAATAGCTTATGTTAGACAATAAAAACGGTTTTACTTTACTGGAGTTATTAATTGCGGCAACGCTCATCGGGGTGCTGGCGATGTTTGCCACGCAGGCATTCCGCGCATCTGCTTCCGATATTCGTGTTGCAGATGCAAAAGCCCGCGCTCTTTTGTTGGCCAATGCCGCAGAACGGTATTATTTTGAATATCCTTCGGCTCTCCATTTTCCAGACACTGCGTTATCTGCTTTTTCCACCCCAGGTAATTGTAATTGGACGGGATCTGATTCCGTGCAAAATTTAGTCAACTGTGGGTTTTTAGAATACCGTCAAGTGGCATTTGATAATAAAGACAGTAAAGGAGAATTCTTTGGATCTCTAGATATGTGGTTTAAGGAAGCCGGTCCGGAAAAAGTAACTGTTTGTTTTAGAGGGAAGGAAAATGGGCGTGTGGTGGATAATAACTGTACCTACTGCACGGATAACAATTTTGAGCCAACATGTGATTAGGAACTATTATGAAAAATAAGCAAGGTTTTACGTTAATGGAAATTTTGGCCGTCATATTGGTAATTGCAGTGATTGCCTCGTTTGCAGTACCGATGATTAAGTCCGTGCGGCGTGAAATGCGTTATCAAAAAGCCAAAGCTGCGGGTGTACAATTAGCCGAGGCCGTGCGTTCTTTCTACACCAATACAAAGGGTTGTTTGCCCATTAGTAAGGATGGATCTGGCTTCTTTGGGCCGGATGCTGCCAGTGGAACTTGTCCTGCTGATGCAAAAACAGGCATTCCCTGTGTTGAAAAGCAGGTTGATGATACCGCGGTATTTGGTTGTGGGTATCTTTCTCCTAAAATGTTTGTGGATTTACCTTATAATTTTGTGGTGGAAGATCCCCGTACGAGTGAGGGTAATGTTTTTGTAACGGGTACGGAACAAGGCGAAGGGGAGTCCGGCCGGTGGTTTAAAGTAAACCGGGATATGACCGTTACGGAAGATGACGATTAAAATGGGAATAAATTATGAAACTTTTAAATAGTAAAGCAGGTGTAACAATACTAGAAGGGGTCATTGCCTTGGGGCTTTTGGCTGTGGTAACGGCGGGGGCTTTTGGGGTGCTGTTGTCTGCGGCGCGTAAATCTACGCAGCCCGATATGCGCGAAGAAATGGCTTTTGCCGTGGAGCAAGCTAAAGACAAATTGCAGCTGTATGTGAAGGAGTCAACTGCCGCGAGCAATTTACCGGATAAATTTAAAACATTATGTGGTGATGCTGATCCATTAAAGGAGGGTTCCCACTATATTAATTGCTTATTACCTCAAATTTGCGATAAAAACTCTGACAAAAGTCAATTTTTCTATAAAGTTTCAAAAGTTTCAGGGGAAGCGGGTAAACTATATCTAGATAGATTAGGCGGGTACGTAGAAGGGGGCACCAACTCTAAACTTTGCTCCGCATGTACAGTGAGTGCCGACGGGAATCCCTCCTCGGCGGTATTAGAAATAAAATTTCAAATTACATGCAATGGGTATGAATTATGAAAAACAATAAAGGTTTTACGTTAACCGAGGTTTTGTTAGCTGCTATGATTGTGGGGCTCATTGGGGTGACGTTGGCGGCTTTGACGACGGCTGCTCTGCGCGAAAGCGGGGTAGGCCGTGTGCGGCTGATGTTGCGCAACCAAGCGTCTTTATTTCTGCGCCAATTACGCCAAGATGTGCGCGCTTCTACCAAGGCTAAGATTGGTGCTGACGGTTCGTTGGTGTTAAATCATAATACAAAATTAGGGCCTAGTCATGATGTTACTTCGTCGGAGATAACGTATTCCTGCAAAGCCGGAGAGTGTTGTAGACGGGATGGGAAATGCGTCTTAAATTATGTGCGGGGTACCCCGCCCGATTCTCTTTTTTTTACGTTGGAAGACTCTTCTGGCTTGCATGTGCAGTTACATGTGCAGTTAATTGTGGGAATGACGGATACCGATCCTGTTATTAAAGAGCTTATTGATGAAACTATTATTTTACCACAGGGATTTGCGACAGGAGCAGACTAAGCTTAGGGAGAAACTATGAATTTACGCAATAAACGCGGTGCCGCTTTATTACAAGTGTTAATCATAACGGCTATTTTGGCCGGTATGTCTGTTATGATTTTACGGTTGTCATTATCTCGTACCATGACTTCCCGCCAAACCCGGCATGTCATCAATGCGCAAACGGTTATTGAGTCGTGTATGGCAAAAGTTAATACGTTTTGGGCGGACAAAACACCGGTTGCCTATGCACGGGATTTAGAAAAGTGCCAAATGTGTGAGCCGGGGGTTGGGTCTTGTGATGGTACCGATGATGCGCATAAAAAGTATATTTGCACCACCGTAGCGTTAACGGACGGTCAAAGCTATACAGTAACGGCGGAGATGTCAAAGGTTGAGGGGGACCCACAGCCTTGCCGCATTACCTATACAATTACAAATGACGATGGTAACGCACGGACAACTTTATAGCTATGCATAAGTGGACGGCAATAATTATCCTGTTAGGGCCGCTATGCGTATGGGCTCAAACTGTTACGGACCCCAATATCCAGGTGCCTAACGCTGTGGTTGCGCCGTCTTCCTCTGTAGATTTACTCAAAGAATCAGCCAAGCAAAATTCACCCATTGCCGCTCCGTCTTCTAAAAAAGCGCCCCGTATTCCAAAGGCTCCGCGCTCCAAAGTAGTTTCTACCCCTACAGCTACTGCCAAACCGGCCAACACGTTAGATATTCCTTTGACTGTGGGCGGTTCTACCACTACCGTACAAGCTACCGTGGCTCCGGCGCCGAAACCTAAAACGGCCAAACCCGCACCAAAAGAAACGGTTACCGCGCCGCTTCCTGCCGAACCCGTAACCGCCGCAGAACCGGCGGAAAATACCGAGGAAGAAGACGCCGCGGATGCCGAACTGGAATACGCGGTCAAAATGTTGGAAGAATCCAAAAAAGAGGCGCAAAAAGGCCGTATGATTCCTCCTTCTGCCGCTAAAAATAAACCGTCTAAGGTACCCTCGGCAAACAAAGCATTTAATCCCAACGCTTTCCGCCCTGGTGTGCAATGGGTACCGTCTAAAAGCACACATTTTGATATTTACACCCAAAAAGGAAACGGTCCTATCGGCACTGCGAATATGCCTATGATTTTTGAAACCGCTTACGATACGCTCAGGCGGTTTATCCCGTGGATGATGGCGGGCCGGGTGCGGGTGTTTGTATATCAGGACCACAACTCGTATCTGCGCTATGAGCCCAATGCAAAGGCCTGGACGCGCGCCGTAGCGTATCCGACGCGGGGGGAAATTGTTGTATATGACGAGCCCGGCAAAACGCAAGAGCTTAAAGAAGTATTTGCGCATGAACTGACGCACATTTTTACCCAGCAATTTTTTGATAAGCACCAAACCGGGCGGATTATGACGCCTACATGGCTAGATGAGGGATTGGCTGTACTAGTAGAGGATGCTATGTTTTCCGGCAAGCAAGGCGGCCCGTGGGATAACGATTACCGCACCTTGCGCTTTGAGCGCGACCCGAGCACTCTGCCGGCCTCGTTTGGGTCTAAGAAAATGTTTGGCGGTTTTGAGCCCAAACCGTTTACGCCTATTTCCCAACGTGGTAACCGCCCGGTGCGCCGCCACGGCAAACCCGTGCGTTTGGAGCCGTTTGTAGATTTTATGAAAGAAGGCTCTTTAGGGGCGGCCGAAGGGAAAGACAACGTGCAAGAGTGGTATTTGCAGGCGTATTTAATGGTACGCTTTTTACTTAACCCGGCGGGGGGGATGGGTGCTTCTAACCGGATACGGTTTGAGCAATTTACCCGCCTTATTGCCGACGGCGAGGCCGTGCGCGACCCCGCTACCGGGTTTTTAGTCAAAGATGCGCGCGGAAAGCAAGTCTATGAGCCATATTCGGTAGAAAAAGCCTTAGGCCGTGCATACAGTTACGGAACTATTTCCATTTTTGAGGATAATTTTTGGAAATGGCTAAATAAATAGTTGAATTTGATGTAATGCACAAAGCCCCCGTTTTGGGGGGCTTTGTGTTTTCAAACTCGCATAAGGGCTCCGGTTTTCAAATCCCTACGCCACGCCTAAGGGATTTGCCCTACGTCAATTTCCTGACGGAAATTGCGCCCGGGCCCGCCCTCGCGGTTTTTGCCTTGCTTCGCAAACAAAAACATCGCTGCGGGCTTCAAATCCTGACGCCACGCAAAGCAGTTTGCGTGGCTCCTTCCGTTAAATTTTAAAGGCTCCCCTAAGGGAGCCCTTAAAATTCAACGGAGAGGGAGGGATTTGAACCCTCGAAACCTTGCGGTTTACAGGTTTTCGAGACCTGCTGTTTCAACCACTCACACACCTCTCCAATTATATCGTTGCCGAGTGGCGGGCGCGGATATCTACTTCCATTATATCAAACTTTTAAGGTGCTAATCTAGCTTTACAAAGAGGATAAAAATTCATCCACTGCGCGCGCGGCCCAGTTAAATTCGTCGTGCCCGCCCGTGGGGGATAAAAAGCGTTTCACGTGCGCTATATCATCAGCCAATTTGGCACTTTGTTGCCAGGGCAGCGTCACATCCGCCTTGCTGGTGCACAGCAAAACCGGCAGTTGTAAGCCGCTGGTTAGCCGAGTATTATCAAAACGGTTACACCACAAAAACGGTGTCACAAATGCACGGATAAAACGGTATTTCCACGTGCCGGGCTGATAGCTGTGCGTGCCCCAGCTGGCGGCCATATCGGGCGTACTTAAAAAGGGGCTTTGCAAAATAAGGGCTTTGAGCGGTAAGTTTTTAAAATGTTGGGCCGCAAATAAAGCCGCGGCATTACCGAGAGAGTGTCCGTACAATACCAACTGTTGTGGGGGAATGTGTAGCGTGTTTAATGCATATTGGACCATGGTCAGGCTGTCCTGCTTAAAATGTTTTTGGCTGGGCACGCCCTTGGATAATCCAAAGCCGCGGTAATCCAGCATTAGCACGCCATAGCCAAGCGGCGCGTATGCCAACGCAAAATTTTCAAAATGAGAGATATTTCCGCCCCGCCCGTGGAAAAATACAAGCGTCGGCTTATCAGCTTGCGGCGCCAAATACACACCCACTAGCGGCCCGCTGTGCACGGGTGTAAACGGCAGTTTTAGCGGCCAGCGTTTCTTCTGCGGGCGGAAAATAATATGGGCCCCTATACGGGAAAGCACATACCAAACAAGCCCTATTCCCAGGATAATTGCAGCATATTGCATACCTATATTATAGCTTTTTAGGGCCTAGGGCTCTATAGGCCCTAAGGCCCTTGTGCTTGCGGAGGCACAATAGGCATAATAAAAGTATGAACAAATCTATTATTACTTTATTGGTTGTTTGTGTACCGTTTACGGCCGCTGCCCAAGGAGGCAAGTTAATAGCGGGCGGTGCTAAAAAAGCTATTACCGGCCGCGGGGCGTTGCAAGGTGTTAAACAGGCGCCGAAGGATTACGGTCAATTAGCCGCCCAAGTGGAACGGACTGCAGTCGCCGCACAGCAAGCGGCGCGTGCCCAGGTGGCGCCAACGTCGGAACGTACCGGTTACTTATACGCGGGGATTCCATTTATGGAGTTGGTTACATCCCACAGTGTGCAACCCAAACGTAGTTTAATTAACAAACGCTATCCGTCGGGGCTGTTGGAAGAGGAACAGCTCATCAACGATTGGTTGGAATATTTTAGAAACGGTTATTTTAAACCGCGCGACCAAGTAGAAGCTATTGAAGGAATGACCCCACGACAAATGAATAACATCATTGAGTATTTGTACTGGATGCCTATGGAAGAAGCCGAGCAGATTATCTTAAACCCCTTGCGCGATACGGGCCGCTTGCCGGATTTTATGTATGCCGACAAACTTATTCCCGGCACTAAGCGCCTGCCTTCCCAGTATTACAAGAATAAATTTAACGAAAACGTGGCAACCTTTGTAAAATTGGCCGAAGAAGACGGTACTATTTTTACCCATAACGCCCAGCTTAAAGAGCTGATGAGTGCGCTGAAAGATTACACGTTTAAGCAAGGGTTTACGTATACCAATTCGCCGGAACTTTCAAGCGGGCTTAGGAAAAATTGGGAAGCCATGTATGCGGAAATCAGCAAACCGGGCATCAATAGTGCCAACCGCGCTTATATCAACCGGTTATGGAAAGAGCCGGTTAAACTCAGTGACGGCACCCAAGTCAGCTTAAAAGACTATTTTACTCAACGGCGCAAAACGGCCTTTTTTGAAGAAGCCGTGCCGGAGTTTTATTTGAACAGCCCCAAATGGGTGGCGCTGGAAAACGAACGGCGCAACTTAATTGCTAAAGACTACCCCGTAGAGCCGGAACAGGCTACATGGTTTAACCAAATGCAAAAACGCTGGGCGTTAGGCAACCCGGATAAATACTTAACCTTAGAGCAATTTGGCCAGATGATGACAGCCCCCTATAAAAATAAATATGGTGCTTTCCGTGAGATAGGCAAACTTTCCCAAGCGGCAGTGTCTATGCAAAATGATCCGATGCTTGGGTTAAAAGCGCAAACGCCTACGTCTACTACCATTCAAATCAATAATTTTGCTAAGGTGGGCGGCGTATGCCAAATGGCCTTTAGCGATGGCGGCTATATGGGCCGCGTTAAAGAAGGCTATGACGGAACGTCCACGGTGGCCCGGTTTGAGCCGGTGGTATTTGATAACGTGCGCGTAGTTACGTTTGATATGGAAACGCTGCAGCCGCGGGTGGTAACGTTGGGGAAAGTTTCCTACGTCAAAGACTTAAAGAAACCGGATATTGACCGGGTGCGTGCCAGTTCCATGGTGGGCGACGGGTTAGATGCTTCGCGCGACGTGCTGACCGTCGGCCGTGCCGAGCGTGCCCTGCGTGATATTCCGCACCTGCGCGCCACCATTTATCCGCAAAACCGCGTGCAAAACGCGGACGAAGTGCCGTATATGAAAGGCGGCGGCTTGGCCGCGTATTTGGCACTTTTTACGCCTGATTTTTACCCGATTAAAACCGTGCGGCTTTTAAAGAACGTGGACGGAAAATGGCAATGGGTGTCCACGCATTTTATCCGCAAAGAAGTGTTAACCCATGCGGGCTTTGTCCACCGCGACCGCCTGACTTTTACCGACCAAGTAAAAGACCGGATTGTAGAAAATAAATAAAATAGTCTGTGATAGTTATTAGAGAGCAACCCCAATAAACAACTTATTGGGGTTGTTTGTCGTCGTGAAAAAAATTTTCCTTGACTTGTTTTTTTTTTTTGGTACGATTTTGCTAGGCCGGATAGGAGGGGGTATATCCCCTTATATCAAAACGCTGTATAAAAGGTTTTAAAGCGTTTGAACGGTACTTATATAGGAGAATGTAACATGAAAAAAATCAGTTGTAAGCGGGGGTTTACCCTCATTGAGCTCTTGGTAGTGGTGCTGATTATCGGCATTTTAGCGGCGGTGGCGGTGCCGCAGTACCAAAAAGCCGTGGAAAAAAGCCGTTTGTCCGAAGCATTGCTAAACTTCAAAACAATAACGGACTGTTTTGCTGTGTATAAATTAGAGCATGGTCTGTCAATTGAAGGATTAGATGTGTGTCCGATAGAAGTTTCATTGGAGGAGAAAGTAGAGAATAATTATGAAAGTAAATATTTTCAGTATTATAATCCGCGATGTTCTTCTTCCGGGTGTAGTGTATCAATTTTTCGCATTCCGAATTATGAATATGCATTGGAATACAGAGACTACACAGATGAGGAGGATGTGAAAAAATGTTTTACCTTTCAAACAAATATAGGCCGCTATATTTGTAAATATTTGGAAAATCAAGGATGGGAGTATAAAGATGAAGGATACTGATTTTTAACTTTGTATTCCTAACTATTGCATAATAATTCTTGCCCCGGGTTCCGGGGCTTTTGTATTATTTTTTACAATGTTTTTGAGGTGAGTTATTTGTTTGTTCTTTTGTCATCCCAAAAAGCATAATACTCTTAAAATTGGTATAATGTAAAAAGAGGAATTTTTGATGTCCGTTTTACTGAGTACCCGGGCCAAACAAATTGGGGATTCGCCCACCCTTAAAATCAATGCTACTGCCCGCGCGTTAAAAGCCGCGGGTAAACCCGTCATCCATTTGGGCGGGGGGGAGCCGACCTATCCGGCCCCGCAAAGTGCCGTGGACGCCATTATCCAAAAAGCCCAAACCCGCCAAATTAAATATACGCCTTCGTCCGGCACGCCGGAACTTAAAAAAGCTATTTTAAACTATACTGCCGCGCATTACGGCCACACGTTTGAGCCGGCCCATGTTATTGTGTCGGCCGGGGCCAAACAAGCGCTTTTTAATTTTCTACTGGCCGCCGTGGAAGCGGGGGACGAAGTTGTTTTCCCGGCGCCGTTTTGGGTCAGCTACCCCGAAATGGTCAAACTGGCGGGGGGCACCCCGGTTATCGTTAAGCCCGCGCAAGGGTTGCGCGTAACTGCGGACGAAATTATCCAGGCCGTCACGCCCAAAACCAAAGCCATTTTAATTAACAGCCCGTGTAATCCGGCCGGGCATATTTTTAGTGAAGATTTCATCCAAAAGGTGGTGCAGTTTGCCGAGCAAAAGCAAATTTTCCTGGTCATGGATGATATTTACCACCAGCTGGTTTTTGACGGCGCCACCACACCCAACCCGTGCGCGTACGCCAAAGATTTTAATAACTTAGTGTTAATTAACGGCGTGTCTAAGCTGTACGGTTTGACCGGGCTACGCATTGGCTGGGCGGTTAGTGCCAATAAAGAGCTAATCGCCGCTATGGGTAAAATGCAAGCGCAAAGCACGTCTTGCAATAGTGATTTGAGTGAAACGGCCGCCGCGGCCGCCTTAAATGGCCCGCAGGGTTGTGTGGCCGATTTGCGCGCCGTATTAGAGGATAACCGCAATACGCTACTGGCGCAGCTGGCTAAAATCCCACACGTGCACGTGGAAAAACCGCAAGGCACGTTTTACAGTTTTGCGGATTTTAGCTACTATAACGCCGATTCCAACGCGTTGGCCGCGTATTTGCTAGATAAAGCCTTAGTAGCTGTAGTGCCCGGTAAAGCCTTTGGGGCCGAGGGATACTTGCGCATTAGTTTTTGTGCGGATAAAACCGCCATTATAGAAGGAGTGCGCCGCATTGCGGACGCGCTAAAAAATCTGCCCCGTTAGGGGATAAATTAGTATAGAGGGAAAATAAATGAAAACATTGAATGCAAAGCCGGATTTCTTTAAACCGACCTACGGTTTAGACAAAGCCGGAATCAAAACCACCAAGACCGTCTACTGGAATCTTTCCACTCCGGCCTTGTATCAAGAATCTTTGAAACGCAACGAAGCCAATATCGTTTACGGCGGGCCGCTGTGCGTAAGCACCGGCAAACATACCGGCCGCAGCCCGAACGACCGCTATTTTGTGGAAACCAAAGATATTGACGGTAAACTGTTCTACAACAAAAGCAACAAAGGCATCAAAGAAAAATATTTCAACCAAATTTTTGCCAAAGTGCAAAAATATGTGGCCAATAAAGATTTATTCGTGCGCGACGCTTACGTGGGATCCAGCGAAGCTTCCCGCGTGAAAGTGCGCGCCATTACCGAATGCGCCTGGACGAACATTTTTGTCAAAAATATGTTCATTGAGCCCAAGCAGGAAGAACTCAAAAAATTTGTGCCGCAGTTTACCTTAATCTGCCTGCCCAAAATGAAAGTAAACCCGAAAACCGACGGTACCGTGTCCGAAACCGCCATTCTCATTAACTTCAAAAAGAAAATGATTTTGGTAATTGGTAGCGAATACGGCGGCGAAAACAAAAAAGCCTTGTTTACGGTTATGAACTTCCTCTTGCCGCAAAAAGGCATTATGACCATGCACTGCTCGGCCAACGTCGGCAAGAAAAACGACAGCGCCATTTTCTTCGGCCTTTCCGGCACGGGTAAAACTACCTTATCTGCCGACATTACCCGCGGTTTAATCGGCGATGATGAACACGGTTGGGACGAAGACGGCGTGTTTAACTTTGAAGGCGGCTGCTACGCGAAAGTAATCCGCTTAAACGAAGAAGCCGAACCGCAAATCTACTCCACCACCCGCCGCTTTGGCACGGTGCTTGAAAACGTAGTATTTGACCCGGAAACCGGCAAGCTGGACTTGGACGACGACACGTTGACCGAAAACACCCGCGCGTGCTATCCCTTGAACTTTATTGATAACGCTGTGGAGTCTAAACGTGCCACCCACCCCAAAAACATCATTTTCCTCACTTGTGATGCTTTTGGTGTGATGCCGCCTATCTCTAAACTCTCGCCGGACCAAGCCTTGTACCATTTCATTAGCGGCTACACGGCTAAAGTAGCCGGTACCGAAAAAGGCGTCAAAGAGCCCACTAGCACGTTCTCTACCTGTTTTGGCGGGCCGTTTATGCCTTTGCACCCGTCTGTGTATGCGGAACTTCTCAAAAAGAAAATCCAAAAACACAAAGTCAACTGCTGGCTCGTCAACACAGGCTGGATTGGCGGCCCCTATGGCGTGGGCAACCGTATCAGCATTAAATATACGCGCGCGTTGTTAAATGCGGCGTTGGACGGCAAACTTACTAAGGCCAAATTTGTGACTGACCCGGTGTTTGGCTTCCAAATCCCCACCGCTTGCGCTGGCGTTCCTGCGAACATTTTAAACCCGCAGAAAACCTGGAAAGACAAAAAAGCGTATATGGAGAAATACCAAGCGCTTGCCAAAGCGTTTGTGGAAAACTTCAAAAAGTACGAAGCGGGCTGCAGCAAGGCTATTTTAAGCGCCGCCCCGAAAGTGAAATAAACTTTCTAACTAAGTGGAAAATGACCCCGCCTTTCTTTTATAGAAAGGCGGGTTTGCTCTGTGTACGCTATTATTTGGTATTAACTTATTTTCTAATCAATTTTTGCCCCTTGCATTTGGGAACTAAAAAACATAGAGTAAAGTACACAAAACACAAGGAGGTTTTATGATGTGGGAACAAGAAATTGACATTCACAAAGTATGCGAAATCCGTTCGCGTACCACGGTATTTTTTGGTGTGGGCGCTATCGCCAAGATTGACGACATCTGCGCCGACTTAAAGGCCCGCGGGCTTACCAAATTAATTGTAGTGACTGGCAAGGGCGCTTACAAAAAAACAGGCGCGTGGGACCACGTGGCCAAAGCGTTTGAAAAGCACGGCCTTACCTACGTGCATTACGATAAAGTAACGCCCAACCCCAACACGCACCACGTCAACGAGGCCGCCAAACTGGCCCATGACTTTGGCGCGCAGGCCATGCTGGCGATCGGCGGCGGGTCGGCCATTGACGCGGGAAAAAGTGTGGCAATCCTCATGAAATACCCCGACAAAACGGCTGAGGATATTTACGAGTTCAAATTCGTGCCCAGTGAGGCCGCGCCGATTATTGCCATTAACCTCACGCACGGCACAGGCTCGGAAGCCAACCAGTTTGCCGTTGTTTCCATTGAGGAAAAAAATTATAAGCCGGCCATTGCCTTGCCGTGCATTTATCCCATGTATGCCATTGACGACCCGGCCTTGATGACCGGGCTTAGTGAAGACCAAACGCGCTACGTATCTATTGACGCCGTCAACCATGTGGTAGAGGCGGCCACCACCAAAACCACCTCGCCCTATGCGGTGGATCTGGCGATTGCGGTTACGTGGCTTGTCTATAAATACTTGCCCGTGGCTTTAAAAGACCCGAAGAATTTAGAGGCGCGCTACTTCCTGGCGTATGCGGCGCTAATAGCGGGGCTGAGTTTTGATAACGGGCTACTCCACTATACGCATGCGCTGGAGCACCCGCTTTCGGGTGTCAACCCGAACTTGACGCACGGCTTGGGGTTGGCTATGCTGCTGCCGGCTGTCATTAAAAACATCTACACAGCTAAACCAAAGACGCTCGCCAGTGTGCTGATGCCCATGGTGCCCGGCTTAAAAGGCAACGCCGACGAGGCCGATTTGGCCGCCCACGGCATAGAGAAATGGCTGTTTAGCGTGGGGGCCACGCACAAACTGCAAGACGAGGGCTTTACTGCGGCCGACATAGATAAACTGGTGGAGCTGGCGTTTCATACGCCGTCGTTGGGCGGGCTGTTGTCTATTGCGCCCACGAAGGCGGATGAAGAAACCGTGCGGGCCATTTATACCGAGTCGCTAAAGCCGTATCGTAAATAAAGCTGTAAGGTAATTTTCCACCAAAGAGAATGATTCTCTTTGGTGGATTTTTGCGTTTATTTGCTATACTAAAAGTGTACGTAGTAACAAAGGATATGTTATGATTGCAACGCTAGTTGGGGCTTTTTTGTGCATAATCAGTTTTTTGGGGTTACGCTCTCAGTATAAATTTTTTAAAACCGCTATTATTGTGCCGGGAACAATTACAGGTTTTAAAAGTCATCAACACAAGAACCGACGAGAAGATGGGCGTGAAATAACCGTATATAATACGGTTGTCAGTTTTGAATTTGACGGTCAAATGCGGGAAATAGTCAGTCAATCTTCTTCTTCCGTAAAGCCTAAAATCGGGAAAATGGTTAAAATTGCTGTAAATCCAATGGACATAGAAGAAGCATATATCTACTCTAGAACTGAAATTTTAATGACGTGTATGTTACTGATAATGGGTATGATATTTATGTGGGTGGGAATTATTGATATTTGTGGTAATTTTGAATAGTTACCTTGCCCCTTTTACCTGTTCAAAAAACTGCTGCACGCGCACGTCACATTGCACGTCGCTCGTCAAAATCGGGCGTTTTAAATACACGCCGTTTAAGGTGCGGCAGCGGCTCAAGGCCACATACGTTTGCCCGGTGGCAAATGCACCGCGGCCCATATCCAAATAAATGTTATCAAACGTGAGCCCTTGCGATTTGTGAATGGTAATCGCCCACGCTAATTTGAGCGGGTACTGCTTAAAAAATCCTTTTACCTGCGGGGCCAGCTTTTGCGTGAGCGGGTTAAACTCGTAGCGCACTTCTTCCCATACGTAGGGTTTTATGTCGTAAATCGCGCCTTTGAGCTCCACTTGGATAAAATCGGGCCCCAGGTCGTATACGGTGCCGATGTCGCCGTTGACCCAGTTGTCGTCATTGACGAGCATCATAATTTTGGCCCCTTTTTTAAGGTGCAGTTCTTTGTCCGCAGGCGGCGTTTTGGTAAACGTTTCATCGGCCGTGGCCGGGTAAATATACTCGGTGCCGGGCAGTTTGTCCAGCTGGCTGCGGTTGCGCCACATGGCACTTTGGTTGGTAGTGGATAGCAAAATAGAATTTTCCACCACGTCGGGCGTTTCGGGCGATACACGTTTATTAAGCGCGCTGTCTAACTGGGGTTGCGAAATTTTCCCTTCGCGGATCGCGTTTAACAAATAGGCATAATCGCGGTCGGCCGCTTGGCGGAAAATCCGTTTTAATTCAAATACTTCCAGCGGCAAGCGCTTAAGCACATTTGCTTCAAAAAAATACGGGCTTTGATAGCGCGCGTTAAAGTAATTAAACAGGCCGCTGTGCTCGGTTTCTTCCACGGGGGGGAGTTGGAATAAATCGCCAAATAAAATGAGCTGTTTGCCGCCAAAGGGTTCATCGCAATGGGTGGAAATTTGCAAAATATGGTCAATGGCGTCCAGTAAATCGGCGCGGAGCATGGAGGCTTCGTCAATAATAAGGGTGTCCAAATTATCCACGGTTTTGCGCGGCAAACGGCGCAGGGTGCCCAGGTCTAATAGATTGCCCGGCTTTAGACGGAAAAACGAGTGGACCGTTTGCCCGTGCACATTGATAGCCGCCAGCCCGGTGGTCGCCAGCACCACGGCATTTTGCGCGGTGTGCTGGGCAAAGTATTTGAGTAGCGTGGTTTTGCCCGTGCCGGCGCGGCCCGTTACAAAAATAAGAGGTTTTAGTGCGGGTTTATTTTCCAGCAGGCGCAGGGCATCTTTGAATTCGTCGGTTAGGATAATATCGGCGGGCATATCTCTATTATAGCTTTTTTATGAGTACGGTGGGCTGTACCAATTTCCCCATTGAATAGCTAGGCAAGCCCTTCTTCCATTAAAAGAGGTCTTATCGCAAGAGGGACGGCGGGCCCTAAAGCTTGATTGGTTGTTGCAAATGAATCGTCGACATCTGTAAAAGTTTAGTTGTACAGGGGGACATTTTATCTACGGACGAGTAACGGAGGGTATAAAATTTAGGTTTCTCTATGGCTATACGAATTTTTATCTAGGTCCAAATTCCCCTATACAAAATGGCCTGAATATATTACAATACAAGTAGCAAATTAAATATAAGGAGGCCTATTATGGCAAAAGCAAACGCTCAATTTATGAAACCCTTGACCCCCAGCACCACCTTGGCGACGATTGTGGGTACCACCGCTCTTCCCCGCACGGAAGTAGTGAAAAAAATGTGGACCTACATCAAAGCCAACGGTCTGCAAGACAAAACCAACAAACGCATGATCAACACCGATGCTAAACTAGCCCCGTTGTTTGAAGGCAAAACCCAAATCAGCATGTTTGAAATGAACAAATATCTTTCCAAACACTTAAGCTAATTTTGGTAGTAGCTTTATAGATAACAACACCCCCGGTTATTTGCCGGGGGTGTTGTTAATTAATTGTTGAATATAAAAAATTGAAAAATTTTTTGCAAATAGTTTTTCCAAAAGAAGAATCGTGGTGTACATTGCAATAAATTTTTGCGGGTTCTGGGAAAATATGATCCGTTGGTATATGGTTTTGTGTAAGTACGATTGAAAAATCACGTTTGGGATGGCAAGTTTCATAATCGGTAGAATACCCAGGGCAATAACTAAGTGTTATGCTGAAAGGGTTATTATCAAGTACAAAGTAGTTTCCGCAAGAATAATAGCCTGGATGTGTATGTACTTGTTTACAAGATTCCGGCACATTGATATCTAATATTTCAATATCACGCGTATACGTATTTGCTTGTAAATAATATGCTTCTTTTGCGCTTTTGAGTGTTTTTACAAAGGGTAAGAATGTTGCTACACGTGATTTTACTACTGCTATCCGGTATTGCGGCACGGCTACCGCGGCCAAAATGCCGATAATGAGGACTACGACGAGTAGCTCAATAAGCGTAAAGCCGCGGGCTGTTAGCTGCCCCCCTTGTGGGGGAAGTACGCCGTAGACGGGTAGGAGGGTTGTAAAAGAGATTACCTTATTTGCCCCCCTTTTGCCCTTCCAGGGCATTTTCCCCGCAAGGGGGACACGCAAATCAGCATTGCTTGCTAAACTTTTGATGACTACATTTTTTTGTTGTTGCATATAGTTTTCTCCTTATGTGTCTTGGAACTACATGCAAAAACGGCTACTTGCCTTGAGCCAGATCGAATGCCCCAATACAAACAGCCGTAGCCTACAGTTAAAAACGATAGACGTTCAGCACAAAACAAACGGGTAATTAGTCCGTTCATTTTGTGCCTAAATCGGCTGTTTTTGGCTTCGATCTGGGCCGCTTTTCTGCGGCGCACTGTATTCTGCATACAGTTCCAAAAACAGAATCAAATTTTTATTCTACTGCTCTTTTATTCTAACATAATTTTTTCCTAATTTGCACCCTTAAAATAATTGGGGCTCAGTGGGGGGAGCCGGGGTCGGCGTGCCGGACTTGGCAAAGGGCTTGGGGGTTTCAAACGAAAATGACGATTCCTTGCCAAAAAACGTTTCGGCGGTTACCCCTTGTGCGCGGCAAAACGCCTTAATTTGCGCTTCCAGCTCGTGCCAATAGGTGCGCTTGCCTTGCAAGTAAATCTCATTATATAGTGGGAGTAAGTGCGGGTAGTGTACGTCTATAAAGTCCATGAGCTTGTGCTGAAATGTGCCCCGCATATTGAGACTGTCAAAACGGAACGTACTTGTATAAGGCGCGGCGGCCTGTACAATGACCTTAAAATCACTAATTCCGGGCAATAGCGGTGCCGCCATAACGGCCGTAGGTAGACCGGCCTCGTGCACTGTTTTAAGCGCGCTAAGCCGCTCTTGCACCGAAGAGGTCCCCGGCTCTACCCAGGAACGCACGGTTTCGTCTACCGTAGAGAACGAAAAAGCCACCTCGCATCCCGGCAGTTGCTTAAATAAGTCAATATCGCGCGTGACGAGGGCCGATTTGGTTAAAACCGACACATATGCCTGGCACGCCACGAGTTGTTCCAAAATGCGGCGGGTAATTTCGTATTTTTTTTCAAAGGGGTTATACGCGTCGGTCACCGAGCTTAACATCACGTGCTGGTGGAACAGCTGGGCCGGGTGCAAGGGCGCATTACACAGTTTGACGTCTAAGAATTCGCCCCACGGCTCGGTATGGGCGGTAAATTTGCGCATAAACTCGGCATAGCAATACAAACAGCGGTGCGGACAGCCCACGTAGGGGTTAATTACGTAACCCGCGCCGGGGATTTTGGATTTTGATAAATAGGTTTTTACGGGAACAGTAGTCAGTTTCATAGGAGCTCGTTCTAATTAATTTTTGCGCTGGCAAAATGGCGCTCGTTTGTGTAATATAATAACACTTACGCCGCAAACAAAGGCTGTTGGCGTTTGCGCGTATATTTTATAACATATTTCTAATTAGGAAAAGGAGGAGCGTATGAAAAAATGGATATTAGCTGTAGTTTTAGCCGGTGTATTACTGCCCGCTAACGCCCAGCTGCAACGCAAGTACCAATACGGGGTAGAGCCGACGGAGAACATTACCAGCTTGGAAATCAACCCCACCTTTACCGCCATTGACGATAGCGCGGGCATTTCTGCCAGCGGCGTGACCGCTAAAATGTATAAGGTCATTGACCCGAACTGGAACTGGGGGGTGGAAGTGCCGCTTTCCCGGTTTGAATCGCGCGAAAAGTCCGTTAACGGCTTAGGCGATATTACATTGGCTGTCAACTGGATGCGCCCGGAAAGCATCCAAGGGGGCTTTGGTTACGGCGCACACCTGGAAATGATTGTGCCGACCGCTACTGACAAACGTCTTGGCGCCGGGCAAGTGCAAATAGGCCCGTCCGCCTTTGCGCTGTATTCGTGGGATAGCGGTATTTTTACGGCCGTTGGGTACAAGCAACTGATGTCCGTATTTGGCGACCATGCGCGCGACGATATTGACATGGGGCGCTTTCGCTACAATTTATCGTACTTGTCCGACGATAAATGGTGGGTGCAAGCCAACCTGTACTACTATCACGATTTTACCAGCTCCGGCAAAATGGAGTTAGTGCCCGAGTTAGAAATCGGTACCTTGATTAACGACGGAACGGCCATGTACGTCAACGCTGGCACGCACGCGGCGGGGAATATGCACTCCAAAGATTGGAACGTAAGTATTGGCTTTCGGATCCTGTACTTGTAAGTTGGATGATTGCCCTATCAAACAGCCCCCGATTTCGGGGGCTGTTTTTGCAAGGGGGGAACGTAATTTGATAAAATACAATTATAGATTTACGCGCTCGTAGTTCAATGGATAGAGCGTCAGCCTCCGAAGGGGTTTGAAGGGAAAAATCAACTTTTAGATTTTGTTAGTTCGGGGACATTAGATAAGGTTTAATAAAGTTTAATCTACGACGACAATTTGCCCGCTTAAAATATATAAGGCATTCTAAATTGATGGATGCCTTTTTTGATACAATTTTACTGAAGTCGCCCAAAATTGATACAATCCTGGCGCAAAAATGTCACTGTTTTTGTCATCGTAAAACCCGTAATTTTTTGTCATTTTTTCATACTACCTTAAAAAGTGACAAAGCGATATTTATTTTTTGATAAAGCACGGCGACACAAGGCCCAATATAGCGGTTGTAGGCGGCTATAATCGGCGCATCAAAAATAAGGTTTTGAACGCTAGCGGCCATTTTCAGATGATAACATTGCAAAAATAAAAATCTGCATTCTAGAAAAAAGTTGTAGGCGATTTTTTTTCTAGGATTTTTTACCAAGCTGCCTTTTCGAAAATCTGGAAAAAATTTATGGAGCCAACTCATTAAAATTATGCTTAAATTTTAATGGTTTTTTGTTTCTGAGTATCTAATAGTATGGCAAAATATACATTCTCCCCTGTTTACATCTACTCAAACATACGCTTTTTGGTTTGTGGTTCTAAAAAAGTATTACAATCCGTTTCTAAGGCTCCTAAAACTTAAATATCTGTCCATTGCTTTCCATTTTCTGTACTGAATCTCTTTTAGTTGTTCGGTAAGAATAGTTAAATAGTGTACCCTCAATTCCTGATATTGTTTAGATTCTTTTAAGGTGTTCTCAAACCAATTTTTAACATCTTCTGTGCCATTCTCAGATAAATATACCTTCACACTTTGTAATTGGGCAAGAGATAATTTCACGGTCATTTCAACAGGAAACTTTATGCCCTTAGGATTAAAATACTTCTTAAAATCATCGTGGGATATAAGTTCGGCGGATTCTAATACTCGATACATAAGTTTCCCTAAAATTAAATCATACGCCACACTATCGGCAACTTGTTCATTTTTCATAATAATACTCCTGTTCTAATTTACCACAGGAGCATATAAAACGAAAAAACCCATCACGAAGATAGGTTCAAATTGACTATAGTTCCCATCTTCCGAGCATTAGCACCTTGCCCTTTGGTAGGTTGCTGTGTAGTCATTGGGCTCGTCCCTCGTACACTCTCTATGGTATTTATAGTTTAGCACTAATCAAAATTATGTGTCAACTAAACCCTGCCAAGCCCAAAACAAACTTTATATAGGTCAATTTCGCTCAATTAAAGGGCATTTACACAAAGCACCTTAGCGTAAGGAGGATATATTGGCAGAAGTTTTATCACTTAAAACAACCAAATTAGCGGGTTATCGGTAGGTTGGGCGCCTAACCGCTTGCAAAACCACCCGCCTTTACGTATGTCTTTTTCGGCCTGTTCTTCCGTATCAGAATGTAAAATCAGCACATTACACTGAAATAAGGTTGACACTTCGGGCTGGTCCGCACCAAAGAAATGCCTGATAGAGTAAGAAGCAGGTAATGAACGAAACTTGCCGGATACGGAAATTTCCAGTTCAGTAGGCAGATTAAGGGCATTTGGGTCATCTTCTGTGCCCATTACGTACACTAAAAAACTATCCCCTTTTTGGGTTTGGGCTGTGTATCTTTCCGGGGTTTCTACTTTTTGGCCGTCTTCATACTCATAACCGCCCTTGTGGTATTCTTCCTGTATGATACCGGGAAATGTTACACCTAGTTTTTCCATATTAGCCGTATATTTACCGTGTGTAGCATAGTAGTCCTGTTCGGCTTGAAAAATGGTATGCGCAGTGTGTTGCAAGCGTTTATAGTGGTCCTGTTGGGAAAGGAGACATAGTGCTAGATAGATAAGGACCAATAATCCTCCCAATGATATCGCGCCTATAGGCACACGCACCCATAACGGCAAACGTTGGGATAACCAATACCCTAGGCGCATACCGATTATATTCCCATCGTACATTGACATAGGTTACTCCTCATAAAGAATTATAAATAATCTGCTTCACTATCGTTGGCTACTCATCATCGATACCATCAGAAAAGCCCATAAAGCACCGCCCAAAGAAAAGAAACTTCCCAAAGCACGAACAATTATCAATCCGGTAGTATAGGACCCCTTAAACCAAGGGTATATGGCCAATACTATGAATGCTCCCGCCCACAAAAGGCCTAGTATCAGAGCGAAAATATCATTATTGCTTTTCATACCAACCAGTATATGGCCTACAAGTCCGTTAATAAAAGCCAAGACAAAAGCTGCTGCCCCGACGGCTATATATATTCCCAACATAGCAAAGGTATCATTTGTTGTAAATACCCAATTAAATAATCGATATCCTAAAAAAACAGTTCCGCCCAAGATACAGACCGATAAAAGCCCTGCGATTGAATATGCCATATAAATAGTTTTTCCTCTGAGTAACTTCCAGGTTTAGTAAGACCTTACATTTGTTATATTACCTTGCTTCTCAATTATAACGGGTCTTATGTCTATCATATTTGTTTCAATAAAATCATTTACGATTTTTTGAATATATTTTCCGTTGTTTTGTTGGTCAGAAATCTGCAAGAGATATTCATTCTTTAGCACTTTTTTAACATCCTTATTTTGAAATTTTGATACAGAAAGATAGGTTTTGTCATCTTCACGGGAAATGGAATATAAAACGCTCAATTCTTTGCCTTTCAAATCACGCAGAACAACTTCTTCTCCGCCATCCCTCAAATATGAAGCGTATGTTTCCGCTAATTTTTGTCTATCTATGGCAACATTAAATTCCACAACAAAAACATACTTTTCCATATTAGATGACTGAAATAAGCTGTACCGATTTTCTTTATTTCCATCTTCATCTTTACTTGCACGTTCTAATTGAAAAGAATTACCTAACACATTGATAGGTTCTAATAATTTCGTTACTTTGTTTAAATCTTCCCTAGTATTGCTTAAATTGTTCGTGCAAGCACTGCAAAACACAATCACAGCAAACACAAAACTGCCCATTCCCATCTTTAACAATTTTGTCATCTTTATTCCTCCGTTCCGGCGGATTTATGCCCTTCAAAATCTTTAGGGTTCGCTCCGGCCTCTACCAATAACTTAACTATTTCGGGCTTTACTTGTGAAGGTTGCATTCCCTTCCCGATGGCTTCCTTCCAGTTCCAATCTAGTGGGGTTGCTCCCTCGTTTAACCATTTTTTTACTTCATCCACATCCCCACTACGAACAGCACTCTCTAACATTACTTCAGGATAATCCGGGGCAATTTCGTCATTTTCTTCATAATCCCGCAACGTGGGTTCCTCTGAGGCGGTTGTATCAAATTGCAAATCTTGTACGTCCATAAAAGTATCTTCTTGTGGATTGGTTAAGTTTTCCTGTTTGTTGTTTGGTTGTTCTTGCATTTTTGTCTCCAGTTGTGTTTCATTTGGCGAGCCGCACCCACTTAATAGCATTCCGCATACTATAGCTACACTAAAGTATAATGGTTTGGCGATAAAACATTTCATACATTTTTACTCCTTGGCTCCGGCGGATTTTAATAACTCAATCATTTCCAAGTTCTTGCAAGAGCGCGCAAATGATAGAGCTGTTATTGTTTGATTATCGTTAATATATGTATCTTTCCCGTATATAAGCTGTACCGAGTGATAAGCAATGTCCACGCGAGCTCCGTGCTCCAACAAAAATTTTACTTTTTCTAAATTATTTTGCTTACATCCATCCAATAAAGACGTCAATGTATAATGCTCCCTTCCTCCTGCAAATCCATATTTTTTAATATATGTACTCTGCACATTAACATCAATCCCCATTTTTAGTAGATAATTTAACACTGGAACCGATGGAGTATGCACAAAACTCCAAGATAAAGTATCGGCATTAACTTCAGAGAAATGTTCTGTAATATAATTTAAATTCCCTTGCAAAGCGGCCTCTTTAAATTTTTGGTTATTTATTCTTTTTATCTGAGTTTCAAGCCAAGTAATTAGTTTTGTATCTTCTTTAAATTTATCAAAAATATCTTCTCCTTCTTGGTTTTTCCAAAACAAATCAGCTCCGTGGCCTAACAATAACTCACATAGTTTAAAATTATGTTTTGAAGCTGTTATCATTAGCAAAGACATTTTTGCTAAATCATCCGCTAGGTTACAATTTGTACCACTTTCTATTAACAGTTTAGCTTTGTTGGTGTCATTTGCGCGAATGGCACACAATAATTGTTCTTCTTGTGGTGTCATTTTTACTCCTTCATTTCAATGGAATTAAGCCATTTACCTCTTAAGATACCCCGGAATAAAAATGCCACTAATTCCAAGATACAGCAACGGTGTAAGCAGTAATACCCACAACTTACCGTAATTCATCCCGTATGCACTTCCTACACCCAACAATATACTTAATGCTGTAAAACCTAAGAAATAAGGCCACATTTCTTCTACAATATAGCCGGGCTGGAAAATACAGTGAGCAAAATCCCAAATACCAACCACAAGCCCAATAATGAACAAGCATAATGCTATTGCCCATACGTATTTGGCTATAGGAACTGTGGCAACAAATTTGTATAACTTTATAAATGCCACTACCAAAGATACTAACCACGCAATCACAACCGGAATTAGCGCGATTAACGTCCAAATAGTACCACCTATTTGCATATCTCCCGGTTGGTTACGGCTCTGCATATCTAACAATTTGACAAACAAAAGAAACGCAAGCGGGATACCAACGTACAATGCTGTAATTATCCACGGGTGCTGTAGCGTAAAATTGGGCATATTGTGCGTAGTGTTAAATGCTCCGTACAAGTAGAAGAACGATAGGATGATAGCCGGGGCCAACGGGATACGGGTCATCAGCACCCCACTGGCGAACATAAAACTACCCATTGACAGTATTTGCGCCCATATAGGCATATTGCTTAGTTGTTCCATTGTTATTTATCCCATTTTATTTGTTTGTACTAAGTCCACATAGAATTGCTTAACGCCGCAAAAAATCCGAAAAATATAAATACAATCAGGGCAGCTGCAACACCTAACACACAATACCCAACTTTTGGAGAAGTAACCATAAGATATGTTCCAAGCATTACAACAACAGCACATATAATACTTATAACTAGTGCTATCAAGATTGCAGTTGGGTCATACCTACTTGGTATAGCAGATAATACCATAACCGAATGCAAAATAATCCAATTCGTAACGCCTAAAGCGGCTCCTATCAAGAAAGCAATAATTTTTATACCTATATCCAATGGGAAAGTCGTTGTTGCTTTAAATAATGTATAAACGGAAAAAACAATTCCTACTAAAGATAATAAAAGCAATACCCCAAAAAATACTATTATTAGCCAACTCGGTAATTTTCCCAAAAAACTAAAAACAAACCCAATAAGCAATAATGAAATGACCAAGTAACTAACCCAAGTTCCTGGCGTATTTAACGGCAACCCCCACGCAGAAGTACTTGCTAAATTAACACCTTTTATGAGCAATAAACCCAGCAAGGCCACAATCCATCCAAATGGGAGTTGTAACGCTAAATAACCACATCCTACAAAAAATAAAAATTGTACTGCTCCAGATAGTTGCGCAATTTCAATCATACATTCTCCTATTTCTTTAAACGCCAATTTGCCCCAATATCATTATTTACCTAATTCCTTTTGAAGTTGCTCTATATTTTGCTTAATGTAGTCATATTCCGGCTTAAGTTCTATGACTTTTTGAAAGTCGCGCAGGGCTTCTTCCCGTCGGTTTAATGCTTTCCGGGCTTTCCCTCGTCGTTCGTAAGCGTCGGCCAGCATATCCTTTTGTACTAAGTTAAGGTTTTCTGTGGGGAAAGATGAAATACAAGCCGAACAATCCTCTATAGCACCCTGATAATCTTTTATGCTAAGGCGTTCTTGCCCACGTAACAAGTGCGCTTCTTTGTCGGTAGGGTCGGCTTCTAGGGCTTTGGTAAAGAACTGGATGGCTTTATCGGCATTTCCCTTTATGCTTTGTGTTACAGCCCACATTTTGTATGGCTCCGCATAATGGGTATCTAGGGAAACCGCTTTATTTAACAACGTGTCAAACTCAGTGGGTAGGTTAATCATTCGTCCTTCCCACCAAAAGACACGTGCCTTTGCACAGTATAACTTGGCCTCGTTTGGATAGACGGCAATGGCTTCATCACATAGTGCTTTTGCCGCTGTGTAGTTGCGGTCCCCTGTTAAGTCGTTAATTTGTTTTAAATACTGCTCTAGTGTTTGCATAAGTTTTCCCTCTACATCATTGTAACAGATAGACGTTTAATTTAGCAACGTAAATAAAACGGCTACCTTTAAGGCTGTTGTAAATCTATAAATACCTCACAAATATCAATATACTTTTATGGTAGCATATTTAAATAATATCCCGCCAACCTAAGCAGTCAACGGGATAGTTATCATCAGTAAAATTGTGCTTATTTTACCAATTGGGCTATCATCTGCCTATATGCCGCTCCAGTTGGTAAATCATAATTAGCCACCAACTTACTACGCATACCCATTTCCGATTGATTAGAGACGGGATTTAGGCCCTTCTTGACGGTCTCCTGCCAATATACAGCACTTCCGTATAACTGCCATCTAGGTATGCTGTTTAAGTCCATATCAAAACGTGCTAGTAGTTCTGTTTTGTTACGAAATGGCATATTGGTTAGTTCTGCCGCCGCTTCCTGAGGGGTTCTGCCTGCTTCCACCAACTTATAATAGCAGTGAGCCAGTACAGAGTTCCGTTCACTATCAGCCTGTCTCCAAGCAAAATAGTCCTGTAAAGCATCCAAATCAGGTAAAGGAATCATACGGCAGTCAAAAACAGCGGACCTACCAATCTCTGCTGAAAATTTAACACTGGTCTCTGCCGCTAAGATGGAATTGTATTTACGAACTTTTCTATTAAACTTATCGGCATTGGGTTTGAAGAGTAACGAGATTTCATCACTTTCATTATAAGCGTAGAGAATTTGGAAATAAGAACCCATCAAAAACTCTATTGTATTGATAATGGCCTGCCTAAACCGAATATCAAAGGGCTTCTCTAAATCCATATCTTCTTTAGTCAGTTTGGTAAATCCCTTTCCATCCAACCGAGCCACCATAAAATAGTCTGTAGGTATAACTTGGTCTATGGATTCTTCAAACCTTCTCATCTTGGTATCAAACTCATCAAATTTCATAGTGTATTTTCCCATTTACTAACCAGATACTCATTATTCTCTATTTTAACGTAGTACAATTCATCAAACCCTTCATCATACGTAGGTTGCTCTAATTTCTTGACTGTAGATAATATTGCTTTGAGTGGAACCTGTGCTTTACCAGTCCGTTTAGAGTTACGTTCTATACATTCAGACACTACAGACCTAAAATAGATTCCAACTACTCTATATCCATTTACTTTAGCACAATCTATATATCTCTTACGTTCTATCTTGGTAGGATTAGTATTATCTATAACACAACTAGAACCTAATTTTAAACCATCTTCTAATGCTATCTGTTCTTTATTACGAGTATTTAACAAGTCTAAACTGATGTACTTATATATAGGCAGATACTTATGAGTAAAATAAGATTTACCACTACCTTGTATCCCTATCATAATAAATAATGTCTTTTTATAATTACTAAACATAATGGGAGGATATATATTATAAGATAACTACTTTAAGGTAACATATAATAACACTCATTAGCAATTATGATTATAGATATATAGTAAGACTCTATCTATCATTACTATTACTATACCTATATCTAATTACAGTCTCATTATACTTATACCTAATACTGATACCTATATTACAATCTACTATTTATATATAGGTATAATAAATATTTATATATAAGTAGAGTATTATATAGGAACTCCGCCGCCCCTTGAATACTAGGGACAACAGGCCACACTAAAATATTTCTTTCCACCAATCAACGACACGCCCGTATTGAAAAACTGTTCTAAAAATCAGATATAAAAGGCCTATTTTGAAATAGGTCTTTTGGCCCACCTTTGTAAAAAATCCGAAATGCTATAATAAGAGTTGTCAATTATAACACAGGTCTGGTTAAAAAGTCAAGCAAAATTTTTATTTTTTTGCTGATTTTAAATATTTTCATACGGTAAATATAATTGGAACATATTATAATTATTGAATCTATAAATGCGTAAAAAAACAATTTATAGAGGCACAAGGATAGAATCCTTCAACAGGTTATAAAGGAGAAAATTATGACCAAAACGAAATCAAACGTAGTAAAAATCTCACAGGAGGACTCGTATGGACTTCTGTGATTGGAGAATAAATAAGCGTTACCTGCCTATTGGGTGGAAGCCAGGACTTGCTTTACCAGAAATGGCTAAACAAGTAGGCATTAAGATTGATGATGTACTCAAGGATGACATTCGGGTAAGATTCTCGTGGCAAAAGGTTAAAAATCAGAACAATGTAGAAGAAAATACATTAGAAGATAACCTTATCATCTGGAAACTTCTAGAGGATATATTTAAAGGTGTAACCTTTGAATATAAGCCTTCAGAATCGTGCACAGAGTGGGAGAGCAAGAATCCAGATGAGATTTTGGCCCTAAAAGATGTTTTAAGACCCTACAGCACGGAATGGTCAAAAAATATGTTTTTTATAAATTTGACCAATTCAAGTGCTCTAGAAATATTGAAATGTATCAAAACTACGACCTGGAACTCCCGCTTTCGAAGAGGTGATACAAGCTACTTACAAGATGAAAACGAGATGCCGAAAGTTAAAGAGGACAAAAATGGAAGTAAAATTTCCTTTTGGACTAAAAATGTACAACTTTCAATATACGTTAAAAACCTTGAATTATCCACTAGAAGAGATAGCGAAAGCAATAGGGTTTTGAAAAAATTAGGGCAAGCGCAATTAACAGTTATTAGACTGGAAGTGAGAATTAAAACTGTGGCAAAATTAAAACAAATAATGAAGTACGTTTGTAAAAAAGAAAAGTGGGACATTTATGACTTACTTAATCCAGAAACAGAGAAGCAAATTGTCCAACACTTCTTTCTACCTATATTAGAGCAAGTTCCTACTTCGCTTAAAGATGCAAGTATAACCCAATATTTGGAAAGTGGCCTAAAGGCAGGATTCTCTCTGAGTGATATGGAACACGTTATAGGGCATCTTATTACTCAGAAAGCATATCCTGATGGGGCTTACAGGGATATAGTGGTTAATAAAGAACTCTCACCGAAGCAACATTTACAGCGTAGCGCGGCGTGGCAATACAATCAGACCAAAGTGGCAAAGATTTTGGACAACGTACCATTTACTGAGGTTACCGAATGGACAGCCCAAAAAGAAGAGATGCTTAAACAACTAACTGAGTTTAAACCCTTCAAATTTGATGTAGATATAGACATTGATTCTATTCTTCCAGATGTAGAAGAACTTGAACAGTTGGCTGATGAATATTTTAGTAACTTGCAAAAACAAAGGGAAGAAATGGAATCTCTTGCAAATTTCTAGAAATTAAGCATCAGATATATACTCTGAGGTGCTTTGTCCCTATTTTGTAGCACAGAATATACATAATAGAAGGGAAAACAATGACATTACCCGATTTATTTAATAATAAAGTGGACAAAGTGCCTCAAGTATTTTTTTTAGAGTTGGATTTGTTGGTTGCGGATTCCTCAGCCTTAATTGCATCCGCGTAACATTGGTTGATTGCTTTACGAATAAGCCAGGAAATACTCAATTCATCGGCCTTAGCAATTTTGTCTAGGGCTTTGTATTGTGCGCTCGTCAATAGAATTGTTATCGGCGTATTCAATAGTTTTTTCGTTCCCATATAATAATTATAACAAATTTCAGAATGAAACATATTTTATAAGATAATATAATATGTTATAATATATTATAAGATAAGATAAAAGTTATATGGGGAATTTTATGAGCATTAGAAAAGTAGGTACAGATAAATACCAAATTGATTTCTCTGATGAAAACAATCAAAGACACCGCGAGATAGTAAAGGGCAGTAAGTCCTTCGCCAAAGAAGTATTAGCAAAAAGAGAATCTGAAGTTTTGGAAGGCAAGTATTTTCCTGAACGCCAAAAACAACTTCTAACATTTGTAGAGGCCGCCGATAAATATTTTGAGATTCATTTATCCAAGAGGAAAGGCGCACCAAAAATTAAATACACGGTGGAATTTCTGAAAAGGTACTTTGGGAATAAACCTTTAGCGCGCATTACTACGGCAGATGTACAGGAGTTCTACAATAGACGGATGGCAGAAACGAGTCCATCTACAGCCAATAGACACTTTACTGTCTTGCGGGCCATCATTAACAAAATGTTGCGGCTTAAAATATACAGAGGTGAGAATCCGTGTATTGGAGTAGCAAAACAAAAAGAAAATCCTGCTAGAACTAATTATTTAACCAAAGAGCAGATTCAGGATGTTTTAACCTACATTTCGGGACGGTCTCAGGAAATGGTAGCATTTGCAATAGGTACGGGAATGAGACAGGGCGAGATTTTACGACTAGATTGGAGAGATATTGATTTAGCCAATAACATTATCCATATCTATGTGGCAAAATCTGGTTATCAACGCGAAGTACCTATTATGCCTTCACTTAAAGCATTACTGTTAAGGATGGAGCCAAAACCATACGGAAAAGTATTTAATATTTCGGTCAAACAGGTAACTGCTGATTTTAAACAAGCCCTTAAACAGGCGGGTATCACGGGTATTTGTTTTCACTCGTGCCGTCATACCTTTGCGAGTCATTTTATGATGAGTGGCGGCAGTATAACGGACTTACAACGCATACTTGGACACTCTGATTTGAAACTAACTCAACGCTATGCCCATTTAAGCCCTACTTATTTGCGTAAATCTATTGAAGTAGTGAATGATTTAATACCACAACTCCAGTAGAGTATTTTCTAATCTACACAAAAACTGGCAAAATATGTGTAGATTAGCAAATAGATTTAGCAATAGTTTAAATTCCTTGCATTTTTAATAAAAGTTTGAAATGCAGTTTAAAAAGTTTATGTTTTTATAAAGTTTTTCAAGTTAAACTAGAAAAACTATTGACTTTTTGTAAGTTTTTCTATATACTATAAATACATTGAGAGGTGATATTTATGATAAACAGACCCGATTATATTGAAAAAATAAGCAAATTTATAGATGTT
>JAZUSP010000005.1:0-2549 GCA_045606805.1 Elusimicrobiaceae bacterium | reverse complement strand
TGGTAGTGGCTTTTAACGGCCTGCGTGGAAGATGCCGAAACAAGTTCGGCAATAATTTTTATAGATGTATTTTTGTCTAAAAATAGTTCAAAATCATTTCTAAGACGGTATTACCAACAAAAAGTTCCATTAGGCCTAAATCTAAAAATTTTCGGTTAGGGGCCGCGAGAGGCCCGGTAAAAATTCCGGCTGATTCTTTCCCCCCGCCTGTAGGGCGTTCAGTATTTCCCCAAGCACCGGGCAAAATGTTCAGTACCCTGATTTCCCCCCGCCTGTAGCGTGTGCCAGCACTTCCCCGAACACCGCGTAAAATAGAAGATTGGCTGATTTGTCAGATTTGAGGCAGATTGAAACCGTAAGTTGCCCGAAGGCGTAGCAGCGCTACGTCGAGTTGGCAAGTCGGTTTCAAGGTGCCCAAATGTGGCAAATGGTTGCCGGGGTAAAAAGTTTCATCACGCCCGCCGTTCTATTACAAGGGAGTCGTTCTATTACAACGGGATGTTCCCCTTGTGCGGATTCTTCTTCGGGTCGCGTTTTTTCTTAAGTACCTCAAACGCCCGGATAATCTTTTGCCGCGCTTGCGCCGGCTCAATGACCTCGTCAATAGACCCGTTCGTCGCCGCTTGATAGGGCGAGGCAAACTTGTCCGAATATTCTTTGGTCATTTTTTGTTTGAGGGCTTCTTTTTTGGCGTCATCGGTTTCCTTCTTTAAATCGCGCGAATACAAAATTTCTACGGCCCCGCGCGGGCCCATCACGGCAATTTCGGCCGACGGGAACGCAAAGTTAAAGTCGCCGCGCAGGTACTTACTGCCCATGGCAATATACGCGCCGCCGTACGCCTTGCGTAAGACGAGCGTCACTTTGGGGATGGAGGCCTCGCTATAGGCATACAAAAGTTTCGCACCGTGGCGGATAATGCCGCCGTGTTCTTGCGCTACGCCGGGCAAATAGCCGCCCGTATCCACAAGCGTAAGTAGCGGGATATTAAACGCATTTAAGAAGCGGATAAAGCGCGCGGCTTTGTCGCTGGCGTCGCAATCTAAGGCGCCGCCCATGACGGCGGGGTTGTTGGCCACCACGCCCACTACCTGGCCGCCTAAGCGGATAAAGCCGGTCACCACGTTTTTAGCAAAGTTTTGGTGGATTTCAAAAAACCCAAAATCGTCGGCCAAGCGCCAAATGACGTGGTGGATACGAAACGCTTTTTTGGGGTCCATTTCACACACACGCTCTAAGACCGGTACCGGGCGGTTAACTAGGTCGCTCGTTGTAACGAGGGGCGCGTTTTCTTCGCAATTTTGCGGCAGGAACGAGAGGAGTTCACGCACTTGGCGGAAACAATCCTGTTCCGATTTAGCCACAAACTGACACACGCCGCTTTTGGTACTGTGCGGGGTACTGCCGCCCAAGGTATCAAAATCCACTTCTTCGCCGGTAGCGGCCTTGACGGCACCGGGCCCCGTGATAAACATATGGCTAATGCCTTCCACCATAAAAATAAAGTCCGTAAGTGCCGGGGAGTAGGCCGCACCGCCCGCACAGGGGCCTAAGATAATGGAAATCTGCGGGATAATGCCCGAGGCTTTGACGTTGCGGTAGAAAATTTCGCCAAACCCGTTTAAGCTGTCCACGCCCTCTTGGATGCGTGCACCGCCGGAATCCAAAAGACCAATCACGGGGATTTTAGCGTCTAAGGCGCGGTCCATGAGCGCAGCAATTTTCTGCGCGTGCGCCAGGCCCAAACTGCCGCCCAGCTGCGTGAAATCTTGCGCGTAGAGGGCTACTTCGCGCCCGTTAATGCGGCCGAAGCCGGTAATTACGCCGTCGCCCTTGATGTGCTTGTCTTTGATGCCAAAATCACTGCACGAGCTTTCCATCAGGCTCTTAATTTCAATAAAGCTGTCTTTGTCTAAGAGGTAGGAAATGCGTTCGCGCGCGGTCATTTTGCCTTTATCGTGCTGGGCTTGGACGCGTTCTTCGCCGGCGCCTTTTTGGGCGTCTAACGAAATTTGGCGGAACTGGACGAGCGAGGCGGGGGCGGGCTCGGTAGAGGGTTTGTCTAGTCTGGGGTCTTCAAAGAGTTCTATCATAGATACATTATACCTTTTTTCTACCAGTTTCCACATTTGGCCTATCTAAGGCCGACTTTCGCTCGCGTACCTGCAACGCTGACGCGTTGTCTTGCAGACGTACGCCACGCTCAACTTGCGGCCTTACCTAGGCTCAAATCTGAAAACAGGGCCGTCCCTTGTGCTTGCCTCGCGTTTTTGCGTTTGAAATTACCGCGCTGTTTTAGTTTTGCGGCAACCTTGCGTTTTTATCGGTTTCCACATTTGGCAATCTCCGGCCGACTTTCACTTGCGTACTTGCGGTGCTGCGCACCGTCCGCAATACGTACGCGGCGTTCAACTTAGGGTTAGCAAGGAGCTCTCTTTGCCTTTGCGCCGCTGGACTTTTGCGGTTAGTACGCACTTTGTTTTGCGCAGGCATAGTAACTATGCCAAGCAAAAAAAGAATGTAATAGCCCAAAAGGACGCGGCCCGAAG
>JAZUSP010000004.1:0-39126 GCA_045606805.1 Elusimicrobiaceae bacterium | reverse complement strand
GGCAGCCGCACCAACACCATTATGCAAACGGCGTTCTTCGGCATTGCGGGCGTCATCCCGACCGAAAAAGCCATTGCCGACATCAAACACGCCATTGAAAAAACTTATTCCAAAAAAGGCGAAGAAGTGGTGCAGAAAAACTACAAAGCCGTGGATGCCGCTTTAGCCGGCCTGCAAGAAGTCAAATACCCGGCTACGGTTTCTTCTACGCTGCACACCAAAGCCCCCGTTCCGGCCACCGCGCCTGCCTTCGTGCAAGACGTGCTGGGCGAAATGATTGCCGGCCGCGGTGACGACCTACCCACCAGCAAAATGCCGCAAGGCGGCGTATTCCCCACAGGTACCACCCAATATGAAAAACGCAACATTGCGCTTATGGTACCAGCCTGGGACCCCGAGAGCTGTATCCAATGCGGTTTCTGCTCTTTAGTCTGCCCGCACGCGGCCATTCGCATTAAAGCGTATGATGCAAGCGAGCTGAAAAACGCGCCCAAGGCGTTCAAATCCGCGGATGGTAAAGCCGACTTGGCGGGTAAAAAATTCACCGTACAAGTAGCCGTGGAAGATTGTACCGGCTGCGGAGCTTGTGTGTTTAACTGCCCCGGCAAAAACAAACAAGACCCGGCTAAAAAAGCCATTAACATGGTCCATCAGCTCTCCGTGCGCGACCAAGAAATTGAAAATTACGATTTCTTCCTGCGCGTCAAACAAGCCGCCGTGCCGACCAAAAAAGAATCCGTCAAAGGCTCACAAATGCGTAAGCCCTTGTTTGAATTCTCCGGCGCGTGTGCGGGCTGTGGCGAAACGCCTTACGTAAAACTTTTAACCCAATTATTTGGCGACCGCTTAGCCGTGGCCAACGCCACCGGCTGTTCGTCCATTTACGGCGGCAACTTACCCACCACCCCCTACTGCCAACGCGAAGACGGCAAAGGGCCGGCGTGGGCGAACTCGCTCTTTGAGGACAATGCCGAATTTGGGCTCGGCATGCGCCTCGCGTTTGACCAACTCAAAAAAGACGCGCTGGTCCTCGTGGAAGAAACCAAGAACTGCTGCTTAAAAGACCATGTAGCCTTGGCCGACGCCATTTTGAATAACGCGCAAAAGACCGATGCCGATGTGGAAGAACAACGCAAAAACGTGGCTCAAATGAAAGAAATTCTTTCCAAGAGCGAATGTGAAAAAGGCAAACGCCTCTTGAGCTTAGCCGATTACCTCGTGCGCAAATCCGTATGGATTTTGGGCGGCGACGGCTGGGCCTACGACATTGGCTACGGCGGGTTGGACCACGTGTTAGCCTCGGGCAAGAACATCAAAATTTTGGTGCTGGATACCGAAGTCTATTCCAACACCGGCGGCCAAATGTCCAAAGCCACCCCGTTGGGTGCCAAAGCCTTATTTGCCGCGGGCGGCAAACAGATGCCCAAGAAAGACCTGGGTATGATTGCCATGTCCTACGGCAACATCTACGTGGCGCAAGTAGCTATGGGTGCCAACATGAACCAGACCATCCAAGCGTTAGCAGAAGCTGACGCTTACGACGGGCCGGCGCTCGTGATTGCGTACTCGCACTGTATTGCACACGGGATTGATATGTCCAAGGGGATGGGTGAAGCCAAACGCGCGGTACAAGCCGGGCGCTGGATCCTCTACCGCTTCAACCCCGAGGCCCGCTACGAAGGCAAGAACCCCTTGCACGTGGACTGCTCGTTAGGCGCGCCGACGTTGCCGCTGGCCGATTATATGAGCGGCGAAAACCGTTTCAAAGGCTTAATGCGCGACAACCCGACCTTGGCCCAAGAGCTTATTAAACGGGCCGAGAGCGAGTATGCGTGGCGGCGGGATTTGTACAAACAGTTGGCCGCTATCGTGCCGAACGAGAAAGTAGAGAAGTAAACAGATACCCTGTGACGAAACTTAAACCCACCCGCGAGGGTGGGTTTTTTATGCGGCAAGCCGCGAATATGCTACACTATACGTATGTCAACTGAAATGTACGACGTTGCGATTGTCGGGGCCGGGGCCAGCGGGCTCCTCTGCGCGGCGGAATGTGCCCGCGCCGGATTGCACACGCTTATCCTGGAAAAAGATATACTGCCCGCGCGCAAAATTCTCGTTAGCGGCAATGGACGTTGTAATTTGACCAACCGCCACGTTTCCCCCGCCTGTTACCACGCGGACTCCAAACTCATTGAAAGCGCGCTTATGCACTTTTCGTTTACAGCTTGCCAACACTATTTTGAAGATTTGGGCGTACTACTAACCGAACAGGAACTGGGCCGCATATTTCCGGCGTCGGGCAAAGCCACCGCCGTGGCGGACGCCCTCAAAGCGGCGCTTAAAGAGGCCGGGGCCGAGCTTGCCTGCGGGCAAGAAGTCACGCAAATCAAGCGCACGAAAACCGATTTTACGTTGACCACCCGGCAAGGCCACACCGTGCGCGCCAAAAACGTCGTGTTGGCGTGCGGCTCGTGCGCGTACCCGCAAGTAACGGGCACAAACGCGGGTTATGAACTGGCTAAAATGCTCGGCCATACGATTATTCCCCCGCTCCCGGTGCTCAGCGGCTTATGTTTGAAAGAAGCGGCACTCACGCGCCTAAGCGGCATTAAGTGCCAGGTAAAAACGACCGCACATACCGAGCCTAGCGAGCACGCTGAGGGCGAACTCATTTTTACAAATTACGGGATAAACGGCCCGGCCGCCCTTAATATCAGCCAGGCGGTTTCGCGCGCGTTAGCCAATGGGCCCGTGCCCGTGGACATCAATTTTTTACCACAACTTACAAACCCGCAAGAATTTTTACAAGCGCGTTTACAAAAATTTTCCGCACGCAAACCCAAAGAATTTTTTGCCGGACTCATCCACGAAAGTGTGGCTAATTTGCTTATAGACTTTACCGGGCTACGCAAACAAATCCCCGTCGGCCAGCAACCTATGGAGCGCGCTTTTCAAACGCTTACGGCTTGGCCCATAACCGTTACCGCCATGCGCCCGTGGAAAGAGGCCATGGCGGCTGCCGGGGGTGTAAAAACGCGCGAAATAAACTATAATACTTTTGAGTCGCTCTTGTGCCCGGGGCTGTATATCACGGGCGAACTCTTGGACGTGGACGGCAAGAGCGGAGGTTTTAATTTACATTTTGCCTGGGCGAGCGGGTTTACGGCCGCCCAAGCCATTAAGGAGAAGTAACACCATGGCAGATATTATCCGCAAAACCGCCAGCACCAACGACCCCCTCAACATTGGGTTTGAACGCACCTACTTTGTAGACGGCAAAGAAGTTTATAAAGAGGAGCTGGATCAAAATTTGGACATTAAACAGCACGCCGGCACGTTGCCCGACGGCATTGTAAAAGAATTTTTTGAAAACGGCAAACTGTATTTTGAGTGTGAAGTGAAAGACGGCCAGCGCAACGGCATCTGCCGCATTTACTTTGATAATGGCAAAATTAACATTGAAAAAAATTACAAAAAAGGCGCGCTCGACGGCGCCGTAAAAATCTATCATCCCACCGGTAAACTCTATAAAGAAATCCACTACACGCTAGACGTGCAGGACGGCAAACAAATTAAATACTACCCCGACGGGAAATTTTTGGAAGTGTCCGAATTTCGCAAAGGTTATTTAAACGGCGAATCTAAAATCTACACGCCCGAAGGCAAACTGCGTAGTGAGTGCAAATACAAAAACGATAAAATCATCGGCGATAAAATTATTTACCACCCCAACGGCACGATTGCGCTGATTTCCCCCCACAAAGACGGCAAACCGCACGGCGTTACGAAGAAATTTGATGAAAACGGCACGCTGATTGAGGAGTGGTTTTTTGAAGACGGCGTACTGACGCTTAAAAAAGCCCACCAAAAATAAATGCAACAATGCAATTTATGCAAAATAACCCCCCGGGTTTAACGCCGGGGGGTTGTTCTTATAGTTGTATTCTTAACAAGTGCCTTGCGTATACCCAAAAGTTTCTAATCCAAAGGTGGACAAGTTTGGAGAGGCACTGTTACATCCTATATAAGTTCTATTCCAAGTACTACCATTAGCACGACGTTCAAGGACTAAACCATATTTCGGCCCACCTTGTGGTTCAATCCCCTGCCAGGAAGGTGTCTCTATTTGACAACTCGTGGAATTACAGTCTACACGTATACAAACATTTCTATTGTCACAATATACACCAGTCCCAGTGGGGGCAAACCCTGCATATTCCACATCTAATTCAGGAAGTATGTCTACGGATTTCGACTCAGCAGGGAACCCATGTTGTAGAATATAGGCATCCGCGGCTTTTTCTAAAGAAGCCGCTATTTGCATCAATTCACTGATACGTGTTTTGTCCACTGCTTTTTTATACTGCGGCACAGCTATGGCCGCCAAAATGCCGATAATCAGCACCACTACCAATAATTCAATGAGGGTAAACCCCCGTTTACAACTTATTTTTTTCATTTTATTTATCTCCTTATAAGTACCGTTCAAACGCTCTAAAACCTCTTATATGGCGTTTTATACAGGGTCCATACGTCCCCCCATATCCGGCCTAGTAAAATCGTACCAAAAAAAAAAAACAAGTCAAGGCCCCGAGCCGGGGCGGCCAATGTCCGCGACGAACACTTGCCAAAAGCCTTTTAACGAACACCCGCGAGAGGCACAGTAAAAGTTGGGGCTGATTTTCCCCCCTCATCGCCCCTATGGGGCACTTCCCCCGCCAGGGGGGAAGTGAACAACAAGATGCCCCTTAGCCGGGGCATTGTCAGGCAGTGCCTGACCTACAACGGCCCTTTTCCACAAACCTGTAGAGCGGCCTGTTCTTCCCCAAGTACAAGGTAAAATAGAGAATAAGATGATTTTTCAAAACCGAGGACAGTTTGGCGGACAAGTTGCCCGAAGGCGTAGCAGCGCTACGTCGAGTCGGCAAGGTACGTCAAAATGGCCCGGTTTTGGAAAATTGTTTCGCTGGAAAACGAGTAGGGTTTCAAACACTTTACGTATTTGAAACCCTACCGTTAAAACGCGCCATCGCGCCCGCCGTTATATTATTTTTATGGTGTACTGCATATCCTCGCGCAGACTGTTATGCACCGGGCACCCCTGCGCTAACTTCGCATACTTCTCTTTCTGCTCGGGCGTAAAATGCGCCGGGAAATGAAACACCAGTTCAAACCCCGTCATACGCGAATGTTTATCGTCAAAGTGCGGGTGCACTTCTACCGCGGTGCCTTCCGCATTGTCGCCGTGTTTGGCGGCCATAAAGCCCACCATGGTCATCATGCACGCGCCTAAGCTGGCGGCCAGCATTTCGCCGGGATTGACATCTTCGCGCGGGTTGTTAAAAGCCGTGTGAAGCGGCTTTTTACCGTCAAGCGCACAGGTAGTTTGTAGGTTTTGTCCAAGGGTTACTTTCATAATTACCTCCTAGCCCAGTTTGGCAAGTTTTGCAAACAAATCTTTTTGCTCACGCGTTAAGGTGCGCGGCACATCTATCGTCAGCGTAACAAATAAGCTGCCTTTGGAATTAAGGCCTTTACCGCTGAGTTTTAACTTTTTGCCGTTGTGTGTTCCGGCAGGCACTTTGACTTGCACAGGGCCGTCTAACGTGGGAACGGAAATCGTGCCGCCCAGCGCGGCCGTCCACGGCATAATGACCACGGGCACGTGTAAATCGTCGCCCTCTAAACGGAACATGGCATGCGGGCGAATTTTAACAATTAAATACAAGTCGCCCTGTCCGCGACGCGTGGGATTGCCCATGCCTTTAAGTTTAATCTTTTTGCCTTCGCTCACGCCGGCGGGTAGTTTGACGGTAACGGTACGCCCGTTGGGCAGTGTCATTTGCATATTGCCGCCGCGGTGCGCGTCTTCCAAATTAAGGGTCAGTTCGGCCTCTACGTCGCCGGAGGCTTGCCCGGCAGCGGCACTGCGCCCGAAATTTTGGCCAAAGCCGCCCATCCCCCCCATACCGCCGAAAATGCTTTGGAAAAAATCGCTAAAATCGGCGCCGGAAAATTGGCCGTCACCGGAAGAAAACCCCTCAAAGCCCTGGCCGGGGTTACCGTTATAAGTATATTGCTGATATTGTTGGTACGGGTTGCCGCCATAGGCTCTGCCCGACGAAGCGCGCGAAGAAGCCCCCCCACCGCGGGCATAATCCTGGTAGCCTTGCTCGCCGACTTGGTCGTAAATGGTCCGTTTTTGCTTGTCGGAAAGGACGGTGTAGGCCTCGTTTAAATCTTTAAATTTTTCGGTCCATTTGGCCTTTTCGTTTTCGGGGTGCATATCGGGGTGGCACTTACGCGCCTGCGCTTTAAACGCCTTTTTGATTTCAGCGTCGCTTGCGGTTTTGCTAACCCCTAAAATTTTGTAATAGTCTTTATAATCTGCCATAATTTATCTCCTGTTGGGATTATTGTATATAATTAGGTACGCAAAATCAAAACCGAAAAATTGATTAGTTTAAAAAAAATTATTTACAAATTAAATTTGATTTACTATAATGAATATGTAGTTAAGATTTATTCGCCCTTAGCTCAATGGTGGAGCGACCGGCTGTTAACCGGTAGGTTGAAGGTTCGAGTCCTTCAGGGCGAGCCATTTAAAACCCCGCACAATGCGGGGTTTTTTACACCCCGAGCAAGCAAACTGCTTTAAAAAAGTTTCTTTACTGTTTCTTATACTGCTCCAGTAATTTTACCACGGGCTCGTTGCCTTGCGCTTGCGCATAATATAAGGCGGTGTGGCCGTAATTATCTTTCAAATTCACGTCGGCACCGCGCCGGAGCATATATTCAATTAAATTAAGCCGGGCTTTCTCGGTTTCAAAAGGTTGCGTAACGGCCATCATGAGGGCTGTGGCACCCAACTCGCTTTGCGCGTTTAAATCGGCTCCCTTAAAAACAAGCAGTTTCGCAGCTTCAGCTTGGCCGTCGCGCGCGGCTACATATAACGGGGTCCACCTCTCGGGCGTACGGGAGTTTATGGGAAGGCCGTTTTCCAACAAGAACAAAATAACATCTTCGTTGCCGCCGCTAGCTGCCGCGTGCAAGGCATTAAAAGTTTGATTTTGATATTGGCGTTCTTCGTCGTCAAACGTCAAGCGGTAGCCCAGCAGAGCGCCTTTTTCTACATCATTTTTGACACCCAATAAATCGCCGTAATAGGCATCGGTTACCAGTTCTTCGCCGCGCAACAATTGCATCTGTTTGTGGTAGCTAAACCCCAACCAACACACGCTTACCATTATCACTAAAACCAAATATTTCTTCATACGGTTTATTGTAGCAAATTAAGTATAATAAAGATGATGAAAAACATTCTTTTGCGGTGGGACCCCCACAAACAAAGCTGTTTCTTTTTTAAAACATCCGCAGTTACGTGGCTGATTATGTTCGCCCTGGCTGCTTGGCTGACGTGGAAATGGAAAAGCGGGTTTGCCGATACGCTGCTTAACAACATTTTTGTCTATGCACCCAACTACCTCACGCACGAAATGCTGGGCCACAATTTAGTGGGAAACATTTTCTACCGCGCGTTGTATAGCTCGGCCCCGCAAGCGGGCAACTGGATTGCCACCCTGGCCGGCAACGGCGTGGAAACGCTCGTTCCGCTAGGGCTTATCCTCTTTTTCTTGCGTTTAGACGGCGGACGTTGGATGCTACCCCCGCTCTTATATTGGCTGGCCAGCACGTTTTACGGGGCCGGTGTGTATGCGCAAGACGCGCGCGCGTGCTCGCTACCGCTGACGTCCTCGGACATGATGACCAACTATAAGCCCGGCGAAATCTGCGGCGATTGGCACCATATTTTAGAGCCGCTGGGCCTGCTGAGTTACGACCAATGGATTGCCTACACTTTCTTATTTATAGGCAGTTTCTTATGCGTATTGGCTGTTTACAGTGCATGGTATTATTGGACGCATACCGAACAATACACCCAGCATCACGTGGTGGCTACCCAACCCGTGGCCGACGATTGGACCCCTCCTAATATATATACCCCCCGGGCGGAGAACTTCCCAGGGGGCAAACAGGAGTAGCACTTGTAGGGAGTGATAATCCGTTTATTTAGCGCGGCCCGCGGGAGTGTGGGCCGCGTGCGTTTTGTTGGGGCCCGCGGGAGCCTTGCGCTCTGCCGCTGAGCCCGTCCGGTTTGAGGGATTGCCCGCCCCGGACTTGAGGACCCTGTGCCCCAGGTCGATTGGAGTGGAATGCCCCTTGCGGTCCGCGGGGTCCCCTGACACCCGGGGCCCGGTGTTGGCCCGGGGAGCGGTGTTGGCCGGGGGCACCGTAATGGTGGGCCGGTTGATGATGACCGGGACCGTAGTGCGGGCCGGGTCTGTATGGCCCGGGTGCGAAGCGGGGGCCGGGTCGAAGTGACCTCCCGGGTTGATGAGGCCGGGGCGGCGGGGCCGGCTGATAATGGGGGCGCGGTCCGTAAGCCACCAGTGGGGCGCTTTCCACAATGACCGTGGTAGTATCTACGGGCAGTAATGCCTCGGTATAGATATCCCCGGCCGGGGTCAGGGTGGCGGCACAGCCGCCTAAAAGCCCGGTAGCGGCCACCAAAATAAGCAGTTTGTGTTTTTTCATAAGTAATACCTCCATAGAATTCAAACACTTGTTTGAATTTTTTTATTGCATTTCTTCCTAATTTTGCGCAATACTTTGTTGCTCGGATAGTCGGATACCTCCGCGCTAACGCGCGCGTGCCGCCAGTGTAAACCCAACAGTTTATTATGCCGATTTATACAATGTCAGGTTCACACCTGACCTACAACAACAAAATTCGAAATCTTTCACAACAAAGTATTACGCCAAATTAGGCCGAAATTACACCCGGCTCAAGTTTTGTATAATTATATATATGGCCCTAAACTGTCAAAATACCTTAACCAAAACGAAGGATTTTATTAAATTATCCTTTAAAAAGTACTTTGTCTTTTTATTGCACCTCACGCCGCACCAAAACGTGGCGCAAACCGTGCTTTCGTATACGTTTTTGGGGTGGATTGTGCTTTCCTTGCCGTTTATGACGCGCGGCGGAGTAGGTTTTTTGGACAATTTATTTACCTCTGCGGCGGCTGTTTCCACAGCAGGCTTGCAAACCGTCAATTTTGCCGATTCTTACACGCTGCTGGGCAAACTGGTGGTACTGTTTTTAATTCAAATTGGCGGCGTGGGATACATGACGTTTTCGTCCTTTGTGTTCTTAGCCATTGCCAAAAAACACCGCCTGCGCAAAAGCCAGACAGAAGCCCTCACCGCCGACATAAAACTGCCCGAAGAATTAAAACTCTCCGACTTTTTATGGTCCGCCCTTATATTTACGGCTATTGCCGAAAGTATTGGTGCCGTATTTTTGTTTAACTATTTCCGCCACCACGATTTTACGGTACTTAATGCCGCGTGGTACAGTGTTTTCCACAGTGTAAGCGCCTTTTGTACCGCTGGATACACCTTATGGAACAATAATTTAATGAATTTTGCCGACAGTAAAACTATTAACATTGTAATTTCTTGCTTATCCCTAGCCGGGGCGATGGGGTTTATTGTAGCTGCCGACCTGTTTAACTTTATCCGCCGCAAAACTAAAGAAATTTCGTTCACTACTAAAATTATCGTGCTGACTACGCTTGTCATTTTGGCGGGCGGCACTTTTGTTGTATTTGTAACTACCCCGCATTTAAGCCTGCCGGAAGCTTTCTTTCAAACCATGGGGGCGGCTACCACCTCAGGCTTTAACACGGCAGACATTAGCAAACTTTCGTCGTGCTCGGTACTGATTTTGATTTTAATTATGTCTATTGGAGGCTCCCCCTCCGGCACGGCGGGCGGTATTAAAACTACCACGTTTGCCAGTGTAGTTGCCATTGTGCGCAGCCACTTACACTGGAATCCGCGCGTAGAATTTTTGGGGCATACGGTCCCGGTGCAACGGCTGTATGCCGCCACTTCCACTGTACTGCTCTACAGCGTGTTTTTGTTTACCAGCGTATTTTTGCTGACGTGGACGGAAGATATCCCCTTTTTAAACTTACTATTTGAATCCACGGCCGCGCTTAGTACGGCCGGGTTTTCCATGGAAACAACTACTCAGCTATCCACCATTGGCAAACTGATTATTATTGCCACCATGCTTATCGGACGCATTGGCGTAGTGACGTTTAGCATGGCGCTCATGTTCACGGATGCCGATGAGGTAAAACCCAAACCGGCGGCTGAACGTGCCGACGTGGCGGTGTAATAATGAAATTTTACGTGATTAGCCTGGGCTGCCCCAAAAATTTAACCAATAGCGAGGAATTTTCCGCCCGTTTAATTGCCAAAGGCCACAAAATGGTCTTTGAGCCCGAACAGGCCGACGAAATTATTGTAAACACGTGCGGCTTTATTGCCTCGGCCGTGAAAGAGGCCAAAGCCGAAATCCGCTATGCGCTAGAACTTAAACAAAAGGGCCTTGTCAAAAAAGTAGCCGTGACCGGGTGCCTGGTGGAACGCTTTAAAGAGCAAGTGGCTAAAGAATTCCCCGAAATTGACACAATTTTTTCCATTGCCGCGCAAGATACTGCGGAAACTACGCTTAAACAAAAAGGCCTTATTTTGGACCCGCTCCCCACGTCCTTATATCTGCCCGATTATAAAGTGAGTTTAACCGCCCCGCACACCGCTTATTTAAAAGTGGCCGACGGGTGCAACAACCGCTGTGCCTATTGCACCATTCCGTTTATCCGCGGCAAATACCGCTCCAAACCGATGGCAGACGTGCTGCGCGAAGCAAAACTGATGATTGAAAACGGCGTGCAGGAAATTTCACTAATTGCGCAAGATACCACGTCGTACGGTATGGATTTGTACGGCAAGCCCAATTTGTTGGGGCTGTTGGAAAAACTCTTACAGTTAAAAGGCCTGGGGCGGCTACGCATTATGTACGGCTACCCGCACCGCGTCACACGCGACATAGCGCGTTTAATGGCCGGTACGGACAAGATTTTCCACTATATTGATATTCCCCTCCAGCACATTGCCGACCCGGTATTAAAGCGCATGAACCGCCATTGTGACGGTGCGCAAATCCGCCGCACACTGGGTATGCTTAAAACCGAAGTGCCCGATATTTCGTTGCGCACCAACTTTATTGTGGGTTTCCCCGGCGAAACGAAAAAAGATTTTAACGAACTTAAAAAATTCGTGCGTGAGTACGAATTTGATAACATGGGCGTGTTTGAATATTTCCGCGAAAAAGGCACTGCCGCGTATGCCATGAAACAAATCCCGGCCGCCGTAAAGCACGAGCGCGCCGCCGAACTGGAATACGAACAAAGCCGCGTGATTGATAAAATTAACAAACACTTAGTAGGCACCACATTAGAGGCCATTGCCGACGGGTCCGATTTCGGCCGCACCTACAAAGATGCGCCGGATATCGACGGGCAAGTAACGTTTACACGTCCTGTAAAGCCCGGCACTATTTTCAAAGCCCGCGTCGTGGATGCACAAGGTTACGAGCGCGTGTTGGAGCCGCTCCTAAAATAAGTTAATTTAGTCTATATAATAACCGATTGCGCCGCTTTGCCACACTCCTTTCTCATCCGGCATAGCCGTAGTAGTACTTCTGACAGCCCCGGGTAATTTGCGGCAAAAACTATCAGTCCCCAATTCTGTGCATGTAGGCTTTCCTTCATAACGTTCCCCGGCTGTGTTAGCATAAGCGTGGACATATCTCATAGAATAATCTAATTTTGCACAGCTGATAGCTCCGCTGATTAGTATACTACTGCTAGGCCATAGTAGGCAACAATACATTTCGTTATTTTTGGCACACTCTGTATTCCAAGAAGAATTTGCAACAACCGAAGACATATTCCCCGGCAAATCTGCATCCAATTCACTAAAAGAATGAGGCCAATCCCCGTGATTTAAGTAATAGACGATGGCGGTTTTTCTCAACGAACTTACCAAAGCACGCAATTTTACAAATTGCGCTTTTTTTACCGCAAACTGGTATTGCGGCACGGCCACCGCCGCCAAAATACCGATAATTACAACGACTACTAACAACTCTATGAGCGTAAACGCCCGGGTGTGTTTTTTCATAAGTTTCTCCTATGTGTAATTTACAATTTACTGTACTGAAACCTATGAAAAACGGCCGCTCACTTTGGGTTTCTTCCAAGTAACCCCAGCAACAGCCGTGGCCTCCCACTTTTTCAAGCAGAAAACACTCGGTACAGCCAGGTCTATAGTCCCCGGCTGTACCTTTAATCGGCTGCATTTGGCTTGGAAGAAACTTTTGTTTAGCAAAAGTTACCCGTATTCCACATACGGTTCCAAAAACAGATAAAATTGTATCTACATTATAGCAAAAAAATCCCGCCGTAGCGTACGCTTGGGCGGGATTTTTTACTTCGGTACTAAATTATTTCTTTTTAGCTACTTTCTTGGCCGGTTTCTTAGCAGCTTTTTTGGCTACTTTTTTGGCCGGTTTTTTTACAGCAGCTTTTTTTACGGCTACTTTTTTGCAGGCTTTTTTAGCGCAAGTTTTTTTGGCACACGCTTTTTTAGCCGGTTTTTTTACAGCGGCTTTTTTTACAGCTACTTTTTTGGCCGGTTTTTTGGCGGCCACTTTTTTCACGGTTTTTTTAACAGCCATTTTTAATCTCCTAAGACAATTAGTTTTAACCTCATAAAAATAATAGCACAAAAATTATAAAAATGCAATAATTTTTCCGTCGGAATCAAAATTTTTTAAAAAAATCAAGCTTTGCTTTTCCCGTATTTTGTCAGCATTTTTTATAATTTTCTCGTCGGTAAAATTATTTTTTACTAATTATTTTTTGTGCTTGACACACGCGCAAAAAAATTTTTTGAAAATCTTAAAATTTTGCTTGACAAATTTTCAGTTTTGCCAAAATTTCAAAAATGTTTCCGCCGTTTTTACTTTAGAAATTTGTGCGCGTTTTAATTTGGTGGTGCGCGTAAACGCGGCGGAAAATCGGTCCAACTTTTCGGCCGGGCCTCGCTTTACTTCCACTTCAATTTCTTTGAATTTTACTTGGCGGCCTAACACGTGTAGCGTCACAGTATCTAACGCCATTTCCAGCGTTGCCCCGTCGTAATCAAACGTGTGCACGGTACGTTTATTGGACAACGTAAATTTAATTTGCAAAGTAGTAGTGTGAATGCCTTTCCAATTTTTTTGTTGTGCTAAAAATTGTAACGCTTGCTTTAAATTTTTAACGCGCGGCATGGGTAATGTTTCTTCGCGCCGCACCGCTTTGCCGTTTTTAATTTCCGTGCGCGTTTTAAAAGTGGCTTCCCATTTGCCGCTCGTATTACGCACCCGTAGCGCAATTTGTTGCGCCGATAAATCCGCGTTTGCATGGTCCAAATACGTGTCTTTAATTTGTAATTTTTGTGACGTAATTTTTGTATTTAATTGCGCTAAAAATTGACGCGCTTTATAAAAAGCACGCGGCGTATTACCGTCCCATTTACATTCTATTTCCAAATGTTTCATAACTAAAGTATAATATTTTTAGGAGAAAATTTTATGAAAAAATTAAAACAACCCACCTCTTTAAAATGCTTTGCCTGCGGCAAACAAAACCCCTTTGGCCTCAAATTAGAATGGTACAACGATTACGACAACAAACAAGTGGAAGCCCAATTTGAGTTAGACGATAATTATTGCTCATACCCCGGCACGGTGCACGGCGGAATTATTGCCACGATTTTAGACGAAACTTCCGGCCGCGCCATTTTGCTGGGCAATCAGTTTGACCGCCTCATGGTAACGCTTAAAATGGAAGTGGTGTATAAGCACAACACGCCCACCCACACCCCTTTGCGTGCCATTGGCCGCGTCGTGCGCGACGGCGGCTCGCGCGCGCAAGTAGAAGGCGAGATTCTGCTTCCCGACGGCACTGTTACCGCCAAATGCACCAGCATTTTATTTAAAATCCCCGAAGCCGTAAAAGCCAAATGGGGCCCCGAAGCCGACGAGTGGATCCGCACTTCCCCCACCTCGGCTGATGTGGCCGCTTGCGGATGCACGTGCCCAGCGTGCGACGATAAAAAAGAAGATTCCACAAAATAAAAGTTGAGCACCACGCTTAATTTTGTTATAATATGGAGGTAGTAACGGTTTACGGATCGGTAGCTTAGTTGGTAGAGCGTCCGCCTTACACGCGGAAGGTCACAGGTTCAAGTCCTGTCCGGTCCAAATTGATTTTCCCCGTCGACAAGATGGGGATTTTTTATGTTTAATTGTATCTTTTTCCGACGAGGAAAGTTTTAACTTTCGGCCTATTAATCAAAAAAGTTGATAATACCGTCTGAAAAATGATTTAATATCATTAAAGAGGGTAATTATGATAAAAAAATTTGTCCAAAATGTGGTGGTATTAAAATAATCAAAAAAGGATTTAGGTGCAATAAACAGCACTACAAGTGTAAATACTGTGGTGCTGTTTTTATCTTAAAGCAGGACTTATCTGCCAGAATATACCAAGATTATGCGCAAGGTATGGGGACATTGAGGGTTTTATCAGATAAATATCGCAAAAACATCAGTACTATACAACGGGTTTTAAAGACCTATCGTATATGTCAAAAACACCCCCAGTGCCAACAGGACCTATTAACCTAGTCTTTGATGCCTTTTATTTAAAACGCGGATATGGCTGGCTTGTATTTAGGGCCAATGGTAAGACAATACACTACAGTAAGATAACCTATGAGAGTATAGACACCATAGCGGCTAATTTACGTTGTTTAGACCGATTAGGGTACAAGTATAAGAGTATAACAATAGACGGCAGAAAAGGCGTTTTAGCGTATTTAAAGGTACATTATCCGGATGTACCTATACAATACTGTATGTTCCACCAAAAGCAGACCATTCGGCAATGTTTAACTAATAACCCTAAAACGCCTTGCGGGCAAGAACTTAAAGATATCGCCAACCACTTAAAGGACTATGATACGAATAGTCTATTAGAACGGCTTAATAAATTAAAACAACAATACAAAGAGTTTTTGAAAGAACGTAACGAAGAAGGTAGATATATGCACCGTAGAGTACGAAGGGCAATAAGGAGTTTATGTACCAATGCTCCGTACTTGTACACCTATAAGAACTACCTTAAGTTAGAAATACCCACCACAACTAATAGTTGCGATGGGTATTTTAGTCATATTAAAACCAAGTTAAGGGTACATAGTGGACTAACATCAAAACACAGGGATAAACTCATTGAATTTATGCTCCAAAATACTTAATCTAGGTACACTTTTTGCCCATTAGGCCAAAAATATCAAAAATATAGATAAAATTAGTTATATCCCATAAAACCAATACGAAGGAATAGAAAAGCCCCCGACTGGGGCAAGGGCTTACTGTTACACTTATATTTAGTATATATGAGGCACATTACCAGCCTATGAAATTTCCCCGGTTTATGCAGGGGGAATTGTGAGCAGTAAGAATTAAAAAGGCATCTTTTGCAAGATGCCTTTTTTGTAACTCAATTTGTTGAATTTTCAAACAGTGTCTACAATGCGTAGGAAACACCGGCTTGTACGCCGACATTGCGCACCCCGCCACTTGTAAAATACGTTTGCAGGTAACCGCTCCAGCGGCCGGCCCACATTTCGCGAATTCCTAACCCGTATTTCATAAATGGTTTTACAGAAAATTGCGGCAAATCCACACTGTTGGCTTTAAATTTGGTTTTATCCAATATATTGCCTACCCAGGCTACCTCGGCGTAGGGTTGGCCCCATTTTTGCCACCGACCCGCAAAGCGCAACTGGGGTTGCAACGTAACAGCTTGTAACGGATCGGCATGGATACGCACCCCGGCCGCATTCGTATAATCCGACACATTTACCCAGGTATACGAGGCCAAGAGTTCGGGCTCTAAGAGCCATTGCCCGCGCGAGCCCAACTCCCACGTATAGCCGGCTTTGGTAGCCAGTCCGGCCGTTAATACGGTTGAATTTTCGCGGCCGTACTCGGCTTTGGCGCGGGCATCACTAAGCGTTCCTCCCGCCAATACACCGGCAAAGAAATTATCCTTATAGGCCAGGCCCGACAACCCAAACCCGGCCCCGTTTTGTTCAATAGATACACCTTCAAAACGCTGGTACGAACCGTTGTAGGCCATATAGAAGCCGGCCACCCCGTTCCAATCGCGCCCCAACTCATAAAGTGGCGAGTCCATCCCGGCCGCTGTTCCGTAGAGCTTGTTAGAAACTTCAGGTCCTCGTTTGAGCGGTACTTTACCAAATACGGCATAAGGGCTTGCCCACACACGTACGTGTTTTTGTTGCGACAAAATATCGGTCCACCCTTTTGCATCTTGGGCGGATTGAACATCTTGAGCCCGGTACATATCCAAGCGGGCAAAAGCTTGTTCGTTCATGTTCAGCTGCCCTAAATAGCCCCCCGCCTGCGCGGCCACAGGGCCCGCCAGCACAGCCGGGTTATAGCTTTGGTAATCGGAGCTCGGCCCGTGTGCCAGCACCAAGCCGGCATAGGTACTGTTTTGCGCAAACGATACATTATAACGGAAAATCGGGTTTTGCAACGTATAAGGTTGCAAGGTGGTCAGCACGCCGCCCAAAAAGTTTTCGTTATGATATTGCGCACTTACCACCGGGATTACATAGGAATCCTTTTCTAACACGACTTGCGAATTTAATACATCAAACCTAGCAATGTAGAGCAAGTGCGACTGTGTATCCAAGTCGGCACTGTTTTGGAAAACAAACCGGTCGGCCGACATGGTTTGCAAATCCACATCAATGGCGGTTACCAAATCATTTTGCAGCGTCATTTTATTTAGTGTAATATCGCTGGCTTTGCCGTTGCGCACGTTAATTCCACCGTTTTCGGCAATAATTTGGTTATTACCCGCCGCAGCCAAATACGCATCTTGCGTTACTTGCAAAAGGCCTCCCTTGAGTTCAAAGGCCGTATTGTCCGCCCGGTCATTCATCGAGGCCACCTGGGTTCCCAACTGCAATGTTGTATTTTGTACCTTATTAAACGCAACGCAAGCGCCCGTAGCTTCAATAATGTCCGTAGCTTTATTGGTACCTTGTATATCCCCCGCTACCACTATGGATTTATCGGCGCTGTCCAGTTTTACTTGACCATTGGATAACGAAAGAGCGGTTTCGCCCGTATTGCCCAACGTAATACTTTTGTTTTGTGCCGATACTTCCAACTCGCCGCCATTTTGAACAGTCAAGTTGCTATCCGCCGCGCCGCTAATGCTTGTTAAGAGCGTCGTACCGAACGGATTATTCGCTGCGTCCACCACAAGACCGTTGTACCCATTTACGTCAATATCATTACCGCTGATTTCAAACGAGTCCCCTTGTACGCTACCGGCATTTTGCGTAAGCACGCCATCTGTAACAATATAGTTAGCCGCCGTGGCATCCGCCACCGCATCGCCTAGTTCCCCGCCGGCAGTAGCCGTAATGGAAAGCAAGTTTGGATTGGTGGAATCTTGCGTAAAGGTATAGCGGTTACCGTTATAATATACATTAGCCGCGGATGTGCCTAAATCTAACGTTTCATTATCAAACAAAGTATAAGACGTATTGGATAATAAGCCGACTTCGCTTTGTCCCACTTTAATTTGGGCGATAGACGCCGCATCTGCCGGGTCATCATTTTGTAAATTAAAGCGGTCCCCCAAATCAAACGATAGTTTCCCGCCGGAAGATTTCAACGTATCAATTTCAATACTGCCTTGCGCTTTGTCATTTAAGGTAGAAAACAACGCGCCCGAACTTAACGAAAGCGTATTTTCAATGGTGTTTACGTCTTCACTCAAGGCTAACTGCCGGTTTACTGCTATCGTACCGTTGCCGTTGATTTCCTCGGTTTGGGTATTTAAGGTGGTAGCTTGAGTGAGGGTGATGGTGCCGGTATTTTCCAATAAATTTACGTTGATAACCTCCCCATTTACAGTTAAATTGCCGGCGTTATGCAGTTGCAAGGTATTATACACATCATTGCCGCCGTCAATTTTACCGTTAACGGTTACATCACCCGCCGTATTTAATTGGGTAAAATGGATTTGGTCAGTCTCCTCGGGATCTACGGGAGCCCAATAATACCCGTTATACCATTGTACCTTGGCCCCGGAAGCAACAGAAACGGAATTCCACTCCGAAATAATATCCCCGTTCATCAAAGAGCCGTCTTTCAAATTGATATGTTCGACGTGGGCATTGTCGGAAATATAAATGGCGGCCTTACCGCCCGTTAAGGTGCCGGAGACATTAAAATTTTCTACCAACGCATTGGAAGCTTCTGGGTCGGGCGCCTCTTGATCCCCCTCTTGCGGATCATAAAAGATATAAGAACCTTTGTTTGTTTGGGTTGTACCGAACAGGTTGGCCCCGAAATCAAAACTGGCCGCAATACCATCCTCGGCACCGGCAGTAATAGATGCCCCCGATTCGACGGTTATATCGTGGTCGTGGCCCCACGTAACCCCTAAGCCGATATTTTCCTTTCCGTTTGCTTGAATAACTTGCCCGGTTTTGAGTGTATATGTATTTTCTACGCCGTCTATACGTACGCCGAAAGACCCCTCCCCGTTGGTTAAAATATCAGAGGCTTGCGTAATGGTGTTGTTATCTCCGTAAACATGCACCCCTACGGCTTGCACCGTTTCGGAAGGTACCCCTGTGTAACTGCTGCCGTTCCAAGCAGAAAAACCGCCGGTAAACGTATCGGTAATCCCGTTTAAGTAATAGGATTTACCGAAATTTTTCCGCAAATCTATATCATAGCCAATGTCTTGTAACAGTGCCAACTCCGCTTCCATGGGTATTAACCAATTGCGAAATTGCTGGTGGGACATATAGCTGTTGCGTAGTTCCAAGTGGGAAATATCGATTCCATCGTCGTCAGTCGGATGAATCGGCAACCCGTACACGGACGGGCGGGAGGAACTTTCATCATAAGCCCCGGAATAGTTAACCAGACCGCCGTTATCTATAATGGCCTGACGGGCAAGCACATAATTAGTTTCCCCCGCTAGCACTTTGAGGGTATTTTCCCCCACGTAGTACGGGGAATAGGTAATGACGTCAAACGCTTCATTTTCCCCAACAGCCATACCCGCGCTGGGCACTATTTCATCATCTACGTCAAACGGAAGTGACATATCCCCCTCATAAATGCGCAAATCTTTATCATAAATTGAAAGCGGGTCACCGGCACTTTCCGAAAAATAATACGTAGTATCCCCCTGGTCCTGGTGATACTGCGCGGCGGCGGAGGCAACACCTAAGGAGTGCATAAATTCATGCAGTATAACGGCATTTAAATCGGAACGCTCACTGTGGTTGAGGGCATGGTAACCGCTAAAAGGCGCCCAGCCCGGATGTTGGGGATCTACCCCCAACCCCACCGAGATAAACCCGTCCGTAGCGTCCGCTTCGCTACTATCTGTATCGGTGGGCGTTAACCCATTGATACGGGCATTTACATACGTTACTTGATAGGGTTTTTCTGCTACGGTGGTATAAGAGCTTTGAGCCCCCGCGTTGTATTCATCTTCTGACACAATGGAATAAGATACCGGGGCCAACGCACTACTGTTGACGACAGAGGCCCACCATTTCCCCGACTTAAAAATCGGCAGACGGTAATTATTTAAAATTTCAAAGTAGCTAATTATACTCTTTCCGTCTTCCCCTTCTATGCCGGAATTTTCCCCTTGGTGGTATATATTAAACAAGTATGAATAATTCTCTCCGGCTACGGGTACCACATCATAGGCTGCCACCGTAAAAGACGTCAAAAAAGCAAGTAAACATCCTAACCCTAATTTTTTCATAAGTATTGAGCTTCTGTGTAAACGTACTTCTACATTGTACAAAAAACAATTATTTTTAACTTTATAATCTCTTTGTTAAGGACCTACTGTCCACTAGGTCTTTTGGCCCTGTTGTTTTTACATAGTTTTCCATTATAATAAAAGTATGAAAAAAATACTTATTTTAGGCTTGGTACTTAATTTATGTATGTTACTGCAGGCTCAACCGTCCGCTAAAATAGTTCCTCAAGGCGTGAAAGCGGCTACGGTCGGCCCGTCTGTTGCGCAACAGGCTGCTTTATCCCGCTATAGCGGTGCACGCGGAGCTTTAATGGGTGTTAATTACCACTTAACCCGCATTCCCGCACAGGCCTTAACCGTAAGCGGTAGTCTTCCGGGGCAAAAGACTCCCCAACGCACTTGGCTGGAGCAACAAAAACGCAACTGGAAGGCCTACCGTCTGCATCAAACCCGCCGTACCCGCGATTTAGAAGCCCAAATTCAAGTACAGGAACGCGCCGCGCGCGAAGCTATTTTGGCTAAATTACCCAAAGCCAATCCGACCCATCAATTCATTACTTACGATTTTGCTCCGTTGATACCAAAGCAAATCCCCGCCGAAGAATTACCGTTGGTGGCCGAACCGGGCGTGCTTTTGCGCGGGATGGCACTCCCTACCGACGGGGAAGCAGTCAAAAATATCTTACAAAATGGGCTTCGTTTAGAAGACCTGGGCAGCCACGCTACCACTAAACTATTAGCCATATCCGGCGGCATGCGCGGGGCAGTTTCTTCCGTCCGCCCAGTTACCAATTTAACGTCATTTCCTCCGGATGCGCTTTATTGGGCCACCCAACGTATAGAACCCGGTAAAGAGTTACCGGTAATTACCGTGGTAAAGAATCAACCGCAGTCCGGCAAAGTGGTTTTGGTGGCCGAAGATATTCCTGCCCAAAACATTACGTACGTATTTGTGCCCGTAAACTACGACGGAAAATCCGTTTGGGGCAAAGTAGAAATAGCGCCGGACGGAGGCTTCTTAGTAACCCCCTACGATATTGCCCCGGAAACGAAATAGCGGATCTTATCAAATTTTTTCTCTCTCACTATCCGGGGCTTTTATAATGGGTAGCTAGAAAATGTCGGCCCTGTAAAAAATCCGTACGCACACGCGCGCGAATTGTTATAATAAGTATATGCTTACTGCGCTCATGGAATTTGATAAGCAACAGGCCATCAAACACGAATCCAACTTTTTAATCGGTATTGACGAAGCAGGCCGCGGCCCCTTAGCCGGCCCGGTAGTAGCGTGTGCGTGCTTTATTCCGCCGTCTATGATTCAGCATTTTACCGACGTAAATGATAGCAAAAAACTAACCGAAGCCAAGCGCGAAGCCTTATTTAAACGCCTCACCGCGCCCGGCAACGCCGTTGTGTACGGCGTCGGTTTTGCTACCGCGCAGGAAATTGACCAACTCAACATTTTACAAGCCACGTTTTTGGCCATGCGCCGCGCCGCCCAAAAATTTGTACATATGCCAGACAGCTGCGCTTTAATTGACGGCCCCTACCCGGTGCAAGGTTTAACGCTTAAACAACAGCCCATTATTGACGGAGATGCCAAAAGCCTGGTCATTGCCGCCGCCAGCGTAATTGCCAAAGTAACGCGGGACCATTATATGCAAACCTTAGATACGCTTTACCCCGGTTACGAATTTGGCGGGCACAAAGGCTATGGTACGGCTAAGCACCTGCAAGCCTTGCGCCAATTAGGGCCCTGTGCCGAACACCGCCGCACCTTCGGGCCGGTACGCAAATTGCTCCCCGGGGACGGGCCGTTGCCATGAACACACTAGGTGTGCAGGGCGAAGAAGACGCCGCCCGTTATTTGACAAAGAAAGGCCATAAAATCCTGGCGCGCAATTTCCGCACCGCCGGGGGGGAGCTGGACATTGTGAGCCGCCTAAAAAAAATGCTTGTATTTACCGAAGTTAAACAGCGCAGTTACGAAGCCTTTGGCGGGCCGTTAGCGGCAGTCAACAAAACTAAACAACGCCGCATTGCCAAGGCCGCCGCCGCGTACATTAAGAGCCACAAAGAAGTGGCTTATGATGAAATTAGATTTGATGTAATTTGTATTTTAGACGGGGAAATTACGCACCTTGAAAACGCTTTTTTCCCCCCGCGCACTACCTTATAAGGAGAACTGTATGACTCAATTAGCTACCGTCACAAAAGCCGTTGCTTTCATTAACAAAAAAACTAAAAACTTTAAACCCGAAATTGCCTTAATTACCGGCTCGGGCCTGGCCGGCTCCATCCCGGCGCTGGAGAAAAAAACAACCATTCCCTACGCCACCATTCCCGGTTTTTTGCGCAGTACGGTTCCTGGGCACACGGGCAATTTAATTTTTGGCGTATATAAAGGGCGTAACATCGTAGTTATGCAAGGGCGTTTTCACTATTACGAAGGCAACTCCATGAAAGAACTGGCCATTTCTATCCGCACACTTAAAATGTTAGGCGTAAACAAATTACTGGTGTCCGGTGCCGTCGGGTCCATGGATTTGAAATTAAAACCGGGCTCGCTGTGTGTACTTAAAGACCACATCAATTTTATGTGCAACAACCCGCTGATCGGCAATCACGACCCGGCCTTCGGCCCTATGTTTTTTGATTTGACGGTAGCCTATGATAAAAACATGCGCAAAGTAGCCTTAGCGGCCGCCAAAAAAGTGCATATTAACGCCGGGGAAGGCGTCTATTTGGCTGTAACGGGCCCGAACTTTGAAACTCCCAGCGAAATACAGATGTTCAAAAAATGGGGTGCTAGTGTGGTGGGCATGTCCGTCGTGCCGGAAGTGTTAGTGGCGCGCCAGTGCGGCATAGCCGTGTTAGGGCTTACGTGGGTGACAAACCTGGGGTGCGGCATTTCCAAAACGCCGCTTTCGCACGAAGAAACCATCCGCGAAACAAAAAAAATTGAAGGCAAGTTTAAGGACCTCCTGGAAATTTTATTCGTGAAGCTGTGAAACACGTAAAATATTTTAATTCCCATGCAAGCGCAAAAAGAATTAAAGTTATATCCTGTTTGCAGATTTAGCGTAGGGGTTAAATGATATGGCTGCAAGTATAAAACGACTGGGTAAGGAAACTTTAATCTACGGTACGTCTACCGTCTTGGCACGGTTACTGAACTTTTGTTTAGTGCCATTCTATACCTACTACTTGCTACCCGGCGATTACGGCGTGATTGCCACCACGTTTGCCGTCATTGCGCTACTTAATGTCATCTTTCTCTTTGGCATGGACCAAAGCTACTTGCGCTTTGCCAGCGAACACGAACAAAAAACCGACGTTTTTCAGCATTGTTTTTACGGCGTATTGCTAAACGGCGCGGTGTTGTCCGTGTTACTGTGGCTGTTTGCCAAACCGTTTGCACAGCTTATCGGCATTGGGGCGCAATACAGCTACCTGGTGCACTTGGCGGTGTGGGTCCTTTTGTTAGACGTGCTCAACATGATTCCGTTTACCAAACTGCGCCTGGAGCGGCGGCCGTGGTATTTTGCGGGCGTGCGCACGGCGTCCATTGTGGTCAATGTGCTGGGCAACATCTTTTTTATTGCAGTGCTTCACAAAGGGATAGCATCCATTTTGTGGGCAAACATTTTTGCCTCACTTACGTCGCTTTTGTTACTTTCGCCCGTGGTGTGCAAAGAACTGCGTGCCAAAAAACCGCAATTTCAACAGGAACTGATGCGCGGCATGCTCAAATTTGCGTGGCCGTTTGTGCCGTCGGGGCTGGCCAGCCTATTTATTAGCGTAATTGACAAGCCGATTTTGGTGCATTTGGTGGGGCTCAGTGAGGTGGGCATTTACCAGGCTAACTTTAAAATCGGCGTGTTTATGATGCTGTTAGTATCTATGTTTGACCAAGCGTGGCGGCCGTTTTTTTTGGCACACGCCAAAGAGCCCGACGCAAAGCAAACTTTTGCGCGCGTGCTGACGTGTTTTGTGGCGCTGGGCACGTGGTTTTTGTTGGGGCTTTCGTTTTTAATGCCTCCGATTATCCAAAGCAATCTCTTTGGAAATTTTCACTTGATTAGCCCCAATTATTGGAGTGGGCTAAGCGTCGTGCCGTGTGTGCTTACCGGGTATTTTTTCTACGGGCTTTACGTCAATTTTATGGTCGGCCCGGTGATGACCAAAAAAACACGCGTGCTTTTGTGGATTACGCTACTCGGCGCGCTTACCAGCATTACCACCAACTTAACGCTGGTACCCTACCTGGGCATTTTGGGGGCCGGATGGGCGGTAGCGCTTAGCTACGGTGCCATGGCGCTGGCTTTATTTTGCTTTACGCAAAAAAATTATCCCATTGCGTACGAATATAAAAAGCTGGCCTTTTTAGCCGCGGCGTGTATTTTAACAGCCCTAGCCGTGCACCTAATCGGCAAAAACACTCCGCAAATGGTGCTGGGGGCAAAGATAGCGCTTTTAACGATTTATCCGCTGTGGATGTGGCTAGCCATAAAAAAGGTGTAAAAACGCTATATTTCAAGACTTAAAAAGGTAACAATTTTACAAAAAAGAAAGAGACGGCCCTGTTTTTAAATTTGAGCCTAGGTAAGGCCGCAAGTTGAGCGTGGCGTACGTTCTGCGGACGGGGCGCTAGCCCCGCAAGTACGCGAGGTGGGCAAATCGGCGGCTTAGGGCTCAAATTTGGAAACCGTAACTATTTATAGAGAATCGACCTAAATTCGGCCGTGTGGTTTACGTCTTTAAACATCCACCCTTTTTGGTCGTCTTCAAATAAACTTTCGTAGTTTTTAAAATGGCGGCTGACGGCCTTTTCTAAATGTTGATACATGGCTTTGCGGTCTTTTTTCCACGTCCAATATAACCCTGCCAAATTGACGTACGGCGTGGGGGCAGACGGGTCCAACTTAATAGCCGTTTCAAAATCCTCTTTTGCACCCGCATAATTCCTCAAATGGAAGCGTGCAAACCCGCGGTTGTTATAGGCTACCGCCCATTTAGGGTCCAGCTCAATGGCACGCGTATAATCGGCTGCGGCAGCTTCAAAATTTTTCATTTCCTCGTACGTAAGCCCACGGCGGTTGAACCAATACGCATCCGGTGCTAACACCAAGGCGCGCGAGTAATCTTCCAGCGCGGCAGTATAATCGCCCAGTTCTTTAAATGCATTGCCGCGCAGTTGGTACGCTTGCGCAAGTTCCGGGCTGCGGTTGACGGCCTTACTAAAAGCACTAATGGCTTCGTCCAATTTATTTTCGCTTTGCCACAAACGGCCTTGCCATACGTAACGCTGGGCCGAGTCATCCCCCTTTTGAGAAAGCGCATCCAGCTGGTCTTGCGCCACGTCATAGCGGTAAGCGGCTAAACTTACGGGAATCATCTCACGCAGTAACTGCACGGACGCACTTGTCCAGGCACCGTCCACATATTTTGTGTAATCCGTAAGCGCCCGCGAATATTTTTCCAAGGACCGGTACGCACGCGCACGTGCCAAGTAAAAGTTTTCATAATCCGGCTTTAAGGAAATCGCCTTGCTAAAATCGGTCAGTGCCAGGTTATGCTCACCCATGGTTTCATACGCAAGCCCACGTGCATAATAACGGAACGGATCTTTCGGCCGCAACGAAACCACCCGGTTATAATCCAACATAGCCCGGGGTGCATCCCCCAGCGCCCGGTACGCATCTGCCCGGTAGTGATACGCCCCCACGTGATGGGGCGATTTTTCAATAACCTGCGTTAACAGTTCAATTTTGGCGGGTAAATTTTCCGTTTGTTTGGCGCGCTCAAATAACTCAGTCGCACTTTGGGCCGCCAACGCTAACGGAAAGAACAAACCAATCAGCACAAAAATTTTTCGCATAGTTTCTTCCTTATTTTAACAAAAATATGAAATAAACATTTACCGCCACTATCGCTGCCCCCAGCGCGTAACACGCCCCCAACAGCACCGTAGCAAAAAAATGCAAATTCAAAAATACCGCCCCCACCAGCGTGGCCCGCCCGGCAAACACTTTACTAAGTTGCACAGTGCGCGTGGCCCATTTACTGATTTTGGCCGTTAATACGGCCCGCACCGCCAGTGCCAATGCCCCCAGGCCTACCCATAAAAACAGCCGCGGGAAAGATACCTCTTTTTGCCGTAGCGAAATGAACACTTCGCGCACACTGCCGCGTACTACACCGCAAGCCTCGGGTTTGGAAAGGCCGACATTCATATCGGCCACGTGGCCAGCCGTTTTGGTTTGCACCAACTCCAACACTGCGTCAATAAAATCGTTCCAGTGCACGCACGCCGCACGCAGCGCAAACACGCAGGCTGTAAATAAAGAGAAACAAAACGCCCCCGTACCATATACTGCCAGCAGGGCTCCAACACCTAACCATTTAAGTCCCCACGGCCACGACGAAAACAACGTAACCGACGTTGCGTAAGAGAGCAGCAAAAACAGCCCAATCCCCCCCACCAAATGCGGCAAGAACCAACGCTTAAGCTCCCATGCGAGCCCGGTCAAAGAAGCCTTGGCTAAGAGTTGCAGTTGGGGTTGCGGCCCCACCGAAAGCGGTATTCTATCCGCGGTGACCACAGCAACACTCCCCGCAACAACGGTGCGCGCCGCCTTTTTTGCAGGACGGAATTTTGTCGGACACCTTTACCAGTTTGCCCAGTTTTTTATCAAACACATACGTTCCGGTGTTACTCATACAGACTCCTTATTAAATTTTTCGTTGAACCAACGGATGACCCAATCGGATTTGTAATCAATAATTTTTTTATTATGGCGCGTGTAACTCTGCGCCGGGGCAAAAATTTGTTTTTCGCGCGGTAAAAACGGATAGATATGATTGGTCACCACCTCTATATTCGGGTACCACAAGTTGTGCACTTTTTTATCAATCCAATGTTGCAGCCCCAAATTGGGCAGTTGTAACCCCGCCGAGGCCGCCCAAAACACACTGTTTACGGCAATCACATACAGCGCAAATTCTTGTTTGAGCGTATGCAACAGCTGCCACGTTTGGTTAATGGATAATTTTTTAATGTCAATTTCCAAATACTGCGGGTTACCCGTCGGGCCGCCTTTAGTCACGCTCATCACAAAATAGCCTTGTTTGATGAGCCCTTGCGCCAGTTCTTTTAGGTGCGGATACACGTAATTAGACCCGCGCGAATCTAACTGTAAAAATACAATCCCTTTATTGGCGACGGCTTGCTTGCGTGCCACGGCTAAATAGTCCGCCACTACCGGGGCTACTTCTTTGGGAAAATACATGTTAGGGGCTGGCACGTCTTGCGGGAGCGGTAAGTTAAAGGTCTCAAACAAACTGGCTACGCGGTGTGTAATGTGCACCCCATAATCGTAATACACCGGGATAACTAAAAAATTTTCCGGCACATTTTTAAGGGCGTCTGTGTAATCGTAATTTTTCCAGATGAGCGGATGGCGAGAGCCGTTAAAATAAAACACACGCTCAAAATGCGGGTTTTCTGCTAACAGTTTCCCCACTAGCGGCGAGTTATTACGGTCAAACTGCGCGCCTACGTAGCCGTAAAACGGCATGTGCGGATATTTCTGTTTGAGGGCTTCCAGCACCGGGGTAGCATACAAATAATCGCCAATGCCCATAAAAAACACAAAGGCAAACCCTTTTATTTGAGGGTTGGCGGCTAAGGCGTTATCCAAATTATAATACACGTGTTCGTGCCAATAAAGCGGACGGCAGATACGATACCAAGCCTTGTCAAACGGCAATTTTTCTTGCGCCCCCGGCACCGGGCGTTTGTTAAACCCATACCACACAGGGGTAACCTCCGGCACAAAAAACAGCATTTTATGCCCTATCCAGCGTGTTATTTCATACCCCACACACAACGGGCGGTGGGAACGGATAAACATTTGAAAGTTACTCATACATAAAGTATATAAAAAAAGAGCCCCCAAACGGGGGCTTTATCAACCAAGCAAACTAACTGTTTTTATTAGTAAATCCTTGACTTACCAGGCTTTCACAAAATCCTTTAAGTCCCCCTGAACAACTTTTTGTCCAAGTTATGTTTACGCCACTTTTGGTCCGAACCGCTTGCAAAGTAGGCAAATCTGTATTAAAAGGAATAATACCAATAGTACAGTTTCCCGTTACATCACACCCAGCTCCATACTGAAAATTAGCAGTGGCACTCATCCCCGCACCATAATAAGACATTTTCCCTTTTATATTAATATCCAACTTAGGGGCATCATTCGTAAAAACACCAAACTCCCTATGAAATTGCATCCAATACATATCCATTCCCCGCTGGATATTGGCCATATCCATAACGGCTTCTGCCAATCTCGCTTTATTAACCGCCTTTCTATATTGTGGCAACGCAATGGCTGCTAAAATCCCCACAATAATAACTGTAACCATTAACTCAATGAGGGTAAAACCTTTTTTCATAATTATCTCCTTAAGCATATCATAATATAGCAAAAAAACCGGCAAAAAGCACTGTTTAAGAATTTGCTAAAATATAGTTATGATCTTAAAAACGATTTTTTTTGGAACCCCGCAGCTGGCGGTCCCGTATTTGGAATTAGTCCGGCAGTTGACCGATTTGCAACGGGTTGTCACCCAGGCTGATAAGCCGCGCGGGCGCGGGTTGGAAATTTCCGCTTGCCCTGTTAAGGCGCGCGCACGGGAACTGGGCGTGCCCGTCTTATCGCCCGAAAAACTCAAAGATGATGTTGACAAAATTGCCGCCACGCCCTTTGACTTGGGCGTTGCGGTAGCGTATGGCAAAATTTTCCGGCCCGATTTTTTGGCACTGCCCAAACTGGGTATTTTGAATGTGCATTTTTCGTTACTGCCGCTTTTGCGCGGGGCGGCCCCCGTGCAACAGGCCCTTATCCAAGGACATACCAAAACCGGCATTTCGGTCTTTTGGATTCGCCCCGGTATGGACGACGGCCCGCTTTTCTTGCAAAAAGAAATGGATATTGACCCGCAAGATAATGCGCAAACCCTCTTTGAAAAACTCATCCCGCTGGGACTCGCCGGCTTAAAAGAGGTGCTCACGCGCATCCAAAACGGGGAAATGGTGCAAACTCCGCAGGTAGGAAAGCCCACCACCGCCCCTATGCTTCAAAAAGAGGATGCGCTCTTGCGCCCCGCCAATCTGACCGCCACAGCCTTACACAACCGCGTGCGCGGCCTGGCATGCGGCCCCAAACCCAAAGTTCCCTTTTTGTGCAAAGGAAAGTTGGAGTGGGTGCACGTGTTGCACACCCAACCGGCGCAAACGCCCGATTCTTCCGCCTTGCCCGGTACCGTGCTTGCCATTGAACGCAACCGCGGAATTTTAGTAAAATGTAGAGAGGGCGCGTTGTGGCTTGTACACCTGCAACCCGCCGGGAAAAACCCCATGCCGGCCGCCGATTTTGCAAACGGCCGCGGGGTAAAAACTAACGACACTGTATTTATAGAAAATGGCAACTAACAACGAAAATTTTGACGAATTTATAAGTAAAAACAAAAAGCCCGGCCGCTTGAAATGGCTCATCCTTTTTATGGTATGCCTCTTTTTTGCGGGGCTGATTATCGTATCGGCCGATTGGGTGATGGGGGCTTTAATCCATACCCGCAAGGAAGTGACTGTACCCGATTTAACCAAAAAGCCCGTTTCGCAAGCGCTTGATTTACTGGCAAAGCAAAATTTAGCCGCCAAACAAGCCGGCGTAGAATTTGACCAAAATGTCCCCCCCGGTTCCGTCTTGCGCCAAATTCCTTCCGCCGGGTCCACCGTGCGCGAAGGGCGCATCATCCGCGTGTGGATTAGCCAGGGCGATGAAATGGTCTTTGTTCCTAACGCCGTAGGCACTACGCTACGCGAGGCCCAGCTGGCGATCCGCAAAGCCGGGCTTAACGTAACCAAAGTGGAAAATGCCTATTCGCTCACCTATGAAAAAGGCGTGGTGATTACCCAACACCCCAAGGCCGACAGTATGGTGCAAAAAGGCACCTCGGTTACGCTTGTTTCTTCCAACGGGGCTCCGCCGGCCAGTGTGATTTTAGTTCCCAATTTTAAAGGCAAAAAGCTCGCCCAAGCCACGCTGTGGGCCAGCGGGCAGGACGTCAATTTAATTATTAAAGAAGACCCGTTTTCCTCCTTCCCCAACGGCACCGTGGCCGAGCAACGCCCCGCCGCGGATGCGCAAGTGGCCCCCGGTTCCAACGTAGAAATTACCGTCAGCCGCCGCGCTACCGCCGATAATGAAAAATCGTACCACTTACATTACGAATTGCCGCAAGGCAAAAAAGACAGCCTGGTGCGGGTAGTGGTGGAAGATGCCACCGGCGAAAACGAAATTTTAAACGAAACTAAACAGCCCGGCTCGAAGGTAGATTTGGAAATTCCGTTTACCAGTTTTGCCACGGTGCGCGTGTTTGTGGATAACGTCTTAGTGCGCGAGCGCGAAGTAAAATGAAAAAAAACACTTCCAAAATGCCTGCCGTAAATGGTAAAATATCTATTGCGCCATCTATCTTGTCGGCCGATTTATGTCACTTAGGCAGCGAAATTGCCCGCGTGGAGAAAGCAGGGGCCGATTGGTTGCATGTGGATATTATGGACGGGCATTTTGTGCCGAATTTAAGTTTCGGCCCCGCCGTAGTGAGTTCTTTGAAACGTTGTACAAATTTAGCGTTAGATGTGCATTTAATGGTTACAAATCCCACCCGCTTTATTGAGCCGTTTGCCAAGGCCGGGGCCGATTTGCTGACCGTGCACGCGGAATCGCAAGACAACACCGTAGCGGCTTTAGCGCAAATTGCGGCCCTGGGTGTTAAAACGGGCGTATCCATTAAGCCGGATACGGACCCGGCCGTGCTTAAACCGCTAACGCAGTATATAGATTTAGTATTAGTGATGAGCGTATACCCCGGTTTTGGCGGGCAGGCTTTTTTGGAAAGCTCCCCTGCCCAAATTAAGGCGGTACGCCAAATTATCAATGCTTCCGGCAAGCAAATTTGGCTGGAAGTAGATGGCGGCATTAACGCGCAAACCGCGCCGTTGGCTATTAAAGCCGGGGCCGATGCGCTAGTAGCCGGAAATGCAATTTTTTCGTCAGCGGACCCTGCATTGGCCCTCAAGCAAATTAAACAGGCGACGCCGGAAATTTAAACTGCTTTTACTGAGGTAAAAGCATATAAGGAGACATACATGGCAGTAGTAATTAGATTACAACGGGTTGGCAAAAAAGCCCAGCCGCAGTACAGAGTAGTGGCGATTGAAAAAAAATCCGCCGTGGGCAGTGAAGCCAAAGAAGTGCTCGGCCAATATCATCCGTGCAACCCCAACACCGCAGAACAAGTAAAATTGGACATGCCGCGCGTGGAATACTGGATGAAAGTAGGTGCTAAACCTTCCCAAACCGTAGCTAGCTTGATTAAAAAAGCCAGCGCTAAATAAGCCGCGGGGTAACTATGAAAGAGTTAGCCACCCTGCTCTTAAAATCGCTTTCGTCCACGCCGGATAATGTGGTTGTGAACGAAACTACAGAAGAAAACCGCGTTTTCCTGTCCACCAAAGTGGACGCGGCTGACAAAGGTAAAGTCATTGGCAAAGACGGTTGTATTATTAAAGCGGTACGTACGGTTTTGACCGCCGCCGCCACCAACCAAGACAAAAAAGTTACCTTAAAGCTGGAAGACGAATGAAAATCGACGTTATCACCCCTTTTGAGGAGCTAATCCGGCAAACACTTTCCCACAGCATTGTGGGGCGTGCACAAAAGGCGGGGATAATCAAACTGGGCACCCTGAGTCCGCGGGAATTTACCTCGGACCGCCATAAAACGATTGACGACCGCCCCTACGGCGGCGGGCCCGGGATGTTAATGAAGGCAGAGCCTCTCTACCAAGCCATTAACAAACTGCGCAAAAAATCATCGTATGTGGTACTTACCAGTCCGCGCGGGCAAGTGTTTAGCCAAGAACTGGCTAAAAAACTGGCCAAAAAGCGTCACCTCATTATCGTGTGCGGACATTATGAAGGGATTGACGCCCGGCTCTACCCGGAGGTAGACGCAGAAGTTTCTTTAGGGGACTTTATCCTAACCGGCGGGGAACTCGCCGCGTGCGTGATGATTGATTGCATTACGCGTCTTCAAAAAGGAACTTTTAAGAAAGAGGATGTAACGTCCTCGGAGTCGTTTGAAGGGAACCTTTTAGAGGCCCCGCAATATACCCGCCCCGAAGTTTGGCGCGGTAAACGGGTCCCGCAGGTACTTTTAAACGGCAACCATAAAGAAATAAAAGCCTGGCAACACGCCCAAGCTTTATTAGTTACAAAGCAGTTTCGGCCCGATTTGCTTGAAAGTGCCTACGAGCCCAAAGCAACCGGCCGGAAGAAAAAAAGTAATCGGAGGAAGTAAAATTTATGAACATTAACGACATTAAACACAACTTAAAAACCAACATCCCGGTTTTTAAAGCGGGCGATACGGTCCGTGTGAAAGTAAAAGTAGTAGAAGGCGATAACGAACGCTTGCAAGCCTTTGACGGCGTAGTGATTGCCCGCAAAGGAAGCGGCATTGGCGAAACGTTCACCGTGCGCAAAATTTCCTTTGGCGTGGGCGTGGAACGCATTTTCCCGCTTCACTCCCCCCGCGTGGACAGCATTGAAGTCTTAAAAATCGGTAAAGTACGCCGCGCCAAACTAAACTACTTGACCAAGCTCTCGGGCAAAGCCGCGCGCTTGCAAGAACTCAAAAAAACGACCGGTGCTACGGACGCTAACGGCCAAACCGCCGAAGCCGCTGCGCAAGCTCCGGCCGCCGAGGCTAAATAATTATCCGTACGGAATAATTTGAACTCCGAATTGGTAGTTACAATCGTCCCCTGTCTAACCGGCAGGGGACGTTGTTATAGCACGAAAATTTTAATTAAGGTAAACTATAAAATCTCCAAGCACTACTTGTAACATCTAGTTGTGTTCCTTGTTCTAATTTCTTACAAAAATTATCTTGCCCCGCTTCATAGAAAGAATATTTCATCTCCCGGCAATGCAAGTCTTCTAATGCGGGCTCACTATTTCCCAATATCTTTCCAAAACCCGCACATGCGTAAGTTCCTGTTTCCCAATAAGCCACTATACCTACATGCCCCATCTCTGCATCTGTACTGTTGAGTGTCACATAATAATCTTTCCCTTGACGAGAAGAATCCGTCCCCTGCACCGTAGTAGAGCACCTCCCGGTTCCCCCTCCCACTGTTGTTTCTATAGGAGTTAAAGGTAAGTCAATATCCAGTTCGTTAAAATTGGCGGCATATTTCCCATTGGATAAATAATAAACTTGCTCTGCATCCGCTACCGCTTTAACGATTTGTTTCATTTCTGTATTACGGCTTTTCCACACGGTTTTTTGATATTGCGGCACGGCTACCGCCGCCAAGATAGCAATAATCAGCACTACTACCAACAACTCTATGAGGGCAAACCCCCGCTTGCAACTTGTCTTTTTCATGTTTTTATTCTCCTTTATAATACCGTTCAAACGCGCTAAAACCTTTTATATTGCGTTTTATACAGGGAGATATACCCCCCATATCCGGCCTAGGAAAATCGTACCAAAAAAAAAAAACAAGTCAAGCAAAATGCGGATAATTAAAAAAATCTCTCATATCCCGCACTATATCCCGCACAGAAACACTGCGGGATGACGAGTGCGGGATGACGAGCGGAATATAAGGACGGTGTAAGACCAATCAAAAACAAATTTCTTCGTACAAATCACGCCAAGTGGGGTTAAATTTAGTTATCAAACGGTCTTTCCAACTGCGGTTCCATTCTTTAAGCACTTTTTCCCGTTTGATTGCTTGGACAATACTGGGCCATTGTTCGTAATAAACTAATTTTTTAATATGAAAATGCTTCGTAAAACCTTTATTCATACCCTCCCTATGTTCATAGACACGGCGGGATAAATTGTTGGTAACGCCGATATAAAGCATTTTATTGTTTTTAGTAGTTAAAATGTAAATGTAAGCCATAACCTAATCTATGCCGTCATCCCGCTTACGTCATCCCGCAGTGTTTCTGTGCGGGATATAGCGGGGTGACGAGCGGGGCGAAATATCATAACAATTTACCGCAAGCTAATAAGCTCTAACTCCAACACAATTTTGCCGTCTTTATAAACAAGCTCGTGCGGAACAGATACGGTACCGTCGGCGGAAATGGGCATATAGTCGCCATACGCCAAATCGGCCCCGTTTAAGGTAGTAACCGTGCGGGCGGCCACGGGATAGGTGCCCCCGTCCTCATAAATGAAAATTTCTTTGGCCCGCGGGCCTTGATACGTCACGCGTGTTTGTCCGTTTTTAGTGCGGACCCCGGCGTACGTACCGGGGGCCGAAAACAATAAATCTAGCAGTTGCGTAATGCGCCCGCGCACCACAGTGTTATCCACGTCTTTAAATAAATAGCGGTAGGCCACGCCTTCGGGGCTGACGATGGCGTGCATCACTTTATAAAATCCGCCGGTCAAGAGCACCACTTCCACATCACTTTCGCCGATTTTTTTGGCCGTTACCACGCCGTCGGTCATCATGCCGTCCATGGTGCCCGTTACTTTAAACGCGGCCTGGGTTTTCCCCGCGGCAAAAAAGTCCACTTTTTGCAAGCCGCGCACTTGCGCGGGCACTTGTTTCACGCGCACCGTGGCGCACGCACAGAGCAACAAAACACCAGAAAATGTTAAAATTTGTTTAAGCATAATTTTATTATAACTGTTTATGGTGTTACCTGTCCTTTATTTTATGGCGTTTGCGTGTGCGGCGGCTGTTACGGCGGTTGGCTTGCCGGTTTTACGCCGCACGCTCGGCCGTTTTTTAACCGATACCCCCGGCGGGCTTAAAACGCACGCCCGCGCCGTGCCCATGTTGGGCGGCTGTGCTGTTTTTGCGGGCACCGTGGCCGGGCTTATTTTTATCCGCTTGATTACCAATTTCCCCACGGGCACCTTGCACAGCTTGCGCGGTATGTTAGGGGCGGGCGCGCTGATTTTTGCGCTGGGCCTGTTAGACGATTTGCGCAAACCCAAAGGGCTGCCTATTTACCTGCGCCTCTTGGTGCAAGCTGCGGCGTGCGCTACGCTGATTATCTATGACGTATATGTGCAAGTTTTTGCGAGCGCGGGGCTTAATTACACGGTCACATTTTTGTGGCTACTTGCGCTGACAAACGCGTTTAATCTTTTGGATATTGCCGACGGCCTGTGCGTGAGCCAAGCCGTTATCTGCGCGGCGGGCTTACTGCTTATTGCCTTGCCCGGCGAACTGTGGTACGTCAATTTTGCCGCGGTCGCTTTACTGGGGGCGTGCCTGGTGTTTTGGCCGCATAACCACGCGACAAACAAAATCTTTTTGGGGGATAGCGGCTCCACATTTTTGGGCTTTTTTATAGCGGCGCTTTCCATGGGCACGCAATACTCGCAAACAAATCCATACGGCTACGCGGCCCCGCTGTTTATAGCGGCCGCAGCGTTATTAGATACGGCCTACGTTTCTATCGTGCGCCTGTCCAAAGGGCAAAACCCCTTAAAGGGCAGCCCGGACCATTTGGCCTTGTACCTTAAAAACGAAAAACACTTTTCCAATAGGCGCGTACTGATGGCCTTTGCGGCGGCAGGGGTGCTGGGCAACTTGTGCGCCTATGCTATTACCCAATGTCAGCCGCAACAAACAGCAGGCGCGGTGCTGGTCAGTTTACTGGGAATGGGGATGCTTTTACTATGGTTACTGCAAAAAATGTCCACGTCCACACGCTGATTATCGGCGGCGGCCTTACGGGCCTGGCCACGGCGTACGCGTTGCAACAGCAAGGTGCGCACGATTATCTGGTGTTAGAGGCACAAGACCGTTTGGGCGGCCTGTGCGCCACCACGTTTTCGGACGGATATCACTTTGATTTTGGTGGGCATTTTTTACACTTGCATACACCGCAAGGCAAAGCGCTTGTCAAAAAACTGTTGGGCAGTAACCTAAAAAAACACACGCGCCGCGCGTGGATTTATTCCAACGGTATGCAAGTGCCGTTCCCGTTCCAAACTAATTTATGGGCGTTGCACCCCGAACTGCGCGCACTTATCGTGGATGAACTGAGCACCTTGCAGGATGACCCGCATGCGCCACAGCATTTTGAGGCGTGGTGTTTAGCGTCGTTCGGGCGCACGCTTTATGAGGCATTCTTCCGCCCGTATAACGAAAAATTATGGGGGCGGCCTTTAACCCAGCTCACGTGCGAGTGGTGCGGCCCGTTTGTGCCGGCCCCGCACCGTCGGGAAATTGTGCAAAGTGCTGTTCAAAAACCCACCGCACCGCAGGGGTATAATTCGTCGTTTTATTACCCCAAACAGGGCGGGTGCGGGGCGCTCATCAACGCACTTGCTAAGCACGTTAAACACGTGCGCGTCAATGCCCCGGTTACTCAACTTGACTTACAAACTAAAACCGCGTGGGTACACAACGAACCAATCACGTTTGAACATGTAGTCAGCACCATACCGCTGCCGCAGCTTGTTAATTTACTGGCTGGGCACGAAGATTTAAAACGTGCCGCGGTGCAATTAGCGGCGCAACCCGTTACGGTGTATCACTTAGCCATTGCGCGCCAAGTGGAGCCGTTTAGCTGGATTTACTGCCCTGACAGGGTACAGCCCTTTTACCGCGTGGGGCTGACAAGCAGTTTTGCGCCGGGTAGCGTGCCCGATAAAAACACGTCGCTTTTTTACATTGAACTGCCCGGTCTCCCCCCCACCACGCCGGACACCGAGCAGCAAATTTGGGAAGGCTTACACCAAAAAGGGCTCGTCACAGATGACGACGTAAAACTATTTTCCGCCTGGCAGACGATTCCGCATGCGTATGTGATTTTCAATCAAAAACGGGCCGAGCTTGTGCCCGGCTTACTGTCCGCACTGGAAAAAGAAAACTGTTTCTGCGCCGGGCGCTACGGCCGCTGGGAATACAGTTTTATGGAAAGTTCGCTTTTGCAGGCGTGGGAAGTGGCACAGCGATTGACTCGATAATAATTAAGGCTGTCATCCCCGAAAGCCGTAGTCGGGGCTCTTCCACACATTTATTTAATAAGGTTTTTCCCATTTTAGGATAACGGCAAGCGTCGTAGATTCCCGATATATCCCGCACAGAAACACTGCGGGATGACGATCGGGAATGACACTTTTTTCATAAAAACCGCCCCGCCGACACGACGGCGGGGCCTACTTACCTAAAACGCACGTTACTGATACTTTGCTTGTAATTCTACTATAAACCTTTATTTTTTACGTTTTTTTACCCATTGTTCTTTTAATGCCAACAGTTCCCGGCTGGTATCATCCGTAAGCCCTTGCACTTCGGCTTTCTTAGTCGCGTGGCCAAATGCCTTGCGTAACGAACGTTCAATTTTATCATCGGCATACTGTGATGGGAAACGCCCTTTCTCTTGGATAAATGCTTTTATTTGCGTTAAAACTTCTTGTGGGGTTCTCATATCGGCGTATTTAGTAACCCACTGTTCTTTTAAGGCCAACAGTTTCCGGCTGGTATCATCCGTAAGCCCTTGCAATTCAGCTTTCTTAGTCGCTTTGTCAAACGCCATACGTAACGAACGTTCCGTTTCATCCTTGGCATGATCTGACGGGAAATGCCCATTTGCTTGGATAAATGCTTTTGTTTGTGTTAATACTTCTTGTGGGGTTCTCATATCGGCAACCTTTCTTACCCATTTATCTCGTAATGCAAACAGTTCCCGACTGGTATCATCAATGAGTATTTGTGAGTCCGCTTTCCTGCTTAAGTAGTTAAACGCCAAGCGTAATGAACGTTCCGTTTCATCTGCGGCATCATGTAACGGGAAACGTCCGTTTTCTTTAATAAATGCTTTTACTTGCGTTAATACTTCTTGCGGAGTTCTTTTATCGGTGTATTTAGTCACCCATTGTTCTTTTAATGCCAACAGTTCTCGGCTAATGTCATCCGTAAGCCCTTGAAATTCCGCTTTCTTACATGCCCCGTCAAACGCTTGGCGTAACGAACGTTCTGTTGCCTTCTTGGCCTTTTCTAATGGGAAACGTTCGTGCTTTTTGATAAATGCTTGTATTTGTGCTAACACTTCCCGTGGCGTTCTCATATCGGCGTATTTAGTAACCCACTGTTCTTTTAAAGCCAACAGTTCCCGGCTGGTATCATCCGTAAGCATTTGTGCTTCCGCTTTCCGAGTCGCGTTATCAAACGCTTTGCGCAACGAACATTCCGCTTCATTCTCAGCAGAGTGTAACGGAAACCGCTCATTCTCTTTAATAAATGCTTTTACTTGCGCTAGCACCTCATCCGGCGCACGTCTTGGTGCACGGCCTTTGGGGCCGTAACTCGGCTTAGGTGTCTGTAATTTAGCGGGCATGTTACCATAGGTATAGCCTTCTACTTCCGGGTTCATTTTACGTCCGTCGCGCTTGTCTAAATTGTATTTGGCATGGCGGGCCAGTTTGCCTTCTTCCCCGGGGTCGTTCGCGTTGGGCGCGCGTTTGTGGACGAGTAAAAACGCTTGATAATTAAGCCGTGTAAATACGTCGTCAAACCGGGCAAATTTACCAAACAGCGTTTTGAGTTGCCCGTCATGAAAGGCCCTTGTCCTCCAAGCGTTTGCTGTTAACATTTGCTTAAAAAGTGCCGAGTAATTCCACTCCGTAGAGTGCGGCTTGAGCCAATTGCCCTGCGCGTCTAATTCAAATAACGCTCGGTCCGTTTCTTTAAACGTTTGCTCTATTACGTTTAACTGTTCTTCCGTAAATATACCAATCAATTCTTCACGCCAAGTTGGCATATACGTCGTAAGGGCTTGCGGACCGGTTAAAAAATCCTTTTGTAAACCGTTAGGCAACACGACTTGCGGTGCCGTCTGCGCGGCTACTTGCGCCGTTACGGCACGTTCCACCGCCGGGGCCACCATGGGGCGCACCACAGGCACAGCAAAATTAGCCCGCACAGCAGGCGGCAATTTGGGGTTAACAACATACGGAATCGTCTTTGTGCCTTTGACGGCTTGCGGTACATATTTGAGTTGTTTTTGGGCAAACACCGCCGGGGCGCATAGGCTCCATACAAAAATCAGTAACAAAAGTTTGGATGTTTTCATACTTATATTGTAGAGAAGTCGGATCGTAGCCATGTCGTTCTGTGAGCCAAGGAG
>JAZUSP010000003.1:0-17240 GCA_045606805.1 Elusimicrobiaceae bacterium | reverse complement strand
CTCACAGAACGACATGGCTACGATCCGACTTGTGTTGGTGCGGCTGCCCATGCCGGTTTTCAAAGCAATTTCGCTCGCGTCAATGACGTATACTTTTAACTGGCGGTCAATGATAATTTTTTGTACCTCGGCCGTCAGGTGGTTCCATACCTCGTCCTTGTTGTAGGGCGAGTTAATGAGCACCGTGGCGCCTTTTTTGGCTTTGCCCAACACGTCGTACTTATCTAAGAAATCAAACATGTGCACACCGATAAAGTCCGCACTTTGGATGAGATACGGGGCGCGGATGTAGTTTTTACCAAAACGGATGTGCGAGGTGGTCATGGAGCCCGATTTTTTGGAATCGTACACAAAGTACCCTTGCGCGCAGAAACCGTTGGCAGAAATAATCTTCATGGTGTTTTTGTTTGCACCGACGGTACCGTCAGAGCCCAAGCCGTAGAACAGCGCGGCAAAAATGTCATTTGCGGCCTTGCTTTCTAACGTGGTTTTGGGCAGAGAGAGCCCGGTCAAATCGTCGTTAATGCTGACCACAAATTCTTTTTTGGGCTCCTTGGCGGCTAAGTTATCAAAGATGGCTTTTACATCGCTAGGCGTAAAATCTTTGGAGCCAATCCCGTAGCGGCCGCCGGCGATAAACGGCGTGGCCGCAAATTTGGCTTTGGCTTCTTGGGTAAGGAAAGCCGCGCACACGTCTTGGAACAGCGGCTCGCCTAAAGAGCCGGGCTCTTTGGTGCGGTCCATGACGGCAATTTTCTTTACGCTGGCCGGGATGACTTTAATGAAATCTTCAATCGAGAAGGGGCGGAATAATTTGATTTTGAGTACGCCCACTTTTTGGCCTTTAAGGGCCTCCACGGCGTTTTGCGCTACGTCGGCGCCGGAGCCCATAATCACAATGAGGCGCTCAGCATCCGCGTCACCGACATATTGGAACAAGTCATAATGGCGGCCGGCAATTTTTTCAAATTTCGCCATTTCTTCTTTGACGATACCGGGCACGGCGTTGTAGAATTTGTTGACGGCTTCGCGCGCTTGGAAGTACACGTCCGGGTTGGCGGCGGTACCGCGCACGGTGGGATGTTCGGGGTTTAAGCCGCGCGATTTGTGGGCGGCAATTAACTCGTCCGAAATCATTTCTTTCATTTGCTCTTTGGTTAAGGGATCCACCATGTTGAGTTCGTGGCTGGTGCGGAACCCGTCAAAGAAGTGCACAAACGGCACGCGGGCACGCAAGGTGGCAGCTTGGGCGATTAAGGCCATATCCATGGCTTCTTGCGGATTGTCCGAGCATAACATCGCCCACCCGGTTTGGCGTACGGCCATGACGTCCGAGTGGTCGCCAAAAATGGAAAGGGCGGTGGTGGCAATCGCACGGGCGGACACGTGGAAAACCGTGGGGGTTAATTCACCCGCAATTTTGTACATATTCGGAATCATCAAAAGTAAACCTTGCGAAGCGGTAAACGTGGTCGTGAGCGCGCCGGCAACTAAAGAGCCGTGCACCGCGCCCGAGGCACCGCCTTCGGATTGCAGTTCGTTTACGGAGGGAATGTTGCCCCAGAGGTTGGTTTCGCCTTTGGCGCTTTTAGCGTCACAGATTTCGCCCATCGTGGAAGAAGGCGTAATCGGGTAAATAGCAATTACTTCATTGGTAGCATGGGCGACGTGCGACACTGCGGTGTTGCCGTCCATAGCGACGAGTTTAGACATAGCAGAAGTCTCCTTGTGTTATTTTAAAGCGGTGTGCAAAAGCACTTATCGGGGGGTACCCGACACCGTGTATATTATAGCATTTTTGGAATAAAAAACGGGTATAAACTTGCATGTTACCTGGACCAACAATTTGCCAAAATCTTCCCATTTTGCCGTGACTTGGGCCTTACGTACTTGCCGCCCTACGGGCGGTCCGGTTGACGTACGCTACGGAGCGATGAGGGGGTGTCGTTGCCGTTGTAGGTCAGGTGTGAACCTGACAAGGAAAATTGTTGGGTTTACACCCAACCTACCACGGCGTTTATCCGCTTTTCTACTCGGTACGCTAACAATACTAGCATATTTTGCCGGATTTGTCAAGCCCTAAAAGGGCCTATTTTTTCTGGGCCCTTAAAAATTTTTACTAAAAAAATCTCTTACTCCCTGCGCGGGTAAGGCCGCCCGCAGGGCCCGCGCAGTAAGAAAGATATATTTAATTCTTGTTTTTGTTTTGCTTCTTGTTTTATATTCTTGTTTTGATTGGCATTGCCGAAGCGGTAATGCCGTGGCTTGGACGGGAATTTGATTTTTAGGTGGTTAAAAAATAGTTGCATTTATTTGTGTTTTTATAAAAAGCTTGACTTGTTTTTTTTTTTTGGTACACTCCTAATATATTGCAGACAGGAGAACATAAAATGAAAAGTAATACGTCTAAAACAAGTTGTAAGCGGGGGGTTACCCAAATCATAAAAGTCATCCTGAGCCGCGGCCATTACCTTTGGGCCGCGTCCCGTAAGGTTGTAATACGGGATCTCATCAAATGGACTCAGGATCTTCGACGCTTGTCGTTGCCGTTGGTAAACAGCATGCGTGGAAGATCCCGTATCAAGTACGGGATGACGGGCTTATTAAATAACAGCGCATTTACGCTCATTGAGTTGTTAGTCGTTGTTTTAATCATTGGCATCTTAGCGGCGGTAGCGGTACCACAATATAAAAAAGCCGTTAAGAAATCAAAAGCCACTCGAGTAGAAGTGATATTGGATACTGTAAACAAAGCAGTAGATATGTATCTCTTGGAAAATGGTTTGCCGCAGAGTGGCTATGTCTATTTCACCGGGAAGAATAGTGTTTCCCCGATTGACCTGCCCGGCGATTGCAGTAAGGACAACAACTGCTATACGGATGTGGGGAACTTTTATGCTGTTTGTGTCTCTTCCTACTGTGAGATTGATATGTACTTTGGCTACAATGCAGATGGTACAGATGACCCTCCAAATACCTGGCTATCGTCTGAAGGACCGTACCTGTGGCTGAGCAAAACCGCACCCGGAGGGAAGTGGAGAATTGGCGATATTATCGGAATAAACAAAAACAGTACCAATGCCGAGGACAAGCAAGCGGGCGAGGTTATCAGCCCGATTGTAGAAAAATACGTAGCAGAGGATGATGAAACTTTTGTAGCCAAATGTAAATAATCATTTGCGTACGCGCCACGGTTGTAAACAAAACCCCCGCTTTTAGGCGGGGGTTTTTAGTGGTGTGTAAATACTTACAGCGTAGATAAATACCGTTCTAATTCATAGCTGGATACATGGGTGCGGTAAGAGTCCCACTCAATATCTTTGTTGGCGATGAATTTTTCAAACGTGTGTTCACCCAAGATTTGCTTAACGAGCGCGGAGTTGCGCGTATAGTTCACGGCCTCGTACAAGTATGCGGGCAGTGTATCAATTTTGTGCGCAGCGCGCTCTTCTTTGGTCATGCGGAAGATGTTTTCCTCGGTAATCGGGGCCACTTGCATTTTGTTTTTAATACCGTCTAAGCCCGCGCCCAGCATGACGGCAAAGGTCAAATACGGGTTGCAGGCCGGGTCCGGGAAGCGGCACTCAATGCGTGTGGCGTTGGGTTTGCCCGCTTTTACTTGCGGGATGCGCACCAGCGTACTGCGGTTTTTGCGTCCCCAGGCAATGTAGGCCGGGGCCTCATAACCGGGCACTAAACGTTTGTACGAATTGACCCATTGGTTGGTCACAGAACAAATTTCTTTGACGTGGGCCAAAATACCCGCAATATATTGGCGGGCAGTTTCGGAGAGGTACAGCGGGTCCTTGGCGTCAAAAAACGCGTTGGAGCCGTTTTTGAAAAGCGATTGGTGCACGTGCATCCCGCTGCCGTTTACTTTGGCAATCGGCTTAGGCATAAACGTGGCATACACGCCGTGCGCGGCGGCAATTTGTTTGACGACGGTGCGGTAGGTAATCACTTGGTCGGCCATTTTCATAGCTTCGTCGTAGCGCAAGTCAATTTCGTGCTGGGAGGGGGCTACCTCGTGATGGGAATATTCTACGCGGATGCCAAGTTTTTCAAGCATTTGCATGGTGTGGCGGCGGATAGCGTACGAACGGTCGAGCGGAATCGTATCAAAGTAGCCGGCACTGTCTAACCCTTCGGGATGTTTGTCGTCTTTGAAGTAAAAATACTCCAGTTCGGGGCCGACCATAAATTGGTCAAAGCCGGCCTTTTTCATTTCGGCCAGGTTGCGTTTTAAAATGTAGCGCGGGTCGCCCTCAAATTGTTTGCCGTCGGTTGTTTTAATATCGCAGAAAAAGCGGGCAATGGGGGCGCCGGTCAAATCGGGCGGGAACATTTGGAACGTGTCCAAATCCGGCAAGGCTACTAGGTCGGACTCGTAAATGCGGGCAAACCCCTCTACCGACGAGCCGTCCAACCCCATACCCTCGGTCATGGCGTATTCAAATTCGCGGTAGGAAACGGAAATGGATTTAAGTTTGCCTAAAATGTCTACAAACCACAGTTTAATGATTTGGATGTTGTTTTGTTCGGTTAAGCGTAAAATTTCTTTGATTTTTTCTTTTTCTTCAGCGGTGCGTTGGTACATAAACTCTCCTTTTACTGTTTATTGTACTTTATTTAGGGGAAATAAAAAATCCCCCGTGTGTAAAAAAGGGGGATTGTTAAAAATATCCAATTTTTATAATCCTACTTTATTGGCCCAGGTCTTTCCGCGGTTGTAAGGCGGGGTAAACTGACCGGGTTTGTCTTTGCCGTAGTGCTTGCGTACTTTACCTTTTTGGGTGTCATTTTGGGCCCGGCGGTAGGCCGGATCCAACAAATAGGGATATTTTTCAAAGGTAGCGTTATCATCTTGCCGGTTGCGGATTAGCGCCAGTTCTTCTTCGGCTTCAATAAGCTCGCGCGGGGAAAGGGGTTCTTCTTGGGTGAAAATAGTAGGAATTTCGGGTTCTTCCGGTTCATCGGGTTGGCCTTCCCTTTGGCAACAGCTGCAAGTACAAGTGCAAGCCGCTTGTGTCAGAGCCTGGACCACCGCACGTTCTACTTGGGCGTTTACATGGTTGCTGTTTGGGCCCTGTTGACGGCCAGGCTCTTGTGCGGCGGGTTGAGCCTTTTGGCAGGGGCATTGCCGGTTGGCACTGTGCTGGGCTTGGGTGCTGACTACCGGCGTGCTACCCTTGGGGGTAGAAGTGCTGTTGTTGGTTTGGGCGGCGGCTGGCAACGTGCTAAACGCCGCTAATAGTAAAGTCAATGTCCATTTATTCATTTTGGTTCCTCGTTACTAATCTAATTTTCGGATTCTTCTTCCTCTGCTTGCGGGAAGAAGATTTCCATCAAAACGGTTAATTCGTCGGTGGTTAATTTTTGCGTTTGTTCAAAATGCCCGAGTGCGAATACTAAATACATGCCTTTAAATAAGTCGGTTACTTCTTGCAAGGTGAATGGGTGTGCCGGGGCACCGTAGGTTTTAGCCACTTGAGCATATTGCTCATTAAATTGATTAATATCTAAGTCTTTTAGGGCGGGGGCGGCTACGTCCGTAAGAGCCTTATCCAGCGCAAGCATATATTTTTCAAACAAGGCCGTTTGGTCGGGGGTCAAATCCGTTTGGCCAGCGGCTTGCACCTGCAACGCCAGGGAAGCAATTGTTTTAAAAGAAGGTAATAATTTTTGGTCAAAGGTTTTTTGAAGCTCCTCTACTTGGGCGGCATATTGTTGCAAGAGAGGGGTTACCGGGTCTTGCTCTTGCGGGGCGGGGTACGCAAACGCACCGGCGCTCAGTAAAACAGCTAAAACAGAAAGTAGTGATTTTTTTAAGTTCATACAACACCTCTTAGTAATAATATATATCGTTTTTCCTCAAATAAAAAGGGCCTTTGGACCTAAAACCTGGCTGGGTCCTAAAAACTTCCCTTGTCAACGGCCTCTTGAATAATCACAAGTGTTTCTTCTAGGGCCGCGTTGTCATCTAAAAAAATGGGTATTACGTAACGTTGCTGGTTTTTAAGTAACAACTCGGTCAATTGTGCCACTAACGTTTCAAATTCTTTGTTGTATTGGGTGATGAGCGTTGGTCTTTTGTCCGGGGATACATTTTCCAACTGGTTTAGTTTTTCAAAAAAAGGCTGAAAGCTTGTGGTAATTAAAATGGCAATTTCGGTATCAGTGGTGGTAGCATCGGGCGTGTTAATGCGGGTTTTAAAATTTTTGTAGCCCAGCCGGACCGCCCGTTGGGAATTAAGCGCAAGATGGTTAGTATAAACCTGGGGAATGGGGGCATCCACCGGAGTAGACAAAACGGTACGCTCCAATGCGGCGTAATTGAATGCACAAATGGGTAAAGCGGTACAACAGATTATAAAGAGAAATAGATTCTTCATACTTATATAATAAATAATATAGTATTTGAATTCAACGGCCTTTGGACCTATAGGTGGCTGGGCCTTTTGGGGAAAAATCATAAAACCCAAAACGGGCTGTTTTGGGTTTTGCGGGTACGAATGAATAGGGATGGATCGTTTTTATTTTTTTAACTCCAACACTGCGTCAATAAGGCCGTATTCTTTGGCCTCTTGCGCAGACATATAGTAGTTGCGTTCGCTGTCACGGCGGATTTTTTCTTTATCCTGCCCGGTGTGATGCGCCAAGATATCCAAAAGATGCTCTTTATTTTTATGGAGCTCTTGCGCTTCAATTTCAATGTCGGTCACCTGGCCGGAAATCCCGCCGCCCCAAATTAAGGGTTGGTGAATCATAATACGCGCATGCGGTAAGGCATAGCGTTTGCCTTTTGAGCCTGCAGCCAAGAGTACCGCGCCAAAGCTCATCGCTTGGCCCATACAAATCGTTGTAATGGGGGCTTTGATAAATTGCATGGTGTCATAAATCGCCAGGCCCGCCGTTACCATACCGCCGGGGGAGTTAATGTAGAGGTTGATTTCCCGGTTGGGGTCGTCCGCGTCCAAATAGAGGAGTTGGGCGATAATCATATTAGCGCTGGCGGTATCTACCTCGCCTTCGCGTCCGCCCACAAAGATAATGCGGTCTTTTAATAGGCGGGAGAAAATATCATAACCGACGTTTTTTTCAATAATAGTAGGTATAATCATACAAACATTATAGCAAAATACATAAAGAGAAATGGGAGTGTGATTTTCACATTTAGGGTAAAGCGTATTGAATCCCATTCCCGCCTTGCGCAACTTGAACGCCATTAAACAATTTTTTACAATAACTCCCGTTGGTTTCAATGGCGTTGGGACCTGACATGCGTTCATAGCAGTATAGCGTATCAGGAACTAGGGTACGTTCGTAAATAGAGTCTGTATTATTTTGAAAAATCGCAAAGCCTCCGCCCTTATATTTTCCGGAAGTGCGTATGGCTATGACGGCTTGTAATTTGTTGGACGCTTGATATATAACTACACCCCATTCTTTTTGGTTGCAAGCAAATTGCAGATCTTCGCAATAAAATTCATTTTTTAAAGTCTGCGATAGTGAAACGTCTAATTGTTCCAAAGAGGTTGCATACTCGCCATTTGCCAGGTAGTAGGTACGGGCGGCTTGGGCCAGGCTTTTTACCAATGTAATACCTTGGGCGGCTTTGCTTTTTTCTATTGCTTTTTGATATTGTGGTACCGCTACTGCGGCCAAAATACCGATGATAAGAACTACAACAAGTAATTCAATAAGCGTGAACGCTTGTGTTTTTATTGTCATTTTTTCTCCTGGTCTGTTTAGGGAAAAAGACAACAAAAACGGCTAAATGAACGCCTGGGAGTATCAGCAGCCAAACGCCAAACAGCCGTAGTTCACACCAAAAGGGGAACATTAAGCAGAAAATACCGCTGGAGCAACCCGTTGGTATTTCCTGCCTTTAAACAGCTGTTTTGGGGCTGATACTCGCTTTAGTTGCCTAAAGACTGCCTGCTAAGCAGGTTCCCAAAAACAGATTAAATTTTTAGTTTTACTGCAGTTCCATTATAACAAATATAAGGTAGAATTATTTATTTTTCCACAATAAAATTTTTGTGAATAAGCTGGGTTTTAATATACGTAAAAACTTTTTTTCCGTAAGCGCATTTTGGCCCGGTTGCGACGTGATGATAGGTAAGTTAATTCCGTCGCCAATGGCGAGTGCATTATTTTGCGGGTCCTTTACAAACGGCCAAAACGCGGCCGCGCACGGCGTAATTTTGTGCAGTGTTTCTAACCGATAAATAGATTCCAGTAAATTTTGTCGGGCGGCGGTGGGTTTGTCTGCCAACAAATTGTGTCCGTCTAACCCCAGCGTGCCCACTTGCACGAGCTTGCTTTTAAGCATTTCTTTGAGTTGCTTTTCCGTGACGATATTTTGCCACGGCTCTTCGTACGGGTTTTGCCAACGGTTATACGTGCCCAGCGTATCCACCGCTACAAATAAAGTGGCGCAAATCTGGTGCACTTTTAAGAGGGGGAAAACGTCCGTATAAAACGATTGGTACCCGCCGATAAACGCAAGCAGTACAGGTTTTTGCGGCAGTTCTTTTTTTAGGTCAAGCGGCGTAATAAACGTGTAGTTGCGTGTTACTAGCCACGTGAGCATTTTTTCAAGTTGGCGGGGGGAAATCCACTCGTTTTTAAGACGGGATTTTTGGGGCGCATGGCCGATTTTTTGGTACGCCAACACAGGTAAAAACGCGCTCATAATTTACTGCGCCCGCGGGTGAGTTGCAAGTGGTAATCCCACAGCGTTTCCCCTCCGCGCGGGAAGGCACGCAAAATGGATTGTTTACCGCGCCACGGCCAGGGGTTGATGCCTTTTTGGGTGCTAAAATCAAGCACAAACCCGGCTTTTAATACGTGCGGGCGTACGCGTTTGTCAAACCCGCCCGCGCCGAACGGATAGCAAAAACTAACCACGGGCGTGCCGAGTTTTTCTTCTAAAATCTGTTTGCTTTGAGTGATTTCCCGGGCAATTTCGTCGTCCGGTAAACTGCGCAGCCGCCGGTGCGAACACGTGTGCGAGCCAAACGCCACCAGCCCGCTTGCGTGCATTTCTTTGACTTGTTCCCACGTCAAATAGCCGGGAGTACCTACGCGGCTTGTAACCAAAAAAATCAGCGCATGCGCCTGGTATTTTTTAAGAAGGGGGAAAAGCGCGGTGTAGTTGTCGGCGTAACCGTCATCAAATGTCAGTAACACGGGTTTAGTAAGGTGGGTGTGTCCGGTTTCTTTGGCGTGCACAATATCGTGCTCGGTGGCAATTTCGTACCCGTTTTGTTTCAGAAACAACAGTTGTTTTTCAAACATTTCGGGCGTAATTGTAAACGGAAATTGTTCGTCTTGCGGGTCATGTAAAGTGCCTATGTGGTGGTGCATCAGCGCCACAAAACCGCGGCGCGGGAGCCAGTACCACGTGCGGCGCAAGGCGGGGTATTTCCAAAAAACATACACCGCGCACAGCGCAAGCAGTAAGAAGGCCCAGCTCATTTATCTTGCTCCAACTGCCACAATTTGGCGTATTTTACATAGACGTAATAGGTGGAAAAACTGGCCCAAAACAGCCCGCGGATACCGTCTAAAAACCCGAGTTTAATGACGTAGCGCTTGATAAACTCAAACGGTAGCGTAAACACCACGCGCAGTAAACTAAAACGCCGACCGTTTTGGTGCAACTGCTGGGCCGCCAAGGAAGTGTAAGTGTTAAATTTGGTAAAGTACGCCTCAATGGTATCGTACGAAAAATGATTGACCGGGTTTTTAAGCGTGGCAAGTTCGCCGGCTACTTCCAACCCTTCGTGCACCAGGCCTCCCACATAATGGGCTTTTCGGGTGCGCACCAAGCGTAGGTGCTTTTCTTTGTTAAGCCCGCTAAAGCGCATTTTTTTGCCTAAAAAATAATTGCAAAACGGCAAATAATAGCCGGCAATTTGCGGGTTTTGCACGGCGCGCAAAATTTCTTCTTTTAAGGAGGGGGAAAGCCGTTCGTCGGCGTCTAAGTTAAGGGCCCATTCGCCGGTTACTTTGGACAGGGCAAAATTCTTTTGGTTGGCAAAACCATCAAACGTGCGCGTGAAAACTTGCGCACCCAGCTCTTTGCATAGTTGGGCTGTATTGTCGGTGGAATTGCCGTCAATGACGATAATTTCGCTCACCACCCCCTTGGCACTGTCAATACACGCGCTGATGCGGGCGGCTTCGTTCCTGGCAATAATAAATAAACTGATGCGCGGGGTATTCATACAGGTATTATAGCATTTTGCCTCATATAAAAGGGGTAACCGCTGTAGCAGGGTTTGGGACTACAGCGGTTTGGGATGAAATTCAAATTGTTCTTACTACACTTATACTATAGTAATTTGCATGCGAAAACAACAGGGTCTTTAGACCTAATTTTTTTGGAAAAAATACCTAGGCCTTTCTGGGCCCAATGTGCTATAATAGAATAGGTCCAGCAGGGAGGTTTTATGACGAGAATTTTTGTACTGTTAGGTTGTATTTTATTAGGGGCTTGCGCCGGGCTGCAAACTTCAAGCGAATATTTGGCCCGCGGCAACGGATATTTAAAAGACGGTAAAAAAGAGGCCGCTATTAACGCGTATAATAAAGCGGTGGAGTTTAATGCCAATAATATAGATGTGTATGAAGCCCGCGGCGCTGCGTATTTTTTTAACGGACAATATGACTTAGCCGCAAAGGATTTTGAACGGGTGCTTAAAGCAGAGCCCTACCGCACCCCGGTCTATACGGCGTATGCCAGCGTGCTGGCTTCGCAAGGGAATTTTGAAGATGCGCTTACTATGCTCAACTGGGCCGATAAATTACGCCCCGGCTATGCCGAAACGTATTTTGCGCGCGGGGGGGTTTATTATATGTTAGGCCAGTACGATTTAGCCGTGGCTGATTATACTCGCACGTACGAGTTGCGCCCGGCGGCAGATGTACTTAATGCCCGCGGGGCCGCGTATTTAAAATGGGGCAAACAAGCACAGGCTGAGCAGGATTTTGAAGCCGCTAAAGAAAGTAAACTCCCGCAGCATATTAATGCGTATGCGTATTTAGAGTAAGACGGCAAGACGCAAATTTGCTTGCACGGCCTAAGAAAGTTTGCTATAATACTTATACAGTTTACGTCACCGTAGCTCAGCTGGTTAGAGCGATTCTCTCATAAGGAATAGGTCGGTGGTTCGAGCCCACCCGGTGACATTTTTTAGAGGACGAGGTTTTCGTCCTTTTTCTTTTGTGCGAAATTCCCGTGCAAAAAATTTCAAAATGTACTATCATAAGAGTATGAAAAAAACTGTTCTTGTTTTGGGTATGTGTTTGTTATCCGTTTGGACAGGGGCACAATCTACTTGTGAAACCCGTGTAGATGCCCACCCACACGCCAGCACTAGCCAGCGCGTGGATTATTGTTTAAACGGCAATCAGGATGCTGTTTATAATAACCCCGGGCTGGTATTTTCCGGCGTTACGCCGCGCCACCCAGCGGCTGAGCAATCTGTGGGCAAACCCACTGCGCGGGAAGGAAATTTTAAGCAAGAACAGGTAACGGTCAGCCAAAATTTTGTAGAAACGCGCCAATTCCCTAAATTTACTGACGGACACGTCAGCCAGCAGGAAATTTGGGACAAACGCCGGGCTGTTTACCAAGGGCAAATTGCCGGGCAAGAAGCCGCCGAACAAGCCGCGTGTGAGCCGCAAGAAGAATCCATTTTAGCGCCGGCGGTCAAAGAAACCAAAAAAGGAATTGCGGCCCGTACTAAAAAACCGGGGCGCCGTCTCATGCAAGTAACCGCGCAAGAAACCACTTTACAGCTAACCGAACCGGAGATGCAAGAGGTAGCCCCTGCGTCGGAAGAATATACGTACGACACGGCAAGTACGCAGCCGTCTGTGCCCGCTACACCAGATGCGCAAGAATATATACCCGCCGCGCCCGAAGCCCAGGAGTATACCCCTACCGAAGTAGCCGCCGAGCCGTATGCGCCGTACGCCCCGGCCGGGCAGGAAGAAATCCCGGTAGGAACGTCCTCGTACGCGCCGGCTAATTAAGGAATCACTATGGAAAAATTAAAACTATATTTTAAAACTCCGTATGAAGAAAAAGGTTTTATAAAAGCCACGCTGGATTTTATCGTGCGCGGGGTTACCGTTGTGGTGTGGGTGTGGCTAATGTGGATTTTGGGCAGCTTGTTTTTAGATTCCCTTATCCGCAGTTATAACCCGGTGATGAAACTGTGGTGGTTTTCATACTGCTTTACGATTTTTGTAGGTGGCAGTTGGCTGGCTTATATTGTGCTCTTTGTGCGCGATTACTACGGCGGCGAAGAAGAATAGTTGTACTGGAAAATTTAACGAAAGAAGCGGCCCTCTTGTGTGGGGCCGCTTTTGTGTGAAATTATAGAGGTAGGTTTTTAAGTAGCGCGCACGCGGCGGCTTTGTCTTTGGCCAGTTGCGCTTTAAGGGCGTCTAAGCCGTCAAATTTGGTTTCGTTGCGCAGTTTTTCATAAAACCGCACGGTAATTTTTCGGCCGTAAATACTTTGTTTGAAATTAAAAATGTGCACTTCCACCAACGGCAGTAAGCCGTCTAACGTGTTGACGGTAGGGCGGAAACCGATATTGCAAAACCCGTCATAGATTTTAGTTCCCACGCGCACTTTGACGGCAAATACGCCCAGGGGTAAAATTTTATAAATGCCCGTTTCTAAATTGGCGGTTGGGTAGCCGAGTTTGCGCCCCAGTTTGTGCCCGGTAACGACGGTGCCCGTCAGTTCGTACGGGCGGCCCAACAGTAAATTAGCGCGCGGGATATCGCCTTGTGCTAAAATTTTGCGGATGAGTGAGGACGAAATTTTTTCGGTCCCTTCTTTATAAAACGGGGCCACTTCAAAAGGCAAATTCTTATGGGTGCACGCTTCGCGCAAAAAGACGGCAGATCCTTCGCGGTTTTTACCGAAAGCAAAGTCCGCACCGATTAACAGCCCGCCGCAATCAAACTGATTGCATAAGCGGTTGAAAAATTGTTGGGGGGATAAATTGCGCACGCTGTTAAAATCCAGCATTTCGGCCCGCATGCCGATATTTTTTAACAGTGCTTTTTTTTCGCCCGGTAAGGTCAGCACGCTCATTTCGGGCCGAGGAGTCAGCAAGGTTTTGGGCGGCAACGGGAAATACAACGCCAGCGGTTTTAAGCGGTGCAAGGCGGCGCGGGCTTCCAATAAATTAAACAAATGTTGGTGCCCCAGGTGCAAACCGTCAAATGTGCCGATAGTAATTAAATTTTTCATAACGTTTGCACCTGCTCATATAAAGTGTCCGTGGCACAGCCTTTGAGCAAGTTGCCGTCAAAAGAGTGTTCCACACGATGCGGGCCGATAGCCACGCGGCGCAACTGTTTTAAGTGTCCCACCGTGCCAAGTTCTTGCGCCAGCATATACCCTAGCGCACGCACATAAGTTCCGCACGAGCCCGTCAGTGTAAACGCAATTTCGTCGGGCGCGGGCTGGGATACATTGGCCCATTGCACGCAAACCGGGGTAAAGCGCGGGGCCATTTCCACGCCTTTGCGGGCAAGGTCGTACATTTTTTCGCCTTTGATTTTTTTGGCGCTAAAGGGGGGAACTTGCTGCATAATATTGCCCGATAATTTTTCTACAGCTGTGTGCAATTTTTCCAGCGTGATAGCCGGTACCGGGGCCGAAGAAACATAATTGCCATAGCGGTCCCAGGTATCTGTTTCTTCGCCAAGTTTTAATACCGCTTCATAGGTTTTGGAGAGTTGTAAAAATTCGGGCTGGCGTTTGGTTGCCTCGCGCCCGACGAGCAAAATTAAAAGCCCCGTGGCCATGGGGTCCAAAGTGCCGCTGTGTCCGATGGTTTTGGTGCATAAAATGCGCCGCACAATGGCAATAACGTCGTGCGACGAAAAATCAGCCGGTTTATCAATGAGTAACAGCCCGCTTTTTTTCGGTTTAGGCAAGTTTTTTAAGGACATCGGCTACTACACCTGCTAAGTTGGCGGCAACTTCTTCCACGGGTTTACCCGTTACTTTAAATCCGGCCGCGCGCGCATGGCCGCCCCCGCCGAATGTTTGGGCAATTTGGCTGACATCTGCCGCCCCGCGGGAGCGTAAATTGACGGACACTTTATCGGGTTCTTCTTTAAGCAGAGCCGATACTTCCACGCCGGGAATCATCGTCGGCTGGCTGACAATACCTTGCGTTTGCGCGGGCGTGGCGCCAAAGGCTTCAAAGTCGCGTCGGGTTAAAATAATTTCGCTGTATTTATTATCCAGTTTGAGTTGCATTTTTTCCAGCGCACGGCCTTGCAGTTTGAGCTCAATATAAGGTTTTGTAAAGTAAATTTTTTGGTTGATTTGGGCCACATCCGCCCCTAACGCCACCAGCGCGCAGGCCACGCGTAGCGCCTCAGCCGTGGTATTAGAGTGGACAAAACGGCCCGTGTCGGTCACTACGCCGGTGTATAAGCAAGTGGCTTCGTCAGGCGTGGGTAAAAATTCGCCGCCGGATTCTTCAAAAAGTTGGAAAATAATTTCCGCCGTGCTCGAAGCGCCCGAATCAATGTGATTGACGTGACCGTACGCATCGCTGACTAAATGGTGGTCAATGTTAATTAAGGTGCGCGCGTTTTGTAAAATGAATTCCAGGTCGCCGCCGCGTTTGCGGTCCGAACATTCCAGCAACAAAACGGTGTCAAAATCAGCTCTTTTAGGCAGTTTATCCACGTGAATTTGGGAAAGCCCGGGCAGAAATTGCAAATCGGCCCCCACGGCGGGCGCGCAGTACGCATAGACTTTTTTGCCCATGCGCGTAAGCAGCGACGTCATGGCCAGCGTGCAACCTATAGAATCCCCGTCCGGGTTTAAGTGACCGGCGATAAAAAACTTTTTACCGGCGTGCAATGCTTGCCACACAGCTTGTAAGCTTTCGCTTCTATTTTCCATTATTTTTTTCCTTATCAATGATTTGGAAAATGGACTCCACACGGGCGGCTTTTTCGGGGGTATCATCGTATTCAAAGCTAAAAGACGGGATGCGTTTTAAGTGTAGCCGCCCGCGCAACTGGGCGCCGATTTCTTTGCGCAGTAGCGAAAGGGCCTCTTGTGTTTTTTTGCGATCTTCGGGGCCGCCAAAGACGGAAAAATACACTTTAGCTGTCGTCAAATCTTTAGCTACGTGTACGGCGGTAATCGTTACAATCCCGCCAAAGCTGCCTTGGGCAGACATTTTGGTAATGAGGGTGTTAATTTCCTCTAAAAACAGGGCTTCTAAGCGTTTAATGCGGTCAATCATACCTATATTATACTATTTCTGGTGTTGGGCTTGAAAGTCCGCTATGAGCACGTCTTTAAGTTCATCCCATAAATTTTGATGTAAATAAATGACGTATTCCGTTGGTTTGGGGCGGTCAAATTTCCACGGTACATACGTAAAGCTTAACCACGCCGCATGATAGTTGCTTAAAACGTCCAAATTATCATACAAAAGCGGCAAATCAACCGGGCCCAGCAGTACATCCGGCAATCCCTTGCTACGCATTTGTGCCATAGTTTGTTCGGCTTGTTCTTTGGTAGAGAGCACATTCAGGTTGTACGCTTGGTTGCTGCCGTTGCGGAAATTGGCAATCATATTGTAAGGCATATATACATTGAGCATGGTGGCTTGTGGGAGCGAATTTACCTCACTGATAAATACCTGGTTGTCTTTTGATTTTATTTGCCAATCTGCAAAAATCAGCTTATGGGTGAGGTTGTATTTATTCAAAAAATCTACTACTTGCTGCCCCGGGAAGAATACCAATGTATAATCTAAATAGAGGGCATAAAGGCTCCACCCGGCAGGTACAATCAGTGTTAACGTCAAAAAAGCGCGCGCGAGTTGTTTTATTTTTTCCGGTACAGCGTTTAACGCAGGAAATGCTTTTAATGTAATCCAAGCGTACCAAATAAACAGCACCAGTACTACGCCGATATGATGGCGGCAGCAATAATGTAGGGTAATAGCCCCCAGCAACAGGTAAGGTAATACCAAGTATAATATATACTTACGGGACAGAAATAACAGGGTCATTGCCCATAACAGTAGGCCTACCGTGCACGTGGTCAGTAAAGCTGGCCACGCAAAATTTTGAGTCATCGTGTGCAGCTCATCCCCTAAGTTTGTTAATACGGCATCCGCGGGCATGGCAAAGAGCACATAAAGCATTTGCTTGAGGACAGCGGGCGTATAGGCTAAATAGTCCGACAGCATCCCATTGGTTTGGTGCATCAGCATAAACAAAATAATCACAAACCCCAGTAAGTAAAGCATTTTGTGAAAGCGGGTGTCTTTACATAGTGCGGGGAGATATTGTTTCCACGGGCGACGGTTTTTTAATTCCCACAACCACGCTATGGTAATACCTCCGGCAATAGCAATGCCGAAGATGTGGCACATACACAAGGCCGCCAGTAACGCTATATATAAAGTGGCGCGTTTATCTTTTTGCGGAAAATAGAGGGCCAAGAGTAACATTACTAAAGTAAGTGCACTGTATGGGCGGACGATGACACCGTACTGATAAAATAAAAAGTAGCTAAACGGCAGTAAACAGCGTATCCAGCGCGGAAACGGTGCTTTGAAAAAAATCAAAAACCCGCTGGCAAGCATAAATAACAAGCCCACGCAGCTAATTCCCCAACGCCACGGTACGCCCAGTTTGGCGGGGATCGCTAAAAGCAAGTGCCAGAAAGGGGGGTGCCCTTCGGAATGCGGAATCAAAAACAAAATATCTTTTAGCGGGGCAGTGCGTGCAATTTGCCAAGCTTGGGCCTCATCATACCACATTTCATGGGTGCAAAAGCCGACGCAAGCAAGTAAAACAAAGAAAGCAAAACAAATGCATTCCGGGCGGTGTTGTTTAGCAAAAGTAATAAAAGTGTTCATAAGGTGTCCTTTATAGTAAAGATAATTTATTGTATCAAATTTAAAAAATCAGTGTTTTTAAAGATTTTTCCGTAACCGATCTATAGCTTATGCGGCTTATCCTTTGACGGTAAAAAGTCAACAAAACAGGTTGTCAAGGCCCATTTTAAAAAAATGCTTGCAAATTTTTCAAAATATAGTAAACTATATGTAGAAAGCTAACCACTTTCTAAATTAAAACTTGTAGGACATAGGAGAAAACTTATGAAGAAAGGTTTCACGTTAATTGAGTTACTCGTAGTAGTGCTCATTATCGGT
>JAZUSP010000002.1:0-15329 GCA_045606805.1 Elusimicrobiaceae bacterium | reverse complement strand
TAGACAAAAATACATCTATAAAAATTATTGCCGAACTTGTTTCGGCATCTTCCACGCAGGCCGTTAAAAGCCACTACCAGCGTCGAAGACCCTGAAACAAGTTCAGGGATAATCCTCATTTTACAACGTCCCTTCATGGGTTTATCCTTTGCTTATTTTAGACCTTGTCACCAACAAAAAGTTCCATTAGGCCATCTTTTATAAATAAAACTCCCCGGGTTTCAACTCGGGGAGTTTTATTTATAAAGGCAAGGTGTGTTATTATTTGTCGTTATTTTTCTTTTTGAATAGACTTCCGATTCCTTTTACCAGGTCTGTTGCCGTACTCACGGTATCTTTGACGGCTTTTTCGGTCGTATTGACGGCCCCTTTTGTGACCGAGGCTCCTCCATTCGCGGTCGATTTGACGGTCGTCCCGTTTAATAGGTTTCCCACTACGGAGGTTACTGTATTGACTACATCTAATTTTCCCTTCGGCTCGCTTAATGTGCCGGTAATTTTAAACGATAAGGGCGCTGCTTGCGTAAGTAGGGTAGCCTTGGCTTTCATATCTAATTGTTCGGTTTTAAAATTAGCGGTGCCGGTAGCGGAAACGTTGGTAACGGCCGAGTTAAATACCGTTTTGTTAATATTCATCTCCCCGTTTATGAAGGTATAGTTTCCTTCTCCTTGTGTAAAAGCAATCGTGGTACCGTTGCTATCTTTATTTTCGGGGAATAAGTCAATTTTCAAAAACCCGGCCACTTTTTTTACAATACTCAGCGGCAATAAGATGATTTTAGCGATTTTGCTGTCCTTAATAAAATCATCTAAATTGGTAATTTTACCGGGTTTGAGGGTAAAGTCCACCGTCCCGTTTGTGTTTGCCATAGAATCGGTTATATCGGTTAAGTTGGTATTTAATACAAACCCGTTTGATTCTACATAGGGAATCTTGACCCCGTTTACGGTTACATTTGCTTGCACGTTTAAACGAGTGGTAGAAGCTGCTTGGGCAGCTTGTACGGACGTCGTTGTGTCCTGGGCTGCAGTACGCTGGGCCACGGAAGTATTCTTCCCGGAAAAAGAATCCAAGACCAGTTTATCCAAGTTTAAATTGAACACTAAGTTAATAACGTCCTGTACGTTTTTGTAAGAGAAAGAGAGTTTAAACTTTTCTCCATTTAATTTCCCGGTCAAAGACGGCGAAGAAATGTTATCTAGCGAAGCTAAGTTAATAGTTCCGTTGGTATTAGTCAGCGTAACGGGCGGGTAAAGTGCGCTTATGTTTTTAAGCGTTAGGGTACCGCTTACGTCTTTAAAATTTTTCTTTTCCGTGGCCGTAAACGAGCCTTGCAGTTCCCCTCCAGGCCGAAAATCGTCTAAGGTATCGGTCATTTGTACCATTTCGCCTAAGTCAAGGGCCAGCTTTCCGGTCAGCGTATAGGCCGGCGTGGCGCTGCCCCAATTGAGGGTTCCCCCCGTAGTAAGAAAGCTGTTTTGTACCGCTAATTTTGCTTCTGTAATACGGGCGGTATGTTGGTCCAAATTGGCGTTGGCCTGAATCCCCAAATTGATAACGGGCAAAGTAAAGTTGGGTAAATCGGGGGCAAATTCCCGGAGCACTTGGTTGTCAATCCCCGATAATGAACCCGTTATTTTTACGTCGGGCATTTCAAAGTTTTTAATTTCCCCTTGCAAATTGAGTGCTATGGTTTTGTAGCGGGCCGAGGCCTGTGTAATGATGGTATAGGCGGCGGGCAAATTCAAATTGGCTAGCGAGGTTTGTGCACGCAGAGTAACGGGGATGGACAGCTCGGGCTGGCCCGTGCCGGAAATATCGGCGGTAAAGGAAAGGAGCGTTTCAAACGGTTTTGCCAGATCAAATTTAAGGATTTCCAAATTGATTTTTTTTGTTTCCAACTGCAGACCGGTTTGCTCGTCTTTATAAGTAAAATCACAATCGGTTAAAGCAATTTTATCGGCGGTTAACACAAAGGCGGCGTTTTCTTTTTCTGTAGGGGCCTTTTCGGGCTGTGCCGGGGCAGTTTCTTTTTGGGACAGCAAGGTGTCAAAGTTGAAATTCCCGTCTTTTTGCAAAATAAGTTTAACGTCCAGCCCGTCTGCTTCTACGGTGCTGATTTCAATGCGTTTTTGCAGAAGCGGTTTTACAGATACATGAGCAGTTAGGCGGTCTGCGCGGATAAACGTACCATTTTCAAACGTAGTATTTTCCGACAAAGCAAAATTGTGCAACGTAAACCCGATCCACGTAAACGAGATTTTATCAAAAGAAATTTCCCGGTGAAAATTGTTTGCCATATAGGTTTGGGCCATCACTTTTAATTTTTCGGGCGGGTACATCTTGTGTAAGGTAAACACTGTCCCGGCAAGTAATAGGGCGCCTATTGCACAGCAAATTAAAAACCACTTACATAATTTTTTAATCATTTTTTTTATCCTCTACGACTTCGGCTTCTATAATCTCTTTTTGTTTCTCTTGCAGTTGGCTAAAGTGAGTTAATTCTTTATGAATTAAGAGTAGCACAAAAATCAAAAATGCCCCGTCGTCGGCAAAGCCGAGTAACGGCAGTACGTCGGGCAAGGCATCTATTGGGGAAACAAAATAAAACACAAATACAACCAACCAAATAAAAAGTCCCCATGGCATTTTATAATGTCCGGTTATAATAGCACGCACCATCACAAAGAATGTTTTAATATCTTTTAAAATAACAAGTGGGTTTGGGTTCATAGTTTTACAAAATACAGCCGCAGAGAAACAACGCTCTGCGGCTGTGACGTATTGCTCGGTTAAAATTTAGACATTTTAATCGTATCCGATCCATTGTCCTTTTTATTGGAATCTTCTTCTTTGGGTTTTGGGGCAAATTGAGCCTGATTGTCTTGCAATTGCTTAGCCATCTCGTCGTCAAACAAAATGGTGGGCATGCGGTCTTCATCCACATATTGCACAACATCTTCCGGTTTGGGTTTGTAAACTTGGTCTAAATGTTCCGAAAGATTTTGGGCATCCGTCTCTGAGGTATTAATAGACGATTTAGATACTCCCAATCCGTCTAAAGAAGGCATCGCTTGCGGTTGTTGTTTTCCTACGGGTTTGGGGGTAGGTGCCGGCGTGGGTTGCTGCGGTTGCACAGCGTGCAATTCCTCATCCGTTACTACAGGAGTGCGCAACGTGGACTCCGCCTGTTGCATGTGTTCCGGGTTCGGGTTTGGATGGATATCCGGCAATTCCAAAGCCGGCAGCGGAACAAAGGTAGTATCTTTGCCATTACGGGGATCAAACAACACGGCGTTGCGGTTCAAAAACACCAGCACTGGGAACGCCAATAACACAAAATACCAAAACAGCGCAATGACACCTAGTACCAAGGCTAACAAGATCCAAATCAGGGACGGATGCGCTAAGCTAAAGCTGTTGGCAAAATGGAGCGGAATATAAATAAACAGCCCGTAGCCGATTGCGCCAAAGAACGCATACATTAGGACTACCGATCCAATCAGCATCAAAATCATCAGCAAGGCATCTATAAAATTTTTCCCAGCGGTCATTTTCCAGCTATGCACAATTCCTTCAATTGGTCCCTTACCGCCTACGGCAATGGCAATAAAACCATAGCAAAGGCGCACGCCTACTACAAAGAAAAGTGCCAACATAAACAGCACCGTTAACACGGGGCTTACGCGGGCCAAAATAGCGGCGATAATTCCCACAAACACCATAGGAATGGCCAGTAAAAACCCGGCTGCAATTTGATAAATGGACGGAAGCACCGAGCTGGAAAACGTTTCCGGCAGGGATTGTTTTTCTTCCAAGGCTTGATTGGCTATTAAGCGGCAACACACCGTAAAGAACACAATCCCATAGAGGTTAATAGCTAACGAAAATACGAAATAGATAAGCGCGGCCCCGAGGCTGGCAACCTGTCCGGTTCTCCCCATTTGAAGCGCCCCCACCGCACCCGACGTACCTATGGCAAGTACCATTACCACGCCGGCTAAAACGCACAGTACAATTGAAATCAGGATGACCCAAAGTAATTTTCCGGTGCAACGGTTGACTATTTGCAGGCTGGCCAACCACAATTTTACTAACGAATGTCTTTCTTGTGTTATATTCATAATAATTCCCCTGTCAAATTACAGACAACTTTATTATACAAAAAGCATTTTCGGTTGCGCTATCTTTTTTTGATTAGTTCTTGCGCGGCGCAAAACCCGCTGGCCCAGGCCCAATGCAAGTTATATCCGCCCAACCGCCCGGTTACGTCTAAGAGTTCCCCCGTGATAAACAACCCCGGCACTTTTTTTGCTTCAAACGTGGACGGGTTTACTTCTCGCACGTCTACCCCGCCGGCGGTAACTTCGGCCTTGGTGTATCCGGCCGTGCCCGCGGGGACAAATTCAAAGGCATTAAGTTGCCGGGCGGCGGTTTCCAAATCCGTTTTTGTGGCATTGGCTAAGGGCTTATCTAAGGGCCCTAGTAATACCGGGGCGATTTTCCCTGCCAGCGGTACCGCGGCAGACATTTTTTTGGGGGTGTTTTTATACGTGTAAAATAGGCTAAGCGCATCCGTACCTGGCAAAAAATTTACGTTTACCTTTTCCCCCTCGTTCCAAAACAGAGACACGGGGAGCACCGCCGGGCCGCTGATACCCTCATGCGTAAAAAGTAACTGTTCGGTGAAAGCGTGTTTGCCGGTTTTCACTTCGGCTGGCGTGCTGTTCCCGGTAAGTGCTTTGCAAATTGGGCGCAATTCTTTGGGCCAAGTTAGCCCGCACAAAGCGGGGCGTTGCGCCGCGGTATTTAAGCCAAATTGCCGCGCCATTTTAATGCCAAAAGCACCGGCCCCCAGCGCCGGGTACGAAAGTCCCCCGCACGCCAGCACCACGTTTTGTGCCCGTACGGTGCCGGCCGAAGTACGTACTAAAAATCCGTCGTCATCCGGGCGGATATCCAACGCTTGGGTATGTAACGCAAAATCAGTATTTGCCGCTTTGGCACGGTGCACTAAAAACGCTACAATCTCTTGCGCACGGCGGGCGAATAACTGTCCGTGTGTCCGTTCTTCATAGCAAATGCCCACTTCATCCAATAATCGCACAAAATCGTGCGGCCGGAAAGCGGCCAGGGCATTTTTGCAAAAATGTTTTTGCGCGCACAGATAGTCGGCCGCCGTCACGAAACGGTTGGTAAAATTACATTTTCCCCCGCCCGCAACCCCCACTTTTACGCCGGGCAGTTTATTATGGTCAATCAAAATTTTAGGCGCATGAAAAGAGCCCGCACAAAACAGCCCGCTGGCCCCGGCCCCAATAATAGCCGTATGGTACGTAAGCATATATAAAAGGATAGCAAAAAAACAGCTTGACAACGCAAAAAATATGCTATACTAACTATAAATTCCTTATTAGGAACAATTACTAAATATGCTTTTAACCTTAACCGAACCCGCCGATGTCCAAATGCGGCTTGATTATTTTGAAACCCGTTGCAAAGAATTGGGGCTGCGTGTGACGCGCCAACGTCAGGAAATTTTCCGTGCCGTGGCCCGCTCCAATAAACACCCCAGTGCTGAGGCGGTTTTCCTACAAGTGCGCGAAAGTCTGCCCAACGTATCGTTGGATACGGTGTACCGTACGTTGTCGTCGTTGGAGGACATGGGGCTACTCATGCGGGTGGGGTTATCGTCCAAGGCGCGCTTTGACGGGGATTTGCGTCCGCATTGTCATTTTGTATGCACGCAGTGCGGCGAGGTGTACGATATTTTCCCGCAAGAAAACGAACAAATTGCCTGTCCGTTACCCGCTCGCAACATTGGCGAGATTAAACAAATCAACGTACAGTTTAAAGGAATTTGCAAAAATTGCCGCCCGCAGTAAGGCGGAAATTTTTTTATAGGAGATAAACTATGGAACTCAAAGGCTCTAAAACCGAACAAAACTTATGGACCGCGTTTGCCGGGGAATCCCAAGCGCGCAACAAATACACATACTACGCTTCTAAAGCCAAAAAAGAAGGGTTTGTGCAAATTGCTAAAATCTTTGAAGAAACTGCTAATAATGAAAAAGAACACGCCAAGCTGTGGTTCAAATATTTGCACAACGGCGAAATCCCCCCTACGGCCAATAACTTATTAGACGCCGCCGAAGGCGAAAAGTACGAATGGACCGACATGTACGCCGGGTTTGCCAAAACCGCCAAAGAAGAAGGTTTTGATAAACTGGCTTACTTGTTTGATGCGGTTGCCAAAATTGAAAAAATGCACGAAGAACGCTACCGCAAACTCTTGCACAATGTAGAAGCGCAGGAAGTGTTTAAAAAAGCCGGGATTGTGATGTGGGAATGTGCTAACTGCGGCCACGTGCACATTGGCGAAAAAGCGCCCGAGGTGTGCCCGGTGTGCAGTCACCCGCAGGCGTACTTTATGATTAAGCCGGAAAACTATTAAGTTTTCCATTGATACCGCGAACTTGCGGTTTCCAAATTTAAGCCCTTCGCCGCCGATTTGACCACCTCGCGTACCTGCAATGCTACGCATTGTCTTGCAGACGTACGCCACGGGTCAACATACGGCGGCGAATCATCTTAAATTTGAAAACAGGAGTAAAGTTGCGTTAGTGAAAATTTTTCCCCGGTGATGTAACTTTAAACCCACCCTTTTAGGGTGGGTTTTTCGCGGACCAACCATTTGCCAAAATCTTCCCATTTTATGCCGACTTTCGCTCGCGTACTTGCCGCGCTTTGCGCGGTCCGGCAGACGTACGCCACGCTCAACTTACGGCATAAACTGGTTTGATTTTGACAAATCAGGGTACTGCAAATTTTACCCGGTGATGTTGCGTACGGCACAAATTCTTTCCGGGGCAACATACGGCGGTTTTTGCCGTTGTAGGTCAGGCACTGCCCCGCACTACAACCCTGCGGGGCAGGCTCTGACAAAGCCGCGTAAGCGGCTTAAGCTGTTGTCAAAAGATAACTAAGCGTCGCGATTATTTTTGAGAATTAAAATACTTGCACAAACGATCCCCGCGGGCGGAATTTGATACGCAGGTTGGCTTGCGATAATTGGGTTGCCCAAAAACTAATGAACAAATATGAGTTCTGTCTGTCCAAGCATCAAAATTACATGGGCTATTACCACAATATGTGATACGAAATCCTTTTCCTTCGTCTGTTAAATCAATATGAAAGCCACCCGTACAATTCAACAATAAGCCCGCATCCCAAGTGATATTAGAACAAATTTTGGTTAAATCAATATCGAGTTGGCGTAGATTTTCCGTATAATTTCCGTTGGCTAAGTAATACACTTTTTCAGCCTTGCCGATTGAATCTGCCAAAGTTAAATACGGCGCAAACCGGCTTTTATCCACCGCAAATTGATACTGCGGCACGGCCACCGCGGCCAAAATGCCGATAATCAGCACCACGACCAAGAGTTCAATCAGCGTAAACCCTCGGGTATTACATAAAGACGTCATTCCAAACTTGATTTGGAATCTTCCACGCATGCTGTTTATTAACAGCAACAACCAACGTTGAAGATCCTGAATTAAATTCAGGATGACCCTATTTTTTACAACTACAACAGTTTCTTTTTTTGTCATACATTTCTCCTTTTTGGTTTAGTGGAAATGTACGCAAAAACGGCTCGTTTAGTTGCAAGCCAACTCTAATGCCTTACAAGCACAAACAGCCGTAATCTGCCGTCTAAAGATGGCAAACATTAAGCACAAAACAAAGGGATTATAAGTTCCTTTATTTTATGCCCAATACCGGCTGTCTTTGGATTAGAGTTGGACTATCCTTTTAGATAGTGCCACTGTATTCTTCGTACAGTTCCAAAAACAGATTTCAAATTTTTTAGTTTCCTACCTTTCTATTTTAACATAATTTCTTCCTAATTTTGGGCCTAATAGACAAAATTGTTGGTAATACCGTCTTAGAAATGATTTTATAACATTTTTGTCTCAAAACCTGTTCATTAAGATTATTCCCGAACTTGTTTCGGGATCTTCCACGCAGGCTGTTAAAAACAACTACAAGCGTCGAAGACCCTGAAATAAATTCAGGGATTATCTAATTGTATAATTGTTTATTGGAGCATTAAAATTAAACTCTGTTACCAACAAAAACGCCTATTAGGCCTAATTTTGTACATTTCGTTGTTACGAGCCTCCTTACGTACTTGCGGCGCTTTGCGCCTCTAATTACGTACGCTACGTCGGCATGCGCCTAGAACTGTGCAAAATTATTTTGAAATTATTCCGCTTTGTTCATTTTGCGATTTACTTGCGTAATTTGAAATTATCGCGTTACCTGTTTGTACGGCAAACTTGCGTGAGTATGGAAAACTGTTGCCGGAGTAAAAAGTTCCATCACGTCCGCCGTCAACACCGGGTAAAATGTTCAGTAAGCTGATTTTTCAGATTTGAGCCTAGGCAAGGCCGTAAGTTGAGTGTGGCGTACGTCTGCCGGACCGCGCGTAGCGCGGCAAGTACGCGAGCGAAAATCGGCCTTGGATAGGCCAAATGTGGAAAATTGTTGCCGGAGTAAAAAGTTCCATCACGTCCGCCGTTATTTATCTCTCCGCCGATAGCCAGCCGCCGATTATAGAGCAAAGAGTCCCCAACAACAGCGCAGCCTGATAACCATAAATAAACGCACTTTGCGCGTCACACCCGCGGGCCGCGGCAGCCCCTTGCACCAAGGCAAAAATGGCGACGGAAAGCGCAATCCCCAAAATCATCCCCACGTTGCGGCACAACGCGTTCACGCTGGCTACCACGCCCAGTTTCCCCTTCGGGGCCGCGCTAACAACGGTATTATTATTGGGCACTTGAAACGTGCCGCTACCCGCCCCCATAATCAGTTGGGCAAGCACAATATAACTGATACTCGGCGACGAGCCGATAAACGCAAACATCAGGGTAGCCACGATTAAAAGCCCAAATCCGGCGGTAGTGAGTACGCGTGCGGGCCACTTGGCGTTTAGCGTGCCGCTCACGGCCGATGCCACCGCGAGCGTCACGGGGAACGGCATAATGAGTAGACCGATTTTAATTGGGTCCAGGTGCATAATATCCGTCAAATAAAACGGCAATAGTACGGAGTTGGTAAACAGCGCGGTATAGCCTAAAATAGCCACCACGCACCCGTACGAAATGGTTTTATTTTGAAAAATGGAAAGCCCCAAAAATGGGTGCTTGGCGGTTTTTTCCCGTCGTAAAAATCCTAAAAAAAGCGTGAGTGAAACCGCAAACGAAAGTAAAATAAAATCACTCGTCCACCCTTTATCCACGGCGGTATTTAAGGCGTAGAGAAAAATAAAACTCATGGTCGTATAAAGCACCGCACCGGGCACATCCATTTTTACGCGCTTGCGGGCATTAAAGCGCGGGATGAGGTAAATCCCCCGCCACACGCCGAGAATCGCAATCGGGATGCAAATCCAAAAAACGGACTTCCACCCCCACGCCTGAATAAGAGCCCCGCCGATAGCCGGCCCGGCCAGCGACCCCCCCGCCACGACGGCGCCAATGGCGCCAAAGGCTTTGCCGCGCGAGGGGCCGTGAAAAATCTGCGCGATTAAGGCTTGCGAAGTAGCCATCATGGCCGACGAGCCAACGCCCTGTACCCCGCGCGCTAACAGCATCATAGGTAGTGAGCCGGACAGCGCGCCCAAAAGTGCCCCTACGCCAAACGTAATAAATCCGCCCAGGTACATCCATTTACGGCTGTACATGTCGCTAAGTTTGCCAAATACGGGCAGCAAACACGTCAGCACGAGTAAATAAAAGCTGACGACCAGTTGGATATTTTCCAAGGATACGCCAAACTCCGCCGACATAGTGGGCAGGGCGATATTGACAATCCCCGCCGAGAGTGTGGACATAAACGTTCCGTTAGCGGTAACGGAAAAAATCATCCATTTGCGTGAAATTTTAGGCGGCCGAATCGTCATATAATTTATTTTATCATTTTATATAAAAAACCGCCCCGCCGACACGACGGCGAGGCATACTTACCTAAAACGCACGTTACTGATACTTTTCTTTTAATTCTTTAAGCCGCACGCTAGCCGGATTGTCGGGATATTTTTTCATCACAAACCAGGCTCCGTCATACAAAGCTCTTTCTTTCTTAGTGTATTGTGATGGCCAACGATTATGTTTTAATACCCACTGCTCAAGAACTTTTAACCATTTCTGCGGAGTTTTTTTAATAGAAGGAGGATATTGCTCTCTGAGTTCTGTAAGCCGCTTGCTAACCGGGTCATCGGGATGACGCCGCATAACATCGATCGCTCCCGCATAGATAGGTCTTTCTTCGCTGGTAGCTCTAGAAGGCCAACGTTTATGTTCCAGTACCCACGGCTCAATAATGGCCAGCCATTCCCGGGGTGTTTTATGAGAAGCAACGCTTGACCCATATTGTTCTTTTAGTTTTTTAAGGCGAATGCTGGCTGGATCGTTGGGATATTTCTTTACAGTGATAGCTACTCCTTGATACATGTGACTTTCTTCTTTTACTCCTTGTAACGGCCAGCGTTTATGTTCCAGTACCCAAGGCTCAATAAGGGCTAGCCACTTTTGCGGAGTTTTGTAAGCTACTTGTGTTGTTACGGCGCGGCCCACTGCTGGGGCTACAGGGGGGCGTTTGACGGTTTGCGTCAGCACATATTTAAGCTGTTTTTGGGCAAATACCGCCGGGTTGCATAGGCTCCATACAAAAACCAGTAACAAGAGTTTAGATGTTCTCATACTCATATTGTAGAGTAAAATGTGCTCTAAAACCAGGGCCAAAGGACCTATTTTGACATGAGCCCTTGTTTTCTAACCCTTTTGAATTAGTATAAAAAACGCGTTTGTATTCTTAAGTTGCGCTTGACATTGCTAACAAAGTTTTCACATGAAAACTTTTTACAAGTTTAAAAACAAGTAGTTACTAGTTCATCTAGCTGCTTTTGCAGCGGCCGGATTTTAGTGGTGTCCCTGGTTTTTGTGTACTTATATATTGTGTGCGTAAGGAAATCTAATTGGGTCAGTTGGGCCGGGGTTAAGTTAGGGATGGGAAGTTGTTGCAGCGGGGCACCGTAAAGTTCCAAAAGTTCCCCTTTGCGCTTGCCGTGGGCTTGGAGCCACGTTAAATACGGGGAAGAATTTAACAGCCCTAAAAGGGTCCAAAGCGTATAGGGTGGTTGGGGGTTGGTAATAAAATATACGTCGCTGCTGGCGTACCAGAGTCCATTGCTATAGGCTGCTTTTACCGTACGCGAACGGTGGGGAAGAATAAGTTTTTCCCCTTCAAAATTTAGTCGCCTGCGCACGGAGCCGAACCAAAAGTTGCCTTGTGCCAGTTGCTTATCAATGCCGTTATTGTTTTGTTTGCGGGCCAGTAATTTTTCTTTGAATTGAGCGAGGTGCGCCAGTAAATGCGGGTAAGCTTTTACGTCTAAATCGCGGTCGTTTGGGAAGAAAAAATCAATGAGCCACAAGCGCGGCTGTGTGCCCGGCACGTAGGCGGAAATATCGGAATTTTTGAAAAACGGTTTTAACTTTGCTAACTCTTTTTGAGTAAGCGGTAAGGCACGTTTTTGCGCGTCGGTTAAAATAAAAGCCCGGTCGCACCCCGTCATAAGCCCGGTGGAAACATGGGCAATTTTCCCCAGTGTAAGTGGCGCGGCCGCCATACGCGTAAGTAAATTTTTATTGCCGTCAATAGGGCGCGTTTGCAAAAAGAGTTCTGGGCCGTAAAATAGTTTACCGGCAGGAATTTTGGTCGGGTTTTCAAGCCCCAGTTGACACGGTAACGGCACGCGGCCTTGTGTAAAAACGCTTAAGAGCGTATGTTGATTGGCCGCTTTAAATAAGCGTTGTTCTTTAAAATTGATCAGCCGCAAAAAAGTGGCATTTTGGTGCAAGACTTGGCGCAGTACTTTCCCCCCCGCCGCGGTGGCAAAATACGGGGTGGTAATAAACCCCGCCACACCGGCAGGTTTTAACAGGTGCAACGCCAAATAAAAAAAATAATAGAGCAAATCGTTTTTGGGGGTTACGTACGCGTTCCACAACGGGTTACGGCGTAACTGATTAAATAGGGCCGCGTGGCCTTTTTGACCGATATACGGCGGGTTAGCCAGTACGATATCAAACGCGCCCCAAGCGGCTAAGACAGATTGGCCGTTTTGGTGGGCGAGTGCGTCGCCGTGATACGTGTGTGCCGGCGGCAACCCAATGTGAGCGAGTGTCTCGGCCGAAATATCGGCGGCAAAAAGTTGGCGGTTTAATACGTCTTTTAAAATAGTGTCCAAATTGGCGGCGGATTCTTGCATGCGGCGCCGGGCGGCCAGTTCGCGCGCGAACGGAAGGAGTAATCCCCCTTCCCCGGCGGCCGGGTCCAAAATGCGTAAGTCACGCAACGGAAAGTTGGGGTGTAATTTTTGCCATACGTCTAAGGTTTCGCGCGCGAGCAAAGACGCCAACTTTTCGGGCGTATAAAAAGCTCCGGTTTGTTTTTGGTGTTGTTTGGAAGAAAGTATCATATAAAACTGTTCCCCGCCGGAAAACAAGCGGGGAACATAGTTGCCAAAATAATTTATTTTACTTTTTTGCCGGCTTCCAATTGCAAGGTAACCGTGGTAATATCCGTCACTACCGCGGGCCCGAAGAACTGAATCGGCCCGGGGAACACAAACAAGTCGTCCGTGGCCCACGCGCCGCGTACTTTGGACAAGTATGCAAACGGTTTGCCTTTAAGCTCCACAAGGGCTTTTTTGATGACCGGTTTTTCTTTGCCTTTGCGCCGTTCAATGTTCATCATCATGGTAAGCGGTACCCCGCCGCAGACCCAATCGGCCGCTTTTTTAGTGAGGCTCTTAACCGAGGACAAATAGCCCGTGCATTTGTTGAGCGCCAACACCGCCGCGTTATAACCGAGCGCATAGGTATAGTTGGCATCAAACGTAGACGGTACGCCGCAGCGGCCTTCGTAACCAAAGAAGTGCGTAATGGCCGCAAATTTGCCCGTGTATTTGCCTTGCTTTTTAAGTTCGCCGAGGCGGGTTTTAATCATTTCCACCAGCAGTTTTTCCGTCTCAATTAAAGACACTTGGACGTTGCCGTGCGGGTCGCGGTCCAACATCAGCTGACTGGCAATGCCGGCGGGCAAGGAGTTCATAAGATCTGCCAATTTTTTAGGCAGTTTGCCCAAAATGAATTCTTTTTTGGCGGCCAAGGTGCTAAGTTTAGCCAGGGCGGCTTCGTTATCGGCCAGGGCGTCATTTAGGGCGCTGATGAGTTCTTTCATTTCGGGGATGAACTCAATGAGTCCTTCGGGTACGAGCACAATGCCGTAGTTTTTGCCGGCTTTGGCGCGCTTGGCAATGAGGTCGGCCAAATTGTTTACCACTTGCCCGAGCGTCATTTTTTTAGCGAGTACTTCTTCGCCAATGAGCACGGCGTTGGGGTGCGTTTTGAAGGCGACTTCCAGCGTAATGTGCGACGCACTGCGCCCCATTAAACGCACAAAGTGCCAGTATTTGCGAGCAGAGTTCATATCGCGCTCAATGTTGCCGACGAGTTCCGCGTAAATTTTGGTGGCGGTATCAAACCCGAATGAGGTTTCAATGTGTTCGTTTTTCAGGTCGCCGTCAATGGTTTTGGGTACGCCGATTACACTGATGTCTACGCCTTGCTGTTTTAAATATTCGGCAATGACGCACGCGTTGGTGTTGGAGTCATCCCCCCCTACCACGACGAGCGCGTCCATTTTATTTTTGAGTAAGTTATTTTTGGCGGCGGCTAATTGTTCGGCCGTTTCAATTTTGGTACGGCCGGATTGAATGAGGTCAAACCCGCCCGTGTTGCGATAGTCTTTCATTAAAGCGGGCGTGATTTCTACCAGTTTATTTTCTACAATGCCGCTGGGACCGCCTAAGAAACCAAAAAGTTTATTTTTGGCGTTGGCTTTTTTAAGACCGTCTAACAGGCCGCCAATGACGTTATGCCCGCCCGGGGCTTGACCGCCGGAGAGCACTACGCCCACGCGCACGGCTTTTTTGCAGGCGGCTTGGTTGTTGCCTTTTACAAAGGTAACGGCCGGTAGACCGTACGTGTTAGGGAAGATTTTTTTGACGGTGGATTGATCGGCCACGGACTTAGTGGGTTTGCCGAATTTCGGTTTTACAAAAGCCGGGCCTTTTTTTAAAATGTTGGGCAGAACGGGCTGGAATTTAGCGCGCTCTTGTTGCAACTGCGAACAAACTTTGGGCATAGAACCCCTCCTAGAATAATATAACTAAATTATACAAAATACCGCGGGTGCAACGTACATTGCATCTGATAAACTATTTTAAGGTATTTCAATAGCCTAAATTCCTACTTCGCTACAATTCGTGGAAGCTGTTGTACTCATATTTTCTCATCCAAAATAAGTGCTCCAAGCTTCACATAATATTTTTCGGTCGGCGGTGGGTCTTAAGGGCCTATTTAACCTAATTTTTTTGTCGTCAAAATGTTTATCTGTTTCCAAGGACCAAGTGCTTTTGTCAAAGAAACCGTCATATTCGGCATAATTGGTAATTAAATCTACCCAACATGCACTTGTACCGCACACTACATCAAAACGTCCAAATTTCGTTTGACAATAATTTCCTACGTTAGTACAAGGAACATCAATGTCTAAGAAAGCGGCTGGGTTTTCCCCGGTAAATCTGGTAGTAACAGATGGATGTCCGTTTTGTAAAATCCATATATCAAGTGCTTTATAAAACGTGTTAATATAAGTAATATATTCTGCTATACGAGATTTTTTAACAGTTTTTCTGTATTGCGGTACTGCTACTGCTGCTAAAATACCGATAATTAAGACGACCACCAATAATTCAATAAGCGTAAAGCCCCGCCGGGTATTTTTGTGTTTCATTTGTTTTTTCCTCTTAAATTTTGTAATCGGTCCCGGTGATTTTGCCAATAAAAACGGCTACGTTTACCGAGACTTGAGAAGGAGCCCGTATAAAAATAGCCGTAATCTGCTCTTGCGTAGTATGCAAGAGCAAACATTCGGCACAAAACAACGGGGTTATAAGGCCCGTCATCTTGTGCCTTAAAATTGGGCCTAATAGAACTTTTTTGGGGTAATACCGTCCTAGAAATGATTTAATATTATTTTTGGAGTCAGATATGATAAAAAAGTATGCCGTAAATGTGGTAGTTTAAACGTTATTAAATGGGGTAAATACAAAGGCAAGCAGTATTACAAGTGTAAAACTTGTCGTACTGCTTTTGTATTGGGTAAAAAGTGGAACGAAAAGGCCTACGAA
>JAZUSP010000001.1:0-5785 GCA_045606805.1 Elusimicrobiaceae bacterium | reverse complement strand
CGCTGGTAGTGGCTTTTAACGGCCTGCGTGGAAGATGCCGAAACAAGTTCGGCAATAATTTTTATAGATGTATTTTTGTCTAAAAATAGTTCAAAATCATTTCTAAGACGGTATTACCAACAAAAAGTTCCATTAGGCCCTTTTTTGGTATTGACAAAGCTAACAAAATTTGCTAACATCAAAATACAGAAACAACCTTATGTTGAACTGCGGCCGTCAAGTAATATAAAAAGTTTTGGTTTTACGGGTAGCTCATTTGTTAGCAAAATTATACCCGCAACAAATCGGTAGCCATACTCGTGTAAATTCTTATACTTTCACGTTTCTGCGTAATGCCGGGCACACCCTGCCTTAGGGGGTGCTATGTCCAAATCCTATATATAGGTTTTAGCAACACAACGCAAGCAGTACCAATTGTGTGGCAATATGTAAATAAGGTGCCTATAAGCGTAACCCCCGGGTATTCATTCCCTGTGCAAGCACTGCGCGTAGTCTATGCATATAGTGGATATCGGGGTTACGCGGGGGCTTTTTGCTGTTTTGAAGTTTCCTCTTACCGTCTGCCGGACCGCGCGTAGCGCGGCAAGTACGTAAGGCCCAAGTCACCGCAAAATAAACCAAATTTGAAAAATTGTTGCCGGGGTACAACGCAACATCACGCCCGCCTTTCATAATAAGGTATAATATCAATATCCCTCAAATTTTCCGCTTGGAGTATTTATGATTAAACAAGGCAAATGCTTTTTCACGTCCGAATCCGTCTCTGCCGGCCACCCCGACAAAGTGTGCGACCAAATTTCCGATGCCGTCTTAGACGCTATTTTAGCCAAAGACAAAACTGCCCGCGTCGCGTGCGAAACCTACATTACGCGCGGCCTAGTGATTATCGGCGGCGAAATTACCACCCGCACCTGGGTGGACGTGGAGCAAATTGCCCGTAACGTCATTAAAGACATCGGCTACGACGAAGCCAAATGGGGTTTTAATTACAAAACGTGTGCGGTGGTCAACGTAATCGGCAAACAGTCGCCCGACATTAGCCAAGGCGTGGACGTCGGTGGCGCGGGGGACCAGGGGCTGATGGTCGGCTATGCGGTGGACGAAACGCCCGAATTTATGCCGCTTTCCCTCGTCTTATCGCACAACATTTTAAAAACGCTTGATAAAATCCGCCGCACCAAAAAACTGCCGTATCTCGGCCCGGATGCCAAATCCCAAGTGACCGTGGAATATCAAGACGGCAAACCCGTGCGCGTGGACACCGTGGTCCTTTCCACCCAACATACGGAGGACATTTTGGATAAAACCGGCAACCAAATTACCTCAACATCCAAAAAAGAACTCATTGCCGCGGCCATTGCGCCTGTGGTGGGCAAGTGGATGGATAAAGATACCAAAATTTACATCAACCCGACGGGCAAATTCGTGATTGGCGGCCCGCAGTCCGACACCGGGCTCACGGGGCGCAAAATTATTGTGGATACGTATGGCGGGCGCTGTCCGCACGGCGGCGGTGCTTTTTCCGGCAAGGACCCGACGAAGGTGGACCGCTCGGCCGCGTACATGGCGCGCTACATTGCCAAAAACATGGTGGCCGCCAAATTGGCGCATGAATGTACCGTGCAACTGGCTTACGCGATTGGCAAGGATGAGCCGGTCGGTTTTTATGTAGATACCGACGGCACCGGCGTGCTGCCCGACGAAAAACTCGCGCAAATTGCGCGTAAAATTTTCCCGCTTACGCCGCGCGGCATTATGGAACACTTTAAACTGCGTAACCCCATTTATGCCAAAACGGCCGCATTCGGGCACTTTGGCCGCAACGGTTTCCCGTGGGAAAAAACCGATAAAGTAGCCGCTTTAAAAGCGGCGGTTAAGGCGGCTAAATGAAAAAAGTGTGCCTGATTGTGACGGACGGATTTGAAGAAGCCGAGACCGTAGCCACGTTTGCCATTCTGCGCCGCGCGGGCCTTATGGTAGATATTTTTTCGCTGACCGAAGGCAACGCCACAGGCCGTTTTGGCCTGACGTGCACGGCCTTAAAGCCGTTTTCTGAGTTAAACGGCGCTGACTATGACGCGCTTGTGTTGCCCGGCGGTCCGCAATATGCCGCGCTTGAAAAAAGCGCGGGCGTGCAAGCACTACTCAAAGAATTTATAGACGGCAATAAAGTGGTGGCCGCGATATGCGCGAGCCCCACTATTTTGGGACACGCGGGCTACTTAAAAGGCAAAAAATATACCTGTTTCACATCCATGAACGAAGATTTCGGCGGCCATTTCACGGGCACTTACACCGCCACGGACGGCAATATTATTACCGGCCAATCGGCGGCCGCCAGTATTGATTTTGGCTTTGCGATTGTCGAAAAACTCCTCGGCCCCGCCGTTGCCGCCCAAGTCAAAAATAGCATTTATTATCAAAAGAAGCTATTACATTTCGTATAAGTCTATTGCAGAAAGTAGTTTCCGCTTTGCATTAAAAAATTTGATGCAAAAATCTCCGCGGTTTTTATTGAATATGTATGATGAGGCATCTCGTATTTCCATACAGAGTATTTTGTGATTGGGCACATTGTTCAAATTGTTTGTAAGATAATATGAAAATCCCGTTCCCTGGTAAGGCCCTGTTATTTTGCCGATGTGAATTGCATTTCCGTAGACCGATTTTTCAATCCCAATAGAATATTCTTCATTAGATTTATTACTGATATTGTTACTATAAACACGAGTATTGCCTGTCCAATCTGCGGGTAATTCTATATCTAAAGCGTCAAATGAGGAAGGCATTTTCCCGTTGGCTAAATAATAGTTTTCGGTTGCTTGTGCAATGGTTTTGAGTAATGTGAGTGCTTGCATCGCGCGGGATTTCTCCACGGCTCTTTGGTACTGCGGCACGGCTACTGCCGCTAAAATGCCGATAATTAGGACAACAACCAATAGTTCAATCAGCGTAAACCCGCGGGCCACACACTCCGTCCTCCCGCTTACGTCATCCCGCAAGGTTTTTGTGCGGGATATAGCGGGATATAGTGTGGGGGCCGCCCCTATACCCCGCACAGCTACACTGCGGGGTGACGAGGGGCGGATGTTGTTTATGGTATTGGATTGTTGATTTTCATTTTTCATACAGTTCTCCTAGTTTGTTTTCAATTTTTTGTCCTTGGAGAACGTATGCAAAAAACGGCTACTACAATTGAGCCTCTCGAAGTAACCCAAACATAACAGCCGTGGCCTGTCATTTTCAAAATGACAAACGCTCGGCAAAAACAGAATCGGGAGCGACCTTCTTCCGTTTTTGCCTCATAACGACTATTCTTGGACTTCGAGAGTGCCATTGTTTCTAATAGCGCTACGCATTCTTCATGCGTTTCCAAAAACATTAAAAATTGTACCTACATTATAACATAAAACAAGCATTATTCCCGAACTTGTTTCGGGATCTTCCACGCAGGTCGTTACAAAAAAACAAGCGTAGAAGATGCTGAAATAAATTCAGCAATAATACTTATATAATTTAATTGGCTTGGTTCGCTTGTGCTTGTGGGTTAGTTAGCGGCAGTAAATCTTGCCCGTAGGCAAAATCAAATACCACCCCTGCCACAAATTGAAGTTGGTTGTAAAAATCTTGCTCGCGGATATGTTCGTTGGCACTATGCGGCGTGTTACCGGCCAGGGGGTCCATTTGAGGCCCTAAGCCATAGGTAATTACGCCCAGTTTGCGCAAAATTTCGTTATCGCCCGATGCGGGGCTCAGCCCTGGCACGGTAATGGCACCCGGCAATAATTTGCCCGCGGTGTTTTTAATGGAAGCAAACAGCGGGTCCGTTCCGTCCATAGGTTTCGGCCCGGGGGTTTGCGGGCGTTCTAATACTTCTAACAAAATGTTGTCGTCGCCCTTAAACAAAGCTTGCAAGCGGGCTAAAAATTCGTCGGGGTCGGTGTCGGGCAGTAAGCGCACGTTAAGCACCGCGCTCGCGGTGGCGCTGGTGGCACCGTTGTCCGCCGGGGAAGAAATCTGCGTGGGCGTAATGGTGTCTTTGAGTTGGGTTTTAAAGAACGGGTCGCGCGCCATAAGCTCGGCCGCTGTTTGGCGGTTTTGCGGGTTTTCGTCCGTCAGGAGCATTTTAAGGGTGGTTTTGCCGTCCTCATCTTGCAACGGCAAAATGGCCGTCAGTAAAATTTTGGCGGGTGCCGTTACGCGTGCGGGCAGGTTTAAATTTTCAATTTTAGCCAGCGCCTGCGAAAGGGTATACACGGCGTTATTTTCTTGCGGGATAGATGTGTGCCCCTCTTTACCCAGTGCGGTAATTTTAATATCCATATAGAGTTTGCTGGCGGCCTCGGCAAATACAATATCGGGGCCGTCGTTATCCTGAATAATACCGCCACCCTCGCTCAAGGCAAAGCCGGGTTTGATTTGTTCCCAGTGTGTACTGCCCAGCCACACCAGGCCGGGCTCGCTGCCGGTTTCTTCACCGGACGTGGCCAAAAAAATGATGTCGCGCACGGGCTTTTGTTTTTGCTCGGCCAGCCACGTAAACAGTGCCAAATACGCGGCCGTATAATTTTTGGCGTCCGTCGTGCCCAAGCCGTAAATGTTGCCGTCTTTTAGGGTGGCTTTAAAAGGGGAGAACGCCCAACCATCTTGCACGTTGGCGGTATCTAAATGCGAAATGAGCAACAGCGGTTTTTGAGTCGGGTCCGTGCCTTTAATGCGCGCCATTACATTGGCGCGGCCTTTGCGCGGGATAAAAATATCCCAATCAATATGACGCTTATTGAATTGTTTATAAATATAGCGTGCGGCGGAAATTTCGTCGGGGTTAGCGGCCGAAGTATCAATGTTTACTAAGTTTATTAAATGATTTTTGGCGTTCGCATTCAGCTCATTCCAAGCAGCATTTTCCTGGGCACTTACCGTCAGCGCACCCATGCATAATAACGTCACCAAAAGTCCTTTATTTTTCATAGGTAAAAGTGAGCTGTGCTCCCGGCACCACCTTATGTTTGGCGGCCGTCTTGGCGGGCAGCTCCAACACATATTGCCCTTGTCCTACGGCGTAGGCAATTTCGTCGTCGGGCGTATAGGTGTAGGAGTGCGGCACTTCGTTGGCCACGCTGGTGACGGTTTTGTTAGAATCTAAAAATACCATATCCAAATCAATGAGGGTATTTTTCATCCAAAAAATCTGTTCGTCGTTTTGTTCAAACACAAAAAGCATGCCTTTGTTTTCAGGCAGATCCGTCACAAACATGAGCCCCTTTTCCTGTTTGGCAGGCGTATCGGCCACCAGCGCTTGCACCACAAAACCGTCGGGCAACGTAACCGAAACGGTGGTGTAGTGTTTGCATGCGCACAAACTGAGCAATATAGTGATTAAAAACAGGCATTTCTTCATATATAAAAGTATAGCAAATAGTGGTTTTGTTTTTGAGAAGTCGTTTTAAAATAAATTTTACTTGACTTGTTTTTTTTTTTTGATACAGTTTCCAATGTGGGGTGCGGGGGGACGTATCCAAAGTTATAAAACGCCGTATAAAACGTTTTAGGCGGATTTAAAAGGATCTTTCTGTTCCTCCTCATACACACAAACAGAAAGGAAAAGGCAGGGTTCTTTCTGTCCCTGCCTCCTTAGTTTAACGGAGGGACTATGTCCAAAAAAAGAAAAGCATTCACGCTGACGGAATTACTGGTAGTGGTGGTAATTATCGGCGTATTGTCTGCGGTGGTGTTGCCGAAATTTACCAAGGTAATAGAAACGCGCAAGACAACGGAAGCGGAA